>CALWXJ010000001.1 GCA_944385475.1 uncultured Oscillospiraceae bacterium
GCGGCGTTTTCCCGTATACTCATTCTAATCAAATACGCCGCCTCTCGGGGCGGGAAGGGGAGGGATTCCATGGCTGAGAGCTATACCAGCAGAATCAACCGCAAACTGCGCAAAAAGCGCCGCATGATCAATGTGGCTGCCGGCCGGGAAAAGGCGGACCTGGTGCTGAAAAACGCCACGTTCGTCAACGTGTTTTCCAATGAGCTCTGCACGGCGGACATCGCCGTGGCGGAGGGGCTGATCGTGGGCATGGGAAGCTATCAGGGCACGGTGGAGGAATCGTGCGTCGGCAAGATCGTCCTGCCGGGATTCCTGGATGCCCATATCCACCTGGAAAGCTCCCTGGTGACCCCCCGAGAGTTTGTCCGGGCCGTGCTGCCCCACGGCACCACCACCGTGGTCACCGACCCCCATGAGATCGCCAACGTCATGGGTACGGACGGCATTGAGTACATGCTTCAGGCCACAGAGGGGCTGCCGGTGGATGTGCAGTTCATGCTGCCCTCCTGCGTCCCGGCCACGCCCCTGGATGAATCCGGCGCCGTGCTGGACTACCGCAGCCTGGACTCCTTTTATGACTACCCCAGGGTCCTGGGTCTGGCGGAGATGATGAACTTTGTGGGCATCATCGCAGGGGATGACCAGCCGGTGGAAAAAATCGTGGCCGCCCAGGCCCACCACAAGAAGATCGACGGCCATGCCCCGGACCTGGTGGGCAACGACCTCAACGCCTATGTGGCTGCCGGCGTCTACTCTGACCATGAGTGCCATGATTTAAACGACGCCATCGCAAAGCTCCAGCGGGGACAGTTCATCATGATCCGGGAGGGCACCGCCGCCCGGAATTTAAAGGCCCTGGCCCCCCTCCTTTGCCACAAGTACTCCGAGCGGTGCATGTTCTGCACCGATGACAAGCACCCCAACGATCTTTTGGAAAAGGGCCATATCGACTTTATCGTCAAAGAGGCCATCGCCCTGGGGGCGGACCCCATCACCGCGGTAAAAGTGGCCTGCCACAACGCCGCCCGGTACTTCCTGCTGAACAACCGGGGGGCCGTGGCCCCGGGATACCTGGCAGATTTTGTCCTCATTGATGATTTCCAGCACTTTACTATTGAAAAGGTGTACAAAAGGGGCGTGCTGATGGTAGACCATGGGGAGGTGGCGGACTTCCCCGCCCCCGACATCGACCCCTATCTTGCGCAGCGGGCCCATAACACCTTCCATCTCGACCGCCTCACCCCCCAGGATTTTGCGGAGCAGCGTCCCCGGGGCGTCCTGGGCATGGTGCCGGGAGAGATCACCACGGTGGATGCCGGTTACGCCGATCACATTGATCCCAAAGAGGACATCTTGAAGATCGCCGTGGTGGAACGCCACAAAAATACCGGTCACATCGGCCTTGGATATCTCAAGGGCTACGGCCTGCGCTCCGGCGCTGTAGCCACCTCCGTGTCCCACGACTCCCATAACATCATCGTAGTGGGTGCCAGCGAATCCGACATGGCCGCCGCCGCCAACCGGGTGGCGGAGCTGGGCGGCGGCATCGTGGTCTTAGATGGCGGCCAGACCAAGGCAGAGGTGCCTTTGGCCATCGCCGGTATCATGAGCGACGAGCCTTTGCCCATGGTCAATGAAAAGCTGGAGCACGCCAAGGCCGCGGCCCATGCCCTGGGAGTAAATCCCGGCATCGATCCTTTCATGACCCTGAGCTTTATGGCCCTGCCGGTGATCCCCACTCTGCGCATCACCACCCGGGGCGTCTTTGACGTCTCCACCCAGAGCTACATATAAGGATCCCGGAGATATCCGCGTTCTTGTTGTGACATTGCCGATGAGGGCGGCTGCTATACTCTGAAGGCTGACCTGCCTCGGCTTCAAAAATTCAGAAAAGCCCCGCGGCCTTTTGGCCGCGGGGCTTAGATTCATGTTTCCCCCACCACGGTGATTTGACAGGCCCTCATGGCCTCCAGGGCCGTGCGGTGGGCCTGGGGCGTTACACCTGCGCAGCACCCAGCCTCCACCACGATCTCCGCCTCCGGCAAAAAGGCCTTTACCAGCAGTGCGTTGGAGAGGACGCAGATGTCCGTACACACCCCGATGAGCGTCACCTTCCCCACACCGGGCTGTCTCTGCCGGCGCAGATCCTCGTCCCGGGCCCTCAGCAGTGCCCCCAGCTCCCGGCTGCCAAAGGTGGGCTTGTCAATGGGATGAGGAGCGTACTCTTGCAGCTGGGGGATGATCTCCCAGCCCTCAGTCCCCCGGATGCAGTGGGGCACCGGCAGCTTTCTCCCCTCCTGGGTGCCCAGATAATCCTCTTCATGGGTATCCCGGGTAAAGAGGATGGTCTCCCCCCGGTTCAGGCCGTCCACCACCCGCCCCACCACACAGGGCACGATATCAAAGGCCTCCTGCGTCCCCAAGGCCCCGGAGACAAAGTCATTCTGCATGTCCACAACCACCAATACATCCATATGCGATCCCTCCCCGGTGTTTTTTCCAATATAGCAGACTTCCTCCCCCGGTGCAAGGACCCGCCGGCACCGGGGAGATGCCTGCCCTGCCCGTGGGGGGCGCTCCCCTGCCCTCACAGCGCCGAAAGGTCCGAAGCCGCGGCGTCTCCCCCTTCCGTTTCCTCTTCCAGAGGCTGCAGGGCAGCGATGGTGCCCAGGGTGGTGCCCAGCTGGGTAAAGAGCAGGGAAAGCCGGGTCAGCTCCTCTGTGGTCAGGGTCTTTGCCAGGATGGCTGCCGCGGCATACACCTCCCCGCTCCAGCCGATGGCATCCATGTCTTCCCCCTCCTCTCTTTGGAAAGTGTATGCGCCCGGCGGGTTTTTTTGCCTGGGCTGTCAGGTTTTGAGGGTTGCTTCCTGCAGGCGGATTTTTGTATGATTTTATGCAGAAACCCCTACAGAAAGGAAAACAGGAAATGAAACGAACACTTTTGTGCGGTCTTGCCGCCGCTTTAGCCCTGGCGATTCCCACCAAGGCCGCCCGGGACATCCCCGTACAGGTGGACGGACAGGAGATGGAGGCCCGATGTTATGTAGAGCAGGGCGTGACGTATGTGCCTTTGCGGACCCTGCTGGAGACTTTCGGCGGGTGGTCCGTCTGGTGGGACAGCTCCACCGGCACCGCCCGGGCCGCCTCTGACGGGGAAAGCCTCACGGCAGACCCCAAGACCGGCAGCATTACCATCAACGGCAAAAAATCCTCCGCCCGGGTGACGGTGGAAAACGGCCGGACCTATGTCCCGGTGCGGCTGGTGACAGAGTCCCTGGGCGGCAGCGCCGAGTGGGACGCGTACTTAGGCGGAGCGGGCGTAACCTCACCGGACGCCCAGCATGACGCCATCGACGTTTACTGGCTGTCCCACATCATCAGCGCCGAGAGCGCCGGAGAGCCCATGGAGGGTCAGGTGGCCGTGGGAAACGTGGTATTGAACCGGGTGGCCAGTGATGAATTCCCGGATAACATTCCCGATGTGATTTTTGACCGGAACTGGGCCATCCAGTTTGAGCCGGTGGCCAATGGGACCGTCTACCGCGATCCCTCTCCCAAGTCCGTGGAGGCCGCCTACCGTGCCTTGAACGGCGAGGATCAGGTGGGCGCGGCGCTGTACTTCTATGCTCCCGCTCTTTCAGAGGGCGTGTGGATCAACGCCAACCGTACTTACAGCCAGACCATCGGCTGCCACCGCTTCTATTTATAAGTTGCGTTGACTTTTTTGGCTCTGGCGGGTAAAATAGGACCATTCCATCTGCAAAGGAGTGAGTGGGATGCTGTTTTCCAGCCGCCCCAGGTCCCATTATGAAAATGCCCCGGCCCATGAGGTCATCTGCCAGCTGCGCTTTCCGGCTATCCTGCGGATTGATCAGGAAGAGCCCGCCGCGTTTCAAGAGGTGATCCGGGAAAAATTCCCCCAGTATGACCGGCGGCAGACCGCTCCCGCCCCTCAGATCCGTCCCGGTCCCACCGGGCCCCGGCTGGAGCAGACCCCCAGCGTCATCAACCATCACTTTTTCTCCTCTGACCGGGCGTGGAAATTGAACCTCACCCGGGACTCCATCGCCCTTTCCACCCTGCACTACCCGGGATGGGAGGCGTTTGCCCGGATGCTGGACAAGCCCCTGGCTACCTTTATCCAGCTCTATCGGCCCGCTTACTTTACCCGGGTGGGGCTGCGGTATATCAATTTGTTCTCCCGCTCCCGCCTGGGATTGGAGGACGCCGGCTGGCAGGAACTGTTCCTTCCCGCCTATTTGGGGCCTCTTTCCCAATCCGATGTGGAGGAGAACCGGCTTATGGCCTGCGGGGTGGACTTTCAGATCAAGCTGGACTCCTCCTGCAGAGCGAGGATCCATGCCGGCCCCGGCCGTATCCGTACCAATCCCCCCAGCCCCTCTCCCCAGCAGGAGGCGTGCTTCCTCTTTGACATGGACCTTTCCATGGGAGACCAGGTGTCCTGCACCTTGGCGGCCGCCTCTTTGGAGACGCTCCACGGCCATGGCACCCGAATTTTTGAAGGTGCCATTACCGACCGGTTGCGGGAGGCTATGAACCCTGACTGAATCTTCACTCCTGCATTTGCCCCTGCCGCCCTCCGGCGGCAGGGGCTTTTTGTCCTACTTGCCAGCGAGCCATGCAATTCTTTTTTCGATTTTAGGAAAAATAGATATTGCATCTATCACCGCTTTCTGCTATCTTAATAAAATAAGATAGATCCTTGGTTTTTTCTTTTTAATTAAGTTTTTTCTTTTTTAAAGTTTATTTTGCAAAGTGAGGTCGAGTCGCATGTTGAACAGTGAATATCTGCAGCGCGTCTACACCCAGGTGGTCACCCGGGATCCGGATCAAAAAGAGTTCCACCAGGCCGTTCTGGAGGTCCTGGAGAGCCTGGAACTGATGCTGCCCCAGCATCCGGAGTACGAGGAGCTGGGCATTGTGGAGCGGTTTGTGGAGCCGGAGCGGGTCATCAGCTTTCGGGTGCCCTGGGTGGATGACCAGGGCCACGTCCGGGTGAACCGGGGCTACCGGGTCCAGTTCAATTCCGCCATCGGCCCCTACAAGGGCGGACTGCGGTTCCATCCCACGGTGAACCAGTCCATTTTAAAGTTCCTGGGCTTCGAGCAGATCCTGAAAAACAGCCTCACCGGCCTGCCCATTGGCGGCGGCAAGGGCGGCAGCGACTTCGATCCCAAGGGCAAGAGTGACGGGGAGGTCATGCGTTTTTGCCAGAGCTTTATGACGGAGCTCTACCGCCATATCGGCCAATTTGTGGATGTCCCCGCCGGAGACATCGGCGTAGGCGGCCGGGAAATCGGCTATCTCTTTGGCCAGTATCGCCGCATTCGGGGCGACCACGAAGCCGGCGTCCTCACCGGTAAGGGTCTGAGCTACGGCGGCTCCCTGGCCCGGACGGAGGCCACGGGATATGGCCTTTGCTATTTCACGGAGGAGATGCTGCGGTGCATGAAGGGCGAGAGCTTTGACGGCAAGACTGTGGTGATTTCCGGCTCCGGCAACGTGGCCATCTTCGCCTGTGAAAAGGCCACCTCCCTGGGGGCCAAGGTAGTGGCCATGAGCGACTCTGACGGTTATATCCACGATCCCAACGGCATCCGCCTGGACGTGGTCAAGGAGATCAAGCTCAGCCGCCGGGGCCGGATCCAGGAATATGCCGACAAGGTCAGCGGCAGCACCTATCACGAAAACTTCCGGGACATCTGGACCATTCCCTGTGACATCGCCCTGCCCTGCGCCACCCAAAACGAGATCGGCGCAGACGAGGCCTCTGCCCTGGTGAAAAACGGCGTGATGGCTGTGGCGGAAGGCGCCAATATGCCCTCCCGCCCCGAGGCCATTCAGATCTTCCAGGATGCCGGCGTCCTCTTTGGGCCCGCCAAGGCGGCCAATGCCGGCGGCGTGGCCACCAGCGCCCTGGAGATGTGCCAGAACAGCATGCGATACAGCTGGACCTTCGAAGAGGTGGATGCCAAGCTCAAGGACATCATGACCTCTATCTTCCACAACTCCTACAATGCCGCCGAGAAATACGGCGTCCCCGGCAATCTGGTGGCAGGGGCCAACATCGCCGGCTTTGCAAAGGTGGGCGATGCCATGGTGGCCCACGGGATCATCTGATTTTCGCGCATGGGGCCCTCCCCTTCGGGAAGGGCAGGACTACTCCTCTCTTATTTCACAATATCCTCTTAGCACGGCTGGAGGCCGGGTACGGGAAGCACTCCCGCACCCGGCCTCCAGCTGCATGTTCCCCGCTGTCCTCTCCCCCAAAAAGAAGCGCCCGGCTTTTGGCCGGGCGCTGGGATGACCCCCGCGTCACTCATAGCGCAGGGCGTCGATGGGATTGAGTTTTGCCGCTTTGTTTGCAGGCATGTAGCCAAAGAAGACCCCCACTGCCACAGAAACGCCGAAGGAAACGGCGATGCCGCTGAGGGTGGGCACGGCCACGAACCCGTCATTGCCCGTCTCCAGCACCAGGGCGATAATGTTGCTCAAAACATTGGCCATGAGGATCCCCAGCAGGATCCCCACCGTTCCGCCGATGGCGGAGGTGGTGCCCGCCTCGATGATAAACTGGCTGCGGATATCCCGCCCCTTTGCCCCCAGGGATTTGCGGATGCCGATCTCCCGAGTCCGCTCTGTGACAGACACCAGCATGATATTCATGATGCCGATGCCTCCCACCAGCAGGGAGATGGCGGCGATGAGGATCAAGATGGCCATGAGGGTGTTGATCATGGAGTCCATGGCGTCGATCATCTCTGCGCTGCTCATAATGAAATAGTAGTCGCTGCTGCCATAGATCTTTGTCAGCAGGTTCTCCACCATGGCCTTGGCCTGGGAGGAGACGTCCTTATTGACGCTGCTGAACAAATACAAGTTCACTTCTGGAGAACCGGTGAGGCGCATGGCGTTTTGATAGGGAATGAAGATCACATCGTCGTTGCTGCCCTCCGTGGAGTCGGCCTTTTCCTCCAACACGCCTACGATGGTGTAGGGGGCGCCCTGAATGGTGATGGTCTGCCCCAGAGCCTCCCCCTGGAAGCCCTGCTGGGCAATGTAAGTCCCCACCACGCAGACGTTCTGCTTGCGCTCCACCTCCACATAGCTTAAAAAGCGTCCCTGGGCAAGGGCGTGGCCATCAATGGTCTGGTTGCGGTCAGCCATGTAGAAAAAGTCGCTGACACCATATATGGCAGTGCGCTCAAATTCCTCCGTTCCCTTGCGCACCAGGGCCTGGGCCGTCACATAAGGAGAGACGCCGCTGAAATACTCCGGGTACTTTTCCACCAGGGCGGTCATATCCTCCGGCCGGGCAAAGCGGGTGGACCCCTCTCCCCGGCTCATGATCTGCACCTGCAGCAAATTGGAGCCCAGCTGGTCGAACTGGTCGTTCATGTAATTACGCATCCCGTTGCCCAGGCTGGTGATAATGATCACCGCCGCCACGCCGATGATAATGCCCAGCATGGTCAAAAGCGCCCGCATCTTACTGGTGCGCAGAGATTTGATGGCCAGCTTAAAAGACTGGGTGAAGCTCACGCCTTCTCCACCTCCTCCCCCAGGTCCTCCGAGGGCTGGACCACTGCCTGGGGATCCTCGGCATCCCCGTCATAGATGACCTTGCCGTCCTGCAGCCGGACGATGCGCCTGGCCTTGACGGCAATGGAGTTGTCATGGGTGATCAGGACCACGGTGTCGCCCTCTGCGTTGAGCTTTTGCAGAAAGGACAGGACCTCCCGCCCGGTACGGGAATCCAGGGCGCCGGTGGGCTCATCCGCCAGGATGACCGAGGGCTTTCCCGCCAGCGCCCGGGCAATGGAGACCCGCTGCTGCTGGCCGCCGGAGAGCTGGCTTGGCAGATTTTTTCGCTTGTCCGCCAGACCCACCCGTTCCAGGGCCTCCATGGCACGGCGGTGGCGCTCTTCCGAGGACACCCCGGCGTACAGCAGCGGCAGCTCCACATTTTCCAGCACATTGAGCTTGGGGATCAGGTTGTACTGCTGGAAGATGAAGCCCAGCATTTTGTTGCGGATCTCCGCCAGCTCGTCGTCATCCATGGAGGAGACGTCCGTTCCCCCCAGATGATAGCTCCCGGAGGTGGGCACATCCAGGCATCCGATGATGTTCATGGCGGTGGACTTGCCGGACCCCGACTGCCCCACGATGGCCACGAACTCCCCCTGATCCACGGTGAGATTGATTCCGTCCAGGGCGTGTACCACCTCGTCGCCCATGTGGTAGATCTTATAGACATCCGTCAGTTGGATGAGGTGTGCCATGGGCTCAGCCTCCCATCATCATATCCATCACGGAGGTCACTTTGTTGAAGATGAGGACCGTATCCCCCTCCTTCAGCCCGTCGGTGATCTCCACATACTCCTCGTCGTTGCGGCCGATGGACACGCTTTGCTCTCCCACCTTCCGGTTATCCACCACGGTGGCGCCGTCCTCGCTGAGGGCGCCGGGCTGCGGGACATAGACGGTGTTGCCCGGCCGGACTGCCTCCACAGGGATGCACAAAACATCCTCCGCCCGCTCGCTGATGATCTTGGCGGAGACGTTCATACCGGGCTTGAGATCGCCGTAATCCTCCAGGACCACCGTGACGGGATAGCTGGTGGAGCCGCCCACGGTGCTGCCGTTGATGCTGATCTTATCCACCACGCCGGTGAAGGTCTCCCCCGGCAGGGCATCGGCGGTGATCTCCACCTCCTGTCCCACCTGGACCTTGCCGATATCCAGCTCATCCACGCCGATGCTCATTTTCAGATAGCTCATGTCATAGATAACTGCCAGGTTCCCCGAGCTCATGCCCTCCACCTTATCGCCGGCTTTGAAGTTCTTCTCGATCACCGTCCCGTCAATCTGGGATTCGATGATGTAGTCCTCCAGGCTGTCTTCCGCGGTGGAGGCGGAAAGCTTGGCATTTTCCAGCGCCAGCGCAGCATTTTCGATCTGGTTTCGGATGCTCTCCGATTCCACGGTGCAAAGCACCTCCCCTTTTTGGATGGTGCTGCCGGAGAGCTTTGTCAGTCCCTGAATGGTGCCGCTTCCCGTGGCATAGATGCTGCCGCTGGCAGGCATGGAGATGGTGGCGTTTCCATAGCTGCTGTAACTTCCGATGACGGCCTTTGCCGTATAGGCGCTGGACACCACACCGGGGTTTGTCAGCTTCACCCGCACCGTGCAGGTCTTCATGCCGTTGCTGGTGACAGAGGTGGAGTCCGACACAGCCGCCACGGCGCCGTGGACAGGCGCGTCAAAATCCCCAATAAAAATGGTGGCGTCCTGGCCGATATAAAAGGCGCTGGGGTCCACATAGGGGAAGATGAAGTCAATGGTGAGATCGGTGCTGGCCACCACCTCTGCCAGCAGCGTGCCGGCGGTGACACTGTCTCCGTCCCGGACATGGAGCTCGTTGATGGTCCCTGTGATGGGGGACGTGGGCTGCAGGGCCTCTCTGGCCTGGTCATAGCTCAGCTGGGCCTGCTCAACGCTGATGTCCGCCCGGTCCACGCTGGTCTGGGCATCGGTGCTGTCCATCTCAAAGAGCACCTCTCCCCGGCTCACCAGATCCCCCTCTTCAAAGGGCGCGCTCTGGATCTCGCCGGAGAGCAGCGTGGTGACGTTATAGGAATCCGCCGGCTCCAGGGTAGCGGTGCCGGAGACCGCCACCGTCATATCCCTGCGCTCCGCTTTTACCACCTGGTAAAAGCCGCTTTGCCCGTTGAGGCTTCCGCTGACGTTGGCCTTGTAGATGATGCCGAAGCACAGCGCCAGCACCAAAACCACCGCCGTGACAGCGATGAAGCGGCGGCGGCCCTTTTCCGTCTTGGGCAGGCGGGGCAGGCGCAGTTTTTTCCTCTTGGGGGCCTCTCCGCCCTCTGTCCCGGCGGCCTGCGCCCCGGCAGCTTGTTCTTGGGTCTGATCCATCAATTCTTCCATATCCGCCTCTCCTTATGTTCTCTGGGGAAGGGGTTTGGCCCCCATGCCCCGCCGCAAAATACGCAAACACTGCTCCAGCTGCTCCCGGGCTCCGGGATCCCCGTGGTTCAGTCCCCGGCAAAACAGCGGCACCGCCAGTCCCACCAGAAGGCCCAGCATGCTGTCCAGGTCGCCGGGATCCCGCAGATCCAAAAGATCCGGGTTCACCGCGTGGCGCAGCCGCCCGATAATGGCCCGTGGGTCCAAAAACTCCAAAAGTCCCTTTTGCTGCAGGGGGCCGTTGCGGTTGACGATCCCGCCCAGCACCCCCAGCCCCCCCAGATCCTGGTCGTCCCGGTGAGCGGCAATATAGTCATAGAGCTCCATCAGCGCCGAGAAGACGTCCCCGCCGTCCCGCAGCAGCAGTTCCTCTGTCACCATCACCAGCTGATCCACATAGTCCCGCAGGAGATAGCGCAGCAGCTCTTCCTTGTCCCGAAAGTACATATAAAAGCTGCCCCGGGGGATCCCCGCCTCTTTGATGATCCGGTTGATGGAGGCCTCGTTAAAGGGCTTTTGCGTAAATTCCCTCACTGCGGCGCAAAGCAGCTTCTCCTGCTTTTGCGCCGGTAAATTCAAAAATGTGGCGCTGGGCATTCCGCTCCTCCCCTCCTCCTTTTGATTTACCAGCTTACAAAGGTAAAATAGCAATATGACAACCTGTCGCTTTATCATAGCCGACAGGTTGTCATACTGCAAGAGGATTTTGGAAAGGTTTACAGTTTCTTCACATCATTCCCCCGTCCGCTGGTACAGCGGGATCCCCCGCTGATAGGGCTGGACACGGTATGTGACAGAGGAGATCCTGCGCCCGGACACCCCATATTTGGGATGGACGCCGAACAGATCCACATAGTGCAAAAGGTCTTCCCGCTCCTTGGCCATGGCCTCCATCACCACTGCGGCGGCCCGGGCGTCATCCACGGCCCGGTGGCTGTTTTCCACCCGCTCCTCCAGCCCGTAGGCGGCGATGGCGTTGCAAAGCCGGTGGGGATAATCCCGCCGGTCCCGATAGACGGTCAGCAGATCCAGAAAGCGGGGCGGACGCAGCGCCCCCGCCAGCCCGGCGTCCCGCAGCAGGCCATAGAGAAAATTCAGGTCAAACTGGGCGTTATAGGCCGCCAGCAGCGGCCGTTCCGCCCCCGCCCAGAGGCGGCAGAACTCCTCCGCGGCCTGCCGGGGGGCAACGCCCTGCTCCAGGAGCATGGCGTCGGTAATACCGGTGAGGCCCACGATCTCCTCCGGCAGCGCCATCCCCGGAGGAAGGTGCAAAAAACGGTCCAGGGAGGGCCCCTCTCCTCCGGGCGTTAAGACCACTGCCCCGATCTCAATGATCCGGCAGGAGCGAGGGTCGATGCCGGTGGTCTCGGTGTCAAAGACCACCACCCGGTCAAATTGATCCCAGAGGGTATCCATCACGCCGCCTCCTCCATCTCCCAGTTTTCTCCGGTTTGATAGTCGATGTCCACTCCCGGCTGTACATTGTAGCAAAACACATGGAAGCACACACCCAGGCCCTGGTCCTCCACAGAGAGGGCCTCCATCTCAACGCCCCGGGCCACCAGCTCCGTCCCCTCAAAAAGGGGCGTCACCCGATACAAAACATGGTTCCCCGTCTGCTCCACATAGTCGGCCACCTCATTTTCAAAAGGCAGCATCCCCTCCACATTGAGATAGCGGGTGCCGGTAATCAGATTCAGAGGGTTGTCGTTTTCCCCCGTCAGCTGAAAGCCGATAAGATGGCAGCGGTTGTATAGGGCCTGCCCCGACACAAAGTCGTAAAAATTCTGCTCCCACCCCGTGGGCTGCACATCGCTGATATCCCCCCGGCTTTCTGTAGGCATCAGATCCTGGCCCACACAGGCCTGGGCAGTACCGCAGCGGCCCAGAAGGTCCAGTTCACTGTACCACTCGTAAGAGTCTGTGGTGAGATCCTCCTGGTCAAAAGACGGGACATTCCCCGCAAGCTCAGTATAGGGACTGCCGCTGTACGGGGGGAGGTCCTCCAAGGTGGCCGGAGGCGGCGCAAAATACCACCGCAGCGCAGCCGCCACAGCACAAAGCGCCACCACTACCGCCACCCGCCGCCATGTCAGGCGCTGTCCGCTCCGCCGTCTTTTTCTCTTTGCCATGCCTGCCTCCTGAACGTCATGCCCCAGGGGAGTAAGAGCCCTTCTGCCGAATCTCTCGGTGCCCCCCGGCCCGCTGCCGGGAGGACTGATCCGGATTTCGGCAAAGAGCCTTTCCATCCCCGGTTTTTCCCCAGTTTTCTTTTATTTTCCTTTACTATAACAAATCTCCGGAGGTTTTGCAAAGAGCGCATGATTTTCTTCCGGCGGGACATGCTGAGGAAAACCACAGGAGGTCTTTTTATGTCTCGTACTGTGCTTCGGGTACTATGTGTGATGCTGCTGCCCTGCCTGCTCTTTGCCGCCCTTTGGTCCGCCCGTCCGGAGGCGCTGCCCGCCTCCGCCGACGCGGCGGTGGCCGTCTCGTCGGAAAACTGGGGGCTCTCCTTCCCCCAGGAGGGGCAGACGCCCATCGGAAACGCCACGGCGGAGGAGCTGTCCCAATATGACGCGCACTATGTGGGGGATACCAGCCAAAAAGTCCTCTACCTCACATTTGACTGCGGCTATGAAAACGGCTACACCGAAACCATCCTGGACGCTCTTGCCCGCCATAACGCCCCTGCCGCTTTCTTCGTGGTGGGACACATGGTAGAATCCGCGCCGGAGATCGTCTGCCGCATGGTGGAGGAGGGACACATCGTGGGCAACCACACCTTTCACCATCCGGACATGTCCGCCATTGCCGACAAAACCTCTTTTTGCCAGGAGCTGACGTCTCTGGAGGAGCTGTTCCGGCAGACCACGGGAGAGGAGATGTCCAAATTCTACCGTCCTCCCCAGGGGAAATACAGCGTGGAAAACCTCTCCCAGGCCCACGAGTTAGGCTATACCACCGTGCTGTGGAGCCTTGCGTATGTGGACTGGTATGTGGATGACCAGCCCACGGCGGAGGAGGCCTATGAAAAGCTGCTGCCCCGGATCCACAATGGCGCCATCGTGCTGCTGCACTCCACTTCCGCCACCAATGCCGCCATCCTGGATGACCTTTTGACAAAGTGGGAGGAGATGGGCTACACCTTTGCCCCCCTAACCCAGCTGCCGGGGGTATGAGAGGAAAAAAAGACGAGCCATAAGGCTCGTCTTTTCTTCTGTATTCTTTGATTTTCTTCCCCGCTCAGGCAGATACCCGCTTGCTTTGATGGGCGGTGGCCTCAATCTCTTTCCGGTAGATCTCCTCCACCCGCTGGGCAAAGCGCTGCGCCGAGTACTCCTCCGCCACCCGGCGGGCTGCGGCGGACATCTCTGCCAAGGTCTGGGGCTGATCCAGCAGCGTCTGCACCGTCTTAATCAGCTGACGGGAGGTGTGATACTGGAAGCCGTCCTCCCCGTCCCGGATGACCCCTTCCAGGCAGGGGTCCGCCCGGCATACGGTGGGAACACCGGCAGCCAGGGCCTCTACATAGGTCAGGCCCTGGGTCTCGCTGGTGGAGGCACTGACAAAGAGGTCCCCCAACTGATACCAGCGGGATACCTGCTCCGAGGGCACCATGCCTGCGAAAATCACCTGGGGCGCCCGGAGGCCCAGGTTTTGGGCCTCTTCTTCCAGGCGGACGCGGTCCGGTCCGTCTCCCACGATCAAAAGCGTCAGAGGCGCCTGGCCCATCTCCGCCCGGGAGCGCAGCAACTCGTCGATGTTCTTCTCCTCTGCCAGACGTCCCACATACACCAGCACCTGCCACCCCTGGGGAATGGCCAGGCCCCGGCGGGCGTCCGCCTTTTCCTGCGGCGTCAGGCGGCGGCTGAAGCGGCGCAGGTCGATGCCGCTGGGCACCACCTCAATGGGCTGGCGCACGCCGTATCCCTCCAGCAAGGTCTTGACTTTTCCCGTGGGGACGATCATGCAGTCCGTCTGGGCCGCCACCCAGCGGGAGAGCAGCGCCGCCGCCATTTTCCCCAGCCGGACGCTGGGGGAGAAATAGTGGGTATAGTCCTCGTACACCGTGTGATAGGTGTGGACCAGGGGCACATCCAGCTCCTCTGCGATCCGCCGGGCCAAAAAGAAGGTGGAAAATTCGCACTGGGAGTGGACCACATCCGGCCCCCAGGCCACGATCTCCCGAATGAATCTGCCGGCAAGAGAGGTCCGCAGCCGGGCGCCGGGATAGATCAGTCCCACGGGGATAGAGCCCAGGTGGGTGATCCCGTCTTCTTCCCAGGAGCTGCGGGTCTGGGACAGTGTTAAAATCCGCACCTCATGGCCTCTGCTTTGCAGCTCCCGCCGCAGATTCTTCACAGAGGTGACCACGCCGTTGACTGCGGGACTATACCAGTCAGATGTGATGAGAATCTTCATAAACGCTCCTTGTTTTCATGGAAGCGGCGACACCATCCGTTTCCGGCTGAGGCAGTCCCGCGATGAGGGTCAGCACCGCAAAGCGACATACCCCCATTTTTATCATTGGTACTTTACGATATTGAACAAATCATAGTATATGCATTTTAGTTTGTCAAGTTCACTTCTGGAAACATTTTATTCCAAAATGGTTACAGTTTTCCCCGAATTTTGTAAAACTCCCGTAAGATTTATTGCTCTCTCCGCTGTCTTTTTGCCAGCAGCACTGCAGCCCCCAGGGCCACTGCCCCGTCCGCCAAATTGTACACATAGCGGCCCAGGGGCCCCGGCACCTTGGGAAAGCGCACATAATCCCTCACGCTGCCCCAGCGCAGGCGCTCTGCAAGATTGCTGGCTCCTCCCCCCAGCAGGATCCCCGCTGCCAGGGGGGCGTCCCTGCGGCGGCGCCACGCCCAGTATAGTCCTGCCGCGGAGGCCGCCATCACCCACTTCCGCTTCATCGGCAGGCCGAAGGCCGCCCCCGGGTTATCCACCCGGCCTATCCAGATCCGGCCCTTCCAGAAAAGCCGGGGCCGGGGATACGCCTCTGTCCGGCGGCGCAAAGCGCCGCAGGCGGCAAATACCCCCAAGGCTGTCAGCATGGTTTTCATGTTGTCTCCTCCTGTTCTTCCCGGGCCCGCTCCATGGCGGAGCGGAGAGCCCCGTTCTGCCGGTCTTTTTCATTATGGGCCCGCAGGGTGCGCTCCATGGTTCCCAGCACCTGGTCCATCTCCTCCCGGAACTGGGAGGCGGAGATCCGCAGGGCCCCGTGGCCCAGGATGATCAGCTGCTCCGGTCCGTCAGAGGTGGCCACCTTCACCCGGTGGTCCCGGCCGATGGTATAGGTGGCCCGCTCGATATAGGCATCCGCCGTCTCCGCCTCTTTGGTGTAGACCACGCAGATGTTGTGATACCGCTCCACACTGCCCAGCCCCCCCTTGACCTTATAGGCGTCAAAGACCACGATCACCTGACAGCCCCGGCAGCCCTGGTAATTGCAAAGATCATCGCAGAGCTTTTTCCGGGCCGCATCCAGATTCTCCCGGGCAATGGCTTTGAGCTCTTCCCAGGCGAAGATGATGTTGTACCCGTCCACCAGCAAATACTCCTCCCCCGCCGGGGGGGCCATCACGCTCCGCCGCTCCCCCTCCGACTCCAAAGGCCTCCGGGGCGCCCTGGGGGGCGGGGGCGGGTCCCGGCGCTTGATGGGACCATACGTCCGCTCGAAAATGGCCATCAGCTCCTGCTCCTGTCCCAAGGTAGGGCGGGCCCCCCCGGAAGCGGCAGGGGCCGCCGGAGAGGCAGAATCCTCCTGCCGCGGACGCAGCACACAGGGCACATGGGCCCGCTGGGGCACCTGGTCCCAGGGCACGATCTCTCCGGAACCGTGGGTGCAGAATACGGAGCTGGAGGGGTTGTCCACATCCCCGGCAGGGTCATACCCCTCCAGCAGCGATACGATCTCCGGCCGGGGCGGGGCGGGAGAGTCTTCCTGGGTCTCGGGGCAGGGGAAATACCCCTTGGGCGTGCAGCTCAGCCGTCCCAGGCCCCGGGTATAGGCGCTCACCTCCTGGCCGTAGGAGCGCAAAAATGCCACCGGCGCCGCGCCGGTGAGGACCGTCATCTCCCCCTCCGTTTGGGGCGGGTCTGTCTTCCCTCCCATGCGCTGGAGGTCGCTCATGGCCCGTCCCACCTGAGGGGCAGGAACCTCCAGGCAAAAGTCATACCACGGCTCCAGCAGCACGCAGCGGCCCTGCATCAGCCCTTGGCGCACCGCCCGATACGTGGCCTGGCGGAAGTCGCCCCCCTCTGTGTGCTTCACATGGGCCCGGCCCGCCACCAGGGTGATCTTCAAATCGGTGATGGGGGAGCCTGTCAGGACGCCGGGATGCTCCCGCTCCGCCAGATGGGTGAGGATCAGGCGCTGGTAGCTGCCGTCCAGCTGGTCCTCCGGGCAGGCGGTATCCAGCACGATGCCGCTTCCCCGGGGCAGCGGCTCCATCAAAAGATGCACCTCGGCATAGTGCCGCAGGGGCTCAAAATGGCCGATCCCCTCCACTGTCCGGGTGATGGTCTCCCGGTAGCAGATGGCCCCCTCCCCAAAGGAGATGTCCATTCCAAAGCGCTCTTTTACCATCCTCTGGAGGATCTCCATCTGCACGCTGCCCATCAGTTGGACAAAGATCTTGCGCAGATGTTCCTCCCACACCACGTGGAGCTGGGGATCCTCCTCTTCCACCTGCCGCAGGCGGGAGAGGGCAATGGCGGGGTCCGTGCCGTCTGTGAGTTCCACCTGATAGGTCAAAACCGGCTCCAGCAGCGCTCCGGACCAGTCCTTTTCAAAGCCCAGCCCCTGGCCGGGAAAGGTATGGCTCAGGCCGGTCACTGCCACCACTGTGCCCGCCTGGGCCTCTTCCAGCAAGGCAAACTTGCTGGCGGAATATTGCCGCAGCTGGTCCGCCTTCTCCTCCCAGAGGGAAGTCCCCTCTCCGGAGGCAGGGCGGCGCAGGACATCCTTCACCCGCAGCGTCCCGCCGGTGACTTTCAAGTGGGTCAGCCTGGCGCCCTGGGCGTCCCGGGAGATCTTGAAGACCCGGGCCCCAAAGGCCTGCGGCCAGCTGGGGTGGGGTGCATAGCGGCCAATGCCCTCCATCAGCGCCTCCACCCCCTGCAGCTTCAAAGCAGAACCGAAATAGCAGGGAAACAGCTGCCGCCGTGCCACCAGCCGGGAAACCCCGTCGTCAGAGAGATCCCCGGTTTCCAGATACTGTTCCAGGGCCTCCTCATGGCACATGGCGGCCTCCTCCGCCCAAAGCTGCCGGGACTGGCCGAAGTCCACACAGCCTCCGGAGAGTTTTTGCCGCAGCTCCTCTAAAACAGCGGTCCGGTCCGACCCCGCCAGATCCATCTTATTGATAAATAAAAACGTGGGCACCTCATAGCGCTGCAGCAGCTGCCACAGCGTACGGGTATGACTCTGGACGCCGTCGGTACCGCTGATCACCAATACGGCGCAATCCAGCACCCGCAGCACCCGTTCCGCCTCCGCGGAAAAATCCACGTGGCCGGGGGTGTCCACCACCGTCACCTGCCGCTGCCCCATGGGCAGCACCGCCTGCTTGGCAAAGATGGTAATGCCCCGCTGGCGCTCCATCTCCTCCGTGTCCAAAAAGGCGTCCCGGTGGTCCACCCGCCCCAGGCGGCGCAGCACGCCGCCGTGATAGAGCAGCGCCTCGGACAAGGTGGTCTTGCCCGCGTCCACATGGGCCAAAATCCCCATTACCAGTCGTTCCATTCCGGTCCCCTTTCACTGGTTATGATCATTGATGATACCATGCCCCGTCAGGGGGCGCAAGTCCCGCCTCCCGCCCATCCCCAAAAGCCTTATCCATTTTTAACAGACTTTTCCCCACGGAGTTCAAAAATCCCCGTCTATTGTCCCAAAAATAACAAAGAGGGCCTGCCGCCCTCTTGACTTTTTTATATTAGTGAATATACTGATTAAAAGTTATCAATTTTAATGATTATCTTTTCCTTCCGTTTGTCAAAAAAGATTTTAAAGAAAGCAGGTATTCCACATGTACAACATTCAAAAAGCCGGGTTTGCCACCCGCCAGATCCATGCCGGCAAGCAGACCAACTCCGCCGGCGCCCTGTGCACCCCCATCTATCAGACCTCCACCTTTGCCTTTGACACAGTCCAGCAGGGCGGGGCCCGCTTTGCCGGAGAGGAAAACGGCTATATTTACACCCGCCTGGGGAATCCCTCCCTCACCACGGTGGAGTCCACTATCGCCCAGCTGGAGGGGGGCGAGGCGGCGCTGGCCACGGCCTCCGGCATGGGGGCCGTCTCCTCTACCATCTGGACCAGCGTCCAGGCGGGGGACGAGATCATCGCCGATGAGACGCTGTACGGCTGCACCTACACGCTGCTGGCCCATGGGATGGAAAAATTCGGTGTCAAGGTCTTTATGACGGATCTCAGCGATCCTGCAAATCTGCAGAAATATCTCTCTGCCAAGACCAAAGTGGTGTATTTTGAGACCCCCTGCAACCCCACGCTGAAGGTACTGGACATCGAGGCCATCGCCTCTGCCGCCCACGCCTACTGCAAGGATATCCGGGTGATCGTGGACAACACCTTCTGCTCCCCCTATCTCCAGCGGCCCCTGGAGCTGGGGGCCGATGTGGTGGTCCACAGCGCCACCAAGTACATCAACGGCCACTGCGACGTCATCGCCGGCTTTGTGGTGGGCAGCGCGGAATTTGTGGGCACCGTGCGGATGAGCGGTCTGAAGGATATGACCGGCGCCATCATGAGTCCCTTTGACGCCTTTTTGGTCACCCGGGGCCTCAAGACCCTGGATATCCGCATGGATCGTCACTGCGCCAACGCCCGGAAGGTGGCAGAATTTTTCCGCTCCCACCCCGCTGTGGACAAGGTCTACTATCCCGGCTTTGAAGACTTCCCCGGCCATGCAGTGGCCAAAAAGCAGATGAAGGACTTCGGCGGCATGGTCTCTATCGAGCTCAAGGCCAGCCGGGACGCCACCGCTGACGCTCTGAACAAGCTGCAGCTTTGCACCATCGCCGTGTCTCTGGGCGGGCCGGAGACTCTGGTGGAGCACGCCGCCTCCATGACCCACTCCACTTACACCCCTGCGGAGCTGAAGGCCTCCGGTATCTCCGAGGGCCTGGTCCGCATCAGCGTGGGCCTGGAGGATCCGGAGGATATCATCGCCGATTTGAAGCAGGCCCTGGACACCTTGCTTTGATTTCCCGTTCCCCGGCTGTCCGGGCGAGTCCATCCTACAGTTCATTTTTGCACAAAAAGCGGCGCCCCTTTTGGGGCGCCGCTTTTTGCTGCGCAATTTCAAAAAAGGAGATCGGCTTTTCCGCCCAGAGCCCCGGAGTCACGAAGATTCCTTTTGTCCATAGGAGCCAAAGCGCTCTGCCGCCTGGGCCATCTCCTCCCGGGTCAAAAGCCGGGGGGTGCCCACTGCCTGGCAGTGCCACTGCAGCTGGGCGGTAAACTCCAGATTCTCCGCCAGGGCATAGGCCCGGGGAAGATCCTCCTCCCACACGCAAAGCCCGTGGTTGGCCATCAGCACGCCCCGCCCCTCCCCGCAGGCATGGACCGTAACCTCCGCCAATTCCCGGCTGCCGAAGAGCCGGTAGGGGGCGCAGGGGACTTCATAGACACCGCAGCCGGCCATGGCATAGTGGACCGGACGCAGGGGCTGTCCCAGGCAGGCAAGGGTGGTGCAGTAGAGGGAATGGGTATGGATCACTGCCCGGGCCTTGGGATAGCGAAGGTAAAAGGCGGCATGCAGCGCCCATTCACTGGAGGGGGCCCGGCTCCCCTCCACCTGGCGGCCCGTCAGATCCATCACCGCCATGTCCCCGGGGGTGAGAACGTGATAGTCCATCCCGGAGGGGGTGATCACCATCAGCCTCTCCCCGGGGGAAAACACGCTTAAATTTCCGCTGGTGCCGGTGCTCAATCCCGCGTCGCTCATACGGCGGCCATACTGGACCAGCATTTCCCGCTCTTTGAAAAATCTCATGCTCTCCCTCCCTCAGGCCCTGCGCCGCTTCCAGATAGACGGGGCGAACAGCAGCAGCATGGGATAGATCTCCAGCCGTCCCACCAGCATGTTGAAAGAGAGCAGCAGCTTGCCCCCCACAGAAAAGCCGCTGAAGTTCCCCATGGGGCCCACCAGCTCCAGTCCGGGACCGATATTGTTGATGCACGCCGCCAGGGCGGTGAAGGTGGTGATGAGGTCAAATCCCTCCATGCACAAAAGTAAAAACGAGGCGGTGAAGACGAAGATGTAAACTGCAAGATAGCTCTGCACGCCCCGGATGTTCCGCTCCGGCAGGGGCTTTCCCTCCACCCGGACGGTGACCACGGCATTGGGGTGGAGCATCCTGCGCATGTCGCCCACAGCCGCCTTCACCAGCGTCACTACCCGCACCACCTTCAGTCCGCCGGCAGTGGAGCCGGCGCAGGCCCCGATGAACATCAGCACCACCAGGATCCCCTTGGACAGCGTGGGCCAGAGGTTGAAGTCCGTGGAGGCGTAGCCGGTGGTGGTCATGATGGTGGACACCTGGAAAAACGCGTGGCGTAAACTCTCCCCCACCGTCCCATAGAGGTGGTAGATATCCACGGCGATGATGCCCACCGCCACGGCGGTAATGGCCAGATAAGCCCGCAGCTCGTCAGAGTGGAACACATCTTTAAACCGACGGACCAGCAGGAAGTAGTACAGGTTGAAGTTCACGCCGAACAGCAGCATGAAGATCCCGATGACGACCTCAAAATAAGGGCTTCCATAAGCCCCCACGCTGAGGTTGCGGCAGCTGAATCCCCCGGTGCCGGCAGCGCCGAAGGCGTGGACGCAGGAGTCAAAAAAGGGCATTCCCCCCAAAAGCAGCAGCAAGATCAGCACCACCGTCATCACAAGGTAGATGCCATAGAGGATCTTGGCAGTGTCGCTCATGCGGCTGACCAGCTTGCCGGCTGTGGGGCCGGGCATCTCCGCCCGCAGGATATGCATGCCATGGCCGTCGCTCATAGGCAGGATGGCCATGACAAACACCAAAACCCCCATGCCCCCCACCCAGTGGGTAAAGCTGCGCCAAAAAAGGCCGCTGCGGGTAAGGGACTCCACCTCTGTGAGGATGCTGGCCCCGGTGGTGGTAAAGCCGGACACCGTCTCAAAAAACGCATCCACAAAGTGGGGAATATCCCCGGAGAGGACAAAGGGCAGCGCCCCGAAAGCCGACATCCCGATCCAGGCCAGCGCCACGATGGCAAACCCATCCCGGGCATAGAGGGTCATGTTTTTGGGCCGGCGGAAGCTCAAAAGCGTCCCCGCCGCCGCCAGGGCCGCCATGGGGATCAAAAAGGGGTACAGCGCCTCCCGGTAGATCCGTGCCACCAGCAGCGGCAGCGCCAGAAGGACCGCCTCTGTCTGTAAAATCCGCCCAATGCTAAAGGCGATAATGTGATAATTCACGGTGTTTGCCCCTTTACTGGAAAATATCCCGAATGTCCTGCAGCGTGGTGTCCGTGGTGACAACGATCACATCGTCTCCGCTTTGCAGCACGTCGCTGCCGGTGGGGATGACGATCTCTCCGCTGCGGCGGACGATCCCCGCCAGCAGGATTCCGCTTTTAAGCTCCAGGTTCCGCAGGGGGATATTCAGGAAGGGGGCGTTGGCTCCCACGCCGAACTCCAGCGCCTCCACCGCGCCGTCCACCAGACGGTGCAGCGTTTTCACCCCGGAGCCGGAGGCGCTTTGCATGGAGCGGACATACTGCACGATCAGCTCCGTGGTGACGCTGGAGGCGGAGACCACGCTGTCGATCAACTCCTCCTTGGACACCAGGTCCACCAGGGAACGGCGGTTGATCTTTGCCACCACCTTGCAGTTGCCGGGCTGCCGGGCGGCGCACAGGGCCATGAGGATATTGGCCTCGTCGATGCCGGTAATGGCCACAAAGGCGTCCGTCTGCTGGAGTCCCTCCTCATAGAGCAGCTCCAGGTTCGCCCCGTCCCCCACGATGGTCAGGGCCTTGGGCAGACGCTCGCTCATCTCCACGCAGCGCTGCTGGTCCTGGTCGATGATCTTTACGCTCATGCCCATTTTCAAAAGTTCCGAGGCTAAGTAATAGCAGATCTTGCTGGCGCCTACGATCATCACGGAGGACGCCCGCTTGCGGAAGAGCCCCAGGTGCTGGAAAAATTGGGACAGCTGATCCGGCGAGGCGGTGAGATAGATCTTATCCCCCGAGCGCAGGCAAAAATCGCCGGAGGGAATGATGGTCTCCCCCGGGCGGGCCACGGCGCAGATCAGCACCCGCACCCGGATATTGCGGTACAGATCGGAAAGGCGGATCCCGTTCAGGGCCGAGTCCTCCGGCAGGCGGTATTCCACCAGCTCCAGCCGGCCCTTGGAAAAGGACTCCAGCTTCATGGCCGCCGGGAAGCGCAGCACCCGGGCGATCTCTCTGGCGGTGGCCTTTTCCGGATTGACAGCCATGGAGAGTCCCAGTTCTCCCCGCATGAAGCGCAGCTGTTCTTCATACTCCGGCTTGCGGATCCGGGCAATGGTATGCCGTACGCCGATCTTCTTTGCCACCAGGCAGGCCAGGATATTGATCTCGTCGCTGGAGGCCGTGGCGATCAAAAGCTCGGCTTTGTCAGTCCCCGCCTCCTTCTGGACAGCATAACTGGCCCCGTTGCCGCACACCCCCATCACATCGTAGATGTTGATGATATTTTCAATGAGCTGCGGGTTTTGGTCAATGACGGTGACCTCGTTCTCCTGGGAGAACTGGGCCGTCAGCGCCGTGCCGACCTTGCCGGCACCCACGATGACGATTTTCATAGAGTTTTGCTCTCCACCTCCGAAATTCCGCCGTTGGGTTCAGCGGGCAACTTGCAATTGAACACATTATATCGGATGCCCCGGAAAAAAGGAATAGGATTTTTTAATTTCTCCCCACAGAATCGACTTTTTCCCTTGGATCCCCCACGCCGCTCCCACCGCGCCCCCCTGAGAAAAATAAAATCCTCCTGTTTTTGAAATTTCTTCTTGACAAAAGCCTCGGTTTTTCATAAAATCAAAAACGCTTAAATTATTTTAGTTAAAATTATTTAATTAAAATAATTTTATAATTTATTGGATCATAAGGAGCATGCATATGGAATTCAACAAGGTGCAGGATCTCATTGCCGAGACGCTGGGCTGTGATGCCCAGCAGGTGACCATGGAGGCCTCTTTGGCCGACGACTTGGGGGCGGATTCCCTGGCCTCTGTGGAGCTGGTGATGGCCCTGGAGGAGGCCACCGGCGTGCACATCGAAGATGCCGACATGGAGCATTTCAAAACCGTGGGCGACATCATGGCCTATCTCAGCAGCCACAAGGAATGATTCCTGTCCGCCGGAGGGGGTCCCTTCTCCGGCGGCACTTTTTTAGGGAGGAAGGTCCCATGAACAATCAAGAACTCTATGACCTGCTGGACCGCTTTGAGCGCAGCAGCCTGCAGACGCTGAAGATCTCCCGGGAGGGGTTTTGCGTGGAGATGAGCCGGGGGGGCGCCCCCAGCGCGGCCCCGGCTCCGGGGGCAAAGGCCGCCCCGGCTCCGGATGCCGCCGCCCCTTCCCCCGCCCAGCCCACGGCAGAGGGAGACGTCATTACCGCCCCTATGGTGGGCACCTTTTACGCCGCCCCCGCCCCGGACCAGCCCCCCTTTGTGGCCGTGGGGGACCATGTGGACAAAGGGCAGACTGTGTGTTTGATGGAGGCCATGAAAATGATGAGCGAGGTCAGTGCCCCCTGTTCATGCGTCATTACAGAGGTTTTGAAAAACAGCGGCGACCTGGCCGCCTTTGACGAGCCTCTGTTCCGTTACCGGCCATGCTGAAGCGGGTATTGATCGCCAACCGGGGGGAGATCGCCCTGCGGGTGCTGCGGGCATGCCGGGAACTGGGGATCGAGACGGTGGCCGCCTACTCCCAGGCGGACGCGGAGGCCCTTCACGTCCAGCTGGCCACCCAGGCGGTATGTATCGGCCCGGCCCGGGCCGCCGAGAGCTATCTCAACCCCGCCGCCCTCCTGACCGCGGCCAAGGCCACCGGCTGCGACGCCCTGCACCCCGGATATGGCTTTTTATCGGAAAACGCCGACTTTGCCGACACCTGCGCCCGGGAGGGTATCACCTTCATCGGCCCCAGGGGAGATACCATCCGCAAAGCCGGCTCCAAATCCGCCGCCCGGGAGATCATGCGATCCGCCGGCGTGCCGGTGACCCCCGGCTCCAACGGCCCGGTGCGTTCCGTGGAGGACGCTCTGGCGGCGGCAGAGAACGTGGGGTACCCTGTGCTGCTGAAAGCCAGCGCCGGGGGCGGCGGGCGGGGCATTCGCCGCTGTGACCGGCCGGAGGACCTGCCCGGGGCATACGCCGAGGCCCAGGCGGAGGCCCGGGCATGCTTTGGGGACGGGGAGATGTATCTGGAAAAGCTGGTGCTGCGGCCCCGGCACATCGAGTTTCAGGTGCTGGCGGACCGTTTCGGCCACATCATCCACCTGGGGGACCGGGACTGCTCTGTTCAGCGGCGCAACCAAAAGCTTATCGAAGAGGCCCCCGCCTGCTGCCTGACGCCAGGGCTGCGGGAGGAGATGGGCCGGGCCGCCGTCCGGGCCGCCCGGGCTGTGGACTATGAGGGCGCCGGCACTGTGGAATTTCTGCTGGACGGCGACGGGGCGCATTTCTATTTCATGGAGATGAGCACCCGGATCCAGGTGGAGCACGGCATCACAGAGCTTGTCACCGGCGTGGATCTGGTGCGGGAGCAGCTGCGCATCGCCTCGGGCCTGCCCCTTTCCCTCAGCCAGGAGGACGTGCACCTGCGGGGCCACGCCATGGAATGCCGCATCAACGCCGAGGACCCCGCCCGGGATTTTTGCCCCTGCCCCGGAAAGGTGACATTTCTCCACTTCCCCGGCGGGATGGGGGTCCGGGTGGACTCCTGCCTGTATAACGGCTGTACCCTCCCTCCCTACTATGACTCTCTGGCGGCAAAGGTGATGGTCCACGCCCCCACCCGGCTGGAGGCCATCCGGAAGATGCGCCGCTGCCTGGAGGAGTTTACCCTGGAGGGCTTTCCCACCAATACCGATCTCAGCTATGAGATCCTGCATCACCCCATATTTGTCCGGGGAGGCTGCACCACTGCCTTTTTGGACGAGAACCTACCCCAGCTGCTGGACTTTGCCCGCCAGCTGCCCCTACAGGAGGATCCTGAATGAACAGCATTTTTGCAAAGCGCCGGGCCCGGCTCCTGGCCATGAAGGCCATGCGGGACAACTATGTCCCCCCGGAAAAGCGGATAACCTGCCCCCGCTGCGGCAAAGAGACCCAGCGCCGGGACCTGGCGGAAAATCTTCTGGTCTGCCCCGGCTGCGGCTATCACTGGCCCCTGGGGGCCTATCACCGCCTCAGCACCGTGCTGGACTCCGGCTCCTTCCGGGAGCTCAACGGCAAATATCCCGCCGGGGACCCCCTGTTCTTTCCCGGCTATAAAGCCAAGCTGGCCTCCACCCAGCGCAAGACCGGCCTTACTGAGGCCGTGGTCACCGCCACGGGCACCATCGGCGGATACCGGTGTGTGGTGGGGGTGCTGGACAGCCGCTTTTTCATGGGCTCCATGAGCGCCGCCGTGGGAGAAAAAATCACCCTGGCCATCGAATACGCTGCCCGCAGCCGCCTGCCTTTGATCCTCTTTTCCGCCAGCGGCGGCGCCCGGATGCAGGAGGGGATCCTCTCCTTGATGCAGATGGCCAAAACCAGCGCGGCTCTGTCCCGCTTTTCGGAAAAGGGGCTTTTCTATCTCTCCGTGCTGACAGACCCCACCACCGGCGGCGTCACCGCCAGCTTCGCCTCCCTGGGAGACATCATCCTGGCCGAGCCGGGGGCCCTCATCGGCTTTGCCGGACCCCGGGTCATTGAGCAGACCATCGGCCAGACGCTGCCGGAGGGATTCCAGCGGGCAGAGTTTCAGGAGGCTCACGGCTTTGTGGACGCCGTGGTCCCCCGGCATGAGATGCGCCCCACCCTCATCCAGCTGCTGCGCCTCCACGGAAAGGGGGAACATCCATGAATCCAACCCTCACCGCCGCAGAGCGGGTGGCCATCGCCCGCCACCCCCAGCGGCCCAATATCACGGACTATCTCTCCCTCCTCTTCACAGACTTTTTCCAGTGCAGGGGGGACCGCCTGTGCGGCGAGGACGCCGCCATCCTGGGGGGCGTGGCATTGTTTCACGGCCGGCCCGTCACCGTCATCGGCACCCGCAAGGGCCGCACGGCGGAGGAAAACCTCCAGTGCAATTTCGGCATGCCGGGGCCGGAGGGCTACCGCAAAGCCCTGCGGCTGATGCGCCAGGCGGAGAAATTCCGCCGCCCCGTCATCACCTTCATCGACACCGCCGGGGCCTATCCCGGGCTGGAGGCGGAGGCCCGGGGACAGGGGGAGGCCATCGCCCGCAACCTCTTTGAGATGAGTCGCCTCACCGTGCCGGTGGTCTCCATCATCACCGGAGAGGGCAACAGCGGCGGCGCTTTGGCCCTGGGGGTGGCCAACCGGGTATTCATGCTGGAAAACGCCGTGTACGCCATCCTCTCCCCGGAGGGGTTTTCCTCCATTCTCTGGAAGGACGCCGCCCGGAGCAAGGAGGCCTGCGACCTCATGCGCCTCACCGCCCCGGATCTTCTTTCTCTGGGGGTCATTGACGGCATCATCCCCGAGCCGGAGGGGGGCGCCCACTTAGCTCCCGTCATTGCCGCGCGGCAGGTGGAGCGCTGCCTTGCCCGCTGCCTCAGCGAGCTTTCCCGGGAGAGGGGGAGTGCCCTGGCGGCGCAGCGATACCAGAAATTCAGAAAAATGGGGGGCGCGGCCCCCAAGGAGGACGTATGAGCGGAATCAAGATTCGTGGCACGGGGAAGGGCGTCCCCGCCGGGGTCATCACCAACGCGGACTTGGAAGGGCTGGTGGACACCACCGATGCGTGGATCACCTCCCGCACCGGCATCCAACTCCGCCGGCGGTGCGACGGCCAGTCCCTGACGGACATTGCCGTCCAGGCCGGCCGCCAGGCCCTGACCCGCTCCGGCGTCACTCCGGAGGACATCGGTGTTTGCATCGTAGCCACCCTGACGCCGGACACCCTGGTGCCCTCCGCCGCCTGCTGCCTGCAGCGGGAGCTGGGGCTGCCGGAGGACACGCTGTGCTTTGACCTCAACGCCGCCTGCACCGGCTTTCTCTACGCCCTGCACACCATGGAGTGCCTGCTGGCAAAAAGCCCCCGCAAATGCGGCCTGGTGGTGGGGGCCGAGCGCCTCACCCGGGTCACCGACTGGACGGACCGGAGCACCTGCATCCTCTTTGGGGACGGGGCCGGCGCCGCCGTGGCGGAGTGGAGAGAGGACTTCCCCTCCATCTGCGCCGTGCTGGGCTGCCGGGGAGACCAGGAGCTTCTGCGCCTGGCGGGCCCCGGGGCCCCGGAGCCCTGTTACATCCAAATGGAAGGGCGCAAGGTCTTCAAGTTCGCCGTGGAGGTGGTGCCCCTTTGCATAGACCAGGTCCTTGCCAAGGCGGGAAAGACCGTGGAGGACGTGGACTTTTTCGTCTTCCATCAGGCCAACGCCCGGATCATCGACCTGGTGGTGAAAAAATACCACATCCCGGAGGAGAAGTACTATAAAAACCTGGCCCGTTTCGGCAACACCTCCGCCGCCAGTATCCCCCTGGTCCTCAGCGAATTGGAGGAGCAGGGCAAGGTAGGCCCCGGATCCCGGGTGCTGATGGTGGGCTTTGGCGGCGGCCTCACCTGGGGCGGGGCCTATGTGGAATTTGCGTGAGCGCCCCGGCGCCACGTGCAGCGCGCCCGGCCCGGATGCCGCCGGCGCAGACAAGGAGCGTATTATGAAAAAACTCAATGAGATCCTGGGGACCCGTCTCCCCATTATCCAGGGGGGCATGGCCAACATCGCCACTGGCGAGTTTGCCGCCGCCTGCTCCAACGCCGGAGCCCTGGGGATGATCGCCACCGGCGGCTGGGACGGCGACCGTCTGCGCCGGGAGATCCGCCGGGCCAAAGAGCTCACCCACAATCCCTTCGGGGTGAATCTGATGCTCATGAGCCCCTATGCCGACGACATCGCCCAAATCATCCTGGACGAGGGCGTGCAGGTGGTGACCACCGGCGCCGGCAACCCCGGCAAATATATCCCCGCCTGGAAAGAGGCGGGCATCAAGGTCCTCCCTGTGGTGGCAGCCTCTGTCCTGGCAAAGCGCCTGGAGCGTCTGGGGGTGGACGCCATCATCGCCGAGGGCACCGAGTCCGGCGGCCACGTGGGCGAGATGACCACCATGGCCCTGGTGCCCCAGGTCATCGACGCCGTCCGTGTCCCCGTGGTGGCAGCCGGCGGCATCGCCGACGGCCGCCAGGCCGCCGCAGCCTTCGCCCTGGGGGCCTGCGGCATCCAGGTGGGCACCTGCTTGCTGGTGAGCCGGGAGTGCCCCATCCACGAAAATTACAAGCAGGCCATCCTCAAGGCCAAGGACTCCGACACCGTGGTCACCGGCCGCTCCATCGGCGGCCCCGTCCGGGTGCTGAAAAACAAGATGGCCCGGGAGTATCTGGCCCTGGAGAAGCGGGGAGCCACTTTGGAAGAACTGGAAACGGTCACCCTGGGGGGGCTGCGCCGGGCTGTGCTGGAAGGGGATGTGGACACCGGCAGCGTCATGAGCGGCCAGGTGGCGGGCATGCTCCACGAGATCCGCCCCGTCCGGGACATTCTGGAGGGTCTCTATGCCGGCGGCAAAGCCGTGCTGGAGGCAGCGGCAAAGGAATGGCAGTAACAATTCGGGGCAAGACGCTGCCCCTCCCCATTTTACAGGGCGGCATGGGGGTGGGCATCAGTCTGGAGCGCCTGGCAGGCGCTGTGGCCGCCTGCGGCGGCATGGGCACCATCTCAACGGCCCTGTGCGGATTTCAAGAGCCGGACTTTGCCGCCGATCCCCAGGGTGCCAATCTCCGGGCCCTGAAACGGCAGGTGCGCCGGGCCAAGGAGCTATCCCACGGCGTGGGCATGGTGGCCGTCAACGCCATGGTGGCCACCACCCAGTATGCCAACAGTGTCCGCACCGCCCTGAAAGCGGGGGTGGACGCCGTGGTGTGCGGGGCGGGGCTTCCCAAGGACCTCCCCGCCATCGCCGCGGAGGTGCCGGAGAGCGACGCCGCCCTGGCCCCCATCGTCAGCAGCGGCCGGGCCGCGGGCCTCATCTGCCGCCTCTGGGATAAACACCACGGCCGGATCCCGGACTTTGTGGTGCTGGAGGGCCCCCTGGCCGGGGGGCATCTGGGCTTTTCCCCGGAGGAGGCCAGACAGGCCCAGGCGGGACGGCCCAAGTCCCTGAGCAGTCTGCTCCAGGAGGTGCTGGAGGCCCTGGCCCCCTATCGGGACAAGGCCGGACGGGACATCCCCGTCTTTGTGGCCGGGGGCGTGAAAAACGGGGCGGAAATGGCCCGCTATATGAAGGAGGGCGCCGCCGGGGCCCAGTTTGCCACCCGGTTCATCGCCACCGAAGAGTGCGACGCCTCCGAGGCTTATAAGCAGGCCCTGATTGCCGCCAAGGGGGAGGACATCACCATCGTCCAAAGCCCGGTGGGCATGCCGGGGCGGGCCCTACGCTCCCCCCTGATCGTGCGGGTGGAGGCAGGCAAGCAGCCTCCCGTAGACCGGTGCATCCGCTGCCTGGTGCCCTGCACCCCGTCCAAGGCCCCCTACTGCATCTCCCGGGCGCTGATGGCCGCCGCCCGGGGGGACTGGGAAAACGGCCTCTTTTTCTGCGGGGCGGGTGCCGGAGAGGTCAAGTGCCTCTCCACCGTCCGAGAGCAAATGGACGAAATCATGAGAGAATGGAGGGCCGCGGAATGAAACTCGGCTTTTTATACGCCGGACAGGGCAGCCAGCACCCGGGCATGGGTGCCGACCTGTACCACGCCTACGGCGCCTTCCGCGCCGTATTAGACAGCGCGGAGGTGGACTTCGACCTCAAGGAGGTCTGCTTCACCGATTCCCGGGGGCTCATCAACCGCACCCGCTACACCCAGCCCTGCATGGTGGTCTTTGCCGCCGGTCTCACCGCCGTGCTGCGGGAGAAGGGCGTCGTCCCCGCCGTGGCGGCGGGACTGTCCCTGGGGGAGTACTCCGCCCTCCACGCCGCCGGCGTCCTGGACGCCGCCACCGCTGTGAAGCTGGTGGCCTTCCGGGGCCGTGCCATGGAGGAGGCCGCCGCCGGGCGGGAGAGCGCCATGGTGGCAGTCTTGAACCTGGACCGGGCCCCTTTGCAGGAGGCCTGCGAGGCCGCCTCGGATCTTGGGTGCGTGGTGATCTGCAACTACAACTGCCCGGGGCAGCTGGTCATCGGCGGCGAGAAGGCCGCCGTGGAAAAGGCCTCCGCCCTGGCCAAGGAGAAGGGCGCCCGCCGGTGCCTGCCCCTGAAGGTCAGCGGTCCCTTCCACACCCCCCTGATGGCCCCCGCCGGGGACGCCCTGGCGGAGCATTTCAAGACCATCTCCTTCCATGAGCCGCAGATCCCCGTGATCTTCAACTGCCTGGGGGATGTAAAGGACGACTCCATCACCATCCCGCAGCTGCTGGTGCGGCAGGTGCAAAGCAGCGTCTTTATGGAGGACTCCATCCGCAAGATGGCCGCCATGGGGGTGGACGCCATAGTAGAGATCGGGCCGGGCAAGGCCCTCAGCGGGTTTGTCAAGAAGACCGTGCCGGAGATCCCCGTCACCGCCGTGGAAACCGTGGCGGACGTGGAGGCCCTGGCCGACACCCTCAACGCCCTGATAAAGGAGAGAGCATGATGAAGTTTGCAGGAAAGACCGCCGTGGTCACCGGCGGCAGCCGGGGGCTGGGCCGGGCCATTTGCCTGGAGCTGGCCCGGGGCGGCGCCAATGTGGTATTTTGCTACGCCGGCAACGAATCCGCAGCCCGGGAGACCGTCGACCGCTGCGAGGCCCTGGGTGCCAGAGCCCTGGCCCTGCGGTGCGATGTGGCCAGGGCCGACGGGGTGAAGGCCCTGATGGACGCGGCGGTAAAAGAATGCGGCCGCATCGACATTTTGGTGAACAACGCCGGCATCACCCGGGACGGCCTTCTCATGATGATGAAGGAGGCGGACTTTGACGCGGTGATGGACGCCAACCTCAAGGGCGCCTTCCTGTGCATGAAGGCTGCATCCCGGATCATGGTGAAGCAGCGCTATGGCCGCATCGTGAACCTCAGCTCCGTGGTGGGCCTCAGGGGCAACGCCGGGCAGGTGAACTACGCCGCCAGCAAGGCCGGCGTCATCGGCATGACCAAGTCCCTGGCCAAGGAATTGGCCTCCCGGGGCGTCACCGTCAACGCCGTGGCCCCCGGCTTCATCGCCACCGACATGACCGCCGCCATGCCCGATGCCGCCAGGGAGGCGGCCCTTGCCTCTATCCCCCTGCAGCATCTGGGGACGCCGGAGGACGTGGCCCGCGCCGTGGCCTTCCTTGCAAGCGACGAGGCCGCCTACATCACCGGGCAGGTGCTGTGCGTGGACGGCGGCATGGCCATGTAAAAAGGCCCGTTATGACTTTTCCGCGGGAGCGCAGCGTTCCCGCCACTTTGAATCGAAATTCGGAGGTACTACTATGGATGGACGCAGAGTCGTCATCACCGGCCTGGGGGCCGTCACCCCCGTGGGCCTTACCGCATCCGAAAGCTGGCAGGCCGTGCGCAGCGGCGTGTGCGGCATCGCCCCCATCACCCAGTTCGACCCCACCGGCATGAAGGTGCAGCTGGCCGCCGAGGTCAAGGGCTTTGTCCCGGAGAACTATATGTCCCGCCAGGAGGCCAAGCACATCGGCCGCTTCACCCAATTTGCCCTGGCCGCCGCCCAGGAGGCCTTCGCCGACAGCGGACTTGTCTGCGAGGCGGAGGACCTGGACCGCTGCGGCGTCATCATCTCCAGCGGTATTGGCGGCCTCTCCATCACCGAGGCCGAGCACGACCGGGGCAAGGAAAAGGGCTGGGACCGGGTCTCCCCCTTCTATATCCCCATGGGCATCTGCAATATGGCCGCAGGGCAGGTGGCCATCAAATTTGGCTTCCGGGGCATGTGCACCTGCCCGGTGACCGCCTGTGCCGGCGGCACCAACGCCGTGGGCGACGCCTTCCACTATATCCGGGACGGCTACGCCGATGTGATGCTCTGCGGCGGCACGGAGGCCTCTGTGACCCCCCTGGCCATCGGGGGCTTCACCTCCATGAAGGCCCTCAGCCAGGCCACGGACCCCAGTCGTGCCTCCATCCCCTTTGACGCCCAGCGCAGCGGCTTTGTCCTGGGAGAGGGCGCCGCGATTCTGGTGCTGGAGGAGCTCCAGCACGCCCTCCGCCGGGGAGCTCAGATCTACGCGGAATTCGTGGGCTACGGCGTCACCTGCGACGCCTATCACATGACCGCCCCCCGGCCCGATGGCTCCGGCGGCGCCAAGGCCATGGCCATGGCCTTGGCCGACGCCGGCATCACGCCGGATCAGGTGGACTATATCAACGCCCACGGCACCTCCACCCACTTAAACGACGCCGGGGAGACCGCCGCCGTGAAGGCGGTCTTCGGCGACCACGCCTACAAGCTGGCCATGAGTTCCACCAAATCCATGACCGGCCACATGCTGGGGGCCGCCGGCGCTGTGGAGGCCATGTTCACCGCCCTGTCCCTGCGGGATGGCTACATGCCCGCCACCATCCACTATTCCGTGCCGGACCCAGCGTGCGACCTGGACATGGTGCCCAATGAGGGCCGGGAGGCAAAGCTCCGCTATGCCCTGTCCAACTCTCTGGGCTTTGGGGGCCACAACGGCAGCATCCTGCTGAAAACGTGGGAGGGATGAGACACGGGGATGCAGTATAATTCCAATGAGATCGCCCAGATCCTGCCCCACCGCTATCCTTTCGCCCTGGTGGACCGGATCGTGGACGGGGAGCCGGGCCAGTGGGCCAAGGGCATCAAGTGCGTCAGCGTGGGCGAGCCCTATTTCTGCGGCCACTTCCCCCAGGAGCACGTGATGCCCGGGGTGCTGATCCTGGAGGCCATGGCCCAGGTGGGGGCTGTGGCGGTACTGTCCCTGCCGGAGATGCAGGGCAAGACCGCCTACTTCGGCGGCGTGAAGAACGCCCGGTTCAAGAAGAAGGTCACCCCCGGGGACGTGCTGGAGCTCCAGTGCACCCTGATCAAGCGCCGTGGTCCTGTGGGCATCGGGGAGGCCACCGCCACCGTCGGCGGCCAGGTGGTCTGCTCGGCGGAACTGACCTTCGCCATCGGCGGGTAACGGTTGCTGTTTTCCCGACGGTTTGATATAATATGTTAAAAACTGGGGAAAGCGAGCCATGTGCCATGCTGAAATACGCTTTTTTTAATGTGTATACCAAATTCAAGCTGCATTTTTACCAGGAGATCTTCCGCCGCTTCCAGGACCGGGAGGCCAGCCTCACCACGGTGGAGACCTTCTGTATGGAGACCATTCAGGCCTTAGGCAACCCCTCCGTCAATGAGTTTGCCTCCTTCATGCGGATCTCTCCCCCCAACGCCGCCTATAAGGTCAACAGCCTCATCAAAAAGGGCTATATCCGCAAGATCCAGTCTCCGGAGGACCGGCGGGAGTATCACCTGGAGGTCACGCAGAAGTATATCGACTACTACAACATCTCCTCAGCTTATATGGTGGAGGTCATGGACCGCATCGCCAAGCGTTTTTCTCCCGAGGACTGCGCCAAGCTGGAGGAGATGCTCACCATCATCAGCCGGGAACTGATGCCGGAGGTGGAGATCCCCCAGGCCCGGATGCCGGAATGAGCGCGCACCCAGGCGAAAAAGAAGAGACAGGCAGGTGCCTGTCTCTTTCTTCTTTCCAATTTCAAAAAAGCCCCTCCGGAATGGGGATATCCGCCGTGGGGACCCTGTCCCACCTAAAATCTGCCAGCAGCTCCGCCGCCGTCCGGGGCCCGGCGCCGGGGTTGAATCCCCCCAGATAGGCAAGCTTTCCCAAAATCTCCGCCGCGGTGTACCGGTCCTGGAGATCGTCCAGCCCCGCGTCGGCATTGCGCTTGGAGAGACGGCGGCCGTCATATGTCAGCAGCAGCGGCACATGAAAAAAGGCGGGGGGCTGCAAATCCAGCAGCCGGTAGAGATACAGCTGCCGGGGGGTGGAGGAGAGGAGGTCCTCCCCCCGCACCACCTCCGTTACCCCCATGGCGGCATCGTCCACCACTACCGCCAGCTGATAGGCGAACATCCCGTCAGACCGGCGCAGCAAAAAGTCCCCGCACTCCTTTTGGAGGTTCTCTCCGTAGGGACCCATGTGACCGTCGGTAAAGGAGATCACCTCCTCCGGCACCCGCAGCCGCAGCGCCGGGGTCCGGCCCGTCTCCCGGGATCGCCGACGCACCTCCGCCGCTGTCAAATGGGCGCAGGTGCCGGGGTAGATCACCTGTCCGTCCTCCCGGTGGGGCGCCGAGGCGGCGTGGAGTTCTGCCCGGGAGCAAAAGCAGGGATACACCAATCCCTGCTTCTCCAGCAGGGCAAGGGCCGCCTGGTAGAATTCCGTCCGGGCGCTCTGCTCATAGGGGCCGTTAGGTCCCCCCACCCCGGGGCCCTCATCCCAGGTAAGGCCCAACCACTGAAGGTCCCGCTCCATCTGCCGGGCATACTTCCGGGGGCAGCGGGCGGTGTCCAGATCCTCGATGCGCAGCACCACCCGTCCCCCCTTCTGCCGGGCGCTGAGCCAGGCCAGGAGGCTGCAGAAGATATTCCCCAGGTGGATCCGCCCGCTGGGAGACGGGGCAAAACGGCCCACTGCTTCCATGTTCATCGCCTCTCCTCTTCTATTCAGATGATGTGCCGGACCCCACAGTCCCCCGGCACTTTCGCGCTCCATGGTCCAGCCTGAGATCCGGACATCCAGCGCCCGGTCCCGTTTCGACGCTTTCTGCGTCTTAGCATAGCATGCCGGCCAGGGCATTGCAACATTTCCCTCTCCTCCGTCCCCCGGCGGCCCCGGGGAAAGCGCAGTGCCAGAGACGGGTGAAAAGGGGGTGTACTTTCCCGGGGAGCCATGCTATAATATGAATTTGATTCTTCTGAAATCGAGGTGGGGAATATATGAGTGAGCAGATGCGGACCATCGGCTACCTCTGTCCCAAGTGCGGGAAAACCGTGATGGCAGCCCGGTCTGTTTTTGCGTTGGAGGCCTCCAACGCGGAGGTTTCCTGCGATTGCGGCGGCAGCGCTCTGCAGGTGGAATACGACGGCACGGCTTACCGGGTGTATGTGCCCTGCGGCCTGTGCGGCCAGACCCACGTGGCCGTCTGCCCGCCGGAGCGGATGCTTCACGGGGCCACGGCCCTGGCCTGTACCAAAGGAAAACAGTTTTGCTGTTTCATCGGCCCGGAGGGCACGGTGGAGAAAAATCTGCGGGAGCTCTCGATCCTCCACGAAAAGGAAAAACGGCAGGAGAACGAGCAGGAGCCGGAGGCCTTTTCCGACCAGGTGATCATGTACGAGGTCCTCTCAGAACTGCGGGACATTGCCGCCCGTCCCGGCGGCATCACCTGCGGCTGCGGCTCCAGCAGCTATGGCATGGAGATCCGCCGCTCCTGCATAGACCTGATCTGCCGGGAGTGCGGCGCGAAGCTGCGGATCAACGCCGCCACCGACCGGGATCTGGATGATCTTTGCTGCCATATGAAACTTGTGATTCCCGGGAGGGAACCATGCTGATTGTGTGTTTTACTCTCTTCTTCGCGGCCATGGTGGTCTGCCTCATCACCGGGTGGAACCTGTCCTGGGCCCTGCTTTTGGGGCTGGTGCTGTTTTTCGGGGCCAGCCTGATCCGGGGGTTTTCCTTCCAGGATCTGTGCCGCATGGCCTGGCGGGACGGGAAGCGGTCCTTGATCGTCATTCCCATCTTTTTGCTCATCGGCACCCTCTCCGGCCTCTGGCGCTCCTCCGGCACCATCTCCTTTTTCCTCTATTACGGGCTCCAGGGGATCTCCCCGCCTCTATTTTTGCTGGTGGCCTTCTGCCTTTCCACCCTTCTTTCCTACATCCTGGGCTCCAGCTTCGGCGTGGTGGGCACGGTGGGGGTGGTGTTTATCACCCTGGCCCGCACCGGGGGCGTGGATCTTGGCCTTACCGCGGGAGCCATCCTCTCCGGGGCGTATTTTGGTGACCGCTGCTCCCTCATGTCCTCCAGTGCTTCGCTGGTGGCCGCCTGTACGGAGACCCAGCTTTACATCAACGTCCGCAATATGCTCCACACCGTGATCCTGCCCACGGCCCTGACCACGGTGCTCTATGCCGTCTTCTCCTTTTTCAATCCCATCTCCCAGGTAGACCCCGCCGTTCTCTCCGCCCTCTCCCAGCATTTTTCTCTCAGCCCCCTGGTGCTGATCCCGGCAATTTTGATGCTGGGACTCCAGGCGCTGCATGTTCCGGTGAAATGGGCCATGTCCATCAGCGCGGCGGCAGCCTTTATTCTCAGCGTCACCCTCCAGGATCTTCCCATCTCCCAGGCGGTCCACACCGCCATTTTCGGCTATGCCCCCGCCGATCCGGACCTTGCCGGCATCCTCTCCGGCGGCGGGCTTTTGTCCCTGGCCAAGTCCGGGCTGATGATCTTTATTGCCAGCCTTTATTCCGGCATTTTGGACGGCACCCGGGCCCTGGCCCCCATCCAGTCCCAAGTGGGGCGCATGGCCCGCAGGATCGGACTCTTCCCCACCACAGTCATCACCAGCACCGCCGCCGCCATGGTCTTTTGCAGCCAGAGCATCGCCATCGTCATGGCGGCAGAGCTGCTGCAGGGCACCTATGACGAGATGGGAGCCCGGAAAGAAGAGCTGGCTCTGGATATCGCCAACTCCTGCGTGGTGGTGTCGGCCCTCATCCCCTGGAACGCTGCCTTGTCCGTCCCGCTTTCCACCTTGAATGTGGGGTTGGAGGCCGTTCCCTGGTCGTTTTTGCTCTATCTCATCCCCCTTTGCTACCTCTTTACCCGCTCCCATACCCGGGTGAAACTTGCCGAGGCTCCGCTGGGGGAGAAAGGAACTGATGCGGTATGATCCAACTGCTCTCCCGTTATTTCATCAAACCCGAGGGCAAAACTCCCGCACAGCTGCGCCAGGCCTACGGGACCTTGTGCAGTGTGGTGGGGATCTCCTTAAACATCCTGCTGTTTGCCACTAAACTCTTTGCCGGCTTGATCTCTCACTCCATCGCCATCACGGCGGACGCCTTCAATAACCTCTCAGACGCCGCCTCCTCCGTGGTGACGCTGGTGGGCTTTACCTTAGCAGGGCAAAAGCCGGATGCCGACCACCCCTTCGGTCACGGGCGGATGGAGTATCTCTCCGGCCTGGCGGTGTCCGTGCTGATCCTCCTGATGGGGATCGAATTGATCCAGACCTCTGTGGAGAAGATCCTTCACCCTGCCTCTGTGGACTTCACCGGCCTTACGGCGGCCATTTTGCTGTTGTCCATCGGGGTGAAGATGTACATGGCCTTTTATAACCACCGGATGGGCCGGAAGCTGGACGCCACCGCCATGCTGGCCACCGCCAGGGACTCCTTGAGCGACTGCGCCGCCACCACCGCGATTTTGCTGGCCTCTCTGATAGGCCATTTCACCTCTTTGCACATCGACGGCTGGGCCGGCGCCGTGGTGGCGCTGTTCATCCTCTGGTCCGGCATCAGCGCGGTGAAGGAGACGGTGGACCCCCTTCTGGGCACCCCGCCCTCCCCTGAGTTTGTAAATGAGATCCGCTCCATCGTTCTCTCCCATCCCACGGTGGTGGGGCTGCACGATCTCATCGTCCACGACTACGGCCCGGGACGGCGGATGATCTCCCTCCATGCGGAGGTTCCCGCCAATTTGGAGGTCCTCCAGCTCCATGACGAGATCGACAATATTGAGCGGGAGCTGCAGGATACCCTGGGGTGCCTTGCCGTGATCCACATGGACCCCATCGTCACCGATGATGGCATCACCGCCCAGACCCGGGAAAAAGTGGCGGATCTGGCCCGGTGTATCGACGACTCTATCACCATCCACGATTTCCGCATGGTGGCCGGGCCCACCCACACCAATTTGATTTTTGACGCGGTGGTGCCCTTCCGGTTTCGCCTCAGCGATCAGGAGGTGGCCAAAAAGCTGCAGGACGCGGTGCACGTCTTAGACGGCAACTACTATGTGGTGGTAACCGTGGAGCGCTCTTATACATAAACCGCATTTTCCGCCGGCTCCCTCGGGAGCCGGTTTTTTCATATTCCCGGGGTAATGGGGCAAGCTATGGAAAATCTCAGGCGGGAGGTGCCTATCTTTTATGGCTGAAAAACATCAGGGCCGGCAGACGGCGGCCCTGGCTCATCCGCCCTCTGTTCTGTCCTTTGCCAATATCGGCGGGCGGCAGGAGGGACGGGGGCCTTTATCGGAGTGCTTCGACCAACTCAGCGATGACGCCTACTTCGGCGAAAAGACATGGGAAAAGGGGGAGGCCGCCATGCAAAAGGCAGTGGTGGCCCGGGCCCTGAGCCGGGCGCGGCTTACCCCGGCGGAGGTGGACTATATCCTGGCCGGGGACCTTTTGAACCAGTGCATCGGATCCTCATTTGCCCTGCGGGAATTCGGCATCCCCTTTTACGGGCTGTATGGCGCCTGCTCCACCATGGGGGAGTCTTTATCCCTGGCCTCACTGCTGATCGACGGAGGGTTCGCCCAGGTCTGTGCCGCCGTCACCTCATCCCACTTTTGCACGGCAGAGCGGCAATACCGCATGCCGGTGCCCTATGGCAGTCAGCGCCCCCCCACCGCCCAGTGGACCGCCACCGCCTCCGGCTGCGTGATGGTGGGGCGGAAAGGGCCTGGGCCCTATATCACCCATGTCACCTGCGGACGCATCGTGGACAAGGGGATCAAAGACGCCAACAACATGGGCGCGGCCATGGCCCCCGCCGCCTGCGATACTCTTTGCGCCTTCTTCCGGGACACCCAGACCTCCCCCGGGGAATACGACCTCATTCTCACCGGGGATCTGGGGGCCCTGGGCCACGAGATCGTCACCGACCTTTTGAAGCGGGAGGGCTTCGATCCCGGAGCGCAGTTTTCCGACTGCGGACTTTTGCTGTTTGACCGCCAGGCCCAGGATATGCATGCCGGCGCCAGCGGCTGCGGCTGCGCCGCCGCCGTGCTGACAGGCTATGTGCTGCCGGGGATGCGCCAGGGAAAATGGAAAAAGGTCCTCTTTGCCCCCACCGGGGCACTGCTCTCCCCCACCTCCTCTTTCCAGGGGGAGTCCATCCCGGGCATCTGCCATGCCCTGTGCCTGCAATCATCCGTGTAAGGGAGGAAACCACTATGGAATATCTTTGGGCATTTCTCTGCGGCGGGGCCATTTGCGCCGTTGGTCAGATCTTCATTGACCGCACCCGCCTCTCCCCCGCCCGCATTTTGACCGGCTATGTGGTCTGCGGGGTCCTGCTCAGTGCCCTGGGGCTCTATCAGCCTCTGGTGGACCTGGGAGGCGCAGGCGCCACCGTGCCCCTCACGGGATTCGGCCACACCCTGGCCAAGGGTGTCCGGGACGCCGTGGCCCAAGACGGCTGGCTGGGGGTTTTTACCGGCGGCCTGGGAGCCGCAGCCGGCGGCATCACTGCGGCGGTGGTCAGCGGCGTTGTGGTGGCACTGTTGTTCCGCCCGGGAGAAAAGCGGTAGAATTTTGTCATTCTTTTGTGGTGTTTTCTCCGCAGAAGTCTGTTATACTGTTGAAAACACACGGAAGAAAGGATGTCCGTCATGTCGCGCCTTACCGCTCTTTTTTTGTCTTTTTTACTTTTGAGCACCCTGTGCGCCTGCGCCGCTCCCTCCTCTTCCCCCGATGGAGGCGGCAATGCCGATCCCCAGGAGGAGAACGGGCAGAACCCCGGGGCGGACACCGCCCCGGGGGAGGAGGATGCCTCCCAGGCTGCCCCGCCGGAGCCCGCGCCCTATGAGATCCTGGACCCCACCGTCATGCCGGAGGGCGGGACCCGGGACGGTGTTGCCTACACCGCCTATGACGGTGTGGTGGAGCATCTGTTTTTCCACCCGGTGGTGGCCTATCCGGAACTGGCCTTTGACGGGGATTCCCAGGCCGACGGCATCGACGACTACATGGTCACCGTGGGGGAGTACAACAAAATTCTCCAAAGCCTCTATGAAAAGGACTACATCCTGGTGGACATCGGGGACGTCTGGCGGGAGGAAACGGGAGAGGACGGCCGCCAGACCATGGTGCGCAACACCTTGTATCTCCCGGAGGGAAAGAAGCCCTTGATCCTCTCCTTCGATGACGTGAACTACTATGACTACATGCTCTCCAACGGCTTTACCTACAAGCTGATCCTGGGAGAGGATGGGAAGATCGCCTCCTATGGCCGCTCCCCCTCCGGGAAAGAGGTGGTCTCCCGGGAATTGGACGCCATCCCCATCCTGGACCAGTTCGTAGAAGAGCACCCGGACTTCTCCCCCTTCGGCGCCAAAGGCTGCCTGAGCCTCACAGGCTATCAGGGCATCCTGGGCTACCGCACCCAGACAGATCAGGAAAACTGGACGGCGGAGCGGGAGGAGGCCCGTCAAAAAGAGATCGAGGCCGTCAAACCCATCATCGCCGAACTTAAGCGCACCGGCTGGACCTTTGGAAGCCACACCTGGGGACATATCCGCCTGGGCACCCGGCCCATGGAGGTAATCAAGCAGGATACCCAACGCTGGTTTGACGAGGTGGGCAACTTGGTTGGCCCCACCACCATCTTGTTCTATCCCCATGGGGAGCGGCCTGACGGCGACGACTGGAAAAAAACAGGTCCGGTGCTGCAGTACCTTCAGAGCCAGGGGTTCCGGGTGTTTGCCTCTGTGGGGATCGAGAGCTTCAGCTATATCAAAAGGGACCTTTGCGCCGTGATCTGCGACCGTCTCCACCCCGACGGCATCACCCTGCGTCACTCCCGGGAGCGGTATCTGCCCTTCTATGACGCCAAGGATATTTTGGACGTATCTGTCCGTCCCCAGCGGGAGATCAGTTGGGAATAAAGGAGGAACAAGCATATGACCCGAGAAGAACTCAAATCCGCCGCCGTGGCCATGCTGGACCGGGCCTATGTCCCCTACTCCCACTTCCCTGTGGGAGCTGCCCTGGAGTGCCAGGATGGAACCGTGTTCACCGGCTGCAATATCGAAAACGCCGCCTACGGCCCCACGCTGTGCGCTGAGCGCACCGCCGTGGTCAAGGCCGTCAGCGAGGGGCACCGGGATTTCCGGCGGATCGTCATCGCCGGGCGCAGCGAGGATTTTTGCGTGCCCTGTGGGGTGTGCCGGCAAGTGCTTACAGAATTTGCCCCCCATATGGAGATCATCTGCCTCAACGCCCGGGGGGAGGAGCTGTGTCTGCCTCTGGACCAACTGCTGCCCCACGGATTCGGACCCCAATACTTATTGGACCGGTGAGGAAGGGGCAGCCCCTCCCCCTGCACCCATGGCAATATGACCCAAAACGGCGCACTGCCCGAAAGGGGCGGTGCGCCGTTTTTATCCTTCTATCTATATTCAATCTCCTCTTGCCTGCCGCATGGCGGCCTTTTGCCTCTTTGCAGCTGCTGCCGCAGGGCCGCCGTCAGGCCAGGGAGGGATTTTTCAGCCGTTATAGCGGTTTCCGAAGAAGTATTCGAAAAGATCGTTGGGGTCGATATAGGTCCCCTGGCTATTGTCATTGCTGCCGCTTTGGCTTTGCTGGTCATCCTGGGCCGTTACCTGCTGATCCTCCGGCACGGCATCCCAGGTGATCTCCACCGTGATGGTCTCTCCGCCCCGGTAGACGGTGAGGGTTGCGGTATCCCCGGCGGAATACTGCTTTTTCACGGCATTGAGGCCATCCACGCTGCTGATGGCGGTATCGTCCACCTTGGTGATGACATCCCCCATCTGCAGTCCTGCCTTATCCGCAGCGCTGCCCTCTTCCACCGAGCAGACGAACACGCCCTGGTCGATGTTATAGCGGAACTGCGCCGCCATCTGGCTGGTCATGGTACTGGGGGTGATGCCCAGGTAAGGCTTGTTGGTGACATAGCCATTGGTCATGATGTCCTGGATCATGGCAATGACATCATTGATGGGGATGGCAAAGCCCAGACCCTCCACCGCTTCGTTGGAATAGCTGGAGTACTTGGCGGACACAATGCCCACCACCTCGCCATAGCTGTTGAGCAGCGGGCCGCCGGAGTTGCCGGGGTTGATGGAGGCCGTCACCTGGATCATGTTAAAGGGCGTGCCGTCCACATTGATGGCCCGGTTCACCGAGGAGGCAATGCCCTCACTCATGGAGAAAGTCAGCTCACCCAAGGGGTTGCCGATGGCCAGCACATGGTCGCCCACATTGAGCTGGGAGCTGTCCCCGATGGTCACCGCAGGAAGATCTGTGGCCTCCACTTTGATCACGGCGATATCGTAGTCCTCGTCGCCTCCCACATAGCGGGCCTCATAGGTATCGCCGTTGTACATGGTGACCTGCACTGTGTCGGCATCTTCCACCACGTGGTAGTTGGTGACGATATACCCATCCTTGGTCAGCACGAACCCCGACCCGGAAGAGGCCGTCTCCACCGGCTGGCCGAAGAAGTTATAGCCGCTGGTCCCCTTGACGTTGATGGAGACCACGCTGTTGACAGTGGCAGCATAGACCTCCGCATCCGTCATGGCGGTCTTCCCATCCACAGTGTTCACCGACACCTGAGTGGCCGGCCGGCTGGAAACGGAGATCGAGGTGCTGCCGCCCCGGGTGGCCACGCCATAGACGATGCCGCCGCCCAAAGCACCGCCCAGCAGCGAGCAGACCAGCGCCAGCGCCACCATCCGCATTCCCCGGCGCTCCTTCTTGTTCTTGGCCGGCCTCATCACCGGCGTCCCCTGGGACTGGGGATGGTGGTGCGCGGCGGCATACTGCCGATATTGATGGAGCTGCTCTTCCACAGAGGGGTGCACGCCTCCCCCAAATCCCTGGGGCTGAGAACTGCCGCTGCCTTCACCCTGGGCCGCTCCCCCAAACCCCTGGGGCTGGGATCCGCCGGCGGGTTGGCTCTGGGCCGTCCCTTCAAATCCCTGAGGCTGGGAGCTGGCCGCAGATTCCTTTGGAGCGGAGTCTGCCTGGTGGGGGACGTTGGAATCCTCCCCGGAGGGGCCGTTGGAGCCGGTATGCTGATTGGGATATGTGAAATGATAGAAATTATTTTCGTTGTTTTCGTCACGATACATAACTGCTTCCTCCTGTCCGCTGATGTATCACCCTTTAAAAAGGGGGCCCGGGAAGCTGTCCTTCCCAAATCTTCTGTACGCAGTATATCTTGGTGAACTTAAATTTGTCTGAAAAGTTTTTGAATCATTCGTGAACCTATCATGAAGATTCCCCTCTGCTGGAGCAAAAATGCCGTTTGCGGCGAAAAAAAACTGTGGTACACTAAGAGCGTATCCCTACTTTTTGGAAAGGAGGCTTTTTCTTTGCTGAAAATTGAAGGCATCAAGTTGCCTCCCGGAGACGGCATGGCGCAGCTGCGGTCTGCCGCTGCCCGGATCCTGCGGGTAAAACCGGAGGAGATCACCCACCTGCGGATCCTGCGCCGCAGCGTGGATGCCCGGGAGCAGGTCCGGATGGTCTACACTGTAACAGTCCAGGCAGGCAGCGATGCCGCGCTTTTACGCCGCTGCCGCCACCGGGGTGTCAGCGCTTGGCAGCCGCCATCCCCCTACTCCCCCCCGGGACCTGTGAGCCATCTCCCTGTGCCGCCGGTGGTGGTGGGGGCGGGACCGGCAGGCCTCTTCGCCGCCCTGGTGCTGGCCATGGCCGGCGCCCGCCCCATTTTGCTGGAGCGGGGGCGCCCTGTGGAGAGCCGCCGGGAGGATGTGGCCTCCTTTTGGGACCGGGGGACCCTAAACCCTGCCTCCAACGTCCAGTTTGGGGAGGGGGGCGCCGGCGCCTTTTCCGACGGCAAGCTCAATACCGGCACCAAGGATCCCCGCCACCGCTTTATTTTGGAGCAGTTTGTCTCCTGCGGCGCGCCGGCGGACATTTTAATAGACGCCAAGCCTCACATCGGCACCGACTACCTCTATACCACCCTCCAGGGTCTGCGGCAAAAGCTGTTGTCCCTGGGGGCGGATATCCGCTTTGAAAGCCGCCTTTCCGATCTGGAGCTGGAGGGGGGACAGGTAAGGGCCATCACCGTGGAGGGCCCCCAGGGCCCCTATACCCTGCCCTGCTGCCAGCTGATCCTCTGCCCCGGCCACTCCGCCCGGGACACCTTCGCCATGCTCCGCCGCCGGGGCGCCGACATGGAGGCCAAAGCCTTTGCCGTGGGGGTGCGGATCGAGCACCGCCAGGCGGACTGCGATGCCGCCCAGTACCGCGCCTATGCCGGCCATCCCGGCCTGGGGGCGTCCTCTTACAAGCTCTCCTGCCATCTGCCCAGCGGCCGGGGCGTCTTCTCCTTTTGTGTCTGCCCCGGGGGGGACGTGGTGGCCGCCGCCTCAGAGCCAGGCGGCGTGGTGACCAATGGCATGAGCGAATTTGCCCGGGATGGGGAGAATATCAACGGCGCCTTGCTGGTAGGCGTCTCCCCGGAGGATTTCGGCGGTCTCCGGGACCCCCTGGCGGGGATCGCCTTTCAGCGCCGGCTGGAGCAGTCTGCCTACGCTGCCGGAGGCGAGGGCTTTTGGGCACCCGCCCAACGGGTGGAGGACTTTTTGGCGGGGCGTCCCTCCTCGGGCCCCGGCCGGGTAAAACCCACCTATCGCCCCGGCGTGGTATGGAGAGATCTGCACCAGTGCCTGCCCCCCTTTGTGTGCGACGCCATTGCCCAGGCCCTGCCGCTTTTGGGCCGCAAACTCCAGGGCTATGATCACCCTGACGCCGTGCTGACCGCAGTGGAGAGCCGCAGCTCCTCCCCGGTGCGGATTCTGCGGGACGAGACCTATCAGTCCAACCTCCGGGGACTGTATCCCTGCGGGGAGGGGGCCGGCTACGCCGGGGGCATCCTCTCTGCCGCCGCAGACGGCATGCGGGCAGCAGAGCAGGTGGTGGAATGCCTTTGCTGCGGAAGTGCCTCATTGGTGGATAACAAATCGTTATAAGTTGTTCCCTACAAACCGGTTCTTCCCCTTTTTTACGGGGTTCTCTATACTATGGAAAAAGGACAGCAGTCCAGAACTGCTGCCCCACTGTAGATGAAGGAGGATCCCGAGATGTCTGATGTTTCCAAAACCGCCTGCGATTCCTGTGATTCCTGTGATTCCTGTGATTCCTGTGATTCCTGCGCAGACTGCGCCCCGCCTGAAAAGGGCAAGCTCCATCAGCTCCACCCCTGCCGGGTCTATTGGTCGGTAGGCTTTGACAATGAGGACTTGAACCGCCCCACCATTGGCATTGCCAACGCCTTCAGCGAGGTGGTGGCAGGACACTTCCATCTGCGGCAGGTAGCGGAATTTGTGAAAAAGGGCGTCCACCTGGCGGGGGGAAACGCTGTGGAGTTCGGCGTCATCGGCTGCTGCGACAGTGCCGGCAACGGCACAGACGGCGGGTATTACATCCTCCCCTCCCGGGACCTGATCGCAGACAGCGTGGAGACCATGATCCGGGCCCACCACTTTGACGGCATCGTGCTGCTGGGCTCCTGCGACAAGATCGTCCCCGGCATGCTCATGGGCTGCATCCGGGCCAACGTCCCCGCCATCATGCTTCCCGGCGGCCCCATGCTCAGCGGCCCTACCTTCGGCGAGAAGTCCAAGGCCGACGCCACGACCCCCTCGGAGACTTACGGCCGCTATCAAAAGGGCCTGGCCACCTGGCAGCAGGTGCTGGACCTGCAGAATATCACCCAGCCCACCTGCGGCTCCTGCAACTTCTATGGCACCGCCAACACCATGAGCTGTGCCTCTGAGGCCCTGGGCATGGCCATCGCCGACGCCGGCAGCATCCCGGCGGTGTACAACGAGCGGCTGCGCTGCGCCAAGCGCACCGGGCAGAAGATCATGGAGCTGGTGCGCCGGAACATCCGGCCCCGGGACATTGTCACCAAGGAAGCCCTGGAAAATGTCATCACCTATCTTCTGGCTACCGGCGGCTCCACCAATGCCACCATCCATTTCAGTGCCATCGGCAACGAGGTGGGCATTGACCCCTCCTGGATCATGGAGACCTTTGACCGCCTCAGCCGGGAGATCCCCCACATCGCCCGCATCAACCCCGCCTCCAACGACTATGATATGAGCGACTTTTATCACAGCGGCGGCGTCATGCGGGTAATGGAATATTTGCAAAGACGCCTGCATCTGGATACCATGACCGTCAACGGCAAGACCTGGCGGGAGATCCTCCCCAACCACCACTATTTGTACGGCGCGTGCAACGACGAGGTCATCCGCCCCCTGGACCGTCCCTTCAGCACTCTGGGAGGACTGGCCATCATGCGGGGCAATCTGGCACCGGACACCGGCGTTGCCAAACCCGCCGCCATCGACCCCTCTGTGCGCCGCTTTACCGGGGAGGCCATCTGCTTCAACAGCGAAGAGGAGTGCCTGGCAGCTTTGGAGCGGCTGGAGATCCATCCCGGCCATGTGGTGGTCATCCGGTATGAAGGGCCCAAGGGCGGCCCCGGTATGCGGGAGATGTACCGCCCCATGAAACTGCTTCACGGCCAGGGCCTGGACAAGAGCACCGCCCTGATCACCGACGGGCGCTTCTCCGGTACCAACAACGGCTGCTTCGTGGGGCACATCTCCCCTGAGGCGGCAGAGGGCGGCCCCATTGCCCTGGTGGAAAACGGGGACCGCATCACCATTGACGTATATGAAAAAACCCTGACCCTCCATGTGGAGGATGAGGAGCTTGCCCGCCGCAAGGCCGCCTGGCACTATACCCCCAAACCCATTGGAGGCTATCTGGAGCGGTATGCCGCCATGGCCAGCTCCGCCGCCAGGGGAGGAATTTTGGATTGGAGGAATTGCAAGAAATGACCAACTCGGCATCTTCCCAAACTGCCGCCCGGGACATCTGTGTCTGCCTGGAGTGGCTGACACCCCAGCACAAAGAGCAGATCCGCTCCACCGCACTGCCCCTGGGGTTTACTCCCCACTTCTTTGACCTGACGGAGCAGGACGCCGCCCGGGAGTGCCTGCAGCACAGCGAGATCTATTATGGACATACCCCCGCCCTGCTGCGCTCCGCCCCTGCCACACTGCAGTGGTACTGCTGCTCCTTCGCCGGTGTGGAGCCCTACTGCAAAGACCCCACGTTCTTTGCCAACCCCAACTGCCTGCTCACCAACTCCAACAGCTACGGTGTCACCATTGCCGAGCATGTGATGATGACCGCCTTGATGCTGCTGCGGCAATACCCCCAGTACCAGCAGCTCATTACCCAGCGGGAGTGGGCCAACCGCCTGCCCTTCCGGGCCATGCGGGACACCACTTTTACCCTCCTGGGCACCGGCGATATCGGGCAGCTCACCGCCCAGCGCCTGCGGGCCATGGAGGTGCGGGGGATCGTGGGCCTCAACCGCAGTGGTCGGGCCCCGGCAGGGGGCCTCTTCGACGAGGTGCTGCCCATCTCCCAGCTGGATGAGGTACTGCCCCGGACAGAGGTGCTGATCATGTCCCTGCCCTCCACCCCCCAGACTGCAGGAATAATGGACGCCCGGCGCATTGCTCTGCTGCCCAAGGGCGCCTTCCTCATCAATGTGGGACGGGGCAATGCCCTGGATCAAGACGCCCTGGTGGCCGCTTTGCGCAGCGGTGCCCTGGGGGGAGCCGCCCTGGACGTGGTGGAGCCGGAGCCCCTGCCCCAGGACCACGATCTGTGGGAAGCACCCAACCTCATCCTCACCCCCCATGTGGCGGGGAACATGATCCCCGGTCATACCCGGGATGCCAATGTGGCCATGTTCTGTGAGGATCTTGGCAATTATGCCGCCGGGCGGCCTCTGGCCCACCTGGTGGACCGGAGCCGGGGATATTGAGCAGACCCTGAAAACAGCAAAAAAACACGGGGAGGCGCCCATGGGCGCCTCCCCGTTTCATATCTTCTTTTACTTGGCGTATTCCACGACTTTGGTCTCCCGCAGGACATGGACCTTGATCTGACCGGGATACTCCATCTCCTCTTCGATCTTCTTGGCCAGATCCCGGGCCAGGATGACCATCTGGTCCTCGCTGACCTGCTCGGGTTTGACCATGACCCGGACCTCCCGGCCGGCCTGGATGGCATAGGCCTTCTCCACGCCGGGGTAAGAGCCGGTGATGGACTCCAGCTGCTCCAGCCGCTTGATGTAATTTTCCAGGTTTTCGCGGCGGGCGCCGGGCCGGGCGGCGGAAATGGCATCGGCCGCCTGCACCAGGCAGGCCACCACCGTCCGGGGCTCCACATCGTTATGATGGGCCTCAATGGCGTGGATGATGTCCTCTTTTTCCTTGTACTTCCGGGCGAATTCCACGCCCAGGGCCACATGGGTGCCCTCCATCTCATGGTCCACGGCCTTGCCCAGGTCATGGAGCAAGCCCGCCCGCTTGGCGGCCTGGACGTCAGCCCCCAGATCGGCGGCCATCATGCCGGCGATATGGCTGACCTCCACCGAGTGCTGCAGCACGTTTTGGCCGTAGCTGGTGCGGTAGTGCAGCCGGCCCAGCATCTTCACCAGCTCGGGGTGCAGTCCCCGCACGCCGGTCTCAAACACCGCCCGCTCGCCTTCCGACTTGATGACGGCATCCACCTCCCGGCGGGCCTTCTCCACGGTCTCTTCAATGTGGGTGGGGTGGATCCGCCCGTCGGCAATGAGTTTTTCCAGAGCCAGCCGGGCCACTTCCCGGCGCACCGGCTCAAAGCAGGAGACCGTGATGGCCTCCGGCGTGTCATCGATGATGAGATCCACGCCGGTCAGCGTCTCAATGGTGCGGATATTGCGGCCCTCCCGGCCGATGATACGGCCCTTCATCTCGTCATTGGGCAGGGGAACCACACTGACGGTCATCTCAGCCACCGTATCCGCGGCGCAGCGCTGGATCGCCTGGGCCACCACTTCCCGGGCCCGGGCGTCGCACTCCTCTTTCATCCGAGACTCCACTTCCTTGATCTTCATGGCAGTCTCGTGGGTCACTTCCGATTCCACCTGGGAGATGAGGTATGCCTTGGCCTCTTCCGCGGTGAAGCCGGAGATCCGCTCCAGGACCTCCGTCTGACTTTGTTTGATGGCCCGGATTTCCTCTTGCTCCCGGTCTGCGGCCGCGTGTTTTTGCGCCAGGGACTCCTCTCTGCGTTCCAGGGACTCCAACTTGCGGTCCAGGTTTTCCTCTTTTTGCTGCAGGCGATTTTCCTGCCGCTGCAAATCAGCTCTGCGGGACTTTTCTTCCTTTTCGTACTCGCTGCGGTTTTTCAGGATTTCTTCTTTTGCCTCCAAAAGGGTCTCTTTTTTCTTGGTCTCTGCGCTCTTGATCGCCTCGTTGATAATGCGCGTTCCCTCTTCTTCGGCGCTGGAGATCTCTTTTTCAGACACTTGCTTCCGGTAGCGGATACCCAATGGGAAGAAAACCGCCCCGCCAATCAAAAGGCCGGCCAGGCCGGCGACAATTTCTGTGATGGGCATGGGTTTCCTCCATTTTCTTCGGTATGAACTTGCATTGTATATGCAGACGTCCCGCCGGCATCACCGGTGGGCTTTTTGGAATGTCAGAAAAGAACCGGCCGACGCCCCTTCGTCCGCCGGTGACTATCCTTTCATAGTTTAATCTTTTAGGGGGGACCTGTCAAGAAAAAGTATGTTCTTTAGGGAAAATCCCTCTTTTTTCCCAGGGATTGTGCCGGCTTTGTTTCATTCGGGGCTGCTTTAAACATTGATATAGGTGGCGGCCGCATACCCCAGGCTGCTGCCGTAACTCACGGTGTACCAGCCCTGCCACTGCCCGTACACCGTGACGGCGGAGCCGTCGGGGATCTTGTTGATGATCTCCGCCTCCTGGTCGGGTTCGGCCCGAAGGTTCAGCCGTCCGCCGCCGGTATCCACCCGTCCGTCCATGGGGCCCATGGGGGTGATGAAGGGCAGGCCGAAATAGTTGGTAAGACCCTGGGCGATCTGCCGGGCAATGGCGTCATAGTGCCCCTCCAGCCAGACGGCATCTTGATAGTTGTCGTGGTACCCGATCTCCAGCAGCACGGCGGGAAAGCGGGTGCGGCTCACCTCCCCCAGGGAGGTGGTGGCCCGGGTGGTGACCAGCTGCGGCAGGGGATAGATCTCCCGCAGGGACTCCGCCAGCAGCTCCGCCGCCCGCTGCCCCTCGCTGCTGCCGGGATAGTAAAAGGCGATGATGCCCCGGGTCTGTCCGTACCGGTCTTCCGGGGAGGCATTGGAGTGCAGCGCCAAATAAAAATCATAATATCCGCTATTGGCCTCCCGAATGGAAGATGCCGCCGTCATATCGGGGCTGTTGCGGCGAAAGGCAATGGCATTGGACCAAAGATAGGGCTCCAGGGCATCGGCCAGGATATTCATGTTGTATTCCTCCGAGCCGCTGCCGGTGACATACATGTTCCAGTCCTGGGTGGACGGGCTGAGATAAATAATAGGCATAGACTCCCCTCCTATTTTTGATTGCCTGTATTCCATGGATATGGCAATCCGGCAAAAAATGTGCTACACTGGGAGAAAATCAACTGCCGCAGGAAAGGAACGCCGCCATGAAAACACAACGGGACTATCCCAAATACACCGTCACACCCAAGGCGGAGGCCGCCATCCTTCGGGGCCACCCCTGGGTCTATGATGCGGAGATCCTCACCGCCCAGGAAGGGGCGGAAAACGGGGGGCTCGTGGATGTGGTGAGCAAAAAGGGGCGGTATCTGGGCACGGGATTTTTGTCGGAGCAATCCAAGATCCGCGTGCGGCTGATCTCCCGCAACGCCAACGACCGTTTCGACGCGGCCTTTTGGCGGCGCAAGCTCCGCTGGGCGTGGGAATACCGCAAGGCGGTCATGTCGGCGGAGGATCTGGACGCCTGCCGCATCATTTTCGGGGAGGCGGATGCCTTCCCGGGGCTGACGGTGGACAAATTCCACGACCTGCTCTCCATCCAGGTGCTCTCCATGGGCATGGAGCGCATCAAAGACCGCCTGATCCCAGATCTGGTATCCATCCTCCGGGAGGACGGGCAGGTCATTCGGGGCGTCTTTGAGCGCAGCGACGTGGCCCTGCGGGAAAAGGAGGGGCTCACCCAGGAAAAACGCTGGTTCCCCCTGCCGGGGGAGTCGGTGCCGGACTCCCCGGTGACGGAGATCACGGAAAACGGCGTGAAATACCTGGTGGATGTGGAGAACGGGCAGAAGACCGGCTTTTTTCTGGACCAGAAGTACAACCGCCGGGCAGTGGCCCGTCTTTCCAGGGGGCGCACGGTGCTGGACTGCTTCACCCACACCGGCTCCTTTGCCCTGAACGCCGCCATGGGAGGCGCCGCCCACGTTACCGCCGTGGATATTTCGGAATCCGCCGTGGAGATGGCCCGGGCCAACGCGGCGCGCAACGGTCTGGAGGGCGTCATGGAGTGCGTAGCGGCCAATGTCTTCGACCTGCTGCCCGCTCTGGAGAAGGAGCCCCCCCTCTACGACTTCATCATCCTGGACCCGCCGGCCTTCACCAAGTCCCGCAGGACCGTTCATAACGCCCTGGCGGGATACAAGGAGATCAACTACCGAGCCATGCGCCTGCTGCCCCGGGGGGGATTGCTGGCCACCTGTTCCTGCTCCCACTTTGCAACAGAGGAAAAATTTGTGGCCATGCTCCACGACGCCGCCCGGGACGCCGGGGTGCAGCTGCGGCAGATCGAGGCCCGGCAGCAGGCCTGTGATCACCCCATTCTCTGGGGAGTGGAGGAGACCAGTTACCTCAAATTCTATCTCTTCCAGGTGGTGTAAATTTTTTAACTCCCCACCTCTTTTTGGCAAAAAACCAGGACGCGCAAAAGCGCGTCCTGGTTTTTTCTTGCTTGGGAATGGACTCAGCCGCCCACTTCCACCACGCACACCACGCCGTCTTTCACATGGAGCGTGACCGTGTCGGCATAGGCCTTGGCCTCATCCAACGTGATCCATCTGCGGCCGTCGGAGTTGTAGCACAAAACGGTATTGGGATCAAACGTGTAGGTCCTGCCGCCGTAAGTGATGGCCGAATTGCCCACCCAGGCGGTGTTGGGCACGTTCTGCAGGGCCGTGAGCTTGGTCATGGATACGAAGCCGGTGCCCTTGCTGTTGAGTTTGGCGCTGACGAAGTCGCCCTGCTTAAAGCCGAAGCGGGCGCCGAAGGGACCCACCCGGTTCTCAGAGCCGTTGCCGTACTCCACGCCCAGGCTGTCCTGCCACTCGCTGCCGGTGAGGTTGCCCTCATCGTCATACACAGGCACTTCCTTACTCTCAATAAACACGCGGCCCACGATCCAATCCACGGCGCGGTCCAGGACGATGAGGTCCACCTCGCCGGCCCAGTTGGCCCGGGCATACAGGATCTGGCTGTCGGGGATCTGGTCCTGGGTCAGCTGGTTGATGCCGATGGTCTTTCCGCCATCGAAGATCAGGACATTATCCGCCAGAGGACGGCTGCCCATCTTCCGGGTGCTGACCACCAGGTCGCCGGAAAGGGCGTTTTGCTGGTCGCTGAGGGTCACCTTGTTCTGCTGGCTGGCGTTGATGCGCACCGCCTGGCCGTTATGCTCTGCGGCGCCGGCCACGCCAGTGAGCTCAATGGTGCTGCCGCCGCAGACGAGATATACCGTGCCGTCCCACACCACGCCAATGGCGTTGCCCCGGGCGGAGTTGGTATTGGGATCCACCGCCGCGGCCACCTGGCCATCCACCGTCAGCAGCAAGGTCAACACATCCCCGGGCTTATACTTGGAAAGGCTCTCCACAGCGGTGGGCAGCACATTGAAGGTGTGGCCCAGCGCCGTGATGGTGGTGGGCGCCGAGGGGCTGGGGGCGCAGTTTTCATAATAGACCGTGAGACGGGTGTCGCTTACCCGGATGGCATTGGTTCCCGGAGAATAGACGGCCACGTCATATTTGCGCAGATCCCCGATGGTGGCAGGGGAGCCGTTTTTGTAAATGGTGTAATTGCTGTTGCCCGCCAGGGAGCCAAGGCCCGCTGCGGACCCGTCCGCTCCCACGATCACCGCCGCGGAAGTCGTGCCGCTGCTGCCGCCGCTGTTGGGCAGGAAGGTCAGTGCCTTTCCGTCCTCTGTGAGCACCACCCGTCCCCGGGTCCCTGTCAGGGTGGTCTCCCCTGCGGCATGGACCATGGTGTAGACTTTCCCATCGCTGGTTTTCATAGTTCCTGCGCCGCCGTCCACGGACACCAGGTCCGTCTCCTCGCTGAGGGCGTACAGGGTTCCGCCCTGGGCGCCCTCCGTCTCCAGAAGGTTGCGGAACAGCCGGGCCGCCTGGCCCCGGCTGAGGCCGGCAGAGCCGTTGGTGGACACGCCTTCTGTAAGGCCGATGGTGGCGGCCACGGCCATGTAGCTGTCCGGCCAGACGCCGCCGATATCCTCATCCTTGTACCCCAGCATCCGCAGCAGCATGGTCACGGCATGTCCCACCGTGACGGTGCGCTCCGGGTAAAAGTTTCCGTCGGGATATCCGGAGATGATGCCCTTGCCCTTGGCTGCCATATTGATGTAGCTGGCAGCCCAGTAGGAGGGCTTCACATCCGGAAACACCGTCACCGTGCGGTAGCGCCCCAGCTCGCTGGAGCCGTTCATGGCATAGACCGCCATCTTGCAAAACTGTGCCCGGGTCAAAACGGTGTCGGGGCGGAAGGTACCGTCGGCATATCCGTCCAGTACCCCCATCAGGCGCAGCACCTCCGCCGACTGGCGGACGGTGGGGTCCGACACGTCGGAAAAGCGGGTGGTGGCCGCCGCCGCGGGCAGAACCAGCGTCAGCGCCGTGCAGACCGCCAGGACCCAGGCCAAAAGCTTTTGTTTCATGTGCGTTCCTCCTTATTCCGCCCGCAGGGCTTCCACAGGCTGGAGCTTTGCCGCCTTGGCGGCGGGATAGATGCCAAACCCGATACCCAGAAGCACCGAGAGGGCAAAGGCGCAGGCGGTGATCCAAAGCGCCGGATAGATGGTCATGTGGAACAGGAGCTGCCCCGTCAGGTAGCTTCCCCCTGTGCCGATCAAAATCCCAATGATGCCGCCGATACCGCATAGCATGGCCGCCTCGATCAAAAATTGAGTGACGATGGACCTGCGCTGGGCACCGATGGCCCGGCGGATGCCGATCTCACGGGTTCGTTCCGTAACCGTGACCAGCATGATGTTCATAATGCCGATGCCGCCCACCAACAGGCTGATGGCGGCGATGCCCCCCAGAACCAGGGAGATCATGGCCATCTGTTCGTTCATCTGCTGCTGCCATTCATCGTTGGAATAGACCTGAGAATCGCCGATGGACGGATTGACAAGGCCCTTTAAAAATCCCCGCACCCGGGAGGCCGCCTCCGCCAGCTGACCGGCGCTGCGGACCTTCACGATAAACTGCGTGGGCCGCTCGCCCCCCAAAAGCCGGGTGGCGGTATAGGGGAAGACGATGAAATTATCCGCGGTGCTCATGCTGGCCAGATCTTCGCTGAGGCGAGAGGCATACACCCCCACCACGTCAAAATTCTGGCCGTTGACCTGCATAGTCTTTCCCACAGGGTCCACGGTGCCGAAAAATGTCTTGGCGGCCTGGCTCCCCATGACGCATACCTGATTATACCGCTCACAGTCCAGCACTGTCAAATCCCGCCCCTTGGCAATGGTCAGATTGTTGCACACGGCGTACTGATCGCTGCCCAAATACAGATCCGGCGGGGCACTGGTCACATTGCCCTGCTCGTCCGTCTCCCAGGACATGTTGGCGCTGTTTTTGGTGCCGTAGACCACCGTGGCGCTGAGCCAGCCCTGGGGCGTCACCCCGGAGATGCTGTCCAGGGTCTTGCAGTAATTGTACAGATCCGGGAAGTAGTCCTTTCCGATGTTGTTGCCTTCCTCATCGTAGACATAGCTGTAAATGTAGACCTGCAGCTTATTGCTGCCCATGGCGTTGTACTGCTCCATGGTCTTTTCTGTATAGCCATTCATGGCCGAGACGATGGTCATCACGGCGGCAATGCCGATGATGATGCCCAGCATGGTGAGGATGGACCGGCCCTTCTTGCCCCAGATGGATTTCCAGGCCATTTTGAATGCCTGACTGATATTCAAAACCAATCCACCTCCTGACGATAGTCCTCCACGATCTTGCCGTCCTGCAGCCGCACCACCCGCCGGGCGGTGGCAGCAATACCGTTATCATGGGTGATCAGGATGATGGTGCTGCCCTCCCGGTTGAGCTGCTGCAAAAAGGTCAGCACCTCGTGTCCCGTGTGGGAGTCCAGAGCGCCGGTGGGCTCATCAGCCATGATAATGGGGGGGCTGGCGGCAATGGCCCGGGCAATGGCCACCCGCTGCTGCTGGCCGCCGGACATCTGGGCGGGCTTGTGCTTGATCCGGTCCGCCAGACCCACCCGCTCCAGTGCCTTCACCGCCAGGTCATGGCGATCATCCGCCCGGACGCCCTGATAGATCAGAGGAAGTTCCACATTCTCCAGCACGGAGAGGCTGGGGATGAGGTTATACTGCTGGAAGATAAAGCCGATCTCCCGGTTGCGGATCTGGCTCAGCTCCCGGTCTGTCAGCTCCCGCACATCTGTCCCGTCCAGGATATAGTCCCCCCGGGTGGGGATGTCCAGGCAGCCCAGCACATTCATCATGGTGGACTTGCCGGAGCCGGACTGGCCCACCACTGCAACAAACTCCCCGGCATCAATGGTCAAAGAGACGCCGTCCAGGGCCCGGACCTCGCTTTCCAGCCCCTCGCCATAGATTTTATAGACGTCCCGCAATTCAATCAGATGCTTTCCCATGGCTGTCACCACGCGTTGATGGCCATGATCTGGGTAAAGACCTCGGTATCGGCCTCCACACCGGACTTGATCTCCACATTGTAATTGTCGGAAATGCCGATCTCCACCTGCACGGGCCAGAATCCCTCCGGGATCTCCTCCCCGGTATCCGGCACGTCCACGGCGTTTTCCGGCCGGTCCTTGCTCTTGACGTACAGCACGTTGATGGCACTGCCGTCCTCCAGCCCCACGCTGCGCACGCACTGCAGCGGCACCACCAGGCAGTTGTCGTTTTCGCTGGCGGTGAGGGAGTAGTTGATGTAGCTGTTGATCTGGAGAGTCCCCTCCGTGTTGTCCGCGGAGATGGTGAAGGGATATGTAGCCGCACCGTTGTTCACCGTGGAGGAAAGGCTCACCGTCTCCACCGTGCCCATGGCGGTGGTTCCCCACTGGTCCAGCTGCACCATCATGCCGGGCTTGATATAGCTTACGTTGCGCTCATCCACCGTGGCGTTGATCACCACAGTGCTGGTATCGGAGATGGAGACCACCGTGGTATTGGCGGCCACCTCTTCCCCGGGCTGGAGCATCAGCCCGATCACCGTACCGCTGATGGGGGCCACGGCGCTACAGTTGGCAAGGTTCTCCTCTGCGGCGGCCAGCTCCTCCTGCGCTGCCTCCAGGTTCTGGCGCAGGGTGAAGAGCTCACCTTCGCTGTCTTCGCCGTCGATCCGCACCAGCACCTGCCCCTGGCTCACCTGGAGGTAGTCCACCAGATCGCTGGAGATCACAGTGCCGTTCACCGTGGACACCAGGTCGCCGCTGCGATAATACTCCAGCTTGCCCGGCTCATAGGGATAGACGGTGGTCCCGTTGACCTCCACCGTGGCGGAGGCGGCCATCTCCGCCGTCAGCGCCCCTTCATTGTTCACCAAAATCTCCGCAGAAAAGAGCTTGGAGCCCTCCGGGGTGATCCGGCTCACCATGTGGACTTCCTCCACCGTGCCGGGCAGAGAGGTCATCAGCGAGGGGATGGAGACCTGCACCGTCTGACCCGCATAGAGGTCCCCCGCATAGGCGTAGCTGTAGTACTGCTCCAGGCGCAGGCGGGTATCGTCGTTGAGCTTGGCCACCACCTGGCCCTTGCTGATGGTGTCGCCGGGATTGAGGGTGGCGGTCTCCATCAGCTTGCCGGGATAGGGGGCGGAGAGGTTCAGTCCGGCAATGTCCTTTTCCAGGGCGGAGAGCTGCTTTTCAATGCCCTCCACATTGGTCCTGGCCTTCTGCACCGCCTCCTGGGCTGCGGGGCTGTCAATGACAAACAGGGGGTCGCCCTGGTTGACCTGCTGGCCCTCTGTCACCAGCACCTCCATGACCGTGCCGGCGGTGGCCAGCGTAATGGTCTCACTGCTCTTGGCCCGGACCTGGCCGTTGCCCTCCACCGTGGAGGTGATGGCGCCGTACTGCACAGTGTCCGTCACCACCTGGCTCTGGCCCTTGTCCTTCCCGCCGAACACCCGCAGCGCCAAAACTGCCCCAGCGCACAAAATCACCAGGATCACAATCCAGCGGATGATGCGACGGCGCTTTTTCCGGGGCATGGATTTCCACTTGCCAGGCTTTTTCTCCTGGGGAGCGGAGATTTCCGCCTCACCTGCGCTCTGGGGAGCCTCCTGTACCGCTTCCTGGGCAGGCATCGTCTCTTCTGCCACCGGGAGATCTTCCCGTTCCATGGTCATATCGGTCATGTCGCTTCTCCTTTTTCATATCGTTGCAGGCCAAAACCTGTTTGCTTTCTCCCTTCGCGAAAGTCCCTTTCACTCTAGTGGATGCCAGGGTATAAATCAACAACAAAACAGTTACAGTTTTTTCCCTTCCAAAAGGAGGGCAAAGAGGCGGCACGGAATCCTCCATGCCGCCTCTTCCGGGTTCGTTTTCAATTTTAGGAAGCAATGGGAGCTGCCCGTCTGGAGCGGACCCGCTGATAGAGCAGCACAGCAATCACCATCACCAATCCCCCCACATCGCTGAGGGTGCCGGGGATCATCATGCAAAGGCCGCCCACCGCCAGGAAAAGCCGCAGCAGCAGGGGGATCTTGCAAAAGACATAGCCGTTGAGGGCCGCCGCCACACCGAACAGCCCCACCAGGGAGCTGACGATGATCTGCACCACTTCCCACCAGCCGCTTACGTCAATGAAGAGCATGGCGGGGCTATAGGCAAAGATATAGGGGACGATAAAGGCCGCAATGGCCAGTTTTGTGGCCTGAACGCCTGTCTTCATGGGGTTGCCCTTGGCGATGGCCGCGCCGGCATAAGCTGCCAGGGCCACCGGGGGGGTGATGTCCGCCACGATGCCGAAGTAGAACACAAAGAAGTGGGCGGCCATGTCGGGAAGCCCCATTTTAATAAGGATGGGTGCGCAGGTGGAGGCCATGATGCAGTAGTTGGCCGTGGTGGGCACGCCCATGCCCAGCACGATGCAGCACAGCATGGTCAGCACCAGGCCGATGATCAGCGTATCGCCGGAGATGGACACCACGCCGGCAATGAGCTTGGAGGCAAGGCCGGTGACGGTGATGCAGCCGGCCACCAATCCCGCCATGCCGCAGGCCACTGCCACGGTGATAGAGCCCTTGGCCCCGCCCTCCAGGGCGTCAATGATCTTGGAAACGGTCAGTCTCTCGTCGGGATTGATAAAGCCCACTACAATGGCGGCCACGATGGAGATGGCGGCAGCTCTTTGCATGGTGCTGGTGTTGGTGGTGACCATCCACACCAGCAGCACCAGGGGGGCCAGAAGATAGAGCTTTTTCAAAAGAGGCCCGATCTTGGGCAGCTGATCTCTGGGAATGCCCTTGAGGCCCAGGCGCTTGGCCTCCAGATGGACTGCGATGAAAATGCCGGTGAAATACAGCACCGCAGGAAGGGTGGCCTTCAAGGCCACCTCCTTATAGGGCACGTCCATATACTCCGCCAGCAAAAAGGCGGCGGCGCCCATAATGGGGGGCATGATCTGGCCGCCGGTGGAGGCGGCAGCTTCCACCGCGCCGGCAAACTCGCTGCGATAGCCGGTCTTCTTCATCATGGGGATGGTGACAGAGCCGGTGGTGACGGTGTTGCCCACGGAGGAGCCGGACACCATGCCGCACAGGGCCGAGGAAATGACTGCCACCTTGGCCGGGCCGCCGGAGGCCCAGCCCGCCACCCGGTTGGCCAGGGAGATGAAGAAGCTGGCAATGCCGGTGCGCTCCAAAAAGGCGCCGAAAATGATGAAGAGCACAATGTACTTATAGCAGGTGCTGATGGGGGTGCCGATGGCGCCGGAGGTGCTGTAAAAGAGGGTATAGATCACCCGGCGCAGCACCTGGTAAAGGCCCTTTCCATTGCCCATCATATTGATGAACGTATAGATGAGCAGTACGGTGACAACGCACAAAATAGGCAGGCCCACGCAGCGGCGGCACAGCTCCATCAAAATCAGCAGTCCCACCACGCCCACTGCCACATGGAGGGGCTTGATATTCACGGAAAGCTGGATGATATCCATGGCATTGAAGGCATAAAAGAAGAAGCAGCCTGCTCCCACCACCATCAAAATGACATCATACCAGGGGATGTGGTTGGGCCGGAGATGGTGTTTGCGGGCGGGATAGGTCAAATACCCGATGATGACGATGAATCCCAAAAAGGCGCTCAGCCGCACCTCCTGCATGGCCTGGCTGAAAAGTGTCATGCCGATGCAGTAGAGGGAAAAGGCCGCCATCAAAATCCGGATCACCGCTTTGGGCTTGCCCTCCCAGATGCGGACATTGGACTCCCGGTCATATTTTTTCATCACGGAGTCTACATCCGCCGCAGTGCCGACGCCCTCGTCCGCTACGGGCCCTTTCGTGTCGGGTTTTTTTATGTTGCTCATGAGAGGTCCTCCTAATCGTTTTCAGACACAGGGACTACGGCGGGGTTCGCCCGTCGTAGTCCACTTTGCCGCCTTCCATGAAAGGCATGTTCATCTGTTACTTGGTGGGCACGTCATAGCCCTTCTCAGCGAAGTACTTGGCGGCGCCGGGGTGATAGGGCACATCCGTGACGCTGGTGGCGAAGTCCAGGCTCAGCTCAGCGGCCTTGCCGTGGGAGAGGTTGTCAGCGTTTTCGAAAATGTCAGAGACGAAGGCATACACGGCATCCTCGCTGACATCGTCCCGGGCGATGATCACGGCGCCCACAGCTACGGTAGTGGTGTCGCTGTCCAGACTATAGACATCGGCGGCAATGACGTTCTCACTGTAGTAAGGAGAGGTCTCCCGCAGGGCGGCAATGTGCTCAGAGTCCAGGCTCACCAGATACACGTCCTTACTGGTGGCCAAAGAGGTGATGGCGTTGGTGGGAGCGCCGGCCACCACGAAGGCGGCGTCGATGGTCCCGTCGGTAAGGCTGTCAGAGCTGTTGGCGAAGTCCTGATAGTTCACCACGATGTCATCCACCGTCAGGCCGTAGGCCCCCAGAATATCAATGGCGTTGAAGTACACGCCGGAACCGGCGGCACCGATGGAGACCCGCTTGCCCGCAAGATCCGCAACGGTCTTGATATCAGGGTCGCAGGTGACGATCTGCACCTGCTCCATGTACAGGGCGGCCACCGTGGAGAAGCTGGTGACGGCGCCGTCCTCTTCAAAGGTGCTGGTTCCGTTATAGGCATAGGACATGACGTCGGACTGGCAGAAGGCCAGGTCAGCGTCCCCGCTGTCCAGCAGCAGCACGTTTGCCTTGGAGCCGCCGCTGCTGATGTTGGTAACACTGTAGTCGGTATTGGCGGTGACATCCTGGGCAATGACGCCGCCGAAGGCATAGTACGTACCTGTCTCGCCGCCGGTGGTGAACACCAGCTCCGTGGAGCCGGAATCGCCGCCGGAGGTGTCATCCGTGGTAGAATCGTCCGTGGTGGAGTCATCCGTGGTGGAGCCGTCCGTACCGCCGCAGGCGGCCAGGCTCAGCACAAATACCAGCGCCAAGAGCAAAGATAAAAACTTTTTCATCACAGTTCCCCTTTTCATCGTTTCATCGGTGTCCGGATTTCATGTTTTGCGATCCGGTCTTTCGTCCATGTGCATACTATACGCTTCTTCTTTTCATTTTGCAACCTATTTTTTTAAAAAAGATCGAAAATTTTGCAAGTTCACAGCAAATGACTTGCATTTTGGAGTTTCGTTTTGCATTTTCACCACATGCTTCCTGCAAGACGGCGCATTTTGGGCAATCTCCCCTGCCGCCGCTTCAGGGGGTGTTGTGCAATCTCACCAAGGTGGTTTCCCCCTCTTTTAGGCAGCAGAGAGCCGCGCCCTGTCAAAATAGACAGGACGCGGCCAAATCCTCTGAAAAAATCAATCCAGTGCTTTGGTATCCACGGCAGTGCGGATCTTGGCGGTGAAGTCCTCCAGGCTCATGGCCCCCAGGTCCTCACCGGAACGCAGGCGGACAGAGACCGTCTGATTCTCCATATCCCGGTCGCCCACCACCAGCATATAGGGGACCTTTTCCAGGGTGGCCTCCCGGATCTTTTTGCCGATCTTTTCATTGCGCTCATCCACTTCCACCCGGAAGCCGGCGGTATCCAGCTTGCGGGAAAGGTCCTTGGCATATTCGCCCGCCCGGTCGGTGACAGGCAGGATCTTCACCTGGACAGGGGCCAGCCAGGCGGGGAAGGCGCCGGCGAAGTGCTCGGTAATGACGCCGATAAACCGCTCAATAGACCCCAGCACCACACGGTGGATCATCACAGGGCGGTGCTTCTGGCCATCCTCGCCGGTATACTCCAGCTCAAAGCGCTCCGGCAGCTGGCTGTCCAGCTGGATGGTGCCGCACTGCCAGGTGCGGCCCAGGGAGTCCGCCAGATGGAAGTCCAGCTTGGGGCCGTAGAAGGCGCCGTCGCCCTCGTTGATGGTGAAATCCTTGCCCATATCGATGATGGCGTTTTTCAGGATGTCCTGGTTGCGCTCCCACTCCTCCACGGTGCCGATGTGGTCCTCGGGCATGGTGGAAAGCTCGATGGTGTAGCGCAGGCCGAAGGTGGAGTACACCTCGTCAAAGAGGCGCACCGTCTCCTGGATCACGTCCTTCATCTGCTCCCGGGTCATGAAGACGTGGGCATCGTCCTGGGTGAAGCAGCGCACCCGGAAGAGGCCGTGGAGGGCACCGGAGAGCTCGTGGCGGTGCACCAGGCCCAGCTCCCCTACCCGCAGGGGCAGATCCCGGTAGGAATGGGGCTCGCTGGCGTAGACCAGCATGCCGCCGGGGCAGTTCATGGGCTTGATGGCGTAATCTTCCCCGTCGATGACGGTGGTGTACATGTTCTGCTTATAGTGGTCCCAGTGGCCGGAGCGCTCCCACAGCTGGCGGTTGAGGATAATGGGGGTGGAGATCTCCACATAGCCGTACTTTTTATGCACCTGGCGCCAGTAGTCGATGAGGGTGTTTTTCAGCACCATGCCCTTGGGCAGGAAGAAGGGGAAGCCGGGGCCCTCTTCCCGGAGCATGAACAGGCCCAGCTCCCTGCCCAGCCGCCGGTGGTCCCGCTTCTTGGCCTCCTCGATGCGCTGGAGGTAGGCGTCCAGCTCGTCCTTCTTGGGGAAGGCGATGCCGTAGATCCGCTGCAGGGTCTCCCGGCTGGAGTCGCCCCGCCAGTAGGCGGCGTTGCAGGCGGTGAGCTTCAGGGCGTTGCCCTTGATGCGGCCGGTGGAGTCCAGGTGGGGGCCGGCGCACAGGTCGGTGAACTCCCCCTGCTTGTAGAAGGAGATGTGGGCGTCCTCGGGGAGATCGTTGATGAGCTCCACCTTATAGGGCTCGCCCTTCTCCT
>CALWXJ010000002.1 GCA_944385475.1 uncultured Oscillospiraceae bacterium
CCACGTGGGCATAGTGACGCTTCTCGGTCTCATACTCCACGTGAGCGGTGTTGATGGTGATGCCGCGCTCCTTCTCCTCGGGAGCCTTGTCGATGGCGTCATAGGCCTCGAACTGGGCCTTGCCCTGCAGGGACAGCCACTTGGTGATGGCAGCGGTCAGCGTGGTCTTGCCATGGTCGACGTGACCAATGGTGCCGATGTTTACATGGGGCTTGGTTCTCTCAAATTTCTGCTTAGCCATTTGATGATCCTCCTATCAAATTACAAAATCACTTTGTAGCGGTGCAACTCAGCACCACTTATTTTACAGGATATTACAGGGAAAATCAATCCCTTTTTCCCTTAGGCCTGGGGCTTGGAGCGGGCGTCCACAATCTTGTCCCGGATATTCTTGGGGATCTCGATATAGTGGCTGGGCTCCATGGTGTACTGGCCGCGGCCCTGGGTGCGGGAACGAAGGTCGGTGGCGTAGCCAAACATCTCCGCCAGGGGCACATGGGCATCGATCTGCTGCGCGCCGGGACGGGCCTCCAGCTTGATGATCTGTCCGCGGCGGGCATTCAAATCGCCGATAACGTCACCCATATATTCGTCGGGGACAATGACGCTGACCTTCATGATGGGCTCCAGCAGCGTGGGATCCGCCTTGCGCATTGCCTCTTTAAAGGCCATGGAACCGGCGATCTTAAACGCCATTTCAGAGGAGTCCACTTCATGATAGGAGCCATCGTACAACGTGACTTTCACGTCCACCACAGGGAAGCCGGCCACGACGCCGGCGTTCATGGCGCCCTGGATACCGGCATCCACCGCCGGGATATATTCCTTGGGCACGGCACCGCCCACGATGGCGTTGACAAACTCATAGCCCTTGCCGGACTCGTTGGGCTCCACATGGATCTTGACATGACCGTACTGGCCCTTACCGCCAGACTGACGGGCATACTTGGTATCCTGATCCACAGCCTTCTTGATGGTCTCCTTGTAGGCCACCTGAGGTGCGCCTACGTTGGCTTCCACCTTGAACTCCCGGAGCAGGCGATCCACAATGATCTCCAGATGCAGCTCGCCCATGCCGGCGATGATGGTCTGACCCGTTTCCTCGTCTGTCCAGGTCTTGAAGGTAGGATCCTCCTCCGCCAGCTTCACAAGGCCCATGGTCATCTTCTCCTGGCCTGCCTTAGTCTTGGGCTCGATGGCCACGCGGATCACGGGCTCGGGGAATTCCATGGACTCGAGAATAATGGGGGCCTTCTCGTCGCACAGGGTATCGCCGGTGGTGGTGTTCTTCAGACCCACAGCGGCTTCGATATCGCCGGAGAAGACCTCCTCGATATCCTCCCGGTGGTTGGCATGCATCTGCAGGATCCGGCCCATGCGCTCTTTGACATTCTTGGTGCTGTTGAGCACAGAGGAACCGGTGGTAAGATGGCCGGAATAAACCCGGAAGAAGCTCAGCCGTCCCACATAGGGATCGGTCATGATCTTAAATGCCAGGGCGGAGAAGGGGGCGTTATCGTCAGCAGGACGCTCGTCCTCCTCCTCAGTTTTGGGATTGATGCCCTTGATGGGAGGAATATCCACAGGGGAGGGCATATAATCCACGATGGCATCCAGCATCTTCTGCACGCCCTTATTCTTATAAGAGGTGCCGCAGGTAACAGGCACCATCTCATTGGCGATAGTAGCCTTGCGGATGGCAGCCCGGATCTTAGCCTGAGGTACCTCCTCGCCGCCCAGATACATCTCCATGATCTCATCATCGAACATGGACACGGCATCCATCAGCTTTTCCCGGTACTCAGCGGCCAGGTCCGCCATGTCGGCGGGGATTTCCTCCACCCGCATGTCCTTGCCCAGGTCATCATAGTATACATCGGCGTTCATCTCAATGAGGTCGATGATGCCCTTGAAGGTATCCTCCGACCCGATGGGCAGCTGAATGGGCACTGCATTACACTTGAGGCGATCGTCCACCATCCGCAGTACGTTGTAGAAGTCCGCGCCCATGATGTCCATCTTGTTGACGTAAATCATGCGGGGGACTTTGTACTGGTCGGCCTGGCGCCACACCGTCTCGGACTGGGGTTCCACGCCGCCCTTGGCGCACAGCACGGTCACAGAGCCGTCCAGCACCCGCAAAGAGCGCTCCACCTCCACGGTGAAGTCCACGTGGCCCGGGGTGTCGATGATGTTGATCCGGGTCTTGGGAAACTGATTCTTAGAACCGGACCAGTAGCAGGTGGTAGCGGCGGACGTAATGGTAATACCGCGCTCCTGTTCCTGGGCCATCCAGTCCATGGTGGCAGTACCATCATGGGTCTCACCGATCTTATAGTTCACGCCGGTGTAGAACAAAATCCGTTCCGTGGTCGTGGTCTTGCCTGCATCGATGTGAGCCATAATGCCGATATTTCTGGTGTTTTCAAGCGATGTTTTTCTCGGCATACACTTTCTCCTAACTTACCAGCGGAAGTGCGCGAACGCCTTGTTGGCCTCCGCCTGCTTGTGCATCTCTTCCCGCTTTTTCACGGATGCGCCGGTGTTGTTGGCGGCGTCCATGATCTCACTGGCCAGGCGCTCGGCCATGGTGCGCTCACTGCGGGCGCGGGAATAGGTGGTCAGCCACCGCAGAGCCAGTGTGGTGCGGCGAGCGGGACGAACTTCCATAGGCACCTGATAGTTGGCGCCGCCCACGCGGCGGGCCTTGACCTCCAGGCTGGGCATGACATTCTCCATGGCCTGGGTAAAGACCTCCACGGGGTCTTTGTCGGTCTTCTCCTTCACCTGTTCAAAGGCGGAGTAGACCACTTTCTGCGCAACACCCTTCTTGCCGTCCAGCATGACGCTGTTGACCAGCTTCGTCACCAGGACGGAGCCGTACACGGGATCGGGCAGAACTTCTCTCTTGGGAACATTACCTCTTCTGGGCACTATGCTTCCCTCCTTCATAATGATTCTATGATCTCATAGGTACTCAAAAGGCGTATCTCAGCCTTCCGTGGATGCCTGCCAAAGAGGTCTGATCCCGAAGAATCTATATAAACCTATTCGGCAAACCTTCAAAATGGTGTCCTTACTTGGACTTGGGGCGCTTGGCACCGTACTTGGAGCGGGCCTGCATACGGCCGGAAACACCCTGGGTATCCAGCGTACCACGGATGATGTGGGAACGGACGCCGGGGAGGTCCTTGACACGGCCGCCGCGGATCATCACCACGGAGTGCTCCTGCAGGGAGTGACCCACACCGGGGATATAAGCGGTGACCTCATAGCCGTTGGTCAGACGCACACGGGCGATCTTACGCAGAGCGGAGTTCGGCTTCTTGGGGGTCGCAGTTCTCACAGCGGTGCAGACGCCTCTTTTCTGGGGAGAAGGCAGATCGGTGGTCTTGGTCTTCAGGGTGTTGAGACCATACTGCAGGGCGGGAGAAGTGGACTTGTAAGTCACCTGCTCTCTTCCTTTACGGACCAGCTGGTTAAAAGTAGGCATTGAATTTCTCCTTTCTTTCATATTTTTGGCAGTTTCTTTGGAAACAGCCTCTTTATTTTTTGCGGAACAGCCGCAGGCTATTCCGAAAAAACCAATTTTATAAAAGCGCCACCACAGAGGCGCCCACCGTGATCCGGCAGGCCTGGCCCAACTGAGCCATGGTATAGGCGTCCTCCACGGGAATCCCCGCCCCCGCGCAATTTTCCGCTACAGGGTCGGTGATGGCAGGGTCGGCATCACAGGCCAAATAGACGCGCTTGGCCCGGCCTTCCCGGATGGCCTTGCGGGACTGCTTGATGCCAATGACCTTGTCCCGCGCCTCCAGTTCCTTCATCAGGGGGGGCGTTCCATCTGACATAGAAATCGTGACAACTCCTTCTCGGGAACATGCCTGCTTTGCAAAAAGATCTATGCATGACAATGTGCATGGGTATACCCACGCAGATTGAAATTATACCATTGGCGCTTGTATTCGTCAAGTGGCTTTTGGGAAGAAAATCATTCTCCTCCCTGTTTTTTCTGCCATAAAGGGGGGTGGACAGGGCCACCGGAAAAGACCGGGGCGCAAAAAGCGCCGGGGCCGCGTGGGATTCGCGGCCCCGGCGTCCTCCTCTGCAAAAACGGGGAGGTCCTGTTTATTCCTCCGGGGTGGTCAGCGCGCTCTGGACCCCGTCCGATACAGCGGCAGGGGCGGGGGTGAGCATTTCGGCAAAGGTCTGATAAGCCCGCAGACCGGTACCGGCGGGAATGAGCTTGCCGATGATGACATTTTCCTTCAGCCCCAGCAGATGGTCGCTCTTGCCCTTGATGGCAGCCTCGGTGAGGACCTTGGTGGTCTCCTGGAAGGAGGCAGCGGAGAGGAAAGAATCCGTTGCCAAAGAGGCTTTGGTGATGCCCATCAAAAGCTGTGTGGCTGTGGCGCGGCGCAGAGGCTCGCCGTTTTCCTGCCGCTCGCCGGCGGCGTTGCGGCGGTCGATCTCCTCATTGGCCTCCTCATACTCCAGCACATCCACCATGGATCCATCCAGCAGCTTGGTGTCGCCGGCATCTTCCAGGCGGACCTTGCGCATCATCTGACGGACGATGACTTCGATGTGCTTATCGTTGATATCCACGCCCTGCTGACGGTACACCCGCAGCACTTCTTGGATGAGATAGTTGTACACGGCGTCGGCGCCCCGGATGCGCAGCACATCGTGGGGGTTCAAAGCGCCGTACGTCAGCTGGGTGCCGGCTTCAATGATATCCCCGTCCTTCACCAAAAGCCCGGTGTGGGGCACGGCATAGGTGCGGGTATCGCCGTCGTCGGCCGTAACGATGATATTCAGGAGGCTGCCCTTGGTGGCCTCTTCAAAGCGGACCTTGCCGCCGATCTCACTGAGGGTTGCCATGCGCTTAGGCTTGCGGGCCTCAAACAGCTCCTCCACGCGGGGAAGACCCTGGGTGATATCACCGCCGGCCAGGCCACCGGTGTGGAAGGTTCGCATGGTCAGCTGGGTGCCAGGCTCGCCGATAGACTGGGCGGCAATGATGCCAACGGCCTCGCCAGGGCCCACGGGGCGGGAGGTGGCCAGGTTCATGCCATAGCACTTGGCGCACACGCCGCTGCGGGCTTTGCAGGTGAGGACGGTGCGGATCATGACGGTGGGCGTCTCGTCCACCGCCGGGTCGAAGGCGCAGCGGTCGCTCTCTCTGGGGTTTTGCTGGATCCAGGCCCGGGTCTCCAGGAGCTTGGCATCCTCTTCGTTCATCATCTTGTCGTTGGGCACCAGCACCTCTCCGGTGCGGGCATCCACCACATTGCCCACCAGGAAGCGGCCCCGGACCCGGTCGGAGAATTTCTCGATGACCTGGCCGTTTTCGCTGATCCGGGAGACTTTGATGCCGTGGGTGACACCGCAGTCCTGCTCCCGGATGATGACATCCTGGGAGACATCCACCATCCGGCGGGTGAGGTAACCGGAGTCGGCGGTACGCAGGGCGGTATCCGCCAGGCCCTTACGGGCGCCGCGGCTGGAGATGAAGTACTCCAGGGCGGTCAGGCCCTCACGGTAGTTTGCCTTGATGGGGATCTCAATGGTCTTGCCGGCGGTATTGGCGATCAGGCCGCGCATACCGGCCAGCTGACGGATCTGCTTCATGGAGCCCCGGGCACCGGAGTCCGCCATCATGAAGATGGGGTTATACCGGTCCAGGTTTTTCTGCAGGGCGTCAGAGACGTCGTTGGTGGTCTTCTCCCACACCTGCACCACCTGCTTATAGCGCTCGTGGTCCGTCATGAAGCCCATCTTATACTGGTTTTCAATGTCCAGCACCGCCTGCTGTGCGGCAGCTACCAGCTCGTACTTCTTGGGCGGGATGGTCATATCCGCGATGGAGACGGTGATGGCAGCCCGGGTGGAATACTTGTAGCCGGTGGCCTTGATGGCGTCCAGCACCTCTGCAGCCACGGTGAAGCCGTGTTTGTTGATGGTGCGGTCCACGATCTGGCCCAGCTGCTTTTTGCCGCAGGTGAACGTCACTTCGTAGTCGCACACATGCTCGGGGTCGCTGCGGTCCACAAATCCCAGATCCTGGGGTAAGTTGCAGTTGAAGATAATGCGGCCGGGGGTGGTCTCCACCACCCGGGTGTAGTCCACCCCGTCCACTGTGCGGGTGAGACGGACACTGATGGGGCAGTGGGGACCGATGATCCCCTCGTTATAGGCCATCAGAGCCTCGTCCTCACTGGCATAGACATGGATGGGGCGGTAAGTGGCGGGGCGCTTGCCCTCTGCCTGGGCCTTGGCATTGGCCTGCATGAATTCCTCGGCGTCCACCATGGCTCCGGCAGTGAGGCCGGTGTCCCCGGCATCCACGCACCAAAGCTCCTCGGCGCCCTTTTCCTCCTTCCCCACCCGGTCCATGGTGAGATAGTAGCTGCCCAGCACCATATCCTGGGTGGGCACGGTGACAGGGCCGCCGTCCTGGGGCCGGAGGAGGTTGTTGGCAGAGAGCATCAGAATTCGGGCCTCTGCTTGTGCCTCCGCAGAAAGGGGCACATGGATGGCCATCTGGTCGCCGTCGAAGTCGGCGTTGAAGGCGGTGCAGTTCAGGGGATGGAGCTTCAAAGCCCGCCCGTCCACCAGCACCGGCTCAAAGGCCTGGATACCCAGGCGGTGCAGAGTGGGGGCGCGGTTGAGCATGACGGGGTGGTCCTTGATGATGACGTCCAGGGCATCCCACACCTCGGTAACGCCCTTATCCACCATTTTCTTGGCGGACTTGATGTTGTTGGCAGTACCGTCCTCCACCAGCTTTTTCATGATGAAGGGGCGGAACAGCTCCACGGCCATCTCCTTGGGCACGCCGCACTGATAGATCTTCAGCTCGGGGCCCACCACAATCACGCTTCGGCCGGAGTAGTCCACCCGCTTGCCCAGCAGGTTCTGGCGGAAGCGGCCCTGCTTGCCCTTGAGGAAATCGCTCAGGGACTTGAGGGCGCGGTTGTTGGCGCCGGTGACGGCGCGGCCGCGGCGGCCGTTGTCGATGAGGGCGTCCACCGCCTCCTGGAGCATCCGCTTTTCGTTGCGGACGATGATATCCGGGGCGTTGAGCTGGATCAGGCGCTTTAAACGGTTGTTGCGGTTGATGACCCGGCGGTAGAGATCGTTGAGGTCAGAGGTGGCAAACCGGCCGCCGTCCAGCTGCACCATGGGGCGCAGGTCCGGGGGCAGCACAGGCAGCACGTCCATGATCATCCACTCGGGCTTGTTGCCGGAGAGGCGGAAGGCATCCACCACCTCCAGCCGTTTGACGATCCGGGCCTTTTTCTGGCCGGAGGCGTCTTTGAGCTCGGCGTGGAGCTGCTTGGAAAGCGCCTCCAGATCCACGTCCTGCAAAAGCTTCTTCACGGCCTCGGCGCCCATGCCGGCGTCAAAGTCATCTTCGTATTTCTCCCGGTAGTCCCGGTATTCTTTTTCAGAGAGGGTCTGGTTTTTCAGCAGCGGCGTCTCGCCGGGATCGGTGACGATATAGCTTGCAAAGTACAATACCTTCTCCAGGACCCGGGGGCTGATATCCAGCAACAGTCCCATCCGGGAGGGAATGCCCTTGAAGTACCAGATATGAGAAACAGGGGTGGCCAGCTCAATATGGCCCATGCGCTCCCGGCGCACCTTGGCCCGGGTGACTTCCACGCCGCAGCGGTCGCAGATCTTGCCCTTATAGCGGATCTTCTTATACTTGCCGCAGTGGCACTCCCAGTCCTTGGTGGGTCCAAAAATACGCTCGCAGTAAAGGCCGTCTTTTTCCGGCTTAAGGGTGCGGTAGTTGATGGTCTCCGGCTTTTTCACCTCGCCATAGGACCAGGCGCGGATCTGCTCCGGGGAAGCCATGCCGATTTTAATGGCATCAAACGTGATGTTGCTGCCGGTGTTATTCTCCGTCATTTGGCTGTATCCTCCTTACATGATGCAATGTCGCTTACGGTACGAATCTGCATCATTCGTCGTCGTAATCCGCGTCGTCCATGCCCACATCGGCGCCGGCGTCCTCCGGGGCGTCTTCAATGTCAAAGCCGGACTCCTGGAAGGCGGCCTCATCGGCAAAGGCGTGATGACGGTCGTCATCGGCGTCCATCCGGGCCAGGTTGAAGGTATCCAGCGCATCCTCGTCCTCTTTCAGATCCACGGGATTGCCGTCCTTGTCCAGCACCTGGATATCCAGGCACAGTGCCTGCAGCTCCTTCACCAGCACCCGGAAGGATTCCGGCACACCGGGCTGGGGCACGTTGTGGCCCTTGACGATGGCCTCGTAAGTGCGCACACGGCCGGTGACATCGTCGGATTTCACCGTCAAAATCTCCTGGAGGGTATGGGCTGCGCCATAGGCCTCCAGCGCCCACACCTCCATCTCGCCGAAGCGCTGGCCGCCAAACTGAGCCTTGCCGCCCAAGGGCTGCTGGGTCACCAGAGAGTAGGGACCGGTAGAACGGGCGTGGATCTTATCATCCACCAGGTGATGGAGCTTCAGGAAGTAGACATAGCCTACGGTGACCTTATTGTCAAAGGGCTCGCCGGTGCGGCCGTCATGCAAAACGCTCTTGCCCTCAGGATCCAGTCCCGCCTTCACCAGCTCGTTTTGGATGTCCTCATAGGTGGCGCCGTCAAAAATGGGGGTGGCCACCTTATAGCCCAGGGCGTGGGCGGCATAGCCCAGGTGCACTTCCAGCACCTGTCCGATATTCATACGGGAGGGAACGCCCAGAGGATTGAGCACGATGTCCAGGGGCGTACCGTCGGGCAGGAAGGGCATATCCTCCTGGGGCAGCACCCGGGAGACAACGCCCTTGTTGCCGTGACGGCCGGCCATCTTGTCGCCCACCTGGATCTTGCGGCGCTGGGCGATATACACCCGCACCACCATATTCACGCCGGGGCCCAGCTCGTCGCCGTTTTCCCGGGTAAAGACCTTGGTGTCCAGAACGATGCCGCTCTCGCCGTGGGGCACTTTCAAAGAGGTGTCCCGGACCTCCCGGGCCTTCTCGCCGAAAATTGCCCGCAGCAGCCGCTCTTCAGCGGTGAGATCCGTCTCGCCCTTGGGGGTGACCTTGCCCACCAGGATGTCACCGGATTTGACCTCAGCGCCCACCCGGACGATGCCGTTTTCATCCAGATCCTTCAGCGCGTCTTCACCCACGTTGGGAATATCCCGGGTGATCTCCTCGGGTCCCAGCTTGGTGTCCCGGGCGTCGATCTCAAATTCTTCAATGTGAATGGAGGTATAAAGGTCCTCCCGCACCAGCCGCTCGTTGAGGAGGACGGCGTCTTCGTAGTTGTAGCCCTCCCAGGTCATAAAGCCCACCAGGATGTTGCGGCCCAGGGCGATCTCTCCCTGGTCGGTGGCGGGGCCGTCCGCCAGGACGGTGGGGTCCTCTACCTCGCCCTGCTCGTTGATCCGCTTGCCATGGACCCGGTCTCCCACATCCACGATGGGATGCTGGTTGATGCAGGTGGTGTGGTTGGAGCGGAGGAACTTGGTGAGTTTATAGTCCTTGGTCTCGCCGTTATCGTACTGCACCGTGACATGGCGAGCATCCACGGAGGTGACCACGCCGTCCCCCTCCGCCAGCACCACGATCTCCGAGTCGATGCAGATCTTGTGCTCCATACCGGTGCCCACGATGGGGGCCTCGGGCTTGAGCAGGGGCACTGCCTGGCGCTGCATGTTGGCGCCCATGAGGGCGCGGTTTGCGTCGTCGTTGGGCAGGAAGGGGATCATGGCCGTGGCGATGGAGACCATCATCCGGGGAGAGACGTCGATATAGTCCACCCGCTCCCGGTCCACTTCCACGATCTCGTCGCGATACCGGGCGGTGATACGGGCATTGATGAGGCAGCCATTCTCGTCCAGGGGCTCTGTGGCCTGGGCGACAATGAAGTTGTCCTCCTCGTCAGCGGTCATATACGTAGCTTCCATGGACACCTTACCGGTGGCCTTGTCCACCGCCCGGTAGGGGGCCTCGATGAAGCCGTATTCATTGATCCGGGCATAGGTGGCCAAATAGGAGATCAGGCCGATGTTGGGACCTTCCGGCGTCTCGATGGGGCACATGCGGCCGTAGTGGCTGTAATGGACGTCCCGGACCTCCATGTTGGCCCGCTCCCGGGAGAGGCCGCCGGGGCCCAGGGCGGAAAGACGCCGCTTGTGAGTCAGTTCCGCCAGGGGGTTGGTCTGGTCCATAAACTGGCTCAGGGGGCTGGAGCCGAAGAACTCCTTGATGGCGGCGGTGACAGGGCGGATATTGATGAGGCTCTGGGGGGTGACCACGTCCAGATCCTGGATGGTCATCCGCTCCCGGATCACCCGCTCCATCCGGCTAAAGCCGATGCGGAACTGGTTTTGCAGCAGCTCGCCCACGCAGCGCAGGCGCCGGTTGCCCAAGTGGTCGATATCGTCCTTGACGGAGATGCCCCGGGCCAAACCGTTCATATAGTTGATGGAGGTGAGGATATCATCCACAATGATGTGCTTGGGCACCAGCTCATCTTTATGCAGCGCCAGCTGCTCCACCAGTTCTTCCCCGCTGTACTGGCTCTTGAGCTCCTGCAGGACTTCAAAGCGCACCCGCTCCTTGATGCCGCACTGGGCAGGGTCCACATCCACATAGTGCTTGAGGTCGCACATCTTGTTGGACATCACCCGCAGGGGCTGCCCCTCCACGTCGATGGTGACCTCACCCACGCCCACGGTATCCAGCAGCCGGGCGTCCTCCTTGCTGAGGAGATGGCCCTCGTCAAAGAGGATCTCCCCGCTGTCGGGGTCCGCCACGGGATAGACCAGCTTGTAGCCGGTGACCCGCTGCCACAGGGAAAGCTTTTTATTGAATTTATAGCGGCCCACGACGGACAGATCGTAGCGCCGGGGATCAAAGAAGAGGTTGTTGAGCAGCGTCTCACTGGCCTCCACCGTGGGAGGCTCACCGGGCCGGAGCTTGCGGTAGATCTCCAGCATGGCGTCTTCATAGGTCTTGCAGGTATCCTTCTCCAGTGTGGCTACGATTCTGGGATCATCGCCGAAGGTGTCCAGGATCTCCTGGTCCGTCTTGAGGCCCAGGGCCCGGATCAGGCAGGTGATAGGGATCTTGCGGTTTTTATCGATCCGGACCCAGAAGATCTCATTGGTGTCCGTCTCATACTCCAGCCAGGCGCCCCGATAGGGGATCACGGTGGAGGTCAAAATGGGAAGATCGGTTTTTAAATCGATTTCCTTGCCATAATATACACCGGGAGAGCGAACGATCTGGGAGACCACCACCCGCTCGGCGCCATTGATGACGAAGGTACCGGAGTGGGTCATCAGCGGGAAATCTCCCATGAAGATCTCCTGGACCTTGATCTCTTCCGTCTCCTTATTGCGCAGGCGCACCTTCACCTTCAAAGGAGCAGCATAGGTGGCGTCCCGGGCTTTGCACTCCTCCACATCGTACTTGGGGGGCTCATCCATGGAGTAGTCAATAAAACTCAGCTCCAGGTTGCCCTGGTAGTCCGTGATGACCCCCACGTCCTCGAAAACCTCCCGCAGGCCATGATCCAGAAACTCCTGGTAGGAAGTCTTTTGGATCTCCAGAAGGTTCGGCATAGGCATTACTTCCTCATGCCGGGCAAAGTTCTTACGAAGGGTCTTTCCGTAGTACTTGTCTTTGGCCATCTTCTCATTCACCTTTCTTTTGCCTCTGCGCCCTGTCCGACGGAGAGGGCAGGTTGTTGCTCCAAAACCGGTGGTCAGACCGACACGCTCGGATAGGTTGTTAAATTTATACCCGTTCGGCTTGCTTTTTTCGGGCAGATGTGCTATCCTCACCATAGTGGTAAAAATGGGTAAATCGCTTCTGCCGATCATATAAGCGATTTATTTTACCATTTTTTTTTGCCCATGTCAAGGAATAAATGTGAAGATCTTGTCATCTTTTCCTTCTCCAGATTCATAAAAGGCAGTGCCGCCGTCCCTTCTTTCAGGAGGGCCGGCGGTTTTTTGCGCCGCCGCACAGATCCCCCCGTCTCTTTCCCCTCAGGCCAAAAAAGCCCGGCCATCATCAGATGGCCGGGCTTTAAACGGTCTTTCCCACAACCGCCCCCAGGCGGCTGCCGCAACGACTCAATTTCTTAGTTGTACAGCTCCTCATCTTCGTAGTCGTCATACTCGGACCGGGCTCCCATGCGCTTTTTCATGCCGCACAGGCCGGTGGCCAAGTCATGCCATCCGCCAATCAGCAGGCAGACCACTGCTGCCAGCGCCAGGCTGGCCCCGATGATCTTCATGACCATGCTCGCAGTTTTGCTCATACATCGTCCTCCTCATCAACAGGCTGTCAATTCCGTGTTTTCTGCTATTATACGCTGCCCGGGGAAATTTTACAAGCCCCTTTCCCTCCGCAGCTCCAAAAGCCCGTTTTTTTGTTCTTCCGGCTCCGGCTTCAGCACTCCTCTTCCATCAAAAAAGGAAGGAAGCGCAGCATCAAAGGGATATAAGCTGCCACAAATGCCAGGGATGCCGCCCATGCCGCCTTGCGCCGTTTTCTCCCGGGAACGGCAAGGCCCATGAGTACCCCCATGGCGCACAGACATACCTTTACCAGTGCCAGATCCCGCCAAGTACATACCTGCAAAAAAGAGTCTGCTGCGTCAAAGAGCTTTTTCATAGGATCCTCCTCCCCGTGCTCTGTGGTATCTTCTGCTGCCAAAGCAGCCGGATCTCAAATCTCTTTGCATCATACCACAATTTTTTTCAAAAAGAAAGTCTGACTTTAAAAAGGACGCAGCCCATGCCGCTGCTCGGATTCCCCACCCTCTGCGGATTGTTTGTCAGTTCTGGGTTGATAATCGGATTTTTGATGTTATGATTATGGAAAGGCCGTCACAAGGTATGGAAGACAGGCCTTCCGAGAAAATACAGGAGGCGCTATACCATGAATTTAAGAAAACTTGAAAAAGGTGACTGCCAGCTGATCTTAAACTGGATGAAGGACGAAAGAGAATTTTATATCATCACCGGCGGGACCCTGGGAACTTACCCCATCACCGCCGATGCGCTTTATGACCAGTATGTCAAACAGGAAGATACGCTTTTGACATTTATAGCAGAAGACCCGGAGCATACGCCGGTGGGCCATTTTGCGCTACGCATCAAGGGTAACGGCAATGATCGCCTCTGCTACGTTGTGGTGGATAAGGATAAACGCGGACAGGGCCTTGGCGAAAGCATGGTCAAAGCGGCCTGCAGATACGCCTTTGATGAACGCAAGGCCGAAAAGGTCACCCTTGCCGTCTTTCAGATCAATGAACCTGCCCTCAACTGCTATAAAAAGATCGGCTTTGACACTGACGGTCCCAACAGCATCTTTGATTTCATGGGCGGCAAAGAGGCGTGCTATGAGATGGCATTATACCGGCGGCCCAACGAAACGACGTGATTCAAAGGCTCCCATATTCCATATCCTTGATGTGAAAGAAAGCATACAAAAACACGGTCCTGTTGCCCTGTGTCTCTTGCTTGACAGCAAACTGTCGATGCCGGACACTTCGGTAACAGGACCGTGTTTTGTACCGCTCAGGATAGGCCGCTTTCGTCTCAGATGTCGCCAACGCAAGGTCTTCAGGGCCCAATTTCACATGGATATGGCCATCAGGATGTTTTCCTAACCAAACTGACAACCGTCTCCACATGGGCCGTGCCGGGGAACATGTCCACCGCAACGGCCCGGACCGCCTCATAGCCAAAGCCGCCGAAGATCTTCACATCCCTTCCCAGGGTGGCCGGATCGCAGGAGACATACACCGCCCGCTCCGGCGCCATGGCCGCCACAGAGGCGATCACCGCCGGCGCAAGGCCCTTGCGGGGGGGATCCACCGTCACCACCCGGGGCCGCAGGCCCTGGGATTCCATTCGGGCCGCGGCATCGGCGGCATCCGCGCAGAAAAATTCCACGTTGTCGATGTGGTTGTGCCGGGCATTTTCCCAGGCGTCTTGAATGGCGGGAGGCACGATCTCCGCCCCAATGGCCCGGCCCGCCCGGCGGGCCAGGCACAGTGTGATGGTCCCCGTCCCGCAGTACAGGTCCAAAGCCGTGTCCTGCCCATCCAGATCTGCAAACTCCACCGCCTTATCATAGAGCACCTCCGCCTGCTCCCGGTTCACCTGATAAAAGGAGGGCACGGACAGGCGGAACTCCAGGCCACAGAGCGTGTCCATCAAATGGTCCTGCCCCCATATGGTGCGATAGCTGTCCCCCAAAATCACGTTGTCCTTTCGGGTGTTGACATTCAGGACGACTCCCACCGTCTTGGGGGCAGCAGAGCGGACAAAGGCCACCAGCTCCGGCTCCCGGGGGACCTGGCGCCCATTGGCCACGATGCAGCAAAGGCTCTGCCCCTGCTGGTTCACCCGGACATACACATGCCGCAGCAGCCCCTTGCCCCGGGCCTCGTCATAGGGGGCGATCTTATAGCGGTGCATCCAGTCCCTTACGGCTCCGGCCGTCCGGTCGGATACCTCCGACTGGATGAGGCAGCGGTCCACCGCCACCACCTTGTGGGTCCTGGCCTGAAAAAATCCAATGGTCCCGTCCGCCCCCACGGGATACTGGCTTTTATTCCGATAGCGCAGGGGATTTTTCGCTCCCAGAATCCCCTCCACGCTCACCCCGCTGCCGCCGATGCGGCGCAGGGCGTCCTTCACTCGCTGCTCCTTGGCCCACAGTTCCTCGGCATAGCTCACATGCTGGAAGGTACATCCGCCGCAGCGGCCGAAATAGGGGCACTCCGGCACCGCCCGCTCCGGCGAGGGGGTACGGATCTTCACGATCTCCCCCGCGGCGGCGTTTTTCATCACCCGGGTGATTTTGATATCCAGGGTCTCTCCCCGGACGGCACCGGGCACGAACACCACCGTGCCCTCTATTCGGACAATGCCCGCCCCTTCGCTGGAGTAGCCCTCTGCCGTGCCGGTATAGATGCTTTGTTCTCTCAGCTGTTCCATGGCATTCTCTCCTCCCGGGAGACTCCTTTTCGTAAAATCAAGCCGCTTTCACGACTCCCACTTTTCCAGCAAAGCCCGCAGCTGGTCGGCAAACCGTGCCAGGGACTTGTTGTCCCGTCCCCGGCTGCGCTTGATGGACTCCATCACCATCTGTCCCACAGACACCAGCCGCTCGTAAGCGGCACTGCTCTTCACGCCGCCCGGGGCCTTGGCCTTTCTCTCGGGAAGATACCCCATCTCCAGCACCCGGTCCTCCAGCAGGTCATACACCTCCGTATACTGGGGGGCGTGGGCCTTCAGCCCCATGCCGTTAAGTGTCTGGGCAAAGAAGGGAGCCACCTCCCGGTCGCCGTGGACCACAAAGACCTGGCGGGGGCGGGGGCTTCGGAAACCCTCAATCCAGGAGAGGAGGTGATCCCGGTCAGCGTGGGAACTGAGACCCTGGAAATTCACGATCCGGGCCCGGACGGCGATCTCCTCTCCGAAGAGCTTGACATGGTCGGCCCCGTCCAGAAGCGTACGGCCCAGCGTTCCCTCGCCCTGGAAGCCCACAAACACCACCGTGCACTCCGGCCGCCAGAGATTGTGTTTGAGATGGTGGCGGATCCGCCCCGCATCGCACATGCCGGAGGCGGAGATGATGACCTTAGGGGTGGGGTCGGTGTTCAGTGCCTTGGACTCTTCGCTGGTCTCCGTCATCCGCAAATTGGTGAAGTTGAACATATGCGTGCCATCCTTCACCAGCTCCAGGGCATCCTCGTCCAGATACCCCCGCAGATCCCCGGCAAAGATGGTGGTGGCCTTCTTGGCCAGGGGGGAGTCGATATACACCGGGAAGTTGGGGTCGCTCTTTACCAGGCCCTGGTCCTTGATCTCCCGGATAAAATACAAAAGCTCCTGGGTGCGCCCCACGGCGAAAGAGGGGATCACCACATTGCCTCCCCTGCCCAGGGTCTCGTCAATGATCCTGGCCAGATCATCGGTATAGTTCCACACCTCTTTGTGGTTGCGGTCGCCATAGGTGGACTCCATCACCACATAATCCGCCCCGTCGATGGTGCTGGGATCCCGGATAATGGGCTGGTGGACGTTGCCCAGGTCCCCGGAGAAGACGATGCGCCGCCGCTGGTCCCCCTCTTCGGCATCCACGATGATGCAGGCGGAACCCAAAAGGTGCCCCGCATCCACAAAGGTAGCCGTCACCCCGGGACACACCGGCACAGCCTGTCCGTATTCGCAGGTATCCAGGAACTCCCGGACCCGGTCGGCATCTTCCACGGTGTAAAGCGGCTCCACCCGGGGCGCACCGGAGCGCTCAGCCTTGCGGTTTTTCCACTCCGCGTCCTGTTCTTGAATATAGGCCGAGTCCAAAAGCATGATATCCAGCAGGTCCGCCGTCAGGCGAGTGGTGAGAATGCGGCCCTGGAACCCCTGCTTGATCAGCATGGGTACCCGGCCGGAGTGGTCGATGTGGGCATGGGTGATGAGGACGCAGTCGATGGAGCCCGCCGCAAAGGGGAACTCCTCGTTGGACACCTCGTCTCTCCCCTGCTGCAGACCGCAGTCCACCAGGATGCGTTTGCCGCCCACCTCCAGACAGTGACAGCTGCCGGTGACACACTGGTCGGCTCCATAGAAGCTCAGTTTCATACTCTGCCTCCTTTTTCAAGACAGGGGCACGGCGGAGTTCCTCCCCATCCCCCGGAATGTCGCCTTCGTAAAATGCAAGAGCCCGCAGCCGCTTTGCCCTCCCCTGGGAAGGGCGCCCTCCGGCGGCTGCCTTGCAGCCATTGTACCACATCCCTCCGCCCCGTGCAATGGCGGGGCGGGGAGGATTTTGTAACCCTTCTGTTCTTGTCATTTTCCCGGCGGCAGGGTATGCTGAATCATATAGAAATTCCAAGCCGGAAGGAGGCAGCCCTATGGAAAAAGGCACATTGCTCATCCCCTCTTTGCTGGATGCCCACTACCCCCTGCTGCGCTGGGCCTTTTCCTGCCCCCAGTGGGAACCGGTGCTGCTGGAGGGGGAGCGGGGGGAGCTGGAGGCCCTGGGCCAACGCTGTCTCCACAACGATCTGTGCCTTCCCTTCCTGCTCATCACCGGGCAGGTTCTCTCCGCCCTGCGCTCAGGGAACTATGACCCTGCCCGGACGGGGGTTTTGGTGGCCCAGGCGGGAGACGCCTGCCGGGGATCCTGCCTGATCCGGCTGCTGCGGCCCATCCTGGACCGGGAGGGGTTTTCCCGGGTAACGCTGCTGAGTCTCAATGTCCGGGGCATCGACCGGGAAAAAGCCCTCAAGGTAGGACCCAAAATGGCCCTGCGGGCCAGAGCGGCCCTTTTTTGGGGGGATGCCCTGTTGGCCATGTCCGCCCAGCGGCGGCCCTACGAGGCCGTTCCCGGCCAGACAGAGGCCCTGCGCCGGGCCTGGATAGAGACCCTGAGTCAGGATCTGCAGCTGGGGAGAAATCTGCTGGGCCCCGGCCTCTTGGGGCGAGTGCGGCAGATGGCCCGCCAGTTCCGGGAGCTTCCCGTGCGCCGCCGCTCCTGCCAGTGCGTGGCGTTGACGGGGGATATCTACACAAAGAACTGCCACCTTGGAAACCGGGATATGGTGCGCTATTTGGAAAGCCTTGGCTGCGAGGTGCGGGTGAGCGGCATGAGCTGGTACACTCTTTATTATCTCGACACTCACCTGGATGTGTGGCCCCTGCCGGTGCGCCTGGGGGGACGGGTCCTGGGGGCCTGGCTGGAGAGGACCCAGCGGCAGATGCTCTCCGCCATGAAAGAGGCGGGCTTTACCGCTCTGCCCCCCTATCATGTCTTAAAGGCCCAGGCCAAAGGGCTCGCCCCTATGTCCTGTGCCCTGGGGGCAGGATGGCTCATGGCGGCGGAGATGGCCGGCTGGGTGAAAAGCGGCTGCCGCAAGGTGCTTTGCTGCCAATCCTTTGGCTGCCTGCCGGGCCATATCTGCGCCCGGGGACAGTACAGCCCCCTGATGCGCCGTCTGCCGGGGTGCCTCATTACGGGGGTGGACTTTGACCCCTCCACCGGGGACGGCACCATCCAAAGTCGGGTGCGCATGCTGGTGGACACCCAGCTTCCCCCCCTGCCGTGACCCGATTCGCTCTGCCCACAGGGGCAGGGCGGTTTGGAATTGTGAATTTTTTGCGTCATCGCCTGATTTTCTTTGCATTTTTAATGGTATTGTGGTATGCTACTTCTGTTTTATGCGGATGTCTGAGCCGGTTTGACAGCAGGGAACTGCCTGAGGCCCAGGCGGTTTCCAGCAGTTTAAGGTTTTCCTCCCCTGGGGGAAAATGGAAAGGACGTTTCAAACATGGGTCTTTTAAAATCTCTTTTTGGCGACTCCAGCACACGGGAGCTGAAAGCCATCTATCCAATTGTAGACAAAATCGAGGCTCTGTCTGAGGAATATAAGGCGATGACCGACGCCCAGCTCCAGGCAAAGACTCCGGAGTTCAAAGAGCGGCTTTCTAAGGGCGAGACCTTAGACGACCTCCTGCCGGAGGCCTTTGCCACTGTCCGGGAGGCGGCAGACCGGGTACTGGGTATGCGCCCTTACCGGGTACAGCTGGTGGGCGGCGTGGTGCTGCATCAGGGCCGGATCGCAGAGATGAAGACCGGTGAGGGCAAAACTCTGGTGGCCACTCTGCCTGCCTATCTCAATGCCCTGGCAGGCAAGGGCGTCCACATCGTCACCGTCAACGACTACCTGGCCCGCCGGGACAGCGAGTGGATGGGAAAAGTCCACCGTTTCCTGGGGCTGAAGGTGGGATTGATCGTCCATGGCCTGACTTCCAAGCAGCGCCAGGAGGCCTATGCTGCCGATATCACCTATGGCACCAATAACGAGATGGGCTTTGACTACCTGCGGGACAATATGTGCATCTATGCCTCGGAGCTGGTGCAGCGGGGCCACTCCTTCGCCATCGTGGACGAGGTGGACTCCATCCTCATCGATGAGGCCCGCACCCCCCTCATCATCTCCGGCCAGGGGGAGAAATCCACCCAGCTTTATGATATGGCAGAGATGTTCGTCTCCCGCCTGAAAAAGCAGGTGGTGGTGGAGATGGACGACAAAGAGGAGGAGGACACCTCCATCGACGCCGACTATATCGTGGACGAAAAGGCAAAAACCGCTACCCTCACCGCCCAGGGCATTGCCAAGGCGGAGGAGTTTTTCCATGTGGAGAACCTCTCCGATCCTTCCAACTCCACTCTCAGCCACCACATCAACCAGGCCATCCGGGCCCATGGTGTGATGAAAAAGGACATCGACTATGTGGTCAAGGACGATGAGGTGATCATCGTCGACGAATTTACCGGGCGCCTCATGTTTGGCCGCCGGTATTCCAACGGCCTGCACCAGGCCATCGAGGCCAAGGAGCACGTCAGCGTCAACAGTGAAAACAAGACCCTGGCTACCATCACGTTCCAAAACTACTTCCGGCTGTACGACAAACTCTCCGGTATGACGGGCACCGCCATGACGGAGCAGGAGGAATTCGGCACCATTTACAGCCTGGATATTGTGGAGATCCCCACCAACCGCCCCAACCAGCGTGTCGATCATCACGACGTGGTCTACAAGACGGAGGCCGGCAAATACCGCGCCGTCATCCAGCAGATCAAGGACTGCCATGAAAAGGGCCAGCCGGTGCTGGTGGGCACGGTCTCCATTGAAAAGAACGAACTTTTGAGCAAGCTCCTTGCCAAAGAGGGCATTGCCCACAACCTCCTCAACGCCAAAAACCATGAAAAGGAAGCGGAGATCGTCGCCCAGGCCGGCAAGCTGGGGGCCGTCACCGTGGCCACCAATATGGCCGGCCGCGGCACCGAAATCATGCTGGGCGGCAACGCTGAATATCTGGCCCGGGCCGACCTGGTAAAGGCCGGCTACTCTGAGGAGATCATCGTGGATGCCACCGGCTATGCCGAAACTGACAACGAAGAGATCCTGGCCGCCCGGGAGCTTTTTGCCCAGCGTCTTTCTGCCCACAAAGCCGTCATTGCCGAAGAGGCGGAGAAGGTCTGCGCCGCGGGAGGGCTTTTCATCGTTGGCACGGAGCGCCATGAATCCCGCCGGATCGACAACCAGCTCCGGGGCCGTGCCGGCCGCCAGGGCGATCCCGGCGAGACCCGGTTCTTCCTCTCCCTGGAAGATGATCTGATGCGGCTGTTCGGCGGCGAGCGCATCACCCGGATGATGGACCGGCTGGATCTGGATGAGGATACCCCCATTGAGAGCAAAATGGTGACCCGGGGCATTGAGAATGCCCAGATCACTGTGGAGTCCCGGAACTTCCAGTCCCGTAAGTCTGTGCTGGAGTATGACGATGTCATGAACAAGCAGCGGGAGATTATCTATGCCCAGCGCCGGCAGGTGCTGGATGGAAAGGACCTCCACGAAACGGTTTTGAACATGATGCGCACCTCCATCGCCAATCATGTCTCCCTGGCCTTTGGCGCCTCCGGCAGCCTCAGCGCCTCTGAATACCAGGAGATGCTCCGTGGACTGGAGGGGATGTACTTCCCCAAGGGCGCCGTGGCCCTCAGCCCTCAGGAGGCCTCTGGGAAAACCGCCTCGGAGCTGACGGAGCTCTTTACCGCCGCCGCCGAAAAGACCTATGCCGCCAAGGAGGCGGAGATCACACCTCCCATTATGCGGGAGCTGGAGCGCATCGTCATGCTGCGGGTGGTGGACGAGTACTGGATGGACCACATCGACGCCATGGACGACCTGAAAAAGGGCATCCGCCTCCAGGCATATGGCAACAATAACCCCGTGGATGTTTACAAGCGGGAATCCCTGAGTATGTTTGAAGAGATGGTGGCCGCCATCCAGGATGAGACCGTCCGTCGGCTGTACTCCATCCAGCTCAAGCAAAATCAGGAGGTCAAGCGGGAACGGGTGGCCAAGGGCATGGTGGAATCTGTGGGGGGCGACGGCACCTCGCAGAAGAAGCAGCCTGTCAAGGTCAACAAAATCGGCCGCAACGACCCCTGCCCCTGCGGCAGCGGCCTGAAGTGGAAGAAGTGCACCTGCAAGGAATACCACGATAACTGATTTTGGGGAGCCGCCTCTTCAAAACCGTATTTGAAATCACCGCGCCCCTGTTCTCCTGCCGGAGGGCAGGGGCGCCTGCCTATCTTGAGAAAGGAGCGCCCTATGGCTTTCACCACCCATGACAAAAATGGCCTGGTCTATCTCACCGCCGCCTGCCTTTCCGGCATTCCCCACGGATTTTCCACCCGGCTGGGAGGCGTGTCCCCCGCCCCGTGGGACTCTTTGAACCTGCGGCGGGATCAGGGGGACGGTCCTGAGGCCTTGATGGAAAATTACCGCCGCCTCTTAGGCGCCCTGGAAATGGATCTAAACCAGTCCGTCATGTCCTATCAGGTGCACGGGGCAGCTGTGCGGGTCTGCACCCGGGAGGATGCGGGAAAGGGTCTTTTCCGTGAGCGGGGCTTTGTGGCCGACGGCCTGGTCACAGACGTGCCCGGCATGCCTTTGATGGTCTTTTCCGCCGACTGCGGCACGATTTTGCTCCACGACCCTGTCACCGGCGCCGTAGGGGCGGTCCACGCCGGATGGCGGGGCTGTGCCGCCGGGATCCCCGCCCAGGCGGTGGAAACCATGGTGCGGGCCTATGGCACCAATCCCGCAGATGTGCGGGCCGCCCTGGGCCCATGTATCCAATCCTGCTGCTTTGAGACCGACGCAGACGTACCGGCAGCCATGGAGGCCGCCCTGGGGGCAAAAGCCCGGTCCTATTTCCAGCGCCGGGGCCCGAAATGGCATGTGGACTTGTCTGGACTGAATATCCAGTGGCTGCTGGACGCTGGGGTGCTGCCCCGGCACATTGAAAACAGCGGCCTTTGCTCCGCCTGCCACCCGGAGCTGTTTTGGTCCCACCGCAAGATGGGAGAGCGCCGGGGCGTCCAGGGCGCTGTGATCGCGCGGCCTGCCCCGCAAGAGGGCTGCGTATGATCAGGCGCGTCTTATCCGGGCTGCTGGGCACCCTGCTGCTCTTTGCTCTGGCGGGCTGCTACCGGGATCCCTCTGCGGAGCTGGACGACCGCTCCTGGACTCCCCAGGAGGGATCCTCCCCCCAGGAGGAAGAGTCCCAGCCCCTCACCTCCACCGCCCCTTTGCCGGAGATCCTCTCCCTTCCCTATGCCCCTGATCAAACGCTGGATCCCATTACCTGTCCCGACGGGATGCAGCAGGTGGTGGGGTCACTGCTGTATGAGGGGCTTTTCCACCTTGACTCGGCCCTGAACCCCCAGCCTCTGCTGTGCAGCAGCTACACCTATGATCCCAACACCTACACTTATGTTTTTACGCTGCGGGAGGGGGTGTGCTTTTCCGACGGCTCTCCCCTTACCGCCTCTGACGTGAAAGCCACACTGGATCGGGCCCGCACTTCCCAGCGGTATGGCCGGCGGCTCTCCGCCGTCAGCTCCATCTCTGCGTGGGACGGGCAGGTGCAGATAGTCCTCTCCGGCCCCAACAGCGCCCTGCCGGCACTTTTGGACATCCCCATCGTCAAGTCCTCCTCCGATGCCGATGCCCCCCTGGGAACAGGGCCGTATCTGCTCTCTCAGGGGGAGACGGCCATGCTGGTGGCCAATCAGGTCTGGTGGCAGGGGGACAGCCAGCCCACAGAGCACATTGCCCTGGTGGAGACCGGAGATCAGGACGCCATGCTCTACCGGTTTGCCTCCCATGACGTCCAGCTCATTACCGCCGATCTCACCGGAACTGCCCCCATCAGCATCACCGGCAGTGTCACCGTCCAGGATACCGACACCACCGTGCTGCAATATTTGGGGTGCAACCTCCGGCGGGAGATCTTCCAAAATGCGGCCTTCCGCAGCGCCCTCTCCATGGGCTTCAACCGCTCGTATATTGTCAGCGCCTTTCTCTCCGGCCATGGCCGCCCCGCCCAGTTCCCCCTCTCCCCCGCCAGCGACCTCTACCCGGCTGACCTGGAAAAAGATTTCAGCGCGGCCTCCTTTATAGAAGCGGTGCAGGCCTCCGGCTATACGTCCCAGGGGACTTTGACACTGCTGGTCAACGCAGAAAATAGCTTCAAGGTCTCCGTGGCAGAATATATTGCCGCGTCCTTTACCGCCGCCGGCGTACCTACTGAGGCCAAGGTGCTGCCCTGGGAGGAGTATCTCTCCGCCCTCTCCTCCGGAGAGTTCGACTTCTACTACGGGGAGGTCCGCCTGGGAGCCGACTGGGATCTCACGGCCCTTTTATCCACCGGAGGATCCCTGAACTACGGCGGCTGGAGCGACGAGACCACCGACGCTCTTTTAAGTGCCTCCCTGGCCTCTGAAAACCGGGAGAGCGCGCTGCGTCAGCTGTGCATGCATCTGCAGGAGTCCTCCCCCATCTTCCCCGTATGCTTCAAGCTCTCTTCCGTCCTGACCCAAAGCGGCGTCTTTCAAGGGCTGCAGTCCACTGCCGCAGAGCCGTTTTACAGTCTCTCCTCCTGCACCGTCACTCTGCGGGCAAGTACTGCGGAAGAGTAGAGCCCTTTTTCCTTGCATCTTTTAAGGCACATCTTCTTAAAAAGGATATAAAAAAGCAGCGCCCCCACCTCCTGCAGGAGGTGGGGGCGCTGTCCTTCATCCTCGGTTGGCCTTCCCGGTGATCTCGTGGATATGGATGCACCAGACGGCCGTTTTTTGCAGTCCGCCCATCACGCACTTTTCCACCTTCTGGGCATCGACCCCCGCTGCGTGGCGGCGGCACAGCAGACGCAGGGCCTTTTCCTTGGTCTTCTCGTCTGTGACCTCCTCTGCCACGCCCAGGGCCACCGCCGACCCGTAGATCATGGTCATTTTCTCCGGCTGGTGTCTTGCGCCCTCCACACATGTCAAACACACCTTGGGGGCCCGCCGCATGCATGCGGTCTTGTACCCCTCCATGGCGCAGTGGAAGTACACATCCAGTCCGTCCCGGACCGTACTCAGCGGCAGGCAATAGGGATTGCCGTCCTCCCCGGTCATGGCCAAAAACGCGTACTCGCAGCGATCCACTACCTCCAGCGCTTCCTCCTGGGACAGCTGCCGGTCCGCCCGTTGCATCTTGATCATTTCTCTGGCTCCTTTCTCCATCAGTCTTAGTTTTTCCATCCGGGGCAGGGCCTTGATGGCCGCCTCCCGCCGCAAGGCTGCCGAGCGGTCGCTGGCCGGTTCATAATAGACCAGCTCCACAGGTAGATGGCTGCGGGTATACCGGGCCCCCCGGCCGCTGCTGTGGGCCCTGAGACGGCGCTGAAGATCCAGCGTAATCCCGGTGTAGAGGCTGCCGTCGCCGCAGCGCAGGATATAGACATACCAAACCAACTCTCCGCCCCCCATTTTCCTCTCATTATATAACGTAGGCAAGAGGAAAGTCAAGGGCATAGGGACTTCCCCGCCCCGCATAGGAAACAGCGGGAGGGATGTATATATGATATCTGCCGCTTTGCTGCTGTTCGCCAATACACTGCTGTTTGCCCTGCGCCTGTCCGGCGGGTCGTTTCCCCGTCCTCTCAGCGCCTCGGAAGAGCGGCAGTGGCTCCAGCGCCATGCCCAGGGGGACCCGGAGGCCCGGAACGTGCTCATCGAACACAATCTGCGTCTGGTGGCCCACATTGTTAAAAAGGACTGAAGCGGAAGGAAGCGGTCTCCCGGTCAAAAACGGCCGCCCAGAGGCCGCCGAATTTTAAGGAGATATCCAAGTGCAGTATTTTTTTCGTGCTCTCTTTTTTGACCACCACATGGTCCAAAACCGTGGTCACCAAAGCGGCGTTTACACCATTTTGAAAGGAGAGCTCCGCCCTCAAAGCCTCTTTGATACGGTCCATCTGCTCCTGAGAAAGCCGGTCTTTTTCCTCCTCCGCCTGCAAGGCCTCCAGCTGCCGCTGCCGCTGGTGGATCTGCCGGTTGAACCCGTCGTTACGGGCTTTGAACTCCGCTGTGGAGAGCGCTCCTTCCATACTCATCTCCAGCAGGCGGTCCTTTTTGGATTCCAGGGCCGTCACTTCCTCTTCCAGCCGGCGGGTCTCCCGCTGCCGGCGTTGTTGCCCCGGGGCGCGCAGGATCACCTTCATCACCGTCTCTATGATCCGCTCTTGATCCGGGGCCAGGCGGCGAAAGACCTCCGCCAGGACACAATTCAGTTCTTCTGTCCGGACCTGGGGTGCCAGGCAGCCTGCCCTGCCCCGGTTTCGGTACACCCGGCACTGCCAGACCTCCCTCTCCCCTCCGGCGTTTTTCTGCACCTGCCGGTGAAAACTGGTGCCATGCTCCTGGCAGAGGATCTTTCCGCTGTAGGGGTAGCGGTTGTGGAACTGGGCGGCACGTTGATGGCTCCGCATCTGGGCGCTGCGCAATTTATACAGGGCGTTGGCCCGGTCCCAAAGCTCCGCTGATACGATAGCCGGAACAGACGGGTCGGGGTACATCACCCACTCGCTCTCATCCAAAGCCACCTTCCGCTTGCTGCGATAGTCCAGCGTCTTGCTCTTATTCCCGCAATACCATCCCTTGTACTTGGGGTTTTCCAGAATATGACGGATGGTCAATACGTTGAAGGGATTGCCCTCCCGGCTGGTGATCCCCTCTTCGTACAGCGTTTTGGAAATGCGGCGGATCCCCATCTCCTCGTTGGCATAGAGGTGGAAGATCCGCCGGACCACCTGGGCCTCCTGTTCGTTGATGGTGAGAACGCAGTCTTTTTTATCGTACCCCCACAGCTTGTCATTGCCCAGCACGTGCCCGTTTTTGATGGCCTGGCGGAAGCCGAACTTCAGCCGCTGTGAGAGCTTGCGCACCTCATCCTGGGCCACCCCTGCCATGACCACCAGGCGGAATTCGCTGTCACTGTCCAGCGTATTGATGTTGTCGCTTTGAAACAGCACCCCGACATCGTGCTCCAGCAGTTCCTGGGTGTAGCGGATGCTGTCCAGGGTGGAGCGGGAAAACCGGGAGATCTCCTTGGTGATGATAAAGTCAAAGCACCCAGCCCTGGCGTCTTCGATCATCCGGAGGAAGCTGTCCCGTTTCCGGGTGCTCGTCCCGCTGATCCCCTCATCGATGTATCCCGGGACATAGGTCCAATTCTCCTTGGACGCAATGAGCTCTGTATAATACTGCACCTGGTTTTCCAGGCTGTTGCGCTGCTCATCCTTGTCCGTGGAAACTCTGGCGTAAAAGGTCACCCGCAGGGGAAGATCAAAAACACTCTTTCCCTGCCCCAGCTCACGGCGTACCTGAAGAATATCCATCCATCTGCTCCTTTGCTGCCGCAGAAGGCGAAAAGAACGCCGGGATCTCCTTCATGGCCCGTACCAGATCCACACCGCCGTCATATGCGGCCTTAGAGAGCAGGCCCAGGGCGTGGAGCCGCCCCAGCAAAACGCAGAGTATCTCCTTTTGCGCCTCATCCATTTTCCATCACCTCATTGGATGGGTATGAAGGACCCTCCGCAAAAATGCCCCTGGGTCCGCCCTCCTCCCCCCTGCAAAGGCACCCAGGATCTTAAAGCGGCTCGTTTAGCAGGCAAAAGTGACTCTTGTCCACCTTTAGCAAACCCTCTTTTTGCATTTTGCTCAACTCATTGGACAGCGCGCTGCGCTCCACATGGAGATAGTCCGCCAACTGCTGGCGGTTAAAGGGGATGGTGAAGCTGCGGCTGCCGCTGCGGACCGCCTGATAGGAAAGGTAGGACAAAAGCCGGCCCCGAATGGTTTTGGAGGAGGTGTGGAAGATCTTTCGGGACAGGTGCAGGTTTTTTTCGGCAGAGAGAAACAGCAGGTTCCCAATGAGTTTATTGTGGTAATCACAGGCGCGACAGCACACATTCAAAATCCGGCTCACGTCCATAAACAGCACCTGGGCGGGTTCTGCCGCCACCACGTTCACCATCAGCGGCTCTCCGGGAAGACATGCGTATGTCTCCGCGAAGATCTGGCCGGGGCCCACACTGTCCAGGACCGTGGTATTGCCCCACAGATCGTCACTTTCAATCAAAACACTGCCGGAGAGCACCATTCCCAGGGAGGATACCACCTCTCCCACGCCATAGATGGTTTCCCTGCGTTCAAATTTGCGCCGCACTGCCCCCAGGCAGGCCAGCATCGCCTCCACCTCCTCCCCAGTGGTGCCCCGAAACAACGCCGTTTTGGAAAGCAATGTAAATTCCATAACATGCTCCTTTTGTTGTTAAAACAACATATTAGTTGTTTTAAATCTATTATAGTAGCTCCAGAAAGTCAAGGGCGCCCTCTGTTTTTTCAAAAGCGCCGGAGGACGAATGCATCCCATAGGAGGAAGAAAACCATGGAACAAAAAATGTTTTGCTATCAATGCCAGGAGGCCGCCGGCTGCAGCGGCTGCACTATGGCGGGTGTATGTGGAAAAAAGCCGGACGTGGCGGCCATGTAGGATCTGCTGGTCTATGTGACCCGGGGCCTGTCCGCTGTGACCACTGCCCTGCGGGCCCAGGGGGAGACGGTGGCAGCAGAGGTGAATCACCTCATCACCTTAAATCTCTTTACCACCATTACCAACGCCAATTTTGACAAAGAGGCTATTTTGCAGCGGATCCGGGATACACTGCAGGCAAAAGAAGCCCTGCTGCCTCAGGTGCGGGAGCCGGAAATCCTGCCCCCCGCCGCCCTGTGGGACGGCGCAGGCGACTGGGACGCCAAAGCCGCCCAGGTGGGCGTGCTGTCCACCAAGGATGAGGATATCCGCTCTTTGCGGGAGCTGATCACCTATGGACTCAAGGGCCTGTCAGCTTATTCCAAGCACGCCAACGCCCTGCTTCAGGAGGACGGCGAGGTGGACGCATTTTTGCAGCGGGCGCTGGCCGCCACCCTGGACGATGCCCTCACTGTGGAGGATCTGGTGGCCCTGGCCCTGGAGACGGGAAAATACGGTGTTCAGGGCATGGCACTGCTGGACAGGGCCAATACTGCCTCCTATGGGAACCCGGAGATCACCCGGGTGAACATCGGCGTGGGCAAGAACCCCGGCATCCTGGTCTCCGGCCACGACCTGCGGGACCTGGAGATGCTGCTGGAGCAGACCCAGGGCACCGGTGTGGATGTGTATACCCACTGTGAGATGCTGCCTGCCCACTACTATCCCGCGTTTAAAAAATATCCCAACTTCGTGGGCAATTATGGCAACGCCTGGTGGAAACAGGGAGAGGAATTCGCCTCCTTCCGGGGTCCCATCCTCATGACCACCAACTGCATTGTTCCCCCCAGGGACAGTTACAAAGACCGTCTCTATACCACCGGGGCGGCAGGCTACCCCGGCTGTCGGCACATCCCCGGGGAGATTGGCCAGGAGAAGGACTTCTCCCAGCTGATCGCCCACGCAAAACAGTGCCAGCCCCCTCTGGAGATCGAGCAGGGGGAGATTGTGGGCGGGTTTGCCCACGCCCAGCTGCTGGCCCTGTCGGATAAGATCGTGGAGGCGGTAAAAAGCGGCGCCATCAAAAAATTCGTGGTGATGGCAGGATGTGACGGCCGCGCCAAAAGCCGGAACTACTATACGGACTTTGCCAAGGCCCTGCCCCAAGACGCTGTGATCCTCACCGCAGGCTGCGCCAAGTATAAGTACAACAAGCTGAACCTGGGAGAGATCGGCGGCATTCCCCGGGTGCTGGATGCCGGGCAGTGCAACGACTCCTACTCCCTGGCGGTCATCGCTCTGAAACTCAAGGAGGTCTTCGGCCTCGATGATCTCAACGATCTGCCCATTGCCTACAACATCGCCTGGTATGAGCAAAAGGCGGTCATTGTGCTGCTGGCGCTTTTATACCTGGGTGTCAAAAACATTCACCTGGGTCCCACCCTTCCCGCTTTCCTCAGCCCCAACGTGGCCAAAGTTCTGGTGGAGAACTTCGGCATTGCAGGGATCAGCAGCGTGGAAGAGGATCTCAAAGTATTTTTCGGAGAAAGTCTTTAAGAAAAAAGCGGCAGGCTGCGCCTGCCGCTTGTTTATCCGTTGAGATTCCAGACCCCGAAATTGAGATAGGCGGCAAATGTCACCCACAGAAGATAAGGGATTTGCAGGTAGGCCGCTTTTTGATCCACCTTATAAAACGAAATGATCATGAACAAAATCAGCACCCATAAAACCAGCAGCCAGATCAGGGCAAAGCCGTATGCCTGCAGGTTGAAAAAGAAAATGCTCCAGAAGAAGTTTAAGGCCAGCTGAATCAAAAAAAGTGCCAGGCTGCAGGAGCGGAAGCGGGATGGCGCCGCCAAATAAATCCGGGCTGCCCCAATGCCCATCAGGGCAAACAGGATGCCCCAGACAATGGGAAATACTATGGGAGGCGGGGAAAAGGGAGGTTGGATGACCTCCTGGCTATATGTCTTGGCGCCGTCCCGGGTCAGCCAGCCCGACAGGGCGCCCACCGCCTCTGTAAATAGGATCCAGGCGCCGTACGTTTTCCATGTGCGCTTGTTCATTTATCATCACCCAGCAGTAGCTTATGCCAAGCGCCCCGGAATATACATGATCGCTTCAGCAAAGAAATCTGCCTTATGCCGGCGCCTTGCGCATGGCCTCTTCCAAGATGCTGTTTTATGACAATTTGGCAGCAGGCTTGTCCGGCAGCTTGGAAAGCCTGCGTTCCTTTTGCTTTTGGCCTTCAAAAAATATTACACCCAAACCGGTGATCAGGAGGATCTGGTCTCTATCGGCACCATTGGGCTGATCAAGGCCATCTCCACCTTTGATCCCTCCAAGGGGGCACGTCTGGCCACTTACGCCGCCCGCTGCATTGAAAATGAGATCCTGATGTATTTTCGCAGCCAGAAAAAACTTCAAGGAGAAGTCTCTCTTTCTGATACCATCGAATCCGATCGGGAGGGGGACGCCTTGCAGCTTATGGATGTCATCGGGGTGGAGGACACCATGTTGGATGATCTCCACGACCGGGACAACGCATCCCGGCTGCGGCAGTTGGTGGATCAGTGCCTTTCCGACCGGGAGGCAAGGATCGTGCGGCTGCGCTATGGCCTGGGCGGCACCGTTCCCCTGACGCAGCGGGAGATCGCCACCTCCTTTGGGATCTCCCGCTCCTATGTATCGCGCCGCCACTAATGTAAACGATGCCCGGAAAGCCTTGAAAATACAGGCTTGTCCGGGCATCAGTCATGTTAGGGTAGCGCCGCCGTTATTGCAAGCGGTAGAAAAATTAGGACAATAAGCGGCCATTCATCATTTATTAGCGTTTTCAGCCGGATTTTCCATGACAGCTCTTTTCTCTTTGCGCATGGTCAACCATGCATTAATTCCCATTTTGGTTATTGTAACAAGAACTATAGCAATGACAGGGGAAAGAAAGGCTGCGGATGCGCCCAACACAGGAGACAACGCAACCGAAATTGCGCCTACAATATATGTTTGAACAACGCTTTTCTCTTGGAGGATAGCTATACGGTCATCTCTGTATTTCTCATTCCCAGAAAGGAAGGCTTCAAGTTCATTTAAAACCTTTTCAAAGAATACGGAATGCCCTTTTTCGGTCCCGAACGGAACGGTGGTTGACATGGACGCAGACAACCAGGCTTTAGCAGTTTCCTCATAACTTCCATTCTCGTTATATAGTTTATTAATCATGTTCCTTTGATAAGGCTGTAAAGCATCAATCCACGAATCGGGATCAACTGCAAACAATTCATCAATTCGTTCCATTATGTCATCTCCTTAATGTATTCTGCAGAAATTGCGTGTGTTGTCTGATGTAAAGTTTGAGGATCAATTCCACCAATGCTAATACCTCCATTTGTATTAGGTGCATACGAACCTATTACCATTCCAACTATCTCGTTGGTTTGAGAATTAATAATTGGTCCACCTGATTGGCCAGGACGAGTTTGAATATTTAATATTATATTCTTCAATTTGATTCCTGCGGATTCAATCAAAATCTTTGCACCAATGTGGGTATTCTGCTGTGTCAGCACCATGCGGCCATGGTTGCTATGCGGATAACCAAAAACAACTACTTCGCTTCCGACCTGAATGTTATCGGTAGATGAGAGAGACATGGTCGACTGAATAGTCATTTCGGTTTTTATTAAGCACACATCGCAAATCGGGTTTATTTCTGCAATTACTGCGGACATATACTGCACTTGTTTTCGTGAGGTGTCTTGGTAATCTTGCATGCTGGACATTCCGTTGAAAATTATCACTAAACCATTATCGTTGTGATTCACAACATGCGCAGCTGTGGCAAAAAAACCAGGTTTGTTGATGGCAAAAGCAGTTCCTAAAAGAGTGAGACCAGTTGGAGTAATACGGCCTACAGAAAAAATTCCTCTACAAATATCCGTGAAAATCATACAATGTCTCCTTTCTTCGATTAGCTAAATGTGTATTGGGTTGCATATCTGTTCTTTAATTGATATGCCCAATGTCCACTTTCTCGATATTTAACAAGTTTCCCCGAGGAGGCAAATCCAGCCAAAATGCGATTTGCCGTGGCAGCTGATACTCCACATAACGCCCGCACATCTGCATTCATGATAAACTCATGCGTTTCCAAAAACTTTTCAATCTGCTTCCAGCGCATCGTTGCCTTATCCATCGGCCCATCGCTCATTTCATCACTCGTATTGATTGCATCAATGAGCGATGCCTTGATGGTTGAGAGCATGAACTCGATAAACGCTGTGGACTCTCCGGCATCGTTAGACGCATTGATTGCTGCATAGTATTCCGGTTGACGGGCGTGGATCATGGACTCTACCGGCAACCAAGCAAAGGTCGGGTTCCATTTGGAGAGCAGCAACGTATGCCATAGGCGACCAATACGACCATTGCCGTCAGCAAAGGGATGGATCAGCTCCAGCTCGTAGTGAAACACGCAGCTGCGGATCAGCATGTGTATGTCGCTGTTCTTCACCCAGTCCAACAGTTCCATCACCAAATCCGGTACATATTGCGGAAGTGTTCCAAAGTGTAGGACATGCCCCTCCTGATTGACAACGCCGACTGGACGGGAACGGAACATACCAGATTCCTCAACCAAGCCTTGCGTCATAATGCCATGGGCCATCAGCAGATCGTCCACAGCGTAAGGATCAAGCTCATCCATCCGCTCATAGATCTCATAGGCATTCTTGACCTCCGCAATATCCTTCGGCGGAGCCAGCACCTGCTTGCCGTTCAGAACTGCGGTAACCTGTTCCAGACTCAGGGTGTTCTGTTCAATAGCCAGAGAGCCGTGGATCGTCCGGATACGGTTTGTCCGCCGCAAGGTTGGGTTTGCAGACAGCTGATTGGTGGAAGTCAACTTGCCCACCAGTTCGGCGATTTCCGCCACCTCATGGATCATCGTATTTGTAATTTCAAAAGGAGGTTTCTTGTTCCTCATAGAAGCACCTCATGTGAAAGATTCGTTCGACAGTATTATACCACACATCACTCGTTTCATCAATCATTTTTGGCGACATGATTGAGTGATGGAGTGTATTGCTTTTATAAAATAGGGCCCGGAGAGGGAACTCTCCGGGCCGTTTCAATTTAGATTGTTATTATTCAATTCGAACCCATACATGAATTTCTCAAACTGATTTCGAGTGCCATGGAGTGAAATTCCCTTAAAAGTCGCTAAGAGACTTTAGGCTCCCTCCAAAACACAAACCACTCGCACTCCACGCCAAATGCAATCGCAAACGGTAGTGTAGAAAAAGCGTAGAAACGCCCTCTACCCTGCACAAAAGGATACCCCAAAAATGCAGTAAAATCAAGGGTTAGCGGCAGAAAAGAGAAAACTGACCCACACGATTTCGAAGCGCATCCGAGACCAGTTGATCCGACTCTATGAGCAGGGATTCCGCCAGTTCTGGGTGGGCGGCGCCTTGGGCGTGGACATGTGGGCCGGCGAAATTCTGCTCCGCCTCAAAGAACAGCCAAAATATAGTGAGATGCAACTGATGATCGCACTCCCCTTTGAAGGACATGATAGGAACTGGGAGGAGCGCAGCCGCAAACGCATGGCTTTTCTCATACAGCACAGTTCGGAAACGGTGAGCACAGGTCA
>CALWXJ010000003.1 GCA_944385475.1 uncultured Oscillospiraceae bacterium
CTCCGCGTAGTTGCGGCTCCGGGAAAGCAGTTTTACCTGTGCCGGGCGGATGGGTTCTCCCCCTACATCCCTTACAGCCTCAAGCTGTTCCACCGCATGTTCAATTGGGCCTGCCACTGTCACATGATAGCATTTGGATACCTCATGGCTGGGGTGCAGCAACCGGTGGGTCAATGCGCCATCGTTGGTAAGGAGCAACAGGCCCTCTGAGTTCCGATCCAGCCGACCTACGGGATATACGCGCTCTTTGATGTCTTTTAAAAGGTCCATCACCGTGGGGCGCCCCTGCTCATCACAGCGCGTTGTCACATAGCCGCAGGGCTTGTTAAGCATGATATAAAGATGTTTTTCGGGGGCAGTAAGGGGTTTACCGTCTACCCGGATATCGTCCCGGTCCATGTCTGCCCGCTGTCCCAATTGAGCCTTCCGGCCGTTTACCGTGACCCGTCCGGCAGTAATGTACGTCTCCGAAGCCCGTCGGGAGCAGATCCCGGCGGCGGAGAGCAGTTTTTGCAATCGTTCTTCCATGTTCCTGTTCCTATTTTTCTATACTCAGGTGCAGAGTTCCCAGTGCAGAGGCGACCTCCGGAGCCACACTTTGTCCGCACAGAAGGCCTACCCGGCCTATTTCTGTTCCATTCCAGGTAAAAATCATCTCTCCCACCTGATCACCGGCGCTTAAAGGCGCATGCAGATCCTGGTCCAAGGAGATCTCAGAAGAAAAGTTTTCTCCCTGTGCCACGGGCCAGGAAAAGCTGTCCGCCGCCACCAGCGGCACCGTTCCCCGGCTCCCCCCGATGACGGGGAGCGTGCCGGCAATTTCTCCAACCGCAATTCCCTGGCGGTCAGAGTATGTGGAAAAGCCGTATTCATACAGAGCCTGGTGGTCAGCCCAATCATTGCCATCCTGCAGAGTAACCGCCACCAGCCGCTGTCCATTTCTCTGGGCACAGGTGACCAATGTCCTTCCTGCTGCAATGGTATAGCCGGTTTTAAGTCCCAGACAACCACTGAACGTATTGAGTAGTTTATTGTGGTTGGTCATGGTGCGCCCGCCAATGGTAATGGTACGGGTGGAGGCGATGCGCAGCAAGGTCTCATTATTTGCCGCCGCCGCCGCAAGAAGTGCCATATCCCGGGCTGTGGAATAGTGATCGCCGTTTTCTGTGTGGTCCAGTCCGTGCGGGTTGGTGAAATGGGAGTTTTCCATTCCGATTTCCTGGGCAAGATCGTTCATCCGCTGGGCAAAGGCATCTACCCCGCCGGCAATATGATCGGCAATGGCAACAGCGGCATCATTGCCCGAGCAGAGCAGCAGGCCATAGAGCAGTGTCTCCAGTGTCAGCTGCTCTCCTGCCTTGAGATACATGGAAGAGCCCTCTGTACCTGCGGCGTCCCCGCCCACTGTCACGATGTCATCCAAATTTCCGTCCCGCAGTGCCACCAGGGCAGTGAGAAGCTTTGTGGTACTGGCGATCAGCATTTTCTTATCGGCGTTTTGCTCATATAAAATACGGCCGCTGTCGACATCCATCAAAACAGCTGCTGTAGCAGATGTGCTGACTGCACGGGCCTGGCCGCACAGGAAAAACACCAGTATCAACGTCGCTCCAGCGCGGCGCAATACAGAAGGAAACAAAAGAGCATCACCTCATCGTCACATGTCAGTGACGGTAGTATACCCCGCTTCCTCCTCTACTTCTGCTTCTTTTTTGTCGAAAATTTTTACCACTTTATTGATTACATCCGGTGCCATGTCCACGATCCGTTCCACAGAAGAAGCCGGTGGGACCGCCGCAGGAAGCACTCTGGCAACCCCATCTTTGATAATCAAAAAAACCACCGGATCAATATTTACGCCTGCAGCGCTGGCTCCGCCAAAATTGGAAGTGGTTTTCCCATAATCTCCGCCGCCGATGCCGAATCCAAAGTGGACTTTGGAAATCGGAATCAATGTCACGCCATCGGAAGTAACGATGGGCTTTCCCACAATGCTGTTTGTGTCTACCATCTCATGAACTTTGTCGATGGTATCCCGCATGAGATCACTCAAAGAACTGTTTTTTTCCATGATACTTTCCTTTCTCAGGCGGCAGTACCCTGCGTAAGGGGAGCAGCCTGCTGTTGCTTATGATAGGCTTTCAACCAGCGCAAAACAGGAATTGCAAAAGACAATGCCATGGACACCAAGCTTCCGATTCTGGCGCTGATGCCAACTTCACCGGTAAGATCCCACGGTTCCTTTTGAAAATCCATTCCAATATGGATCTGGGCATCTGGAATCCGCAGTCCCTGCTCCAAGAGGGGCATGACGGTCCAAACTCCCATTTGCAGCCATCCGAAGAGCTTGGCAGCCTGGGCAGGGTCTTCCCTGCCCCCAATGATACAGCAAAGGTGCAATGGATCGATGGTAATGGCCCGGCGCCCCTTGGAAAGTGTTTTTTTTAAAGACGGCCAGAGAACCTGCACTGATTCCCAAAGGAAAGAGGCTGACACATTCTTTTTCCCTGAAGCGGGTTTTGGGTATTTTTTCTCGTTTGTACCCTCTTTTCCATGAGACTTCTCATCCGTCTTCTCCCGGGGGGAAATCTGACGGGTAAGGGGGCCGATTTTTATAAAAAAGGTAATTGCCCCATGAAGGAAATGGACCTTGATTCCAACAGGAAGCATCAAAAGGCAAATTACTATGGCAAGCATGATGCAAAAAACCCACCATAGGATACCCATCTTGACCACCCTCCTTTCCTGGCAGATAGCGGTATAACCTGTCTCTCAGGCCTCCGCTTCAGGCGGATCTTCATGACGCTCTGCCTTTCATCCTTCCGCTTCCGCCGCCGGATCTACGATCTTTCCATTTTCATCCAGACACATCTGCCCCTCTCCCGTCAAATCCGGCATCTCAGGTAATTCTTCCAGACTGGTGAGATGAAAGGCCCGCAGGAACTGTTTAGTCGTCCGATATAAATGCGGTCTTCCCGGCACCTGTAGACGCCCGCACTCTTCAATCAAACCCCGCTCCTGAAGAAGGCTCATGGTATAAGCACTGTCCACGCCCCGCACCTGGTCCACATAAGTTCGGGTGGTGGGCTGGTAGTATGCGATGATGGTCAACACCTCCAAAGCCGGCTGACTGAGTTTTGCAGGCTTCCGGATCTCAAAGGCCTTGCGAATCACGTCGGCATAATCCGGTGCGGAGCACAGTTGATAAGTGTCTTCCACCCGCAGCAGACGAACACCGCGGCGCTCATAGGCATAGTGATCAGCCAGCTTCTGCAGCACCTGTTCCATGGTGGCACGATCCAATTCCAGAGCCAGACAGATGCGGTCTATAGGAATCGGCTCCCCAGAGGCAAACAAAATTGCCTCCGCGGCAGATTCAATCTCTCTCATTTCCAGGGACTCCATATCGCGGCTCCTTCAAAACTATCAAAACTTCAAGTCGTCTGGCAGATTCTCTCCTTGTTGGACAGTGCAATCCAGCGCAGAGCCCGCTAAATGCAGCACTCTGGCCCGGCACAGCTCCAAAACAGCCAAAAAGGTGGCCACTACCTCGCTCCTGCTGCAGCTTCCCCGAAATAGAAGCAAAAATCGGGTGATTCCACCTTCCCGAATGCGACTGATAATCTCCCGGGCCTTATTCTCCACGGGATAGGGCTCTTGACGAACGATCTGAGTAAAGGCCGACTTAGGGGGAGGCATCAGCCGCTCTGCCCGGCTGCGAATCTCCGCCATGGCGGAAATCAAATCTTCCTTTTCATGGCTGTATTCGTAAGTTTTTCCCCGTTCCACAGGTTCCGGGGGCCGGGTGAGGATATTACGCCCAAATTCCTGCATGGGATCCAGCTTTTCGCAAAGAGATTTTACCCGCAGGTAACTCTCATTACGGCGCCGCTCCTCCAGGGACTGGATCAGAGCGTCCATTTCGCTTTGTGCCTCTTCATCCTCAATCGACAATAGCATCCTGGTCTTCAAATATACCAAGTGAGAGGCCATGGTGACAAACTCGCTGGCAACCTCCAGGTCCATCTGCTGGCGCTGTTGGATCCAAGATACATACTGGTCGCAGATCATGGAGATGGAAATATCCTGAATTTCCATCTTATTTTTGCTCAGCAAAAATAAGATGACATCCAAAGGACCTTCAAAGTCCTGCATTTGCGCAGAGGGCGCCCGGACGACTTTTTCCAATTTAAATACAGGGTTTTCCAATACGTAGGTCCCACCTTCCTAAGATGGAAATCAGTATATCAGGCGGAACATGGCCTCATACACAAAATAAATGACATTGGAAATAAGACTGCTGGTCAGACCAAAATAAGATAAAAACAGCAGCAAGACAATGCCATAGCGCTCATAGCGCATACAGGAGATGTACAGTTGATCCGGCAAAAGGGCTGCCGCGACCTTGAATCCATCCAGAGGAGGAAAGGGCAAGAGATTGAAAAGGCCAAGACCAACGGACATGGGAGCCAAGCAGTACAACAGAAAATTGAAGAGAAACCCGGATACAGCGCCATACGGCACAAACCGGTAAATGGCATAGCTTCCTGCAATGGCAAGAAGGGCCAGAATCAAATTAGACACAGGGCCGGCCAAGGCCGTCAGTGCCATTCCCTGCTTGGGCTTTTTAAAATACCGGGGATCTACCGGAACAGGTTTTGCCCAGCCAAACCCCGCCACAAACATAAAAAACAGGCCAATCCAGTCAATATGCCTCAGGGGATTCAAACTCAGTCGGTGCATGGACTTTGCAGTGGGATCCCCCAGGGCCAGTGCCGCAAGGCCATGGCAAGTTTCATGGATCGTGAGGCACAAAAACACAGCCACCAGCCGCGCCAATGCATCTCCAAGGGAGGATAGATCCAGCGCCTGAAACAGGTTTTGCAAATAATGAAGCATAGCTCTCCCCCACTGCAATTTGTAAAGATAACAATTATATTATACCAGTTTTCGCCTTGCAATACAAGGAAAAATCCGTAGACCGCATGTCCTCTGATCCGGGCAAACACATCAGATTTCAAAAAAATTTCCCGGAAATATTTTGTGCGGTGCGTTGGCATCAAAAATAAGAGGGCCCGGGGAAACAAATTTCCTCGGGCCCTTTCGGGACATTTTTTAGAGGCAATATGCCTGTTTTGCAGGGGACAAACTCAAAAATTAACCCTTCACCATGGAGGCAATTTCTGCAGCGAAATTCTCCTCTTTTTTCTCAATGCCCTCGCCCTTTTCAAAGCGGACAGCATCCTTAAAGGTGATCTTGCCGCCCAGAGCCTTGGCCACAGAGGCAAGGTATCCCTCAACCGTCATGGAGTTGTCCTTTACAAACTCCTGCTGCAGCAGGCAGTTTTCCGCATAGAACTTATTCATCTTGCCCATGACGATCTTTTCCCGGACATTCTCGGGCTTGTTGGCCATCTTGGGATCATTTTCCATCTGGACCATCATGATCTTCTTCTCTTCATCCAGCACATCCTGGGTGACCTGTGTCTTATCCCAGAAACGAGGATTCAAGGCGGCGATCTGCATGGCCACATCCTTGCCGGCTTCTTCCACCTTTTCGGCGGGCAGGTCCGTCTCCAGATTCACCAAAACGCCGATCTTACCGCCGGCGTGGACATAGGCCACGCTGACACCATCAGCAAACCGGGCAAACCGACGCACCTTGATATTCTCACCGATCACCAGGACCATCTCCTGCTGCTGCTGGGTGACCGTGAGGTCACTGCCGCAGTATTTGCACGCCATCAAAGCGTCCAAATCCGCGGGATTCTCCTTAGCCACAGTATCAGCAACACCCTTGACAAAGTCCACGAACTTTTCGTTCTTGCCTACGAAGTCGGTCTCGGCATTCACCTCCACCACAACGCCTACGCCGTCCACTACCGTGGCATAGGCCATGCCCTCGGCGGCAATCCGGCCAGCTTTCTTGGCAGAAGCAGCCATGCCCTTTTCGCGCAGCCACTCCACGGCCTTATCCATGTCGCCGTCAGAAGCGGTCAGTGCCTTCTTGCAATCCATCATACCTACGCCGGTCATCTCACGCAGGTTCTTTACATCAGCTGCGGTAAAAGCCATTTTACGTTCCTCCAATATTTGAATAAGAGCAGATCGTCAAAATGATGTTATTCGGCGTCTGCGGCGGCAGACTCTGCCTCAGCGGCCTCGGTATCCTCCACCTGCTCGCCCTGCTTGCCCTCCAGCACAGCGTTGGCCATGATGGAAGAGATGAGCTTAATGGCGCGAATGGCATCATCATTGCCGGGGATCACATAGTCGATCTCGTCAGGGTCGCAGTTGGTATCAGCGATCGCCACCACAGGGATGCCCAGCTTGTGTGCTTCTGCAATGGCGTTGCGCTCTTTCCGAGTGTCTACAATGAACAAGGCGCCGGGCAGACGCTTCATCTCCTTCACGCCGCCCAGATACTTCTCCAGCTTCTCGATCTCACCCAGGTGCTTCATGACTTCTTTTTTGGGCAGCATATCAAAGGTGCCGTCTTCCTGCATCTTTTTGAGCTGATTGAGGCGATCCACCCGGGTGCGCATGGTCTTGAAGTTGGTCATCATGCCGCCCAGCCAACGGGCGTTGACATAGTACTGGCCGCAGCGGGTGGCCTCTTCCTTAATGGCTTCCTGCGCCTGCTTCTTCGTGCCCACAAACAGCAGTGCCTGGCCGCTTTCCGCCAAGGAGCGGACGAAGGCATAGGCCTCTTCCAGCTTCTTCACGGTCTTCTGCAGGTCCACGATATAAATGCCGTTGCGCTCCGTATAAATGTAAGGAGCCATCTTGGGGTTCCAGCGGCGGGTCTGGTGACCAAAGTGGACGCCTGCCTCCAGCAGAGCCTTCATGGAAACGACGTTAGAATTTGCCATAGTGTTTAATTCCTCCAAAATCAATTTAGTTCTGCCTCTGGCTGCTTCCTCCCCTCTGCCAACCCGGCGTTTTCCCTGCCGGGCACAGACAGAGCGTCCACAGCCATGCGGAATGCTGAAATATGATACCATAAGCGGGAGTCCAATGCAAGTATTTTTTCCAAAATCACGCAAAAGACTCCGCCTATTTGGCAGAGTTTTTTCGCATTCTTAAACATTTTTATAAAATTAAAAATTAAAACTTAGAACTTTTTCCGCCGCTTGCGCTCCAACTCCGGGCTTCTGCGCTGAAAGGATTTGTCGATGAGGATAATATCGTCGCCGATCCGCTGGATACAGTCCCAGGGGATGTAATAGTCCTCCCCTCTGCCAAAGAGTCCGAAAAACCGGCAGGGGCCAAATACTATAATGGCAGCCACACGCCCTTCCGGGACCTGAATATCCACATCCCCCACAAAACCAAGACGGCAGCCATCGTGGACATTGATCACTTCTTTGTTGCGCAACTCCCGCATCTGCACCTGCATGATAAATCCCTCCCTATCAAAGGCTATGCATGCCAACGCATGTCTCATGCACTGCAAAAAGCGACAAAAGCTGTCCGTATAGGAAAAAGACGGCCGGGCCATACTGATTTTGTCAATACGAAGCAGCAGGAGGCGGCGGATCGGTGCAGGGAAAAGTGGAAATTGCCGGGGTCAATACGGCAAAATTAAAGGTGCTGAAAAGCGATGAGACCTTAGCCCTTCTGCGGCGGGTAAAGGAGGGCGATGAGACCGCCCGGCAACAGTTGATCGAGGGAAATCTCCGCCTGGTGCTGTCTGTCATCCAGCGTTTCAGCGGCCGTGGCGAAAGTGTGGATGATCTTTTTCAGGTGGGCTGCGTGGGGCTGATCAAAGCCATCGATCATTTTGATATCTCTCAGCCGGTAAAATTCTCCACCTATGGCGTTCCCATGATCATCGGAGAAATCCGCCGTTACTTGCGGGACAACAGCGCCATTCGGGTCTCCCGCTCTATGCGGGACACCGCCTATCGGGTCCTGCAGACCCGAGAACGCCTGCTGCGGGAAAACCAAAAAGAACCCACGGTGGATGAGATCGCCCAGGAGCTGTCCCTGCCCCGGGAGGACGTGGTTTTTGCCATGGATGCCATCGTGGAACCCATCTCTCTTTATGAGCCGGTCTATTCTGACGGCGGCGACGCCCTTTGCGTAATGGATCAGGTAAGCGATGGAAAAAACAGCGACGAACGCTGGACGGAACGCATTGCCCTGAAGGACGCCATAACCCATTTGAACGAGCGGGAGCGGCGGATCCTGTCCCTGCGCTTTTATGAGGGCAAGACTCAAATGGAGGTGTCTGCGGAGGTGGGAATCTCCCAGGCACAGGTCTCGCGCCTGGAAAAAGGCGCTATCAACACCATCCGAAAAAACTTATAACAGTTTGAAAAAAGGCTGTCCGGTAAATCCGGGCAGCCTTTTACACTTTATAGAGAGGCTTTATAGGTCATCCTTGGGGGACAGGGCCACCGCGTGGCGCAAAAATGTATCGGGAGGCACTGCCACAGGCAACTTCATCCGCACTTTCATCTGAGGAGTCCGGGGCTCTTCCACCTCCCGGCCTTCTTCGTCCCGCATCTGCGGCACTGTCATGGAAAAGGGGCGCAGATCCGGTCCCACCACTTCCACCGTGTCTCCCCGGCGAAATTTGTTTCGCAGCGAAAGCACTGCATTTCCCACGGAGTCGCATTGAGTGACAAGCGCAACCACTTGCCAGTCTCTCACATAGCGGGAGTTTTTATAATACTGTCCCGGAGGACCATAGTAAAACCCGGTGGAATAAGGGCGGTGACTCACCTTCTCCACCTCATCACGCCATAGAGGGTCCATTTTCCTTCCAGACAGCACATCATCCAGGCAATGGCGGTATGCTCCGGTAATGATCGCGGCATAGTACTCTGACTTGGCCCGCCCTTCGATTTTCAAACTGGAAAGCCCCGCCTCCACCAGATCCTGAAGGTGGTCGATCATGCACATGTCCCGGGAGTTGAGAATATAGGTGCCCATTTCATCTTCCGCAATGGGGAAGTACTCCCCGGGCCGCTTTTCCTCCATCAGGGCATACCGATAACGGCAGGGCTGGGCGCAGGCGCCGCGGTTGGAGTCCCGTCCCGTCATATAGTTGGAGAGCAGGCACCGGCCAGAGTAACTGACGCACATGGCCCCATGGACAAATGCCTCCAATTCCAGCCCCGGAGGTGTATGATCACGGATTTGCCGGATCTCTTCCAGGCTCAGTTCCCGAGCCAAAATCACCCGGGAAGCACCTAAATCATACCAAGCGCAGGCGGAGAGGGCATTGCTGACACTGACCTGGGTGGAAATGTGGCGCTGACAACGGGGGGCATATTTCCCTGCCAGATTGAAAACCCCCAAATCTGCTACGATCAGCGCATCCACCCCTGCCTCATTCAAGAGTTCCAGGTGGGCAGGAAGACGCGGCACCTCGTCTCCCCGGGGCATAGTATTGACCGTACAGTGGACACGGACACCGTGGCTGTGGGCAAACTCCACTGCCTGGCGAAGCTGTTCCGGGGGAAAGTTCCCCGCAAACGCCCGCATCCCAAAGCTGGTCCCCGCCAAGTAGACAGCATCTGCCCCGTAGGCCACCGCCATCTTCAAACGGGCCATATCCCCGGCCGGGCAGAGAAGCTCCGGTCCGGGGTGGCCACGATCCTGTTTTTTATCCTCCATATTGGCTGCTGTTTACAAAGGCCAGGTGCTCTTCATAGGTGGCGAAGAAATGGTGCTTTCCGTCGGTTCCCAAGGCGTAGTAATAATAGCCCGTCTCCTCCGGTTCAAAGGCGGCATTGATAGAGGCCAGGCCCGGATTGGCAATGGGCGTAGGCGGCAGTCCCGCGTTTTTATAAAGATTGTATGGGGAGTCGGTGGCCTTGTCGGTCTCTGTGATGGGGCCGGTATGATCTGGCAGCGCATACAGAAGAGAGGCGTCGATCTGCAAAAGCCCATACGTTCCGGCCTTGTCGCCGCTGCCCTCCAGGCGGTTATAGATCACAGAGGCAATGGTTCCACGGTCTGTTCCGTCAGTCTCCTTTTCGATCAAAGACGCGATGGTAATGATGTCGTGGAGACTGTATCCCCGCTCTTTAGCCTGGTCCACAAGGGTCATATCCAATTTATTATAGAAATTGTTGATCAGCTTATCCAGCGCATCCTCAGGATCGTGGCCAAGGTAGAATTCGTACGTGTCCGGGAACAGATACCCCTCCAGACGGGTGATGTCTTCAGAATCGTTATCGATGAAGTCATAATCAAACGTGGCATTTTTCGCCGCATCCATCAGGGCTTCTTCCGTGTTGACCCCATTAGAGGCCAGAAGTTTGATAGTCTGCGTCACCGTATAGCCCTCCGGAATGGTGACAGTCACCGTATCGGCGTTCATGTTTCCAGAAGAGCTGTGCATGCCCAGGATCAGCGCCCGGTAATCCATCTCTGTGTTAAGTTCGTAAGTTCCCAGGCCAATTTTTTCATCGGCATTGGAAAACGCGGCAAACAGGCGGAAAAACCACTTGTACTTAATAAGGCCTGCGTCCTTGAGCTTCGTGGCAATGGAGCCCATGGTGTCCTCCGCCGTGACTTCCACCGTGGTGGTCAGAGGGTCTTTATTGAATGCGCAAAGGTCCGAGAGCAAAAGCCAGCCAACTCCTGCTAAGATGGCAGAAGTCACCAGGATGGACAACAGGTAGATTACAGGATTGATCCCCCGTCTTTTGCGGGGGTGGCGTTTTCTCCCCTGGGCAGGGGGCGTGCTCCGATTGTTTTTTCCCTGGGCCTGTGCCCGGCGGACTTCACCAGCATCCCAGCTGGCAGTTTCCTCTTCTTTTCGGTAGTTTTCAGACATGGAAACCTCCATTTCTCCGGCTGCGGCAGCTTGGCCGCGAAAAAACCTAAGGGGGATGATCTTTAAAAATTTATTTTTCCCTGCTGGTCAGGCTTCCAAACAAGCCTGCGGCGCATAGGATATCTCGAATTCAAGCTGTGAGGTGAACGAACATGTGCTTTTCCAACGGAGGAAACGACAACTCCTGCATTTGGCTCATCCTCATCATTCTCTTGGTGATGTGCTGCTGCTGCGGGAACAGCGGGAATGTCTCCAATCGCTGCGGCTGCAACGACAGCTGCTGCTGAGCGGGCAGCAAAGCGGGGCGCGGTAAGCGTCCCGTTTTGCCGGTCCTTCCCGGGACAAGCTCACAAGATCCCCTGCAGCCGCTCCCAGATCTCCTGATGGATCTCTTCTGCCGGACGGACCTGCCCTTCCCTGGCGCAGTCCACCACCCACCAGCGGAGCTCCCTGGCAATCTGCCGGGCACTTTCCCTGCATTGGCGCAAGTAGGCCTGATCCTGTTCATGGATATCCCCATGGGTCCCTGTGGCGGACTGGCGCTTTTGCAGCATCTGTTCAGAAAGCTCTGTGGGAAGATCCAGATAGATCACCAGATCCGGCTGAGGCAGCTCCAGACGATGATATTCCAAATCAAAAAGCCAGGTTAAAAACTCCTCCCGCTGCTGCGCCGGGAGCTTTGAGGCTTGGTGCACGGCGTTAGAGGTCGTATAGCGGTTAGCCAGGATCAGCATTCCTGCCTGATAGTCCCGCCCCCAGTCCTGCCGAAAGGAGGCATATCGGTCCACGCCGAACAAAACAGAGGCAGCATAGGCATTTACATCCCCCGGATGCTGACCCAGAGCCCCTTCCAGATACAGCCGGGCAGGCTCGGCAAAGGGATTGCCATAGCGGGGGAAATCGATCTGTCGAAAGGCGACCTTCTCCTGCCGCAGGCGCTGCGCCAGCATATGCGCCTGCGTGGCCTTTCCGGATCCGTCCGTTCCTTCAAATACGATGAGTCTGCCCTTCATCCGCGCCTTCCCTTCTCCTGCCGTACATGGATCAAAAACAGCGGCAGCTTCATCATCCTACCCAGACGTCTGGGATCTTTACATAAGCGATAAAACCATTCCAGCCCATGGTCGGACCAAAACTTCGGAGCCCGCTCCACCACACCGGCGAACACATCCAGGCTGCCGCCCAGCCCGCACAAAAGCCGGGCGCCGGTGGCCGGCCCGTTTTTTCGCATCCAAAGTTCCTGCTTGGGCGCCCCCAGGCACACAAACACGCACTGGGCGCCGCTGCGGCGGATCTCCGCAATTACAGGCCCGTCATCCTGGAAATACCCATCGTGTGTACCGGCGATCACAAGCCCCGGATATTGCCGAGTCAGCTTTTGGGCAGCAATCTCCGCAACCCCCGGCTTCGCTCCCAATAAATAAAGGGACTTCCCCGCTTTGGCCATCTGCTCCATCAATCCGGCCGCAAATTCAACCCCAGGGACACGGCCTTTCAGGGGCGTTTTCAAGATGGCGGCTCCCTTTACAACGCCGATCCCATCGGCAAGCACCAGGTCTGCTTTGTTGACAGCTTCCCGGGCCTCCCCATTCTCTCTGCAGATCTCCACAATCTCCGGATTGGGCGTCACAACGTAATGGCAGCCCTCCGTATCCAGAAGGTCCATTCCCCGCTGCACTGCCTGCTCCATGGTCAGATTGTCAAATCCAACGCCTAAAATCTCGATCCGCATGTTACCACCTCGCCTGCCTGCCACATACTCATACAGTTTAGGATTATACCATACGCCCAGCTTCTTGTCCAACCCTAAAATGTGAATTCCGTCGTCCATAAAAAACAGGGCGGAGACCGTACGATCCATACGGCCTCCGCTCCACCTGCGATAAAATTCTCAAGCGGTTTTTTCCTTCGCGCTCTTTTTCTTCTGGGGGGACGGAAGCTGTGCCAGCATGACTGCCGCCAGCATCAGCGCGCACCCCACATATTCCCGGGTACTCATGCGGTCATGGAGCAGCAGGGCTCCGGCAATCGTCGCGAATAATGCCTCCAGACTCAAAAGCAGGGATACCACCGTGGGATTGGATCCCTTCTGCGCCAGGATCTGCAGTGTATAGCCCACGCCGCTGGCAAAGACGCCCAGATACAAAATCGGCAAAAGGCACTGGGCAAAGCCGGAGGCAGTGACACTTTCCATCGCCAGGCTTCCAGCTCCGGAGAGAATGGCCTGCACCAAAAACTGCACGCAGGAAAGATCTGTGCCATCCACCCGCTGTCCGAAATAATCCACCACCAAGATATAACCGGAATAGCAAAATGCACATAAGAGGATATAGAAGTCTCCTCTGGTGATGGAAAACCCCTCTGTGACGCAAAGGCAGTAAAGACCCACCACAGCCAGGGCAACGCCCATCCAGACAGTCTTATTGACCCGTCTGTGGAAGAACAATCCCACAATGGGCACAATGACAATGTACAGCGCTGTGATAAACCCTGCCTTTCCGGAGCTGGTGGTCTCCATCCCCTTTTGCTGAAGATAGGCGGCAATGGTCAGCGCTGCCCCGCAGAAAAAGCCGCCCAACGCCAATTCCTTCCAGTTTGTAGAGCGTCTCATCCCTTTGTGCCGCTCCACTCCCCTGCGCCCCAAGCACAAAATCAGCAAAGAGAAAAACGCCACGACGGAACGCGCGGTATTGATGGCAAAGGGGGGCAGATATGCAGCGCTGACGCTCTGCGCCGCAAAAGCGCCCCCCCAGATAGCAGCGGCAACAACCGGCAGCACATTTTGCCGAACGTAACTAACTTTCATACCTTGTCTCATAACCTTCTCTATGATATACTTCATTAAACACACATTACGGCACATTCTATCATAGGTGGTGGGGGGCATGTCAATACTGGGCCCGGAATTTTATGTCAGGGATACTGTGGAGGTTGCCCAGTCCCTGTTGGGCAAGTATCTTGTGCGCAGCTGGCAGGGTGCCCTCCTGGCAGGCCGCATTGTGGAGACAGAGGCCTATATCGGGCGGTGTGACAAGGCCTGCCATGCCTATCAATACCACCGAACAAAACGGACGGAGACGCTCTTTTCCTCCCCGGGACATGCCTACATCTATCTCATTTACGGCCTTTACCACTGCCTCAATTTTGTGACCGAGCCGGAGGGAGAGCCTGCCGCAGTTCTGATCCGGGGTCTGGAACCTATGGCCGGAGTAGAGGAGATGGCCCGTCTGCGCTATGGGGAAAAGCCCTTGACTCCCGCCCGCCTGAAGAGGATGCTGGACGGCCCTGGCAAGCTGTGCCAGGGCCTTGCCCTGACCCGGGAAGAAAATGGCATTCCGTTATTTGCCCCTCCCCTGCTGGTGTGTGATGACCTTGGGGACGCCGGGCTTCCCGCCCCTTCTCCGCCGCCCCCCCGGCAGATCGCATCCGGCCCCCGGGTGGGCATCGACTATGCCCAGGAAGCACGGGATTTCCCCTGGCGGTTTCGCCTGCTTCCCCTGTAACTATCCGCCATTTTCATGGAAAACGCCAGGAGGTGCGCAATGTTTTTATTTGATATGGATGGGACGCTGATCGACTCCAACGGCATTTGGAAAGATGTGGACCGCACTTTCCTCTCACGGCGGGGAATCCCCTACACTCACGCCTATTACGAAGGCGTTGCCCATACCATCTTCCCTATGGCGGCCCAGTTCACAAAGGAGTACTGCCACCTTTCCGAGAGTTGTGAGGAAATCATGGCGGAGTGGATGGAGCTGGCTGGGGACATGTATGCCCACGTATCCATCAAGCCGGGGGTGCGTGCCTACCTGAAGCAATGCCGGGGAGAAAACCGCCGCATGGCTCTGGTGACTTCCAGCACCCCCACCCACTGCCGTACCGCCCTGCGCCACCTGGACCTGGAAAAGTATTTTGAACATATCACCTTTGCCCAGGAATTAGGGCTGGAAAAGCGGTCTCCGGAGCTGTGGCAGGAGGCGGCTCGGCGCTCTGATGTCCCGCCGGAGAACTGCACGGTATTTGATGACAGCCTGGCCGCCTGTCAGGGAGCCAGGAAGGCCCGCATGCGGGTGGTGGGGGTGTACGACGGTTTTTTCGCCCAGGATGAACGGGAGATGCGGAATTTTTGCGACGTCTATATCAAAAGCTTTGAACAACTCCTCTACTCACCTGAGGAAAAGGCGCAAAAAAGCGGAACCTGATGGGCTTTTTTGAAGTTGCCTTTCCTTGGAAAGAGCCGCGGGGCATGTCCTGACAGGACGTGCCCCGCGGCTCTTTTCACAGCTTTTTCATATGTTTTCCCGCAGATTTCAGCATGAGCTTTTTTGTGCCCACCTGATCAAAAGCTACTTCCACCAAGGCGTCACCCCCCATGGGGCGGACAGAGAGTACCATTCCCTTTCCAAAGGCAGTGTGCTCCACCATCTCCCCCTGGGCAAGCTGCATCAGGGGCTGAGAAGATGCCGCCTCTCTCCGACGGATGGAGGAAGGACCAGCCTTTGGGGTGGGCGCTGCGGATTGGCCATAGGTCCCAGAGGCAGCAAATCCCCCTCTGCCCCCGGCGGACTGGGAATCTCCCCAGGCCCCGTACCCACTCCAGGAAGGCTCCTCCCATCCCGCTGCTGCGCAGCGCTTCTCCGGCCGGCCAAACCAGTCCCGGTTCTCCTCCGGGATCTCTTCCAAAAATCGGGAGGGCGGATTGGTGCTGGTGCGGCCATAGAGCATTCGCTGACGGCAGTTGGTCAGCGTCAGCTTTTCCTTGGCCCGGGTCATCGCCACGTAGCACAAGCGTCGCTCCTCCTCCAGCTCCTCCTGGTCGTACTGGGAGGCGGCACCGGGGAAGATCCCCTCCTCCATGCCCACCACATACACCACAGGAAACTCCAGGCCCTTGGCTGAGTGAATGGTCATGAGGGTAACACAGTTGTCGCCGCCGTCCACGCTGTCTAAGTCCGTATAAAGGGCGATCTCATTGAGGAAGCCGGACAGCGTGGCATCCTCCGGATCCTGTTCCAAAAAACTCAGGATATTGGATTTGAGCTCCTGGACGTTTTCTATACGGCCCCGGCTCTCCATGTCGTTTTTCTCCTCCAGGGCCTTGAGGTATCCTGTCTGGTCACAGACGGCATCGTAAAATTCCGGCAGGGCCAACTGCCCCCCCAGCCGCCGCAGAGCATCGATGAGGTCCGCAAATTTCAAGAGCTTCGCTGCGGCGCCTTTGAGCGGGGGGAAGAGGTCGGCGTTGCGGAGGATCTCGTACAGGGATGCCCCCTGCTCTCCCGCCAGGGCCTCCACCCGCTCTATGGTGGTGGTGCCGATGCCCCGGGGGGGATTGTTGATGATCCGCCGCAGGCGCAGGTCATCCAGAGGGTTACTCAGCACGCACAGATACGCCAGCATGTCTTTGATCTCCGCCCGGTCAAAAAACTTCACGCCTCCCACCACTTTATAGGGGATGGCGTTGCGCTTCATGGCGTATTCCAGGGCATTGGACTGGGCATTCATGCGGTAGAGGATGGCGGCATCCCGAAAATTCCGTCCCCGGCCCACTTCTGTCATCACGTCCCCCGCCACATAGTTGGCCTCGTCGCTTTCATTGAAGACGGTTTTTACCACCACCTTATCGCCGTTTCCGTTGTCTGTCCAAAGCGTCTTTCCCTTGCGGCCCAGATTGTTGCGGATCACAGCATTGGCTGCGTCCAGAATATTTTGCGTAGAGCGGTAATTCTGCTCCAGCCGGATGGTCCGGGCGTTTTTGTATTGCTGTTCAAAGTTCAGGATATTTTCGATGTTCGCACCCCGGAAGCGATAGATGGATTGGTCGTCATCCCCCACCACGCAGAGATTGTTCCTCCCCCCCGCCAGAAGACCGGTGAGCAGGTACTGCAGATGGTTGGTGTCCTGATACTCATCTACCAAAACATAACGGAATTTATTTTGGTAGTAGGCGAGCACCTCTTTTTCCTGCCGCAGCAGTGTCACGGTGTGATAGATGATGTCGTCAAAGTCCAGCGCGTTGGCGCTTCGCAGTTTCTTTTCATAGGCGGCGTAGATTTTGGCGATGCGGGCCATTTTCCAGTCATTTTCATTGCTGTGGGCCTTGGCAAAGTCCTCGGGGCTCTCATAGCGGTCCTTGGCGCCGCTGATAACACCCAGGACGCTTCTGGGGGCAAAGGCCTTCTCGTCCAGATTCAGCTCTTTTAAAATATCCTTGATGACCCGTTTGGAGTCCTCCGTATCGTAGATGGTAAAATTTTTGTCAAATCCGATCCGGTCGATATCCCGCCGCAGGATCCGCACACAGGCGGAGTGAAAAGTGGAGGCCCAAATCTCATTGGCAGCCGGCCCAAGCCTGGCCGCCAAGCGGTCTTTCAGCTCCCCTGCCGCCTTATTGGTGAAGGTGATGGCGATGATCTCCCAGGGGCGGGGGGGATCCACGGCGCACAGCTGACGGGCCCGGTGGATATCCTCTGCCTGGGGCTGCTGGGGAAATTGCTCCAAAAACAGCAGATCTTCCTCCGTGGCCTGGGGGGGTACATCCTGGCAGTCGCTGCCCCGGCCATAGGTCAAGAGGGTATAGATCCGCTGGATCAGGACGGTGGTTTTGCCGCTGCCGGCGCCTGCCAGGAGCAAAAGCGGCCCTTCCGTGGCCATGGCGGCCTGACGCTGCATAGGGTTTAGCTGCTGCAGATCCCGGGCAATCACCGCTTTGCGGGCTTTGATAAATCGCGCTTGAAAATCCTTCATATCCGCACCTTAGTTTTCTCAATTTTAAACACCATTTTACGGCAAAATTTCATGCCGGTCAACGGAAGATTTTCCTCCCGCCTCTCCCCCGTCCTCCCTGCTCACAGACACTGCCTTTTGGGAGATGTTTCCCATTTGTAATCAAATTATGGTTGACAAATGTCTACCTCTTTGCTATGTTCAAGGTACAGAAGGTAGACGTTTGTATACCACTTGGAGGTGACGCCTGTGAAAATGAACCTTTCCGACAGTGAGTGGAAGCTGATGAACCGCCTGTGGGAGTTTGCTCCCCGCACCATTACAGAGCTGACGGCCGCTGTGAAGGCGGAGACGGGCTGGAGCAAAAATACCGTCATCACGATGCTCTCCCGTCTGGAGGCCAAAGGGGCCATCCGTCATGAGGAGGGAGTGCGGGCCAAGCAATACTTTCCCGCCATTCCCCGGGAGGACGCCGCCATCGCAGAGACAGAGAGCTTCCTGTCCAAGGTCTACGGGGGCAGCCTGGGCCTGATGGTGAGCAACCTGGTAGAAAACCGGGCTTTGACAGAGGCGGACATTGCAGAGCTTTCCGCGATCTTGGAACGCGCAGGAGGTGAAGAGGCATGAAGGAGATCCTGGTGACATCCTCTGTGCTGATTTTGGCGCTTTTGGCCCTGCGGACGCTGTTCCGCAAGACCATCTCCCGCCGGGCGCAGTATGCCCTGTGGCTTTTGGTGCTGGCTCGGCTTTTGATCCCGGTGAACTTGCCGGCCATGGACCACAGCGTTCTCACTGTGGCAAACCCGGTGGTCAGCCGGATGGATGCCTCTTTCTACATCACCCCTGTCCAGGAGGAGGTCCTGTCTCCAGGGTACGTTCCCGTCCATGACCGCCATCCGGCACCCTACCAGGCGGTGGCAGTGGATGTCCCCTCCTGGGACAATACCCGGACCGTCACCGATACGTACGATGTGATCCATAAACTCCATTACGAAAAGCAGATCCCTGTGGATCAGCTGCTGCTGCCCATCTGGTGGGGCGGCATGGCGGTGATGGCTGCGTGGTTTATCTTCAGCAATCTCCGCTTTTGGACAAAGCTGCGCAAGGCACGTATCCCCTATGCTGTGCCTTCTTGCCCCTATCCGGTCTATCTTGTGGAAGAAGGCCTGCCCTCCCCCTGCCTCTTTGGCCTCGTCCGCCCCGCAGTCTACCTCACCCCCGCCTCCGCCGTGCCGGAGCGGGTAGAATATGTCCTGGCGCATGAGACCACCCATGCAAAGCACGGTGATCCTCTGTGGTCGCTGCTGCGCAGCGTCTGTTTGGTGATATACTGGTTCGATCCGCTGGTGTGGACGGCGGCCATCCTCTCCCGCAATGACGAGGAGCTGGCCTGTGATGAAGGAGCCCTGAAGCGCCTGGGAGAACAAAAACGCATTGCTTACGGACAGACGCTTTTGTCTTTGATCCCGATCCGCAAGGGCCCTGGCAATCCTCTGCTCTCTGCCACCACCATGACAGCGGGCAAGCGCCAGATGAAAGACCGCATCACCCGTATTGCGCAAAAACATGAAACCCGCGTCATCGTCCTCTTTTTGGCTCTGGTACTGGCCCTGGGGGTATGCGTGGTGACCTTTACCGGTGCCAGCATCAAGCAGGACCCCACTGTCCCCCTGACAGAGGAGGAACTGGCATATTTCAACCAAGAATATTTTAACGGCGAGGACTTCAATATCCGAAACCAGTTCCTCTCCTCCCTGTATGCAAGCCCGGAGGAGATCGACCTCTTTGAACTCTTCTATTGCGGAGTCACCGGAGAGGAGCCTGACAGCATCAAATCCCCCAGTGAGGAGGAAGAGCGCCTAATCTACGGAGACGCTCTGCCGGACTGCCCGCGGTACAAGGCCACCACCGCTGATTTTGACGCCATTTTACAGCCCCACACCGGTTTGATCCTGTCCCAGACCCAGCACGTCGGCATGGAGAACTTCGTATACCTCCCGGAATATGACGCCCACTATTGGGCCCACGGAGACACCAACTACCGCGGCAGCATCACCTTTTCCTCCGGAGAGCGGCAGGGGGATCTCATCCGTCTTTATTATGACGACACCTTTCTGGTCGATGGAGCCAAATGCCTGACCCTCTCCGCCCAGTCGGACGGAAGCTACTGGTTCGTCTCCAACCAGTGTCTTCCCTCCCGTCCTGCCTATGAGCCGGACGCCACCATCGACCTCAGAGAAGCCCCTCTCTACGAAGAGCCGGAAGTGACCATGGAAGGGCCGGACTTTGATCTGGAAGAGATCATCCTCTCTTCTTCCGCCCGCACATACCCCGGAGATGTGGAACACTCCATCGTCGTATACCGGACAACGGGCGGAGCCCTCTGCGCCGGCATCACGGAATCTGCAAAGGATCTTTTCGAGGCGGAGCGGTTTTTGACTCTGGACAGCGCAGCCCTGGAGGGAGCTATCCAGATCTCCTCTTTCTCCAATGTCTTGGGCCATGATGGTTTCACCCTGCACTTTTACACGCCGGAAAATGTTTTTGAAACCTGGTATTACTACTTCGATGACGACGGCGCTGTACACCTGCTGGCCCAGGCCAGCGATATCGTCTGGGAGGCGGATCTGGACGACGACGGGACCCAAGAACTGCTCTGGCGCACCCCGGGTTCCAATGAAGAACAAAAGACCAATTTCCTGTTTTCTTACGACGGATATCTTCACCTATCAGACCTCAACAGCCTCATCCGGGAGACTTATCCCCAGTGCGACTATCTCAATCTCTACTGCTGGGGACAGGATCCGGACCACATCATCATGGAGGCCAGCACCCGCCCCATCTCTGAACAGGGGAACATCCTGGAAATGCCCCGGAATCTCTACTATAAAGACGGCATCCTGGACCTCTACCGCGTGGGACAGGTCTCCTATAACGACCATGTGGCAGAAGGAATCAACGTGCCGGATTACGCCTTGTCTGTAGCCCGCCAGGAGGTAATGGCGGCACTTTCCTGGTGGCAAAGCCATACCGGTGCCTGGGGCATGGTGGACGGCCAGGAGCAGCAGGTGGGCACCCAAGCCCAGTGGGACGACTGGCGCATCACAGGTCTTTCCCAGGTGGATCTGGGGCAGCCCTATACATCCCTGGGACTGGAAATCTACTCCTACTCCTATGAGCTCCACGCCTCCACGCCGGAGCTGGTGGAATCCGCAGGAGGCATGTATATCCAGGAGGACGGCTGGGTAGGCGGCTTTTATGTGGAATCTCCCTTCCTGGTCTTTCTCCAGGGAGAGGACGGTGAGGTCACTCAGCTGGAAGCCAGCATCCCTGGTGACGTGGGGCAGGAGATGTCCTCTCCCATGTTCGCCGCCGCTGTTGCCCAGGTGGCCATGGACTATGGCCTTCTTGTCCCCTCCAAGACGGACCCTGAGACGCTTTTGAATCTCTTCTATGCCAACGGGACCTCTTTTTTAAACGCTGCAGCTACCTTCCCAGAGGCAGAGCAGACCGCCGTGGTGGAGGCCCTGGCCTCCTTCCATAACCAGGGACTTTTTCAGCAGGAGGCTGATCTGCGCCATACCATGCAAAACGTCGTCTGGACCCAACGGAACCTGACAGAGGGCGGCAAGGTGGTTTGGCAGGCGCTTTTAAACCGCACCGGCATCCAGGCCGGAGGCATCGGCGGATCGTACGATGATTTGGACGAGGCCATCCTCCAGTCCATTCTGGATCACCGCCGCAGCGCCTCCGCCCACAAAGACGACTTCTATGCCGCCGCCTATGACATCCTGGCCACCAATCCCTCCGGCAACACCCAGACGGTCTATCTCTACATCTGCTTTGGCTCCTATGACCTGACGGAGGACGGGTATGCCATCCAGACCGGCGGGGAAGAGCCGGCGGCCCTGACCTTTGCCACTGTCAACGGCCTTTATCAGCTCACTGAGTACTGGACGCCTGGCGGCGGCGCTCACTATGACAGGGATTTGCGTACCGTCTTCCCGGAAGAGGCCGCAGAGCGGGTCCTCTCCCGGGAGGGGTGGGAGGACCTTTCCGCCCGGTGCGACCAGATGGCCCAGGAGCAGTATTCCACCCTTCAGGAGGAGGCGGCTCTGGCCGCCCAGGCCCAGGAGGTGGAATTTACCAACCAGCCCCTTGAGATCTCTGAGATAGATCCCATGACCTACCAAGAGCGCCTGGAATGGTGCCAGGGCAGTTGGCGGGATACGGAGGAATCCGTGATGTATGTCCCCTCTTCCGCTCAGGCAGACGGCACCTATATCGCCTACACCGGCAATATGGCGGGGGGATCGCCGGGTGCCTCCGCCTGGAAATCTCTCTACCTCCGCTTTCCTGACGGGGCCCTGGCCAATCTCCCCCTGCCCCACAACGCTCTTTACAGTACCGCCGCCCCGGACACCATGAATCTTGCAGGAGACGTGTTCACTTATGCCGTCACCTTCCAGGAGGAACTGATAAACCAGGACGATGGGAGCCTGATCCACCTCAAGGGCAAATATCAATACACTGTAAATCTGGAATCACGAACCGTCAGCCTGCAGATCCTCCCGTCGTGAAAGGAGTGCTCTCCATGGAACAAGCATCTCCGCCGGTGCCCTACCGCTTTTGGGTAGACACTGCACAAAGAGTCGTCTCCTTCCATCCTGTGGAGGGAGCACAGCTGATAGAGTTCTGGGACAGATCCTTGTTTTTACAATGTGTTGACAACTATGCCCGGCAGTGCTATCGCTATCAATAGGATCCCCCACAAAGGGCGGCGCGCGGCAAACCATACGGTTTGCCGCGCGCCGCTTGCTATCTTCATATTCCCAAAGAGGGATCAAAGCATTTCCTTCCGTTTTTTATGTTCAACGATTCCACCGAAGCGCCGCACCTGTTGCGGCATTGCCTGCCAGGCGCATATACCGGGCCATATATCCCTTCACCTGCTTGGGGGTGTAGGACCACTCGGCCTTGCGCTTTGCCAGTTCCTCTTCATCCACCAAAAGATCAATGCGCTTGTTCTCCACGTCGATGGAGATCATATCGCCGTCATGGATCAGGGCAATGGGGCCGCCCTCTGCCGCCTCCGGAGAGATATGTCCCACAAAGCAGCCGTTGTTGGTGCCGGAGAAGCGGCCGTCAGTGATCAGAGCCACGGAATCTCCCAGGCCGATCCCCACCAGGAATTTCAGCACATGGCACATCTCCCGCATGCCGGGTTCTCCCTTGGGGCCGCCGTAGCGGATGACCACCACATCGCCGGGCTTGATCTTCATGGCGTGGACGGCCACCTCTGCCTCAGCCTCGCTGTCAAAGCACACGGCCGGGCCCGTAAACTTCCACATGTGCTTGGGGATGCCCGCCGGCTTGCATACCGCAGACTCCGGGGCCAGGTTCCCATAGAGGATGGAAAGCGCCCTTCTGCCGAAGGGATTGGAAAGCGGACGAATCACATCTTCATTGATAGTAGGTCTCCAGTAGAGGTGGTTGTCCAAATTCTCCCGCAGAGTGTGCCCTGTGCAGGTAAGTACATCAAGGTTCAAAAGCTCCCGCAGATTTTCCATGGTCCGGGGAACACCACCGGCAAAATAGAAGTCCTCCATCACGTTTTGATCCGTACCGGAGGGATAGATCCGCACGATCTGCGGCACCAAATCGCTCAGGCGGTCAAACTCCGCCATCACCATCTGGGGATCCAAATCCAGCTCACAGGCCAGCGCTGTGAGGTGCAAGATGGCATTGGTGCTGCCACCGGTGGCCATGGTAAAGATCATAGCGTTTTGCAAAGACTCCCAGGTAAGAATATCCCGGGCACGGACCCCCTGCTTCACCATCTCCACGATCCGCACGCCGGAGGCCTTGGCAATGCGCAGCCGGTCGGCGTATACCGCCGGAATGGCGCCGCCGTTGGGCAATTGCAATCCAATGGCCTCACTGATACAGCTCATCGTGTTGGCAGTTCCGTAGTAGTTGCAGGAACCCACGGTGGGCTTTGCCGTCATAGTGACCCGAAGCACCTCATCCAAGCTGAGCTTTCCCGCCTGATACATGCCCCAGGCCTCATAGCTGGCGGTATTTTCCGTCTTGGGTCGGTTCAGGAAGGGGGCGCCTCCCAGCATGGGACCACCCGTCACCATGATGGTGGGGATATTGCATCTGGCAGCGGCCATCAGCATGCCCGGGACGATCTTGTCGCAGGAGCCCAAAAGGACCAGGCCGCCGAACTTGTGAGCTCCCTGCATCAGCTCAATGCCATCGCAGATCACATCTCTGGAGGGCAGAACATACCCCTCCTCAGACACATCGCAGATACCGATGCTGCCGAATTCCACCGGCACGCCGCCCGCCTGGGCGATCCCGTTTTTCACCGCATCCGCCACCTGCCGCAGATTGGCATGTCCGGGGCAGATTTCACTCCAGGCATTGGCAATGGCAATCATCGGCTTTCCGGCCACGTCATCCACACTCCACCCCAAAAGGCTCAGCATCTGCCAGTTCCCCTTCAGGGCCTTTACCGCGCGTTCTTTGTCCTCATCGCTCATTTTCGAGGTCAGGTACTCAAAGTCCTCCATAATAGCCTCCTCCATGACATATTTTGCGGTACTTGTGCGAAGGTGCCTTTATTATAGTCATGAGGATCTCTCGATTCAAGGCAAACCCCGGTTTGTATATTATATTATATTATATTAAATTCTACAAATCCCACATTATATTGTATACAATACACAAATTTCCGGGAGTATCAGCGGTTCATCAAACAGTGCGGTCTGATGAGAGCGCTACTTCCCGTCACTGCGTCAACAGCACCACATTGCGGTCTGCGATAAAATTCTGGACGCTGTACAGCACCACGATATCTTCAATGCCGTTGTCCTGCACGTATTGCGCTACAGAGGCCCGATAATAGCGCAGATCCAAGAGATGGACCTCGGAAAAGCGCTGCGTCAGAAATGGAGCCATGGCATCCGCATAGGAATCCCGAATCAAAAGGACCTTGCTTCCATCGGTGATCTTGGTGTTTTTGATGACGCATAGGGGCTGGTTTCCTCCCAGGAAAGAGGAGTACTTGTCTTTTTTCTCCAGATAGCTGCGGTCGTAGAGCACCCCTTTTTCCGCCGTGCCGGTTCGATAGGTGGTGATATCCAGGCCCGTATCCTCCACCCAATATTCCATCGTGTCCGGCGTCAGCCAATGGATACCGGAGGTGGAATAAAGAGTGCCGTTAAAGTTTTCCGATACAATTTCAGGTGTAAAGTCTTCTTGGTTTAATGTCTCCATGCCCAAGCTCTCCAAAACCGCGTTGGCGCCATAAAAAGCCCCCAGTGTCGTCCAGTGGTGGTCTGTGCGGTAAAAAATGGGCTCTTCCTTATGGGCAGACAGCGCCGACTCCAGGTCTGCCATGGGAAGCCCCAGTTCTCCCGCAAGCTCCAAAAAGTGCGTCTGGTCATAAGAGGCAGCACCGGTGGGGAGTTTTTCCTTCCAGATCTCCGCGGCAGAGGGAATAAAGCCCAAGGTCACGGCAGCTTGGGTTTTTTCTGCCAGGCGCTGAAGATAGGTGAGGTTTTTCCCCACCAGGTCCATGTCCGGCTCCTCCACCTTGGAAATCAGCGTATCACCGCACAGGTAGACATCGTGGAAGCACTCCCTTCCCAAAAGCTGTTCCAGCCGGGCCTTCAACCCTGTCCAGTCATCCCGCAGAGGAAATTGATCGGCAAAATATTTCTCCACCGCCTGACCAAAACTCCCGTCTTTCAGTGTCTGCCAGGAAAGCTGGGGCACCTGGGCAAGGGTGCGGTTTTCTGTCTCCGATTGCGCCCGGTCTGGCAGGAGAAGATGCCACACAAATAATCCGCCCAAAAACAGGCAAAACAGCGATGTGATAAAGCGGGTATAGGCTTTGCTCATACAGCTCTCCTCCTTTCAAAACCGGAAATACAAAAAGGGGTTGTAACTGCCGTCCACCAGATAGGCCGTGGAAAGCAAGAGGCTTGCCATCATCAGCAAAGGCGTCAATACCGCCTGTGCCCGGGAGGGCAGACGGTGCCACGCCTTTTTGCCCACGGCGGTGGCGCTGACCGCCAGGATTAAAAATGTCAGCATATAGTTATGCAGAACATACAAATCAGAGGCGTTCCACAGCGCACCCCTTCCGAAGCAAAGCGCCAGATAGCTTCCGCAGGCGGAGAGGTCCTCTATGGCAAAGATCCCCCAGCCCACCAGTACCACCAGCAGGGTATAGAAATGCTTCAAACCTGCCGGCAGGTGGTCCAGCGCCCCCCGCAGGACATATTTTTCAAGAATGAGCCAGGCGGCAAAATACATGCCCCAGATCAGGAAGTTCCAGCTGGCACCATGCCAAAAGCCCGTGCAGAACCAAACGATCAAAATATTGCGCAGCGTCTTGGCCTGACCGTGGCGATTGCCCCCCAAGGGGATATACAGGTACTCCCGGAACCAGGAGGTCATGGACATGTGCCACCGGCGCCAAAAATCCGCCACTGAGGAGGCAAGATAAGGGTAGTTGAAGTTCTCCTCAAAATGGAAGCCGAAGATGCGTCCCAGGCCGATGGCCATATCCGAATAGCCGGAAAAATCAAAGTAGATCTGAAAGCCATATGCCATCAGCCCCAGCCAGCTCCCTACCGCAGAGAGCTCCCCTGCTCCTTGGGCGGTCAGCTGCTGATCCCACAAAGCGCCGATGGAGTTGGCCAGCAGTACCTTTTTCGCAAGGCCCACACAAAACCGCCGGGCTCCCAAAGCAAAATTTTCCGTATTGTGGCTGCGGTGGTTTAACTCCTCCGCCACGGTTTTATATTTGACGATGGGTCCCGCGATCAGCTGGGGAAACATGGTGACATAGGCCCCGAATTTAATGAGATTACGCTGCACCGTGGCATCTTTGCGATAGACGTCAATGGTGTAGCTCATGGTCTGGAAGGTGAAAAAGGAAATCCCGATGGGCAGCGGGACATTTTGCAGAGGGATCACCATCCCCGGCCAAAGTTCCACGCTCTGGGGGATCTGAATTCCTGTGAGCAGGTACAGATTTTCCGCCAGAAACGTCCCATATTTAAAAAAGCCCAGCAGCAGCAGGTTGAATACCACGCTCTGGCCCACAAACCAGCGGGCGAGCTTGTCCCGGCTGCGGAATCTTTCCACCAACATCCCATGGGTGTAGTCAATGAGGGTGGAAAGGATCATAATGCTGATATAAACCGGTTCACCCCAACCATAAAAAAACAGGCTGACCAGCAGCAGCACCAAGTTTCGCAGCCGCAGCGGAGCCAAAAAATAAATCGCCAGGGTCAGCGGCAGATAGGCAAAGAGAAACGGCAGACTGCTGAAAACCAAAATTTCCACTCCTTTCCTGCGGAGTCAAAATCGAAGAAAACAGCCGCGGCAATGGCGCTGCGGCTGTTTTCAAAATATGCCCTATCAGGCAAAGAGATTGTCAAACGCCTCCACGATCTCCGCCTGATGCTCAGCGGAAGCCACCATGGCCACATAAGTGCCATGCTGCACCACCTGCGCACTCTTCCAGCTCTCAATGGACTCGGGATACCAGGCGCCGCCGGGATTGTTCTCGTCGCCCACCTGATAGTCGATGCGGTCCTGGAAGATCTCCGCAACCGTGGCGGCGTCCTCCTCCGACTCGCACTGGACAAAGATCATCTCATTGACAATGGAGCTCATCATGGGCATTTTAGCCACCACCTGCGTAAGGGTCAGATCGCTCAGGCCGGGATAATACATCTCCAGCATCTCCCCTTCAATGGGAGTCATCAGGACATCCCCTTCTTCGCTGTTTTCCGCGTCCTCTGTCCAGTGATATTCCTGGGCAAGTCCGTCGTAAAAGCTGTTCAGGGAGATGTCGCTGTTTTCTGCCTGATTCTGATCATCCTCCGTGCTGCCGCAGGCAGTGAGCAACGCCAGCAGCGTCAAGGTGGAAAGTGCCAGTAACATCAGTTTTTTCATGTGTTTTATTCTCCTTTTGTTTGTTCCGTGTTCTATGACGAAGCGCTTTTTTGAAAAGTTCCCAGACGCGTGAAAAAACCAAAAAACTTCTTCTGGTTCTTTTTTCCTTCCCATCTTGCTTTTATACAAGAAACGCAGTATGATTTCAACATCAATTTGTTACTTTTATTTTGGAAAAGGCGGTGTGATTTTATGTACAGTTTTCGGAATGATTACAGCGAGGGTGCACACCCCAAAGTCCTGCAGGCCTTGGTGGATACCAATCTCGTCCAGACTTGCGGATATGGTCTTGACAACTACTGCGAACAGGCACGCCAGGTGATCCGTTCCCTTACCCAGGCGCCCCAGGCAGATGTCCATTTCCTTGTGGGTGGGACCCAGACCAACTATGTGGTAATCCAGTCCCTGCTGCAGCCCTATGAGGCCGTCATCGCTGCTCAAAGCGGCCATATCAGCGTCCACGAGACCGGCGCGGTGGAGGCTACCGGCCACAAGGTCTGCACCGTCTCCTCCCAAGACGGCAAGGTCACCCCCCAGATGGTGGAATCTGTGGTAAAAGGTCACAGCTCTGAACATATGGTGTCTCCCAAGCTGCTCTACATCTCTGACACCACAGAAGTGGGCACCATCTATACCAAGGCGGAGCTGGAGGCCCTGCGCCGCTGCTGTGATGAACACGGGCTCTATCTTTTCCTGGACGGTGCCCGCCTCGGCAGCGCTCTCACCGCCCCGGGAAATGATCTGACCCTGCCGGATCTTGCCCGTCTTACCCACGCCTTCTCCATTGGCGGGACGAAAAACGGTGCCCTTTTCGGCGAGGCCGTGGTGATGACCGTTCCCAATGAACACTTCCGCTGGCATATGAAGCAGCGGGGCGCTATGCTGGCCAAGGGCCGACTCCTGGGCGTCCAGTTCCTGGCCCTTTTCCAAAATGATCTCTACTTCGATATGGCCCGCCACGCAAATGAGATGGCCCTGCGCCTGCGGGACGGTATGGCTGCTCTGGGTCTTTCCTTCTCTGTTCCCTCCCCCTCCAACCAGCAGTTTGTCATCATGCCCAATCAGGTATCCCAGCGTCTCATCGCCAAGGGTTATCCCCTGGAGCCGGATCCCTTGGACGCCTCCTGCGGCATCGTGCGCTTTGTCACCAGCTGGGCAACTCCTCCAGAGGCAGTGGAGGAATTCCTGCGGGACTTGAAGGATTGCCTGTGATCTCTTTTCTTCCTTTGCCGGACGGTCAAAAACCGTCCGGCGTTTTTTCGCTTTTTGAGTAGAACAAAAATTCGATTTTTCCCTTGACAAGAACGCTTGTTCGAGTTAAAGTATAGACAGAACAACAGTTCGATTCGGAGGGATATGAATGAATATTTGGATGTTTCTTTTTGTTCTGGTGGGTGTTGCGTTTACCACCTCTCAGCTATTTCGCCTGGTGGACCTGATTGAACGTCCCGCTCGCCCCCGGCGGCGGACCGCACAGCGCTGATGGGGCCGTCCCATGGATGTACTGGAGAAGCTGACGATCCTGACAGATGCTGCCAAATATGATGCCGCATGCACCTCCAGTGGGGCCAGCCGCCCCGCAAAGGCAGGCTATGTGGGCAATACCACTTCCACAGTAAGCGGCTGCTGCCACAGTTTTTCCGCAGATGGCCGCTGTATTTCCCTCTTAAAAGTCCTGATGACAAATTTCTGCGTGTACGACTGTAAGTACTGCGTCAATCGCCGCAGCAATGATACCCGACGTACGATGTTCACGCCCCGAGAACTGTCAGAGCTGACACTTCAGTTTTACCGAAGGAATTACATTGAAGGACTGTTTCTCTCTTCCGGTGTCCTGCGCAGCCCTGATTACACCATGGAGCAGATGATCAAAACACTGCGCCTTTTGCGAGAGGAGTATCGTTTTAATGGATACATCCATGCCAAGGCGATTCCCGGCTCTTCTCCGGAGCTGATAGAACAGCTGGGGCTTTTGGCAGATCGGCTGAGCGTCAATATCGAGCTTCCCTCTGAGGCAGGGCTGCGCTCCCTGGCCCCGGATAAAACAAAGGGCGCCATTCTGGCACCTATGAGACAGATCACGCAGCGAAATCTCCAGGCGAGGGAAGAACTGATGAAATACCGGCACGCTCCCCGGTTCGCTCCGGCGGGGCAAAGCACGCAACTCATTGTGGGTGCCACGGCGGATTCCGATCTCCACATTCTGCGGCTGACCCAGGGGCTGTACGACCGATATCGTCTCAAACGGGTATTTTACTCAGCCTATGTGCCGGTGGTGGAGCATGCGCTCCTGCCTGCCCGGGATGTGAAACCTCCTCTGCTCCGGGAACACCGCCTGTACCAGGCTGACTGGCTACTTCGTTTTTACGGCTTCCGGGCCGAGGAACTCTTTGGCCCGCAGCAGGAAAATTTTGATCTCCGTCTGGATCCCAAATGCGGCTGGGCCATCACCCATCCGGAGTTCTTCCCGGTAGAGGTGAATACGGCGGACTACGAAATGCTGCTGCGGGTGCCGGGCATCGGCGTGACCTCCGCCCGGCGGATCCTCCGGGCCCGGCGCAGCGGCGCTTTGCGGATGGAGGAGCTGAAAAAGTTAGGGGTCGTCATGAAGCGGGCGCAATATTTTTTGACTGCCTCCGGCCGTATGACCCAGGGGCTGCGCTTTTCCCGGGAAAGCCTTCTCTCCGGTCTCATTGCCGCAGAAAATGCCTCTTTGCCGCAAGCGGAAGGTGTGCAGCTATCTTTATTCTGAATCAGGTTTTGACAGGAAAACAGGCAAATGAAGGAAATCACCTATTGCTATGACGGAAGTTTTGACGGATTCCTCTGTTGTATTTTTGAAAGCTATGTCCGAAAAGAGATCCCCACCGCGATTTTCTGCGATGGGGATCCCTTTCCTGCACTTTTTCCCTCTTGCTTTATTGAGACAAACGCGCATCACGCACGGCGCGTGTTCTGTAAAGTAAAATACCTTTCCCCTTATGCCGGCAACATCCTTCAGCGGGCCTTCCTCACCTGCATGCCGGAAAAAGAAATTTTTCTGTACCGTCTGGTGGAAAGGCTTCTGCGGGAGGGCCCTTCCTTCCTGCGCCGCCAAACAGACAACACCCTCTACCCCCTTTTGACTGCCATCCGGCATCTGCAAAACGAAGCGCATCTTTTGAAAGGATTCCTGCGCTTTTCGGACTTGAACGGTGTTTTGGGAAGTGAGATCCAGCCCAAAAATCAGGTCTTACCCCTTCTGCAAGGACATTTTTGCGCCCGATATCACCAAGAGCGTTTCTTCATTTATGACCGTACACATCACCAGGCCCTTTTCCACGTTCCCGGAAAAAGCGTCCTTCAGCCTCTGTCCTTTTTTGAAATGGCACCCCCAGATTCCCAGGAGGCGCACTATCGCCTCCTTTGGAAGCGTTTTTTTGACACAGTGGCCATCCGGGAGCGGGAAAACCCCGTCTGTCAGCGCACGCATCTGCCCAAACGATACCGGGGCACCATGACGGAATTTCAAGAGGCCACAGAATTCAAATCTCCAGGCTCTCCCGCAGCCGTGCCAGCCCCCGGCGTTCCAGGCGGGATATCTGCACCTGAGAGACTTTTAGGATCCGAGCCGTCTGTTCCTGGGTCATCCCCTTGAAATACCGCAGCAAAATGGTCATCCTCTCCTTTTCCGGAAGATGGTCAATGGCTTCTCGCAGGGCGATCCGCTCCACCATTCCCTCCTCCGGGGCCTCTGTTCCCAAAAGCCCTTCCAGCGTCAGCCCATCCGCGGTTTCCTGCTGCAGCGATTCCGGCGCCTCTGTGGCCAAGTCGATTTTTGCGATGTCCTCCACGCTCCACCCCGTACTCTCTGAAAGTTCTGACAGAGCTGGCTCTCTCCCCAGGGTGTGCCGGAGCCGCTCCCGGAGGGTATAGAGGGTGTTGGCCTGCTCTTTTATGGTCCTGCCCACCTTCACCGCTCCATCGTCCCGTAGAAATCGCCGGATTTCTCCGGCAATTTTGGGAACGGCATATGTGGAAAAACAGGTCCCATAGGAAAAGTCAAATCCCTGTACAGCTTTTAGAAACCCAAGGCATGCCAGCTGATAGAGATCGTCTGTCTCCACGCCTCTCCCGTAGTACCGCCTTACTACGCTCCAGATCAGTCCGCTGTTTTCCACCACCACCTGCTCCCGGGCCTGGGGATCCCCCGCCTGGGCTGCCCGCAGCAGATCCAACGTCTCCGTCATTTTTTCACTCTGGGGGCGATCCGCTTGCGCATTACCACAGTGGTGCCCTTTCCGGGGGTGGAACGGACACTCAGGCGGTCCATGAAGCTTTCCATGATGGTAAATCCCATGCCGCTGCGTTCTTCTCCCCCTGTGGTAAACATAGGCTGGCGTGCCTGCTGGACGTCCTGGATCCCTCTTCCCCGGTCCTTTACCATCACTTCCAGCACACTGTCCGGATAGATCCGCATCCGCAGGCTTACTTTTCCCAGGCTCTCAGGGTAGGCATGTACAATGGCATTGGTCACCGCTTCGCTGACGGAGGTCTTGATATCCTCCACCTCGTTAAGGGTGGGGTCCATCTGCGCGGCAAAACAGGCCGCAGCAGACCGGGCAAAGCTCTCGTTGCTGCTGCAGCTGAGAAATTCAATGACTGCCTCATTGATGAATTTCCTTTTCATATGTACTCCTCCTTATTTAATAGTCACCAGACGGCTGATCCCGGCGGCATCCAGGACCCGCCGCGCCTGGGGGGGGACGCCCCGAACCATAAGACTTCCATCCAGCAGCTGCATTCTCTGCTGCGTACGCAGGATCAGGGCGATCCCGGAGCTGTCCATAAATGTCACCCCGCTAAAATCCAGGACCAGGCGTTTCGGCAGGGCTGCGTCAATGGCCCGCTCCGCCTGGTGCAGGGCATCCCGCGCCCCATGATGGTCCAGATCCCCCAAAAATTCCAAAAGCAGATTCCGATCTGCAGCGGTCTCTCGAATTTCCATAAGCATTCCCTTTCTGAAGAGTCCTTGACATAAGGCCTGCATTTGAGGCGTTGCTTTTATTATAAAAGCTTGTCCCCTTGCTTTTTGTCGGATTTCTTCCGCAGCTGCAAAAAGTCTCCCTTTTGTGCCCGTTTGCCTTTGAAAAGGGCGCACTGCGTCTTGTAAATTATTTGGATCTTTGTGTTCTTGGCAGCGGTCTTCTTTCCTGTATGGTCAAAATACGGGGCGACCCCCTATAAATTTCCCGCGTTTCTTTGTGTTTTGACTCTTTTCTGGAAGTTTACCCATATTTTCCAGGCCTATCCCCTTGTGCTTTCAAAATTCGTCATGCATTTCTTTTTTCCCTCTCTTTTCTTTAAAGGGGGGGATTTTGTGGAGGCTCTCCTGACGCAAAAAAAGCGTGTCACCTTTTTCAGGTGACACGCTTTTTTCAAAAGGGCCGTCAGCCCTCCATGGCTTTTGCGGACTCCTCCAGCTTTGTGATCAATTCTCTCAGCTTGGCGGCTTTTTCCCGTTCAGCGTTGACCACTGCCTCCGGGGCCCGGGAGACAAACTTCTCATTGGAGAGTTTCTGTTCCACGATCCGAAGGCCGTTTTCCGCCTTCTCCTTTTCCTTTGCGATACGTTCCCGCTCGGCGTCCAGATCCACCAGCTCGCTCAAGGGCAGATATGCAGTGGCATTATGCGTCACCACGGTCACCAGCCCGGAAACGTTGGCAGGTGCTTCTTTCGCCAGCTTCACCTCACTGGCGTAAGCCAGGCGCTGGATAAAATGCGTCCCCTGGGCATAAAGCTCCGGACTATCCGTCACAATCAGCACCTCTGCTTTTTTGGAGGGGGCCACGTTCATCTCACTACGGCGGGCGCGGATGGCCTTGATAGTGTCCATAACAGCTTCCAGATTGGACTCTTCCTTGGGGAAGTTGAGGTTCTGCCGGTATTCCGGCCAATGGGCCGTCATGATATAGGCCTCCTCATGGGGCAGGGCCTGATAGATCTCCTCTGTAATAAACGGCATAAAGGGATGCAAAAGCTTTAAAAGCTCCGTGAGAACATAGCAAAGGACATTCTGCGCCACCAGCTTGGCACCCTCGTCCGTGCCGCTCAAGCGGGTCTTGGTAAGCTCAATATACCAGTCGCAGTAGGTGTCCCACAAAAAGTCATAGACTTTTGCAGAGGCCACACCGATCTCATAGCTGTCCAGGTTTTCCGTGACCTCTTTCACCAAGGTGTTGAGCTTGGAGAGAACCCACTTATCCTCTGGGGCCAGCTGCTCCGCCGCAGGCAGAACACACTGCTCAATGGTGAGGTTCATCATCACAAAGCGGCTGGCGTTCCAGATCTTATTGGCAAAGTTGCGCATCGCCTCGCACTTTTCCGTGTAGAAGCGAGTATCATTTCCGGGGGAGTTGCCGGTGATAAGGTTGAAGCGCAGGGCGTCGGCGCCGTACTTCTCCGCCATCTCCAGGGGATCGATGCCATTGCCCAGAGACTTGGACATCTTGCGGCCCTTATCGTCCCGGACCAAGCCATGGATCAGCACGGTGTGGAAGGGGATCTTCTTCATCTGCTCACAGCCGGAAAAGATCATCCGCGCCACCCAGAAGAAGATGATATCATAGCCGGTAACCATGACAGACGTGGGATAATAGAAGTCCAGATCCTTGGTTTTTTCCGGCCAACCCAAGGTAGAGAAGGGCCACAGAGCGCTGGAGAACCAAGTGTCCAGCACGTCAGGATCCCGAGTCAGGTGGGTACAGCCGCACTTTTCACACACCGTGGGATCCTCCCGGGAGACGTTGATATGGCCGCACGCATCGCAGTACCACGCGGGGATCTGGTGGCCCCACCACAGCTGGCGGGAAATGCACCAGTCATGGACATTTTCCATCCAGTTGATATAGGTTTTGGAGAAGCGATCGGGGACGAACTTCACCTCGCCCTCTTTCACCACCCGCAAAGCCTCTTTAGCAAGAGGCTCCATCTTCACAAACCACTGGGCGGAGATCAGCGGCTCCACATCGTTGTGGCAGCGATAGCAGGTGCCCACGTTATGGTTATAGGGCTCCGTCTTCACCAGGTAGCCCTGCTCCTCCAAGTCCTTGACGATCTGCTTGCGGCATTCATAGCGGTCCATCCCATTGTAGGGGCCGCCGTTTTCGTTGATCTTTCCGTCGTCGCCAATGCAGCGGATGATGGCCAAATTGTGGCGCTGTCCCACCTCAAAGTCGTTGGGATCGTGGGCGGGGGTCATCTTCACCGCACCGGTACCGAAGCCTAACTCCACATAGTCGTCTGCCACAATGGGGATCTCCCGGTTCATAATAGGCAGGATGCAGGTCTTGCCCACAAGGTGCTTGAACCGCTCATCCTCAGGGTTCACGGCAACGCCCGTGTCCCCCATCATGGTTTCAGGCCGGGTGGTGGCAACCACCAAATCGCCGGATCCGTCGGCAAGGGGATACCGGATATACCACAGGTGGCCGGGCTTGTCCTGATACTCCACCTCCGCGTCAGAAAGGGCCGTGACGCAGTGGGGGCACCAGTTGATGATACGGCTTCCCTTGTAAATGAGCCCTTTGTCATAAAGCTCACAGAACGTCTCCCGCACGGCCTTGGAGCAGCCTTCGTCCATAGTAAAGCGGGAGCGGCTCCAGTCACAGGAAACGCCCAGCTTCTTCTGCTGTTCCACGATGCGGCCGCCGTACTTCTCCTTCCACTGCCACACGCGCTCCAAAAACTTCTCCCGGCCCAGATCGTAACGGGTCAGGCCCTCTTTGGTCCGCAGCTCCTCCTCCACCTTGATCTGGGTGGCAATGCCGGCGTGGTCTGTTCCGGGGAGCCACAGGGCGGAGTATCCCTGCATCCGCTTGAAGCGGGTCAAAATATCCTGCAGTGTGCAGTCCAGCGCATGCCCCATATGGAGCTGGCCCGTGACGTTGGGTGGCGGCATCACAATGGAAAAGGGCTTTTTCTTGGGATCGGGGTCCCCCTTAAAGCAGTCGGCCTCTTCCCACATCTGATAAATGCGGCTTTCCACCTGCTGGGGTTCATACGTTTTGGGAAGTTCTTTTCTCATATGCATTCTCCTGTTCTCTCAAAGAGATCGTTATTGCGTGATCTGTGGCCACAGCTTTTCCCGTTTTCTCCTCCATAAAACGGCAAAAAAACGCCCTGGGCCTTCTGGCTCAGGGCGAACGATTGTCCGTGGTACCACCTGGATTCGTGTCAAACACGCACTCAGCGGGCGCTTTTGCACCCATTCCCAGATAACGGCGGGAACCGCCGCAGCTTACTGATCCTTCAGCTCCGGTGCTCCAGGGCGACTTCCCCAGCGGCTTCACGGAAACTCTCACCTGCCGTTCCCTCTCTTGGCATCCGCCTGCTGGATACTGCTCCCCTTCTTTGCAATCTCATATATGCAAAGAGTATATAATAGCGGCAAAATTTTGTCAAGTCTGCCGGGAACCCTCCGGCGGAAAATTTCCCCTCACTTTTTATATTGGATCAGCTCAAGCGGCAGATCTCCCGCTTTAAACGCTGAATAATGCGCTTTTCCAACCTGGAAATATAGGACTGGGAAATGCCCAGGCGGTCTGCCACCTCCTTTTGGGTTTGGCCGCTGTTTCCCCCCAGGCCGAAGCGCAGTGTAATGATCTCCCGCTCCCGGGGGGAGAGGGTCTTCAAAGCCGCCGCCAGCAGATCCCGGTCCACATCCTCCTCAATGGGACGCACCACGATATCGGGCTCCGTCCCCAGTACATCGGATAAAAGCAGTTCATTGCCGTCCCAGTCCGTATTCAGCGGCTCATCCAAGGACACTTCGCTGCGGCGGTTGGCAGTCTTGCGCAGGTGCATCAAGATCTCGTTTTCAATGCACCGGGAGGCATAGGTAGCAAGCTTGATGTTCTTGTCCGCTTGATAGGTCCCCACGGCTTTGATCAGACCGATGGTTCCGATGGAGATAAGGTCTTCCATACCGACCCCGGTATTTTCATACCGCCGGGCAATGTACACCACCAGCCTCAAATTATGTTCGATGACCTCCTGTCGGGCTTCCAGCTCATCCAGCCGGCCCAGTAGCTCTGCCTCCCGCTCTTTGCTCAGAGGCTGGGGCAGGGTGTCACTGCCGCCAATGTAATGAACTTCTTCACAGGGAAGAATCCCTGCTTTTTGCAGGATGCTCAGACACCAACTTAAAATTTGCACCGCGCACACGCTCCTCTCTTACCGCGCCGCCCCAAAGGGCGCTGTAGTCTGTTCCCACCTCTGTGGGTGACAGCGCAAAGCGCTGCCCTGTATAGGACCTTCCTCCGACTTCCATCCAATCGCTTCGCAGTGTCAGCATCAGCCCCCGCTCTTTCCCAACGGATCGATACGGCAAAAGCCGGGGAGCCAGAGCTGGTGCTTTTTTCAGGATCGACTGGAGCAGCTCATCCGGTGCAGCCAGGGCCTCCGGCGTCAAAAGCTCCTCCACCTCCCGGGGAAGCGCACTCTTAGCCACAGAGGGCGAAAGCACCAGAACAGGGCGGTCATCCAGGGGATCCCGCAAACCGTTTCCGGTATCGTGCAGAGCGGTACAGGTGGTTACCCGGCCTGACACACAAAGGCGCACCGGAAATCGGGTCCCTTCCACCCCATGACGTAAGATTCCCCGTAAGAGGAGCCTGGTGAGAAAGTACGCTGCGGCGGCGGCTGTCAAGAGCACGGTGCCATCCACATCTGTATAGAAAATGCCCTGCTGCACCGGCACCCTGCTCCCGGCCACCAGGCTCAAGGTCAAAACGCAACCCGCCATGGCGCAGGATACCGCGGCAAACAGCAAGGTCAGCCGCAGCATCCTCTGCTGTCGGCCATAGGCAGCTACCGCCATCACCACCAGGACGGCTGCCTTTACCGGCGGTTCTCCCAACCAGTGCAACCCCGGCAAAAAGACTCCCACCGCGTAAACGGCCCCCACCAGCGCCCCCAGAACATAACGCCTGCGGCACAAGGGAATCCCCGCTATCCGGGCCGCCACCAGCAGCAATAAGTAATCCATTAATCCATTTAAAAAAAAGACGCTGTCCAGATACACCGTTGGCATCCTCAGGCCCCCTTTCGTCCACGCAGTCATTATAGGCCGGTCCTGCCGGAAAACCCGTCGGAAAAAAGGAGGGTGGCAGCGGCACCCTCCTCTTGTTCTCCCAGATTCATGTATCACACAAACGGGACCACCATGCTGGCCACCAGCGCCACGATCATAACAATCACCAACGCCAGCGCCAGAGCCCGGGCAGCTTTTTTACTCATGTTATCGTCTCCTTCGGTATGATTTTACGAATGCTTTTTTCCACCTTACTCCGGGGCAGCATCAGCTCGTGGCCGCACCCCAGGCAGCGCAGTTTGATGTCCATACCCACCCGCAGGATCTCCCAACGGCAGCTGCCGCAGGGATGGGTCTTTTTTAATTCCACGATGTCGTTGAGATGCAGTTCCATCCTGTCCTCCTGTCAATCCCTTTTAAAAAGTTGCATATCATAGAGTATTACCGCCGCCTCTGCGGCAGATGGGATGCGATAGAAATGCCTGAAAATAAACGATATCCACCGGAGGGGTCGTCGTCTCTTCATACCTATACGGTGCAGCAGCTGCGAGAAGCCCAAGCTCTGGGTACCGTCCTGGAGGGATATGTCCAGCGGTGTGACCCGCAGCGAACGCTGCACCTTTCCCTGGGCGGGGCCATGGGAGAGATCGCCCCCAACGAGGCGGTAGCCCCCTGGATCAGCGGGGCTGAGAGAGATATTTCAATATTATCAAGAGTGGGCAAGTTAATTTGCTTTACAGTCTTGTCGGTGCAAGCAGATGAAAAGGGCACGGTTGTGGCCCAGTTATCCCGCCGGGCGGCCCAGGAGCAGGCTATGGAGTGGTTCCTTGCGAATCTGCGCCCCGGCTCTGTCCTCTCCTGCCGGGTGCTTCGCTCTGAGCCTTTCGGCGCGTTTTTGGACATCGGATGCGGGATCGTAGCCCTGCTGCCCATTGAGCGGATCTCTGTTTCCCGGGTGGAACATCCCGGACAGCGGTTCCTCCCTGGTCAGAAGATCCTTGCCGTGGTACAGGAGATGGACCCCCAGCGCCGGCGCTTCACCATGACCCACCGGGAACTTCTGGGAACCTGGATGGAAAATGCCAGCCGCTACGCTCCCGGAGAAACTGTGCGGGGAATCGTCCGGGGAGTCCAAGACTATGGCTGCTTTGTGGAGCTCGCCCCCAATCTCTCCGGTCTTGCGGATAAGACCCAGGATGTGTCTCCCGGCAGCGCTGTATCTGTTTACATCAAGTCCATCCGCCCCGAGAAAATGAAAATCAAACTCCAGATCATTGAAACGCTTCCCCCGGCTGAAGCGCCGGAACCCCTGCACTACCAAATCACAGACGGATGTCTGGATCACTGGGTGTATTCTCCTCCGGACTATATCCGCGATCCGGTGGAAACGGTGTTTACACAGGACCGCCCTTGATCTTTTCCCAATACGCTCTGGCGGCCTGTTCCGTCTTGTTGTCGCCCCACTCATAGTATTTGGCGTTCTTCAAGGCATCCGGCAAATACTGTTGGTGGACCCAATGGCCCGGGAACTGGTGAGGATAGAGGTACCCTTGGTCCCGCTCCTGTCCTGTGGAATCCACGTGAACATTCTGTAATTCCCGGGGAATATCCCCGGTGCGGCCTGTTTTGACATCCTTCCAGGCTCTGGAGATCCCCTCCACCACGCTGTTGGACTTTGGGGCCGTGGCCAACAGGATCGCCGCCTGCGCCAGGGGCAGCTGCGCCTCCGGCAGCCCCAGCTGCATGGCGGTGTCCACGCAGGCTTTTACAATGGCGATGGCCTGGGGATAGGCCATGCCCACGTCCTCACTGGCAGAACACAGCAGCCGGCGGCAGGGCGTGATCAGATCTCCCGCCTCTAAAAAGCGGGCCAGGTAGTGCAGCGCTGCATCCGGGTCACTGCCCCGCAGAGATTTCATCAGGGCAGAGGCCATATCATACATGGCATCTCCGCCCTTGTCGTAGCGCATGGCGCTGCGCTGTGCCACCTGAAGGGCATCCTCCTTTTTTAAATGGACACTGCCTGTTTCACCGGGGGACGCCTGGCAAAGCAACTCCACCGCATTGATAGCCTTGCGGACATCGCCGCCGCAGGCTGTGGCGATCTGAAGGGGCACTCCTTCCTCCCAGCTCAGGGGAAGGGTGCTCCTCTTCTGTTCCACCTCCAACGCTCGGAGGACGGCCTTCTGAGCTTCCTCGGGGGAAACTGGCTTAAATTCAAACACTGTGCTGCGGGATAAAAGCGCACCGTACACATAAAAATAAGGATTCTCTGTGGTGGAGGCGATGAGGGTCAAAGACCCGTTCTCCATAAATTCCAGGAGGCTTTGCTGCTGCTTTTTATTGAAATACTGGATCTCATCCAGATAGAGCAGGATCCCTCCCGGGGCCAGAAGCGTGCCCATATCCGCAATAATGTCCTTGATATCTTGAAGCGTAGCGGTTGTGGCATTCAACCGATAGAGGGTTTTGCGGGTCCGCTCCGCGATGATATTGGCGATGGTGGTCTTCCCGGTGCCGGGAGGGCCGTAAAAGACCATGTTGGCCTCGGTCCCGTTTTCAATCAGCCGCCGCAAAAGTGCGCCGGGGGCCAGCAAATGCCGCTGCCCCACCACTTCCTCTATGGTCTTGGGACGGATCTCGTCTGCCAAGGGGCGGTTCATCCCACCACCTCCCTTTTGAAAAGATAAGCTCTATATGGATTTTACATGGAATGTCCCATAATTTCCAGATGCTGTGAGAAAAAACTTTTAGATCTTCTTTTCCAAAGGGAAACGCAGAACAGGCCTTGAAGTTTTTCTCGCCAAATGTCGAATTTTGTGGTATGCTGTTGCCATTCCACAAATGAGGTGACTGCCATGAAATCCAAGGCCGCCGTCAAGCGCATCATTGAGACTTTGAAGGGCCTCTATCCCGACGCGCTTTGCTCCCTGCAATATGAAAAGGACTATGAGCTTTTGTTTGCTGTGCGGCTCTCCGCCCAGTGTACCGATGAGCGGGTGAATAAAGTGACGCCGGCTCTCTATCAGCGGTTTCCCACCCTGGAGAGCTTTGCCCAGGCTGACCCAAAAGAAGTGGGAGAGTACATCCACTCCTGCGGCTTTTTCAACGGAAAGGCCCGGGATATCGTGGCTTGTGCGCAAAAGCTGCTGGCAGAGTACGGGGGTAAGGTCCCGGACCGGATGGAAGACCTGGTATCCCTGCCGGGTGTTGGCCGGAAGACCGCCAACCTCATTCTGGGAGACGTCTATCACCAGCCCGCCTATGTGTGTGACACGCACTGTATCCGGATCACGGGCCGGCTGGGGATCACTGACGGGTCCAAGGATCCCCTCCAGGTGGAACGGCAGCTGCGGGAGAGCATCCCCCCAAAAGAATCCTCTGATTTTTGTCATCGGTTGGTGCTTTTCGGCCGGGATATCTGCACTGCCCGCAGCCCCAAGTGCCGGGGCTGCCCCCTTCAAAAAGACTGTTCTACCGGCAAAAAAGTTTTTTGAAATTCTGCTTGTGCCTGCGCCGTAGTGCAGGCACTTTTTTCTTTTTTTGCGCATATGCTGGTTTGAAACCTGCTGCGGCGAATAAGGAGGACACTATGGACGAGAAGATGGCACGCATGATGGAACAGATGAAGAAGAACCCCGCCGCCCTGCGGGCCCTGATGAACTCCCAGGACGGTCAGGCGCTTATGAAAATGCTGACAGGCCCGGACCAGGGCGCCCGGCTGCAAAAAGCCGTGCAGGCGGCCGCGGGGGGAGACCCCAGTCAGCTGGCGGAAATGATCAACCAAATCACCGCCAGCTCCGGCGGAGCGGCACTTGTGGACCGGCTGCAGAAGTCGGCCCAAAAATGATGAAGACAGGAGGTGGTCTCCGTGGCCGAATTTGACGAGCAGCTCAACTCCATTCTCTCCAACCCGGAGGCCATGTCCAAAATCATGCAGCTGGCTCAGTCTCTGGGGGGTGGTGAATCCGCGCCCAAATCAGAAGATCCGCCGCATACTCCCCCTGCACAAGAGCAGCCTTCCCACATCCAGCCGCCTACCCCCGGGGAAAAGGATATCCTGTCCTCGCTGGCCGGCAGTCTGGATCCGGCGCTCTTGACTCGCCTGCTTCCCCTGGCAGCAGAGCTTGGAGGAAACCGAAACAACAGCGCCCGCCAGCTTTTGTTTGCCCTGCGCCCCTATTTAAAGCCAGAGCGGCAGGAAAAGATCGAACGGGCGCTGCAGCTTGCAAGGCTCTTTCACGTAGGGCGGAAATTCCTAAAGGAAGGGGGCGGATAGGCCTTGTATAACCGATATATCCGGGGAGATAGCGGCGCCTACACCCGGATCTCAGAAGATGAGCCGCGTTCCCAACCGCCCCCTTCCCCCTCCTTTTCTTCTGATCCACCCCCCAGGCAGGAGCCTCCCCCTTCTTCTGGAGGTGGATTCTTTGAGGCAAGATCCGCTCCCCCTCCTCCCGGAGAAGACCGGGACGGCATCTCCCACCTTCTTCGCAAGGTACTGGATCAGCTACATCTGGATCACATCGATACGGGAGACCTTCTTTTACTGGGTCTTTTATTCTTTTTGTTTCGGGAGGGAGCAGATGACGAACTTCTGGTGGCACTGGGGCTGCTGCTGATTCTATGAGGATAAGCCTTCGAAAATAGAGAAGGTACTCTTTGCTGGAAAAAGCCGGCGGGAAATTCCCGCCGGCTTTTATTGGCTTTCGATCTCACGCCACTTCAATCAAAATGGTTCCATCGGGAAGGGTAAAATCCTCCGTAGCAGGGGCATCGGCATCCACGCTCAAAGCTGCCATCCGGTAGACCACTTCCCCCTGGTATGCCTTTTCCGCCGCCACCAGCAGGCCGCTGTCTACACTGACCCAATACCGCATCTGATAGCCCGCCTCATCCTGCACAGTTTCCACATGGATGCAATTTACATCTGAAACCGCCTGATAGTCGGCATTTGCAATGGACTCCACCGGCAGCTGAAGCACCTCTTCATAGGTGGGAATCGTCTGTTCCGTATCAGCGGAAATACCGCCAGCAAGGCCAGAGAAATAGCTCTGCTCGTTGTTATACCAAATGTAGGTCTTTTCCCCATCTGTAATGGTGTGGCGCACTTGTCCGTCCGCCATGCTCCGGTCCATTCTGGTCCAGCCTCCGTAGACCACCGTGGAGATCTCCGTTGTCCCGCTGCCGCCGCTCCAGATCTGCTCTACCGTCACTGTGCGGCGATAGGAATCCAGGCGGCGCAAAGTGGCAATGGCCGCCTGCACAGTGTCTGGCCGGATATCCACTATTTCCATGGCCCCGTCCTCTATTGTACCATCCACCTGCGCATTGTCAGGTGGCGTGGTATCCGGAAGCGTAATGAAGGAGGTCCTGCGCAAATTCCCGGAGAGCATCAGGGTAACAATCAGAGCCGTCAGCCCCACAAAAACCCATGTGATATAGCGCAGTTTTTGCCGATCCACACGCTCTCCCTCCTTCCTCTCCATCTATATCCTTTAGGGCAGGTAATCCTCCGGCAGAGGGCCCCGGCCAAAGTACCACAAAATAGCATCTGTGATCCGCCGGCAGGCGTGTCCGTCTCCATATGGATTCACCGCATGAGCCATAGCGGCATACGCCGTCGGGTCCCGGATGAGCTCCTGGGCCATGGCAACAATCTCCTCCTGCGCCACACCGCAGATCTTCACCGTTCCAGCCTCCACCGCCTCGGGCCGCTCTGTCTCCCGGCGCATCACCAAAACCGGTTTTCCCAGGGCAGGCGCCTCCTCCTGCAGTCCGCCGGAGTCTGTCAATACCATATAGCACCGGTCCATCAAGTTGTGCATCTCGTCCGCAGGCAGAGGGTCAATGAGATGTACCCGGGGAGTCCCCCGGAGATACTGGTCCACTGCCTCCCGTACCACGGGGCTGAGATGGACGGGATACACCAATTCTACATCCTCGTTCTCCTGGGCGATCTGCCGCAGGGCCAGCATGATGTTTTTCATGGGCTGGCCGTAGTTTTCCCGGCGGTGGCAGGTCACCAAGATCACTTTTTTCTCTCTATAGGGAAGGTGGTTGAGACCGTCTGTGGCGAAGTGGTAGTCCTGCCGGACAGTAGTCTTCAGCGCATCGATCACGGTGTTGCCGGTAACAAATAATCCCTTTGTGATGTTCTCCTTCAAGAGGTTGTTTTTATTGTTCACCGTAGGACAAAAAAACAAATCTGCAATGGAAGAGACCAACTTCCTATTCATTTCTTCTGGAAAGGGAGAATACTTGTCATACGTTCGGAGTCCGGCCTCTACATGTCCCACAGGAATCTGGTGATAAAAAGCGGACAGTGCCCCGGCAAAGGTGGTAGAAGTATCCCCGTGGACCAGGATCATATCCGGTTTCAAAGCATCGATGGCCGCATCCATCCCGGTGAGGCACTTGCTGGTGATGGCGGAAAGGGTCTGCCGGGGGGTCATAATGTCCAGGTCCCAATCCGGGCGGACATGAAAGACCTCCAGCACGCTGTCCAGCATCTGCCGGTGCTGAGCGGTGACGCAGCAAAGACTCTTGATCTCCTGGCGCTGCCCCAGCTCTTTGACCAGAGGACACATCTTAATGGCCTCCGGCCGGGTGCCGAACACGCTCATAATGCGCAGCTTTTCCATCCTCAGGCCTCCTTGTCTTTCTCCTTCTGCTGTTGCGCGGGCTTGTCCTGCGCCGGATGGTCCCGGTGATTGTGATCCTTTAATTCCTCCATCTCCTCGTGGAGCTCCTCTTGGATCTCCTCCCGGAGCTCCTTGGGAAACACCACCCGGCCGGCCACCACCGCCACGATGCACAGTGCCACCAGAAACAGCATGGCCTTTTGCTCTCCCCCGGTGGTCAGCACCACGGCGGAAAGGCCTAAAATAGCGGAGATCACGTAGAGGGTCGCCACAGCCTGCTTTTGATTGAGGCCCATATCAATCAGTCGGTGATGGATATGTCCCCGATCCGCATGCATAGGGCTTTGCCCATGGACGATGCGCCGGATAAATGCAAAAGACGTGTCAAAAATGGGCAGCCCCAAAATGAGAAAGGGCACCACAAAGGAGACCACGGCATAGTACTTAAAAAGGCCCTGGATGGACATGGTGGCCAGGATATAGCCCAAAAAGGTGGCGCCCGTGTCCCCCATGAACATCCGGGCAGGGTTAAGGTTATATGGCATAAAGCCCACGCAGGCTCCCACTAAGGCCGCCATGACAATGGCCACCTGGGATTCCGACGCAATCAGAGCAATGACCAGCACCGTGGTGGCGGAGATGGCGGACACGCCGTTGGCAAGACCGTCCAGGCCGTCAATCAAGTTTACGGAGTTGGTGATGGCAACGATCCACAAAACCGTGATGGGCGTAGACAGCCATCCCAAAACCCAGTAGGGATTGTCAGAAAAGATATTGGGGTTGGACAGCGCCTCGATGGAAACGCCGTTCAAAGCCGGGATCAGCGCCGCCACGATTTGCACCACGAACTTCAGTAGCGCCGGCAAAGCCATAATGTCATCCACTACGCCCAAAACCACAATGATGACGGCCCCCAGCAGTACGCTTTGCATCTGCTGGTTACCCCGGATGGGCAAAAACAGCAAAATGCTCACCATGAAGCCGATAAAGATGGCCAAGCCACCCAGCCGGGGAATAGGAACCTTATGCATCCGCCGTTCGTCCTTGGGCACATCGATGGCACCGACTTTATAGGCAAAGCTCTTTACCACCGGCGTCATCAAAAAGCTGATCACAAGAGCTGTTAAAAGGGCCAGGACCACATAGGCAATCAGCTGATTTTCTAATAGCATAACCGCCCTCCATCACCGTGCCAGGAACCCGATCTTTTTATAGACTTTATTCAAGGTCTTTCCCGCAACATGCCCTGCTTTTTCAGCGCCGGCGCGGTAGACACTCTCCAAATAGGCTTTCTCTGCCAGAAGCCGCTCTGTCTCCTCCCGAATGGGGCGCAGAAGTTCCACAACAGCCTCCCCCACCGCGGTTTTAAACGCGCCGTATCCCTGGCCGTCAAACTCCCGCTGAATAGCGTCAAAGTCGCGGCCCGTGGCCACGGAATAGATCTGCATGAGATTGGAAACCCCGGGCTTTCCCGCGGGATCATACCGAACACAGGCATCGGAATCCGTCACGGCCTTTTTAAATTTGCGCATGATGTCCTCTGGCCTTTCCAGCATATAGATGCAGCCATTTTGATCCTTATCTGACTTGGACATCTTATTTTCCGGAGAGGTCAGACTCATAATCCGTGCCCCCACCGGAGGGATATAGGGCTCAGGAATCTTAAATACCTCCCCATAAATGCCGTTGAAACGGTTGGCGATGTCCCGGCAAATCTCCACATGCTGCTTTTGATCGCCTCCCACTGGTACAAGATCCGCCTGATAGAGGAGAATGTCCGCAGCCATCAGGGCCGGATAGGTAAAGAGCCCAGCGTTGATGTTATCTGCATTTTTGGCAGATTTGTCCTTAAACTGCGTCATCCGGGAGAGCTCGCCAAACATGGTATAGCAGTCCAACACCCACCCAAGCTGGGCATGAGCCGGCACATGGGACTGGACAAATAAGACATTCTTTTCCGGATCCAGGCCACTGGCAATGTATGTGGCCAGCTGTGTAATGGTGTGACGGCGCAGGTCTGCGGGGACCTGGCGCACTGTGATGGTGTGCATATCCGCCAGCATATAATAGCAGTCATATTCGTCCGCCAGGGCCGCCCAGTTTCGGATGGCACCTAAATAAGAACCTAAGGTCAAATCTCCAGAGGGCTGAATTCCGCTGAGGATCCGTTTTTTTTCATTTTGGCTCATGTTTTCCATACCCTGCACCTCGCGTTTTTTTCTCGTCTCGGCAAATTACCAAGAAGGGCACAATTTAATCAATGTAGTATAACACGGAATGTAGAAAAGTGCAATCCGTTCTTGACATTCCCCATGGAAATAGCCATAATAAACACTATTGAAATAAGAGCAATTTCATTTGAAATTATAGTACATTGGAGGCATCATCGTGGCAGCAGATATGAACTATTTTGCGGAGATGGAGTCCCGGATCCCCAAGGGGAAAGTCCGCACCCGCTTCGCTCCCTCCCCCACCGGCTATATGCATGTGGGGAACCTGCGCACCGCGCTGTACACCTGGCTCATCGCCCGTAAGGCAAACGGCACCTTTATCTTCCGACTGGAGGATACCGACCAGACCCGGCAGGTAGAGGGTGCCACGGAGATTATTTACCATACTCTTGCCGAATGTGGGCTTGACCACGATGAGGGCCCCGATGTGGGCGGCCCTGTGGGCCCCTACGTCCAGACTCAACGGCGGGATATCTATGAAAAATACGCCCAATTACTGGTAGAGAAGGGCGCTGCTTACTACTGCTTTTGTGAAAAGTGTGAGTCTGAGGAGGACAGCGGAGAATTCAACCGCGCTGACGATCCCTGCCGCAATCTGACGGCGGAGCAGATCCAATCCAACCTCAGTGCCGGCAAGCCCTATGTCATTCGCCAGCGGATCCCCCATGAGGGAACCACTACTTTCCACGACGTCTCCTATGGAGATATTACGGTGGAAAATAAGGATTTGGATGATCAGGTACTGCTTAAGCGGGATGGCCTGCCTACCTATAACTTTGCCAATGTGGTGGACGATCATCTGATGGGGATCACCCATGTGGTACGGGGCAGCGAATACCTCTCCTCTGCCCCTAAATATAATCTGCTTTACGAGGCCTTTGGCTGGGAGATCCCCACCTATGTCCACTGCTCCCCTGTTATGCGGGATCAGCAGCACAAGATGAGCAAGCGCCATGGGGATCCCTCTTATGAGGATCTGAAGGCCCAGGGCTATCTCACGGAGGCCATTTTAAACTATGTGGCGCTGTTGGGCTGGTCCCCAAAGGGCGCCCAAAGTGAACAGGAGGTCTTCTCCCTTCCGGAATTGGTACAGGCCTTTGACATCTCCGGTATTTCCAAATCCCCTGCCATCTTCGACCTGGCCAAGCTGGATTACTTCAATGCCACATATCTCCGGGCCATGTCTCCGGAGGACTTTGCCAAGGTGGCAGAGCCCTATATCCGTCAGAGCGTAAAAAATCCTGCCATCGACTCTGCTGCAGTGGCAGGGCTGCTGCAGGCCCGGTGTGAAAGACTCACCGAGATTCCGGAAAAGGTAGATTTCTTTGATGCACTTCCGGATTACGATGTTGCTTTCTTCACCAATAAAAAGTCCAAGACGGACGCCCAGATCTCCAGGGTGATGCTGGAATCTGCGATCCCTGCTCTGGAGGCTCTGGAATCCTGGACCATGGACACCGTCCACGATACCCTCATTTCCCTGGCGGAGACTCTGGGAGTGAAAAACGCCACGCTCATGTGGCCGGTTCGCATCGCCGTGGCTGGTAAGCTGGTAACTCCCGGCGGCGCTGTGGAGCTTTGCTGCATTCTGGGACAGGAGGAGGCGCTGCGCCGCCTGCGTCTTGGCCTTGAAAAATTAAGTCGCTGATACCATCCCGAAATTGAGAAAAGAAAGGCTGGTTTTATGAGCAAACTGTATATTCCCGATGGCTACAAGATGAAGCTGACCAATAACGAATTGCAACGGGCAATTGAGCTGATCCATGAGGACTTTCAGCACAATTTGACGGTACGTCTGAATTTGCACCGAGTCTCCGCTCCCCTGTTTGTTGATGGGAAAACCGGCCTGAATGACGACCTCAACGGTGTGGAGCGCCCTGTGTCCTTTGACATTCCCGATGTGGGTACAGAGGGACAGGTAGTGCACTCTCTTGCAAAATGGAAACGCCTGGCTCTTAAACGCTATGAATTCAAGGCTGGCGAGGGCCTTTTTACGGATATGAATGCCATCCGTCGTGACGAGGTAGTGGATAACCTCCACTCCATTTATGTGGACCAGTGGGACTGGGAAAAACATATCCGGGAAGAAGACCGAAACATTCAGTATCTTAAAGACACGGTGCGGGATATTGTGGGCTGCCTGTGCGATACTGCCACAGCTCTGCGCAACGCCTATCCTGTTTTGACCTGCCGACCTGACCGGGATGTGTATTTCATCACCACGCAGGAGCTGGAAGACCGCTATCCCGACCTGACTCCCAATGAGCGGGAGAGGGAGATCTGCCGGAAACATCACACCGTATTCCTCATGCAGATCGGAAAGACTTTGAAATCCGGCATCAAGCACGACGGCCGTGCCCCGGACTATGATGACTGGGATCTCAACGGGGATATCCTCATGTGGAACCCGGTGCTGCAGGATCGCTTCGAAGTATCCTCCATGGGCATCCGGGTCAACGCCGAATCCCTGGACCGGCAGTTGACCATGGCAGGGTGTGACAATCGCCGCCAACTGCCGTTCCATCAGATGCTTTTGAACAATCAGTTGCCCTTGTCCATTGGCGGCGGTATTGGTCAGTCCCGGGTCTGCATGCTGCTGTTGGAAACCTGTCACATCGGCGAAGTGCAGGCCAGCCTCTGGGATGAAGCAACGGTAAAGGGCTGCGAAGCTGCCGGGATTACACTGCTGTAATTGCTCCCCTTTTAAAAATCATGGCAGGCCCTTTTGATAAGGGCCTGCCATTTTTTAATCAATGAAAAAATCCGCAGCCGATTCCTCGGCTGCGGATTTTGTTTGAATAAATCAGCCCAGAAGATCCTTGGCGATGGCATCCGCCAAAGCCACCAGATCCCCCACCTGATCACAGCTCACAGAAGAGCGCAGTGTCACCGTCTCCCCAATGACCCGCATGCCCTTCATAGACTCCACGATCTCCTTCATCAGCTTGCCGCTTTGCGGAGACCAACTGCCGTTTTCAATGAAGGAAACTCCGCGATTTTGCAGGTTATGCGCCTTCAGATCCAGCAGCAGGGTCTCCATAGGTGTATAAATCCCGTTGTTATAAGTCACGGAGGCAAACACCAGATGGCTGCGGCGGAAGGCCTCTGCCACCAAAGTGGAAACATGAGTATGCGAGGCATCATATACCGCCACGTTCTTCACGCCCCGCTCCGCCAATTTGGCGGCCAGGATCTCGCAGGCGGTCTCTGTATGGCCATACACGCTGCCGCAGACGATCATCACCGACTGCTCCTCCGGGGTATAGGTGCTCCACTGCTGATACTTATTCACAAACCACCCGATATTCTCCCGCCAGATGGGACCATGAAGCGGGCAGATCCTGGCAATTTCCAGTCCTGCCGCTTTTTTCAGAAGGGCCTGTACCTGCGGACCATACTTGCCCACAATGTTGGTATAATAGCGGCGGGCATCATCCAGCCACTCCGTCTCAAAGGGAACCTCGTCAGCAAAGAGGTTGCCATTCATAGCGCCAAAAGTTCCAAAGGCGTCGGCGGAAAACAGGGTCTTGTCTGTGGTATCATACGTCACCATCACCTCCGGCCAATGGACCATAGGGGCCATAACAAAGGCAAAGGTGTGCCGTCCTGTGGTAAGCGTATCCCCTTCCTTCACCACCAGGCTGCGGCCCTGGAGGTCGATGTGGAAAAACTGCTGCACCATAGTCAGTACCTTGGCGTTTGTAACCACTTGCACGTCAGGATAGCGCAGCAGCAGTTCCCCCAGGGTGGCGGCGTGATCCGGTTCCATATGGTTCACCACCAGATAATCCAACCCCCGCCCATTCAGGGCACACTCCAGATTTTCAAAAAAGCGCTCGCTGATGGCCTTATCCACAGTATCCATCAATACGGTCTTTTCATCCAACACCAAATAGGCATTATAAGAAACGCCTCTGGGAATGGGATAAACATTTTCAAACAGGGCCAGCCGGCGGTCCGATCCCCCCAGCCACATAACATCCGAAGTCACAGGGATTACGCAGTGCATATGTAAATTCCTCCACTCAAATTCTTGATCTTGCCAGTCTATTACACACAATTTTCCACAAAATTTCTGTTGTAAATACAACATTTTATCGTATTTATAAAAATTGTGGGAAAAAACGCCTTTTTTATTATAGTGCTGCTGTTTGGCCTTGTCAATGTAAATTCAGCCGCCTCCCCAGGGTTCTGGACACCTGCTGCTGTCTTTTATTATAAAAAAGATGCCGCTAAAAGCGGCATCTTTTTTATAATAGTCGTTACGACTGCGTCTCTCCCGCTGTGGAAAATGCCTCAATGGCCTTGGCATTTGCCGCCTGGCGCTCCTCAATGGCTTCCTTCAAAAGCATATCCTTCACCTTCATCAATCGGGTGGTGGTGGAGCGGTCATTCTCATCCAACTTCATAGTAATATAGCGGATAGACTCCTGGGTGTTGGGGATCATGACATATTCCAGAGCGTTGACACGGCGGCGGGTCTTTTCGATTTCCTCCGCCATCAACTGGGCAGATTTTTCAATCTCCGCCAGCTTCAGCATCTTTTGAAAGACCTTCCCCAAAGCCTCCACGGCCGTATCCAACTCACCGGAGGTTCCGGCAAAGCCATACGGGTAGATGTCAGCGTCAGATTTGGTCTTCGTCTGAAAGTGGTAGATGGGCACGTTCACCGACATGATGTTTTGAAAACTCATGGTCAGCTCCACGCTCTGCTTAGGATAGAGCAGAGCTTGCTCCAACGCCTCAGAGCTCATCAATGCAGAGGCCACCGTAAACGAGCCGTGTACGGCCAACAATTCCTCTTCCACCTCGGCGCGAAGGCTTCTCACCTCCCGCACCGTGTCCAGGAACTGTTTCATCAGCTCATCCCGCTTGTCTTTAAGCAGCTTGTGTCCCCGCTGAGCGGTGCGCAGCTTGCCTTTGAGGCGGGTGAGCTCCATTCTGGTAGGGCTTACCGTGATATTCGCCATGGCTCACCCCTCCTTATTCCTGATCTTTTTTCGGCCAGTATTTCTCAATCAGCTCCGGTTTGATCCGTTTCAGCTCACTCTTAGGCAGGATGCTCAAAAGCTCCCAGCCCAGGTTCAGCGTCTCTTCGATAGAACGGTTTTCCTCATATCCCTGGTTGACATAGCGCCGTTCAAATTCATCGGCAAACTTGGCGTACAGCAAATCCGTGGGGGTAAGTGCCGCCTCGCCCAGAATGCTCATGAGTTCTTTGTTATCTTTGCCGGTTGCATAAGCGGCAAAGAGCTGGTTCATGGTGCCGGCATGATCTTCCCGGGTCTTGCCCTCGCCGATGCCCTTATCCTTCAGACGGGAAAGGCTGGGCAGCACGTCCACCGGAGGATGGATTCCCTGGCGGTACAGCGCGCGGCTCAAAATGATCTGGCCCTCGGTGATATAGCCTGTCAGGTCAGGAATGGGATGGGTCTTATCATCTTCCGGCATGGTCAAAATGGGGATCAGAGTAATGGAGCCCTTCTTCCCCAGCTGACGGCCGGCCCGCTCATAGAGGGTGGCCAGGTCGGTATAGAGGTAGCCAGGGAAGCCGCGGCGGCCGGGGACTTCCTTCTTTGCGGCGGAAACTTCCCGCAGTGCCTCAGCATAGTTGGTGATATCCGTCATGATGACCAGCACGTGCATATCCTTTTCAAAGGCCAGATACTCCGCGGCGGTCAGTGCCATACGGGGCGTGGAGATACGCTCAACCGCAGGGTCATTGGCCAGGTTGGAGAACATCACAGTACGGTCAATGGCGCCGGTGCGGCGGAACTCACTGACGAAGAACTCCGACTCCTCAAAGGTAATGCCGATAGCGGCAAAGACCACGGCGAAGTTGGCACTCTCGTCGCCCAGCACCTTGGCCTGCCGGGCAATCTGGGCAGCCAGATTGGCATGGGGCAGGCCGGAGCCGGAGAAAATAGGCAGCTTCTGGCCACGGACCAGAGTATTCAATCCATCGATGGTGGAGACACCGGTCTGAATGAACTCGTTGGGATAGTCCCGGGCAGCGGGGTTCATGGGCAGGCCGTTGATATCCTTATACTCCTCCGGCAGAATTTCAGGACCGCCGTCAATGGGCTGGCCCATGCCGTTGAAGACGCGGCCCAGCATATCGCCGGAGACACCCAGCTGCAGCGGGTGGCCCAGGAAACGGACCTTGGCATCCGCCAGGTTAATGCCGGCAGCGGACTCAAACAGCTGCACCACAGCGGTATCACCGTTGACCTCCAGCACCTTGCCCCGGCGGATGGAGCCATCGTGCAGCTCCACTTCCACCAGCTCATCGTAGGTGACGTTTTCCACCATACGGACCATCATCAGAGGGCTGACGATCTCCTCTACGGTTTTATATTCACGAATCATTCCTGGTCACCTCCCTTGGCCGCGATCTCCTGGATCTGCTGCTCCATCTCGCTGCGGATCTGCTCATAGACCTGAGGATATTCCTCCGCAGGCACACTCTTGGCACGCCCGATCTTTTCCCGGGCGGGAATCTGGAACAGCTCTGTCACATTGGCCCCCTGGCCGATGGCATAACGGCAGCTCTTATCATAGCTGAGGATAATATCCAGCAGCTCTTTTTGCCGGCCATAGTCGGAGAAGCTGTCCACATCCATGAACGCGTTTTGCTGCAGGAAGTCCTCCCGGATCATCCGGGCCACTTCCAGCGTCAGCTGGTCATTGGGAGAGAGCGCGTCTTTACCAACCAGCTGCACGATTTCGTTGAGGCTGGCCTCATTTTGCAAAATGCCCATGGCCTTGGTGCGGTCCTGCATAAAGGTCTCTCCCAGATTCTCATCAAACCAGGGCTTGAGAGAATCGAGATACAACGAGTAGGAGTTCAGCCAGTTAATCGCCGGGAAATGGCGCTTATAGGCCAAAGAGGCATCCAGAGCCCAGAACACCTTGACAATCCGCATAGTGGCCTGGGAAACGGGTTCGGAGAGGTCGCCGCCCGGAGGGGACACGGCGCCCACAGCCGTCAGGCTGCCCCGGCGCTCGTCGGAGCCAATGCACTGCACACTGCCGGCCCGCTCATAGAACTGGGCAAGACGGGAGGCAAGATACGCGGGATAGCCCTCTTCGCCGGGCATCTCTTCCAGACGGCCGGACATCTCGCGCAGTGCCTCGGCCCAGCGGGAGGTGGAGTCTGCAATAACAGCCACGTCATAGCCCATGTCCCGGAAGTACTCCGCGATGGTGATGCCGGTGTAGACACTGGCCTCACGGGCGGCCACAGGCATATCGGAAGTGTTTGCGATCAGCACCGTCCGCTTCATCAAGGACTCGCCGGTGCGGGGGTCTTTCAGTTCGGGGAATTCCCGCAGAACGTCTGTCATCTCGTTGCCGCGCTCGCCGCAGCCGATGTAGACCACGATGTCCACGTCGGACCACTTGGCCAGCTGGTGCTGCACCACCGTCTTGCCGGAGCCGAAGGGGCCGGGAACAGCGGCGGTGCCACCCTTGGCAATGGGGAACAGCGTGTCGATGATCCGCTGACCGGAGCAGAGAGGACGCTTGGGCGGGAATTTCTTGGCATAGGGCCGTCCCACACGGACCGGCCACTTTTGCAGCATGGTCAGGGGGACTTCTTTTCCGTCATCCGTCTTCAGCGTGGCTACCGTCTCCATCACGGTGAAGGAGCCGCTCTTGATGTCCGTAATGGTGCCGCTCATATTGGGGGGTACCATGATCTTATGCAGCACCACAGGAGTCTCAGGGACGGTGCCGATGACATCGCCCCCTACTACATGGTCTCCCGCTTTCACAGTGGCAGTGAATTCCCACTTCTTCTCATGGGCCACAGCGGGGACTTCCACACCGCGGGTGATGTTGGAGCCCACCTTCTCCACAATTTTTTCCAAGGGGCGCTGGATCCCGTCATAGATCCCCTCGATCATGCCGGGGCCCAGTTCCACACTCATGGGTGCCCCGGTGGTTTCCACCTCTGCCCCAGGGCCCAGGCCGGAAGTCTCCTCATAGACCTGGATGGAGGCAGTGTCGCCTTTCATTGTCAGAATTTCACCGATCAGGCGCTGGGGGCCCACACGGACCACGTCGGACATGTTGGCGTCCGACAGGCCCGTAGCCACTACCAGCGGCCCGGAAACTTTCACAACTTTACCGCTCAAATAAACAACCTTCTTTCAGGATAGATTCGCAGAAAGGGTCTTCTTGTGCCTGAAGCAACAAGACTCCAGCCGCCGGACTCAGAGAATATCCGCGCCCACGGCCCGTTCAATGGCCCGCTGGATATTGGCCTTGCCGATACCCAAAGAGCCGTTTCTTCCGGGAATCAGGATGATGGCGGGACGAAGCTCGTCCTTATACCGGGAGAGCACATCCTCCATCCCCTTGGCCAGGGTCTCTGTGAGATAAATCACCGCACAGTCCGTCTTTGCCAGTTCCCGCACCGTCTCTTTGGCCTCTTCCACAGAGGTGACCGGATAGGTATCCAGGCCCAAGGCACGAAAGCCCATAACAGATTCCCAGTCGCCAATTACGGCAATTCGATATGTTGCAGCCATGCCTTCACCGCCTTATACATAACCGGCCCGCAGACGGGAGCGGAGCACATCGGCGCTCAGCCCGGCGCTCCGTCCCATCAGCAGGATCCGCAGATTTGTATACTCCGTCTCCCGCGCCGCCAAATATCCCAGCAAGGGCGCTTCGCCAAAGGGAATGCGCTGTGCGCCGGAGAGATAGGTCCCCACAGCGTCGTCACAAAGCCTTTCAAAATTGGTCAGGCTGCCGCCCTGGAGCGCTTCCTGCCCCGCTTCAGCCGCAGATTGGAAATCCGTATTGACATAGACTTCCGCAAGGCCCGCGCCGCCTTCTCCGCCGACTTTTTCCAGCTGCTCCGGAGGAAAGTCTCCGCCGGGCAGCAGCGCGTTTTTCAGGAAGTCGCCGCCCTTGCCCATCCGAATGACCCGCACCACCGTGCGCAGATTGGCGGCGTCGATTTGGGCGCGGACGTAGCCCTGCAGAAAGCTGCTCCTGGTCTTTTGGGCCAGCTCCGTCAAATCTTCATACATCCGCCGGTCCACCGCCATATCACTCAGCTGGGGATCCCGGGTGGTCTCCAGGATCTCCCTGCCTTCGGCAATGGTGGCCTGAAGCCGGGGAGGCAGATTTTCCAAATCGTTTTCCAGCACAGCCTTTTTTACCGCCTCGGCGCTGACGCGGCCCATGTCGATCATCATATGGATGGGATCGGTGCCCATCGCCTGGGCCTTCAGTGCGGTTTTGATGTTGTGGTAGTCGTATTTTACCTTAAAAATGTCGATATATCTGGTGTCCGGAACCCCTGCGGAGGCATCCGCCAGATCCCGCTCCCGCACCTTCGCGATAGCGGCATCCATTGCCTCAGGCCGCTGGGCATCCAACTCCGGATACCCGCACTCTTGAAGGACCTTTTCCAGTTCCTCCTCCGTACGCGCTTCCAGCAGCTGTTCCATACGGCTTTTGGTCAGGAGGCTGTTCTCCATGGCCCGGATCCGTCCGGAGACCGGCAGATAATCGGTGTCTTTGATTCTTTTAGCCAAGGCACTTCCTCCTTGTCAGTCGAACAGCTTTTTCGCCACAGCTCCTGCCGTCTGCGCCTTTTGCAGACGTACCAGTGTGTCAAATGCGCAGTTGACCTCCACGTTGCCGTCTTTCAAAATGAAGCCGCCGCGGATGGGACGCGTCTCATCGCAGAGGGTCAGGGCACCGCCCCCGGCCGCATTGGCCTTGGCCACCGCCGCCGCTCCCACGCTCTTGCGGTCCTCCTCCGAAAAAATCACCTCGCCCCGCCCGTTGGGTGCCGCCTGCGCCAACAGATCGGCCAGCACGGAAATGTACTGCTCCTGAGGCAGTGCGCAAAGCTTTTCCAGCGCCCGGACATAGACGGCTTCCACCATCTCCTGTCTGGCAGCCAGCACGGTCTTTTTGGCCTCCATTTCGGCGGCGCTGATCAACCGCTGTTCCCGTTCGGCGGCGGCCTTTTCATTCTTCCCCGCCAGTTCCGCAGCCTCCTGCTGAGCCTGCGCCCCATATCTGGCGGTGATCTGCTCAGCTTCCTCCTGCGCCGCACCCAGGATGCCATTGATCTCCGCCTGGGCCTGCTCTGTCAGACGCTGCGCAATTTTATCAATTCCATTCATTGAACATTACCGCCTTTCCTGTTGATCTGTGAACCGCATCACAGCGCGTTCATCAGCAGCAGGATGGTGGCCAGCAAAGACAAGATGGCGTAGAACTCAACGATACCGCAGAGGATGATGCCCTTGGTGGCCTCATCCGGACGCTTTGCCACGATATTGATGGAGGCGGCAGCCACGCGGCCCTGGAAGATAGCAGACAGCCAGCCACCCAGTGCGATGGGCAGGCAGGAGACAAAGATGGTAAGGCCCTGGGTGACGCTCAGGTCCACCATGCCGCTTCCGCCGAAGACGCCCATGGTCAGCAAAACGAAGAACCACGCCACCATGCCGTACAGGCCCTGAGTGCCGGGCAGCACCTGCAGAATCAAGCACTTGGAGAAGTTTTCAGGAGCCATGCTGATGACGCCGGTGGCGGCTTCGCCCACCATTCCAGTACCCTTTGCAGAGCCAACGCAGCACAGGCCCACTGCCAGTGCTGCACCTAAAAATGCCAGGCCGGTGCCACCGAATAATTCAAAAAAAGCTGCCATGTTACTGTTCCTCCTTAATTACATCTACATATTTTGTTTGAATGGACAAAGGTTGATAAGGCCGTCCGCCTTCTTGATAAAACCGGTTGAAAAACTCCAGGCACTGCAGACGCAGATCGTGGACATAGCAGCCCAACAGGTTCAGCGCCAGGTTCAGCGCGTTTCCGATCATGGAGATGATTACAAACAAGATCACGTTGCCAAACGTGGCCCCCAGCGTGTTGAACACCGAGGCGATCACGCTGCCGGAGAGCATCAGGGCCATCAGCCGGACATAGGACAGCGCATCGCTGAAAAACCCTGTAACACCGTTATACACAAGGCCCACCAGCTTCGTCAGCTTGCCAAAGCCCTTGGCTTCCCGGGTACCGCCGAACACCAGCATCAAACCGCCGATCACCAGCACCACCGGCACACCGGCCACCGTGCCGATGCCGAAAATCGCAAGGGCGATGCCCCCCAGGATAATCCACCATGTGATCTCATCGAACAGCGCATCAATGAAATTGCCGGTCTGGATCTTCCTGACGATACTCACCGTCATACCGGTGAAGATCTGCACGCAGCCCAAAACGATGGAGCCCAACATGATGGCCACTGTATCGTTCAGAGGCGTAAACAGCGCCGGCATCTCAAAAGTGCTGGCAGGATTAATGACCTTGAGCAGCTGGGGAATAAAGTCTCCGAAAAAGCCGCCGCTCATGGCGCCCACGATCAAAGTGCTGATACCGCACCAGAAAACCAGCTCCATGAAATTGCGGGTCCCCTCCTGGGGCTTCTTCCGCAGGACGAACAGTGCCCCCAGGATCATCAAGATCCCATAGGCCATATCCGCCATCATGATCCCAAAGAACAAGATGAAAAACGGCGCCATCAAGGGGTTGGGATCCACCGTGCCGTACGCGGGGAGAGAGTACATCTCCGTCACCACGTTCATGCAGCGGCTGAAGAAACTGTTCTTTAGCTTCACCGGCACACTGGGATACTCCTCTTCCGTGGGATCGGAAGCCTCCCATGCACAACCATTTTCCCGCAGGATCTTTTCCGCCTGGGCCAGGTTCTCTGCAGGGACCCATCCTTCAAAGAGGACGATCTGCCCGTCCGTCAGCAGACGGCCGGCATTGGTCTCCTTGGCAGCCTCGGCGTTCAGCCGGTCGGCATAGGCCCGAAGGGCATCCCGGTCACCGGCACTTTTCACGATGGCGGCGGTGGCCGCCTCCTGACGGCTGCGGTTTTCCTGAAGCTGCTTTGTCAGCTGGCGTATATTCTCCTCTGCCGTTCCATGCATTCCCTGGAATGTGGTGGCACTGAATCCATAGGTGGAAAGCACCTGTTGGACAGCCTCTTCATCATCCCGGTGGAAAATGACCAGGCAGTATCTCTGGAGCTTATCCGCGCTGATCTCATAAAATTCCGCCGCCGCGCCGGAGGCGGACAAGTCTGTTTTGACGGCGCCCACATCCACGCCGGAGGGGCAAACGCCCATGCGAAACACAACATGGCTGCTGCCCTCCAGCTCCAACGGCATGTCCAACCCCTGCCAGGGCTGCAACCCCGCCATTTTGGATGTGAGGCGATTTTCCTCTCCCTGCAGGCGGGCGATCTCCTCCAGAGCCTGACCCACCCGGCGACTGGCCTCCTGGGCCTTTTCCACCATCCGGGAGCCCAAAAACTCTTTTTCGGAAATGGGATGGCGCTGCAAAAACATGCCGTCTTTCAATTGCGCATAATGCTTGATGGCGTTCAGCGCCGTATTGACATCTGTGATTTCGCTTTTTGTCTCCGTCAGTCGAGAGGATTCCCGCGTGAACAATGCCGCCCACTTCGGATCATCCAATCGCGCGTCCGGCTCACTGATCTCCACACAGCCGGAAAGCAGCAGGTCCTCCAAAAGGTCCTCCCGACAACTCGCCATTGCGATGACACGGAGCTTTTTCATTTTTACAATGGCCATCTCAGTGATTCACGATCCTTCCGACGATAAACTCCGCGGCCTCATCCAGCCGCCGGGCAGCTTTTTCCCGCTGGGCGGCGCACTCTGCCTGTGCTGCCTTCTGAACTTCTTCAACCTGCCGCTGCGCTCTTTGCTCCGCCTGCTGCAGCAGCTCTCTGCCGGATTGCGCCGCATCGTCCCGCGCCTGCTGGACCAACGCCACGCCGGCCCGCTCTGCGTCTGCCGTGATTCGCCGGGCCTCCGCCTCCGCAGCACTCTTGCGCTCTTGATTGCTGCTTTCCGTCTGCAAGACCTTTTCGATTCCTTCCAAAGACATCCGATCTCACCTTCTCTCCTTTTCCCAGATTCAGAGGGTTTCAGGCGTTTTTCCATCCTTTGCAGGTGTTTTAAACGCAAAAATCCGCCGCCTGAGAACCACCACATTTTGTGTAATGCCGAATGTTATCCGCAATTTAAAGTATAGGTCAATAAATGCCCCATTTGCAAGGGAATTTTGCCAGAAACAGGGCATTTCTTCCTTTTGCACAAAAAAGTGCCGCGAATTCTCTATCCCAGCTAATTGCAGGTTTTCAGAGGGAATTATCGCATTTTGTTTGAACTTTAACAATCTCACTCCTCTCAATACGCCCCCCGTTCTATCCTGGTCCGGGCATTATTGTTAAAAACAAAACAGGAACCGGCGATGCCGATTCCTGTCTTATTAACTCTCTTCTTTTTTCCCCATACGGGAGAGCAGCGCTGCCAACTCCTCCATTTCCCCGGAGGAGGGGTCCATTGCCCTGGGCAGCTGGGAGAGATTTACCTCCACTTTCCGCAGCTCTCCGTTGACATAATTTGCGGTGGAGGTAAAGGTGGCCATCAGGGATGTATATTGGGTGCGGAAGCGTTCCAGGGTGCGGCTCATCTGTTCCACGGTGCGCTCTTCGATCTCAGCCGCCCGTTTGCGGGCGTCGCACTCAATGTTGCCCACCCGTTCCCGCAGGTGCTCATATGCCTGAGCGTCAGGCCGCAGAGAGGCCACCTCCTGGCGCAGGCTCTTCACTTCCTCTTCCAGGGGCTCCAGCGCCACCCGGCGGCTTTTCTCCTGCTCCAGTTCCTGCTGCAGGGCGTCCCGGGCCACAGAGAGCTCCCCGGCCTGTCCCCGCAGGTCAGTGGCCTCTTCCTGCAGGGCGGCCAACTGCTTTTTCAGGTCCTCAACTTCCTCCTGCAATTCCTTTTGGACGGAAGCGGCTTTCCGCGCTGCTTCTTCAATATACCGGACCACGTCCTCCTTATCAAAACCGCCGAAGGCAACGCTTTTAATGGCATACTGATCCATGGACTCACCGCTTTCTTATAATCTGGAAGGTAGTATACCAAAATGCGACTGCTTTTACAAGTGCCTGTCTGCGGCCTTCAAAAAAAAGTGCAAAATTATGAAAAAAGGCTTGCTTTTTCAAATTAGTTGTGATAAGCTAATTAAGCTGTTTGATGGTGCTGAAAAGCAGTGTCTGGCATGCGCCGTTAGCTCAGCTGGATAGAGCGTCTGGCTACGGACCAGAAGGCCGGGGGTTCGAATCCCTCACGGCGTACCAAGAAGACCGGAAGCTTTTGTTTCCGGTCTTCTTGTTTTATGTCTTTTTCCTTGAACTTACGATTTGAAAAGGGGCGGTTTTATGAGGGGTCTTCTCTCCAGGCTCTCTACCTTCTGCCGGAGAGAGGCGGTATTGTCCATCGCCTTTTTATGCGCGGTGGCATCCATGTTTGCGGTGCCGCCGGATATCGCTTACGCCGGGTACATCGATCTGCGGGTGCTGTGCCTTTTGTTTTGTTTGATGGCCGTGGTGACGGGACTGCAGCAGTGCGGGCTGTTCTCCGTTCTGGCACAGTATCTGCTCAGCGGAAGAAAACAGCTGCGTCTTTTGTTCCTCCTCTTGGTGCTCCTGCCCTTTTTCACCTCCATGCTGGTGACCAATGATGTCTCGCTTTTGACCTTTGTCCCCTTTTCTATCTTGGTATTAAGCCGCATTGGCTGCACCGATGCTCTGATCCGGATCGTGGTCCTGCAGACCCTGGCGGCAAATCTTGGCAGTATGGCAACGCCGGTGGGAAATCCCCAAAATCTCTTTTTGTGTTCCTACTACGATCTGCCCATGGGCTCGTTTCTCCTGGTGGTGCTCCCCATCGCTCTGATCAGCCTCCTGGCGCTCTCCGCCGCCTCATTGGCCACAAAGAGCCGTACCATCGAGATCCTCTTCCCTGCGCGAGAGCACATCACCTCCCCGCGCCTATTTGGCCTTTTGTGTGTCCTCTTTGTATTGTGCCTGCTCTCCGTGGCCCACATCCTTCCTTATGGGATCCTCACGGGGATCGTCATCCTCGCCTTGGCGTTTTGTGCTCCCGGTCTTTTCCGGCAAGTGGATTACGCTCTTCTGGCCACCTTTGTCTGCTTTTTCGTCTTCTCCGGAAATCTTGGCCGCATAGAGTGGGTACGCCGGACGCTGGAGCAGCTGATGGACTCCAGCACCTACTGGACCAGCCTTCTGACCAGCCAGGTGATCAGCAATGTGCCTGCAGCCGTTCTCCTCAGCGGTTTCACAGAAAACTGGAGATCTCTTCTCGCCGGCGTCAACGTGGGAGGGCTGGGCACCCCCATCGCCTCCCTTGCCAGCCTCATCTCCATGAAGCTCTATCTCCGCACAGAGCATGCCACACCAGGCCGGTACCTGCTGGTCTTCACCGGGGCGAATCTGGCGGGGCTTGCGATCCTCTCCGTTCTCACGGCCCTGATGGGTCTTTGGTGAGAGGCTTTGGGGTCTGCTCCCGCGAAAAGCTCCGGGAAATTTTCCTGCTCCAGAAAATCCCTTCTTAAAAAGCGCCTGCGCAAAATTGCGCAGGCGCTTTTTGCCGGCAGGGCATTCCTTCCCTGCCTCTTTTTTATCTTTCCGGGCAGGGATCCGGAAGGATCACCTCTCCCGCCGCTGTCAGATGGATTGCTCCGGCGGACAGCTCTGTGACTCTGGCGGAGAAAGCCTCTGCATCAGGGGGCAAAAAGGCGGCCCGAACCGTAACGGCCTCACCGTACTCCACATCCCGGATCATGCCGCCGCAAGCGGCCACTTCCAGCTTCACCCGTTCAAAAAGCGGATAGCTGCAGGGGATATCCCACAGTGTCCAGCGGCGCATCCGGGCAATTCCGGAGGCATTGAGCACGTCTTTGGCGCCCCGGGCATAGGCCCGGGTCAAACCGCCAGCCCCCAATAGGATCCCCCCGAAATACCGGGTCACCACGCAGCACGCATCTGTGACCCCCTCCCGCTGGAGGACCCCTAACATGGGCTGCCCCGCGGTGCCCTGGGGCTCTCCGTCATCACTGTAGCGCACCACCCCGCTTTGCCGCAGCAAATAGCACCAGCAGTTATGCCGGGCATCATAATAGCGCTTTTTGAGCTGCTCGATCCATCTCCGGGCCTCCTCTTCTGTCTCTACCCGGCAGATATGGCTGATAAAACGGGAACGCTTTTCCGTAAATTCGCTCTCCGCCTCTTTCAGCGGCACCAGATACCCGTCCATGTTTTCTCTCTCCTCTGCACCTTTTTTGCAGTCTGCGTGCGATATGCCCGGACATCGGCTTTTTCCAGGCGGTTTACCTATAAAGTAAATTTGCAATACATATCTTGGAAAACATTTATTCCCAATCTTCTTTGGGCTCTACCCAGCCTTCCACATACGCTTTCATCTGCCCCAGTGTCCGAGGGCCGCACACCGCCACCACATCGATGGTCTGGCCATATTCCACCGTCTCCACCCGGGCCTCCCGATAGAGTACATCCAGCAAAGCTGCTTTATCATAAGGCAAGTGCAGCACGCAGCGGCGGGTACCCTTGTCCAGCTGCCGGTCGATCATCTCCAGTAAGCGTTCAACCCCCTCGCCGGTACGGGCAGAGATGGAGCAGATCTGCCGGCCGTGGGGCATGATCTCCCCCGCGGGCACCCGGTCGCATTTGTTGAACACATCGATCCGGGGCAGGTCTCCGGCTCCCAATTCGCCGATCAGACGCTCCACCACCTGGGCCTGCTGCTGCCACTCGGGGTTGGAGACGTCGATGACATGGAGCAGGAGGTCTGCGTATTCCAGCTCTTCCAGGGTGGCTTTAAAGGCCTCCACCAGCTGGTGGGGCAGCTTCCGGATGAACCCCACCGTATCCGAGATCACCACATCCAGCGTATCGCTGACGTGCAGCAGGCGGCTGGTGGTATCCAATGTGTCAAACAATCGGTCATTGGCGGAGATCCCCGCCCCTGTCAGGCGGTTTAAAAGGGTGGATTTTCCCGCGTTGGTATAGCCCACGATGGCCACTACGGGGATCTCATTCTTCCTGCGCTGCTGGCGCTGCGTCCCCCGGACCCGGCGCACCTCCTTCAAGTCCGCCCGCAGCTTGTCGATCTTACGGTGGATATGGCGGCGGTCCGTCTCCAGCTGGGTCTCACCGGGACCCTTGGAGCCAATGGGGCCCTTGCCGCTGGTGCCTGCCTGGCGCTCCAGATGCGTCCACATACCTGTCAGACGAGGCAGCAGATACTGGTACTGAGCCAGTTCCACCTGCAGACGCCCCTCCCTGGTCTGGGCCCGCTGGGCGAAAATATCCAGGATCAGGCCGCAGCGGTCCAGAACCTGCACCTTTAAAAGGTCCGTCAGCACCCGCATCTGAGAGGGGGAGAGGTCGTTGTCAAAAATGACCATGGTGGCCTCGTTGTTGCGGCAGCAGGCCAGGACCTCCTCCACCTTTCCCTCTCCAATAAACGTCCGGGGATCCGGGGAGGCTCTGTTTTGCAGGACGATGCCCACCGTTTCCCCTCCGGCGGTCTCCACCAGGGCGCTCAGTTCCTCCAGTGTCTCCTCGTCGGCATTCTCCTCTTTTTTCAGTACCGGAGAGTTCAGGCCCACCAGCACCACACGATCGCGAATTTCCTTTGTCTCTTGCATGTTTGCTCCTCTCGCTCAGATAAAGCTGTCCCATTCTCAGATGGATATAGGATACTCACCCAGCGGAAAAAATAAAGAAAGAAAAAGGGTCTGCCTCAGCAGACCCTTTCGCAGCAACTTACTTGTCCAAACCGAACTTCTTGTTGAACTTGGCAACGCGGCCGCCGGTATCCACCAGCTTCTGCTTGCCCGTGAAGAAGGGGTGACACTTCGAGCAGACTTCCACCTTGATATCCTTCTTGGTAGAACCTGTCTCAATCACATTACCGCAGGCGCAAGT
>CALWXJ010000004.1 GCA_944385475.1 uncultured Oscillospiraceae bacterium
TCCTCGCAGGAGCGGAGGACGGTGGCTCCGGAGTCCTTCACCTCCTGGGCGCAGTTGGCCGGGGCGAAGGGGATGGCGGAGACGGCCAGCATGGGGATGTCGTTCTGGTTGTCCCCGGCGCAGTAGATATTTGCCCGGTCAATGCCCAGAAGCTGGGCCAGTTTGAGGACCATGCCCCCCTTGCTGGCCGTCTTGGCGGTACACTCCAGCAAAACAATGTTGGAGAAAATGGCCTCATACCGGTCCCCCCACCGCTGCCGGATGACGGCCTGGGCCTTCAGCAGGGTCTCGTGGTCGGCCTGAATCACCGCCTTGCTCCAGGGGGTGGGGATCTCCAACAGCTCCCGCTGGGTCCAGGTGGTCTTCACCCGCTCCACGTGGCGCTGGGTGTAGGCGTTGGGATGATGGATATAGACGTCGTCCCCGTGGTAGCACTCGATACCCAGCTCGGGCATCTCCTCCCTCAGGGCGGCGCGGTCCGCCGCCGCCGTCTCCGGGGGGGGGAGGTCCACCACCACCCGGTCGGCGGCAAAGTCATAGAGCATGGCCCCGTTGGACAGGATCACCGGGGCGTTGATGGGCACGGTGTGGGCATAGGGGGCAAAGGTCCGTTTGGCCCGGCCAGTGGCGACGGGAAAGACCCCGCCCTCACCGGTAAAGTGCTCCAGAGCAGCCCGGTTGGCGGGGGAGAGGACACAGCTGTCCCCCACCAGGGTGTCGTCGAAGTCGCTGGCCAGCAGCACGCCCGTAAATTTGCCCAATCCAATCACACCTTATCGAATGAGATCGCTCCCCGCATAGTATTTCTTCATGGGCACATACAGCAGCGCCGCGATGACCAGGGCCAGCACGGTGTTGGGGAGCATGTAGGAGCCGTTGTAGACCACGGAATAGAGTTCAGGGTTGTCAAAAACCGTCCCCAGCACCTCGGTGGGGGCGGCGATCCGGTAGATGGTCACGCCGCTGATGTAGTGGATGACAAAGCGCCCGGCGCAGCCCAGCACGGTGCCGGGAAAGATGCCCCATGCCTTGCCCTTGAAGAGACCGGCCAGCCCCAGAGGGGTAAAGGCCAGCAGGTAGTCCAGCAGCATGGACTGCCAGCCCCAGGCATAGGCCCCGTCAAACATCAGCTGCAAAAGGCCGAACACGAAGCCCGCCAGCAGGCCGGAGCCCAGACCCCAGCGCACGGCGAACAAGAGGATGGGGAACATGGCCGGGGTGATGGAGCCGCCGTTGGGGGCCTCCGCCAGCTTCACATAGCTCAGCACCTGGGCCAGGGCCACCATCAAGGCGCCCTCGCAGAGCATGCGGATTTGCAGATGGGTCTTGGTTTTCATAAACAATGGTCCTCCTATGTAAAAAAACGTACCGCAGGCCATGAAACAGGCTGCGGTACGGAAAAATGAGCGGATGATCGTCACTTCCTACGCCGGCATTACCCGGATCAGGTTTAAGGGACCGAAGGCCTGCGCCTTGCATCTCAGCCGGAATCCATCCAGCGCCCCTGTGTTTCATTGTCACGCGGTCACGGCCATTATAGACCGGGAGGATTTTCTTGTCAAGGGCTCCTCAGCCCATGGCGGCGCCCACCGCCAAAAACAGCAGGCACAGCAAAAAGATATACGCCACCAGCTTCCACACATACTTCACCCACCGGTCATAGGACACCCGCCCCAGGGACAAAGCGCCCATGAGCACCGCGGCGGTGGGAGTGATGAGATTGACAAGGCCCGAGGCGGACTGGAAGGCGGTGACCACCAGGTCGCCCCCCACCCCGGCAAAGCGGCCCAGAGGGGCCAGAATGGGGATGGAGAGGGTGGCAAGGCCCGAGGAGGAGGGGATGAGCACCGTCAGGGGCAGGTACAGCAAAAATACCAGCACCACAAAGGCGATGGGGCCGGCGCCCTTGAGGGCCTGCTCTCCCCAGTAGAGGACGGTGTCCGTGATGTGACCGTTGTTCATCAGCACGGTGATGCCCCGGCTGATGCCTATGATCAGAGCCACACCCAGAAGGTCGGCGCAGCCGGAGACGAAGGTGGAGGCGATGTTCTCCTCCCCCATGCGGTCCATCAGCCCCACCACGATGCCCCCCACCAAAAACAGGGCGGAGAGCTCCGGGAACCACCAGCCCAAAGTGGGCAGGGGCAGCCCCATGTCGGCAAAGGGGATGACGGCGTAGATCATGATCAAAAACACCAGGGTGAACACCGCCATCACGGCCTTGCGCCGGGGGGTGAAGGGGATCTCTTTGCCCACTTCCACCGTCAGGCGGCCGCCCCCCACCCCCACCACGGAGCGGCTGGGGTCCTTTTTCACCCGGGCGGCGTAGGCGGAGACATACCAGATGGCGGCCCCCTCAAACACCACCCACTCCAAAAGCCGCAGGAAGATGCCCTCTCCCAGGGACACCCCGGCAAAGCCCGCGGCGATGCCGGTGGCAAAGGGGTTGACGGTGGAGGCGATGACCCCCGCCCCGGCGCCCAGCAAAATGACGCTGATGCCCACCACGGCATCGTAGCCGGCGGCCAGGAACACGGGGATCAGCAGGGGATAGAAGGCCATGGTCTCCTCCCACATGCCGTAGGTGGTGCCCCCCAGGCCGAAGAGCACCATCAAAATAGGGATGAGCAAACTCTCCCGGCCCCCCAGGAGGCGGATGATGTGGCTCACGCCTGCGTCAATGGCGCCGGTCTTCATCACCACGCCCAAAAAGCCGCCCACTATCAGGATGAACACGCACACGTCCACGGCGCTGTAAAATCCTTCAAAGGCGGCCAGCAGCACGTCTCCCAGCCCCTGGGGATTGGACGCCACGGTGTGGTACGTCCCGGAGAGGGGCACGCCGGAGGCGTCGTACTCATAAGAGCCCGCGGGGATGAGATAGGTGGCGGCAGCCACAGCGATGAGGAGCAAAAACAAGATGGTGTATGCCGTGGGCATACGGAATCGGGGTTTGGCCACGGGGGCCTCCTTTCCGGCGGGGGGAGTCCTCCCCCCGCCCGCTTGATGGGGCTTTCTCAGCAGCCCATGGTGGCCACCAGGACGGCCTTGATGGTGTGCATGCGGTTTTCCGCCTCGTCAAAGACCACGCTGTGGCGGCCCCGGAAGACCTCGTCGGTGACCTCCCGGATGTCCACGCCCTTTTCCTTCCACTCCTTGGCCAGCTTCGTTTCAAAATCGTGGAAGGAGGGCAGGCAGTGCAGATACAAAACGTCGGGGTTGCCGGTGTGCTTCAGGGTCTCCTCCGTCACCCGGAAGGGGGAGAGGAGCTTGGCCCGCTCGGGGATCTGATCCTCCTCGCCCATGGAGGCCCAGATGTCGCCGTAAATGACGTCGGCCCCCTGGACGGCGGAGAGGTCGTCGGTGATCTCGATGCACGCGCCGGTGGTCCGGGCGGTGTCGAAGACGGTTTTCACCAGGGACTGGTCCATCTCCTTGGCCAGCTTTTCCGGGCCGATGCCCACGAAGTGCATGCCCATTTTGGCCGCGCCGATCATCCAGGCGTAGCACATGTTGTTGCGCACGTCTCCGGGGAAGACCACCTTCACCTGGTTCAGGGGCTTGGAGCAGTGCTCTTCAATGGTGAGCATATCCGCCAGGATCTGGGTGGGGTGGTCGGCGTCGGTGAGGCCGTTCCAGACCGGCACGCCGGACCACCGGGCCAGGTCCTCCACCACACTCTGGGCATAGCCCCGGTACTCGATGCCGTCAAAAAACCGGCCCAGCACCTTGGCGGAGTCCTCCAAAGACTCCTTTTTGCCCATCTGGGAGCTGCCGGCGTCCAGATAGGTGACGTGGGCGCCCTCCTGGGCGGCGGCCACTTCGAAGGAGCAGCGGGTACGGGTGGAGGTCTTTTCGAAGAGCAGCACGATGTGCTTGCCCTCCAGGGTCTTGCCGGGGATGCCGGCGCGGCGCTTGGCCTTGAGGTCCCGGCTCAGGTTCAGAAGATAGCGGATTTCCGCGGGGGTGAAGTCCTGCAGCGTCAAAAAGCTGCGGCCTTTGAGATTGACAGCCATAGTCGTAGGTCTCCTTTCATAGTTCAGCAGGGTGATTTCAGATGGGAGGGGAGGCGGGGGACAGGCCGTCCCCCCCTCCCCCGGGCGGGGGGATTGCCGGAAGAGCCGTCACGCCGGGTCATCCCGCCACAAGGGCATGGACATGCACCGGGGCCCGCCCCGGCCCCGGCTGAGCTCCGCGCTGGGGATGACGTGGATCCGCACCCCGGCTTCCTCCAGGGAGCGGTTGGTGACATAGTTGCGGGAGTAGACCACCACCTCGCCGGGGGCAATGGCCAGCGTGTTGGACCCGTCGCTCCACTGCTCCCGGGCGGCGTCGATCTCGCTGCCCTGGCCGCAGGGGATGAGCT
>CALWXJ010000005.1 GCA_944385475.1 uncultured Oscillospiraceae bacterium
GCCCAGCGCGGGTATGATCTCAGTTTCCCATTGCCCGCAGTTTGCGCAGCTCCGTTCTCGTAAACCATCTTCAGTGGCAGTTGCAGCCTTGACAACGATCCACTCACCGTATTCGTGGTCAGTCATGGGAATGGTTTGCGGCTCAGTGAAACGGTATCCGCAGGCAGAACAGCGGATGTACGATGTGCGCCCCTCCCGGCGGCAGGTTGCCTCAATGGCCGGAACCGTTTCTTTCTCATGCTGGCGGTCACCAGGCTGGCCTACAGTGACAACCGTGGACGCCATCACATTGTTGCAGCCACGAATGGTGATCGTGGCGTGTCCAGCGTTTACACCGGTGATCGTGACGCCGGTGTGTCCGCCAGTTGTTCCGACCTCCACAACATGGGGATTATCTGTTGTGACCTCGTAGAGCGTAGTTGCATCACCAGGTGTCAGAATAGGCTCGATGTTCAAAGTCTCATCCACACCCAGCGAATAGGTCTCCTCAATTTCAATTCCCGTGGGCATCGGAGCATCTACGACGGTTACCTCGCAGGAGGCTGAGAGGCCGTTTGAGGTCGTGCCCGTGACAGTCACAACGCCAGGGTTCACACCGGTGACGAGCGCCGTCAGGTGGTTCCCGGAACTGGCGATTTCCGCAACATTGGTGTCAGAAGAGACCCATGTCCAGTTGGGAAGTGCAGTGATCGGTTCAACATCGGGGCGGATCGTATACACATCGCGCACGGAGACAGTGATTGCCTTGGGAAGAGACACAGAAACCGGAATAATATCTGCATGTGCCACAGTGAACCAGCAGTTATCAAAGTCAAGATTGTTGTCTTCATCACGGCTATAAATATAGCAACTGTTTCCGTAAAAATCGTTTGCAGAAACATCAGATAGTTTCCATACTCCACTCTGCATTCTTTCAGTAATTTCAAGGAAGAGGGTGGCCACACCGGTTTCCGAATCGTAGGAGTCCATCCGTGCACGGCAACTGTTTATATATTCTCCATTGGCATCGTAGAGTTCGAAACTTAGATACGCAGAGCTGATGGTAGATTCATCCGTCACATTCATATGGAAATAGAGTGTATCCCCCGCAGCGACCGTTGCGCCAGGGGCATTCATGGATACGCTTGTGATTTCTGGCGGCGCATAATCATTTGATGCTGCAAGTGCAGTAGAACAGATTGAGCACAGCAGGCAAAACGTCAGGATCAGAGCTAAGATTTTTTGCTTCATTTTCCATCTCTCCTTTTTGTGGTGTATTTCTTTGGAATTATTATAAAAAGAAAAACCATTCATAGAAAGCATATCACAACCCAATGATGTTTACAACAACTAAAAGGAGTTTTATAAAACACCCCCAAGTTGTTACTCTATATATAGAGGTGTTGATATGCTGGAGAACTTAAAGCGTTTAAGGATTGAGGCCGGAGTATCACAAAAATCCCTTGCGGAGGCCATAGGTGTCAGCCAGCAATCCATCAACAAGTATGAAAATCACAAGATCGAACCAGATATTGAAACACTGATTCGTATTGCAGACTACTTCAAAACATCTGTTGATTATCTGGTTGGTCATACTCATTTTCGCGAACCAATGACCTTAACTTCAGCCCACCAATGGAGCGAAAAACAATTATCTTTAATTTCAGCGTATCAAATGTTAAATAAACGCGAGCAGGAAAGCATTGATTTAATTTTAGAAAACTACACCAATAAAAGAATCTAAAGGCAGAACACTTCTTCCTTATGAAGTCAAAATATCCCAAAGTGTTGTAATACTACCCATATAAAAATCAGGCATCTCTCTCCACTTCTTCCGCTGGAAAGGGATGCCTGTCCGTTTCAAAGTGATTCAGTTCGTATGCCAGTTCCCATGCCAATTGGAACCCGCAGAAAAAACTGTCCATGGAGCGTTCTTCCGCAATCAGACTCTGGTTATCCATGATCCGCAGCACCAGTTTTCTCTCTGGTTTTTCCAATCGCTCGATGAGCTGCTTGTGACAATCTTCAATTTCCTGCTCTACCTTTGTCATGGGCAGTGGCGTGTAAAATCTGTTGTAGAGCTGTTTCAGCGCGTCGTTCATATGTCCTTCCTCCTTGCAGCAAGACACCATACCACAGGTTGGCTGATAAAGCCACTAAAATATTTGAATGATTCCTAATCGTTTGGACGCTTTGAAACATAGGCATAAAAATAACCGCAAGCCACGAAAAGTGGCTTGCGGTTATTTCCCCATTTTCGTCTGGGGTGACACCCCAGGGTCTCTCTCAATCGGTCATTCTTGGGTTCATCTTAAGATGTCCTTATGAGGAGTAGCCCTTCCGGGCTCTCTTTTTCCTTTTGCGCTTATCCCCACAGGGCCGAGAGGATGGGCACCACCTGTTTTTTCCGGCTCATGATCTTGGGCAGGAAGGCATAGTTCTCCTCCCCCTTGATGTTGAAGGCCTGGCGAATGGCCTCCTCATCCCCCACGAACAGCAGGTACGTCCCGTCCTGCAGCACATCCGTGAGCATGAGCACCACTGTCTCAAAGCCGCCCCGGCTGCGATTTTCTGCCATGACGGAGAAGAACTCCTCCCGCCGCTCCAGCAGCGCCTTGGCGTCCATGGACGTCACCTGGCTGATGGCGATATTGTGCCCGGCGATGTGGAACTCCTTGTAATCGGTGCCCAAAAGGGCCTCGGCGCTCTTGTCCTCATCCCCTCCGGCGGAGAAGATCATCTTCCCCAGATCCTCCAGGGAGACGTTGGCGATCCGGGCCATGCGGTTGGCCACAGCGATGTCCCGCTGGGTGCAGGTGGGGGACTTGAACATCACCGTGTCCGAAACAATGGCGCAGGCCATGATCCCCGCCATCTTCTCCGAGGGCATCAGGCCCTTTTCCTGGTACATCCCCGCGATGATGGTGGCAGTGGAACCCACCGGCTCGTTGCGGACGTAGACGGGAGTGGTGGTCTCGATATCCGCCAGGCGGTGGTGGTCCACGATCTCCAGGATCTCCGCCTGGTCAAGGCCCATCACTGACTGGGCCTTTTCATTGTGGTCCACCAAAATGACCCGCTTGCGGCGGGGTTTGAGCAGGTGGTAGCGGGAGAGCATCCCCACCACCTTCTCCTCCTCATCCAGGATGGGATAGGAGCGGTAGCGGCTTTGCAGCAGCACCTCCTGCACGTCGTCCAGATAGTCGTCCAGGTGGAACGAGACGAGATCTTCATGCTTGCAGATGCTGGAGATGGGCAGGGCGTTGCCGATGAGCCGCACCGCCCGGTAGGCATCATAGGGGGTGGAGATCAGGCAGGTCTCCGTCTCCATCTGCAAAAGCTCCGGGTCCACCTCCGCCTGGCAGACAATGACGCAGTTGACCCCGATCTCCAGGGCCCGGCGGATCATGTCCGGCTGGTGGCCGCAGACCACAATGGTCTCCTTCTGGGAGAAGTTCAGGTTCTCCCGGCCCACCGGCAGGGCGATGGTCACCTCGCCGGAGATGGCGTCTTTCTGCTCGCCGCCCTTGTTCAAAACCCGCCCCTCCAGCACGGACAGGAGGTTGTACACCGGAATGCCCCGGAACATGGGATCCCGGACAGAGGCCACATCGTGGTTGGCCACATCCCCGGAGGAGAGCATGCCATAGAGGGTGCCGTCCTCATTGGTGATGGGCAGCGTGGAGATCTTGTCGCTTTTCATCGTCTGCCAGGCCCGGCTGATGCTGGCGCCGGCGGACAGGGTGGGCGGGGTATCATAGTCCAGATCCCGGATCTGGGTGCGCACATCGGTGATGAGCTGGGGGGGCTGAAGGCCGAATCGCTCCAGCACCACCTTCGTCTCGTCGTTGATGCTCCCCAGGCGGGCCGCCCGGTACTCCCGCTGGCCCAGGGCGTTTTTCAGCGCGGCATAGGCCATGGCGGACACGATGGAGTCCGTGTCCGGATTGCGGTGCCCGGTGATGTATACGGTTTCCATTCCATTCTTCTCCTTCTTCGGCTTTGCACAGCCGCAGTACTGCATAAATTATGCAGTGGCCGCGCGGGTTTGTCAACGCTTTATTTCGTTAAAAAATCAACATTCTCTTCCGGCAAAGCCTTGCGCCTCAAGGTTTTCCCTCCTTCTTTTCCTTGGTTTTATGCGCTAACCTTTTCTTTGCCCGCTCCGGCCCCATTCCTGCTTTTTCCTGGAGCCGTATAGAGCAAATCCATGGAAGCGGGCGGATTGACTTTACCCGGGGGGCAGGATATAATCGAACCAACCTCCCTCAGCATAAATTTTTTTTATTATATATCATGTAGCCATTATGAAATCGAATGGCTTTCCCGGGGTGCCGCGTCGGGTATTTTTTTGCGCCCTTTTTGGGGGAAACGGGGAGGTAAAACTGCCATGGAGGTTTGTCATGAAGGGAACATCCGGAACGTCCAAGTATCTCTGGCCCGCCCTTGTCCTGCTGGCGGTTTTGGTCCTGTCGCTTTGCCAGCGGTCAGGTGCAGATCGTCACCCATAGCGGCGGCATCCTCTGGCTGACCATGAAAATGCGCAGGGTGATGAAGCGCAACAGATCCCCCCAGGGGGCATCGCTCCTTTGGCCGTGGCCATCGACTGCGCCGAATCCAAGGTAGAGGCGAAAAAGGCCCTTTTGGCCGCCCAGGCGGAAGAGGGGATCTGACAAAATCCCCCGCCTTCAGCGCCTGTCTGTGCCCCATCAAAGAAACGGGCCGCCGCGATCACCGCGGCGGCCTGTTTTTCCTTTCTACAGCGGTCCCTTGGTATAGCGTACGGCCGCCTCTGTGGAGGTCTGGATCAGCTTCACATACTCCTGGGCCTGGGGGGAGAGAAGCTCATTTTTCACGCTGATCCATCCGATGCGCATGGGATCCACCCCCGTCAGGGGCAGGGAGAGGATCCCTTTGCTCATCCGCTCGTTGACAAGGCCGCTGCCCACGGTGAAGGCATCGGTCTCGCTGAGCAAAATGGAGCAGACCATGCTGCTGTTGATGCAGATGGTCTTATTGGGCTTGCGCAAAGAGATGAGCTGATACTCCTCGGAAAATTCCACGGCGCTGCCCAGCCCCCGCTCATAGTAGATGTAGGGATACGCTCCCAGGTCCTCCTCCGTCACCTTCTCCAGCCTGGTGAGAGGATGCCCCACCCGGCAGTACACGCTGGGAGCCACCGTGGCGATCTCATGGAACTCCAGGTTCCGCAGCTTCAGAAGATGGGTGATGAGCTTTTCCGTGTAGTCGGAGAGGAAGATGATGCCGATATCTGAGCGGTGGTCGTATACGTCATCGATGACGCCGTCCACATTCGCCTCCCGGTAATGAAAGGCGATGTGATTATTTTTCGTGGTGTTGACGATCTGGGTAAACGCATCCATCAAAAAGGTGAAGCGCTGGGCCGACACGGAAAAGCTCAGGGGGGCGTCCTCCTCGTGGTAGTCGCTGTACAGGCTCTCGATGCGCTGCTTTTGCTCCAGCAGCGAAACCGCATAGCTGACAAACCGCTTGCCCTCCGGCGTGAATTTCACCCCGTGGTTGCTGCGGGTAAAAAAACGCACCCCCAGCTCCTCCTCCAGGATCCGCACGGCAGACGACATGCCGGTCTGGGAGATGTAGAGCTTCTGGGCGGCTTTGTTGATGGAGCCGCACTTGGAAATCTCCACCACATAGAGCAGCTGCTGGAATGTCATGGGACCTCTCCTCCTTATCCCTTTTTGACTTTATTATAAGGATACAGGAGAATCCTGTCAAAGTGTTCAAGGAAAAAGCTGGAACAGGATAGCGGGAAAGCATCATAACACCGCCCCGGGAAGCTATGATAAGATAATGGTGAAAATCGGCAAAAAGTGGTGGGAAATCCCGCTTCTTTTTGTTGGTTTGCTGTGCTTTTGCCTGCGAAACCCCCATTTTTCCACAACCCTTCCCTTCTCCCGCTCCCCTGAGGGGGCGCTGCCGCAATTCCAGAAAAAAGCGAGAGCCGGAGGCAGGCAGGGCTCTTCCCGGAATCTAAGAATTGAGAGGTGCGTAACACTATGGAAACCAACAACAGCATGGACTTTGCCACCCGCCAGATCCACGTGGGCAAGGAACCGGATCAATACGGCGCGCTGGTCCCCCCCATTTACATGACCTCCACCTTTGAGTCTGTGACGCCCCAGTATGCCTACTCCCGGATCTCCAACCCCTCCTTGACGGTGGTGGAGAAGAAGATGGCCTCTCTGGAAGGGGGCGAGGCGGCGCTGGCCACGGCCTCCGGCATGGGCGCCATCTCCTCTGCCCTCTGGACCGCCCTGAACGCCGGGGAGGAACTGGTCTCCAGCGACACGGTGTATGGCTGCACCTTCTCTTTGCTCAAAGAGCACCTGCCCCGTTTCGGCGTCAAGGTGACCTTTGTGGACATGACCCAGGTGGAAAACGTGGTAAAGGCCCTGACGGACAAGACCACGGTGGTCTATCTGGAGACCCCCTGCAATCCCACGCTGAAGATTTTGGACATCGCCGCCATCTGCAAGGCGGTGCATGCCTACAATCCCGCCATCAAGGTCATCGTGGACAACACCTTCAACTCCCCCTATGTCCAGACGCCTCTGGCCCTGGGCGCCGATGTGGTGGTTCACAGCGCCACCAAGTACATCAACGGCCACGGCGACGTCCTGGCGGGCTTCATCGTGGGCAAGGAGGACTTTTTGCAGAAGTGCCGCGTCATCGGACTGAAGGACATGACGGGCTCCGTCATGAGCCCCATGACCGCCTTCCTGGTGGCCCGGGGCCTGAAGACCCTGGATGTGCGGATGGAAAAGCACTGCGCCAACGCCATGAAGCTGGCCCGTTTCCTCCAGGGCCATCCCGCCGTGGAGAAGGTGAACTACCCCGGATTGGAGGACTTTGAGGGCCACGAGATCGCCAGAGCGCAGATGAAGCTCTTCGGCGGCATGATGGCCATTGAGCTCAAGGGCACCCGGGAGCAGATCGGCGAGGCCCTGAAGAAATTCAAGGTCTGCACCCTGGCCGTCTCCCTGGGCGACGCCGAGACCCTGGTGGAGCACCCCGCCACCATGACCCACTCCACCTACACTGCCGAGGACCTCAAGGCCGCCGGCATCTCCGAGGGCATGGTGCGCATCAGCGTGGGTCTGGAGGGTATCGACGACCTCATCGGCGATTTCAAGGCGGTGCTGGACACCCTGATCTGATCGCCTCCCCTCTCTCATACCTCCCGCTTCCGGATGGAAGCAGACAGCCGCGCAGGCCAGGTGGCCTGCGCGGCTGTTTTCAAATATCCCTTCCTGCCTGAAAACCGCCGGGGGAAGCCGGAGCGTCCCGGCCCCGGGGCGGAGCGTTACAGGATCATCAGCTCCTTGGGGGCCTGCATCAGGTCCCGGCAGCCCTCCGGCGTGATGACCACCACATCCTCGATCCGCACTCCCAGCTTTCCCGGCAGGTAGATCCCCGGCTCGGCGGAGATCACCGCCCCCACCGGCAGGGGCTTTTCATAAGAGGTGTTGGCGTTGGGCAGCTCATGGACCTGCACTCCCACCCCGTGGCCAAAGCCGTGGCCGAAATAGGGGCCGTATCCCGCCGCCTCGATCACGGCCCGGGCGGCGGCGTCCACCGCCCGTCCCGGAACCCCCGCCCGGGCGGCGGCAATGCCCTGGGCCTGCGCCTGCAGCACGATGTCATAGACCCGGCGCATCTCGTCGCTGACGCTGCCCACCGCCACCGTGCGGGTCATGTCGGAGCAGTAGCCCTGGTAAATGCAGCCAAAGTCCATGGTCACAAACTCCCCCCGCCGGATCTCCTTTTCCGAGGGGACGCCGTGGGGCAGGCTGCCGTTGGGCCCGGAGACCACAATGGGGTCGAAGGACATGTTCTCCGCCCCGTAATGGAGCATGAGGTACTGCAGCCGGGCGGCGATCTCCTTTTCCGTCACCCCCGGAGCGATCTCCTTCAAAATATCCGCCAGGGCCCGCTCGGCGATCCTCTGGGCGGCCTCCATCCGCCTCAGCTCCTCTGGGTCTTTCACCATCCGCAGCTCCATGAGCTTTTCCGTCACAGGCACCAGTTCACACTGCAGTCCCTGGCGGTAGCGCTGATAGTCCCGGACGGTCATGGACCCCTCGTCAAATCCCATACGGCGGATCCGGTGGTCCCCGATGACCTCCCCCAGGAACCCCAGATACCCTTTGCCCCGGCCCACTTCGCCGAATTCCGCATTCTCCACCGCCCGGGAGGCGGCCTCGGTATAGCGGGAGTCGGTGAAATAGTAATTTTTCTCCCGGGTGATGACCGCCACGGCGTCTGCGCCGTCACAGTGAAAGCCCGTGGCGTAAAAACGGTTGTGCTCCTCTGTCAGCATCAGCGCGTCCAGTCCCCACTCCTCCAGGTGGGACGCGATGGTGGCAAAACGATTCATCTGCGCATGCCTCCTTGTCTTTGAACTGTCCTTATACTACCAGAGCCGCCCCCGTTTGTCAAAGGGAGGGCGCACCACCCCCAGCAGCGGGCAGGCCCTTTCCCCCGGTCCACCAGCCCATTTTTGGAAAACATTCCTTTTTACTTTTGGTAAAAATGACAGTTGACTTTAGCGGTTTAAAGCTGTATGGTGTTACTATCATTGCAACGCCGCTTCCGGCAGAGAGGAGGGCCCCTATGAAAACGCGCGTCACGTCGGCGTTTGCCTGCCGTTTTACGGGCATCTCCTATTACTTTACCAAGGTCCGCTATGCGGGCCTCTACCGTCGTGGGAAAACACCCATCTCGTCCGGAAGCTGACCCATCTTTCCCCCTGTGGAAAAGGCGGTCCTGTCCGCGGACGGGACCGCCTTTTTTATATGCCATTTTCTTGCAATCATACGGATGAAAAAAGGAGACAATCACCATGAAAAGAAAACCGTTTCTTGCGCTGCTGCTGAGTCTTTGCCTGTGCCTTTCCCTGGCCGGATGCGGCGGCACGGACGACACCGGCGATGACGCCGGCACCACCGACGACGGCGCCGGCACCACCGACACCTCTGACACCTCCGGGGAGACCTACACCGTGGGCATCTGCCAGCTGGCCCCCCACGACGCCCTGGACGCCGCCACCCAGGGCTTTAAGGACGCCCTGACGGAGGCCCTGGGAGACGCGGTACAGTTTGAAGAGGGCAACGCCGGCGGCGAGCCCAACAACTGCACCACCATTGTCGACGGCTTTTTGTCCCAGGGGGTGGATCTGATCCTGGCCAACGCCACCGCCTCCCTCACCGCCGCCGTCTCCGCCACGGACACCATCCCCATCCTGGGCACCGCCATCACCAACTACGGCGTGGCCCTGAGCCTGGACTCCACGGAGGACAAGGTGCTGGGGGGCAATGTCTCCGGCACCTCTGACCTGGCCCCCCTGGACCAGCAGGCCCAGATGCTCCAGGAGCTCTTCCCCGACGCGGAGAATGTGGGCTTGCTCTACTGCTCCGCCGAACCCAACTCCGTGTTCCAGGTGGACACCATCCAGGGATACCTGGAGGACATGGGCTACACCTGCACCCAGTACGCCTTCACCGACGTCAACGACCTCTCCTCTGTGACCCAGACCGCCTGCGACAGCTCTGACGTCATCTACATCCCCACGGACAATACCGCCGCCAACAACACCGAGACCATCGCCAATGTGGTGCTGCCTGCCGGCGTGCCGGTGGTGGCGGGAGAGTCGGGCATCTGCTCCGGCTGCAGTGTGGCCACGCTGTCCATCGACTATTACGAGCTGGGGCAGATCACCGGAGAGATGGCCGTGAAGATCCTCACCGGGGAGGAGGACATCTCCCAGATGCCCATCGCCTATGACACCACCCTCTCCAAGCTCTACAATCCGGAAAACTGTGACGCCCTGGGCCTCACCATGCCGGAAGGGTATGAGTCTTTGCTGTAAGAACCCCCGGGGGAGCGGCGGGGAAGTCCCCGCCGCTTCCTGCCCGAAGTTTTCTTTACCCTGATAATGTGGAGGAATAGACGTGGATTTCCTGCTTACCCTTTTTCGTTCCATGCCGGGCGCCCTGGGCCAGGGGCTGATCTGGGGCATCATGGCCATCGGCGTATACATCACCTATAAGATCCTGGATGTGGCGGATCTCACCGTGGACGGGTCCCTGGCCACCGGGGGCGCGGTGTGCGCCCTTTTGACGGTGAACGGCGCGTCCCCCGCCGTGTCGCTGCTGGCAGCCATTGCGGCGGGGATGCTGGCGGGTCTGGTCACCGGGTTTTTTCACACCTTCTGCGGCATCCCCGCCATCTTGTCCGGCATCCTGACCCAGCTGGCCCTGTACTCCATCAATCTGCGGATCATGGGCTGGGAGGGCTGGGGGGCGGACAACGGCACCAAGGCGACCCTGGCCGTCAGCGTGGACAAGCACAACCTCCTGGTCTCCTCCCGCTATATCCGGGAGATGGGGCCGGAGAACCCCCTGCCGGTGCTGGCGGTTTTCGTGGTGGTGGCCATCGCCCTGCTGTACTGGTTTTTCGGCACGGAGCTGGGCTCCTCCATCCGGGCCACCGGCTCCAACCGCAATATGTCCCGGGCTCAGGGCATCAACACCAACTTCACCACGGTTTTGGGCCTGGTGCTCTCCAACGGCCTGGTGGCCCTCTCCGGCGGGCTCCTGGCCCAGTACCAGGGCAGCGCCACCGTGGACATGGGCCGGGGCGCCATCGTCATCGGCCTGGCGGCGGTGATCATCGGCGAGGTGATCTTCGGCAGGTTCTTCCACAACTTTGCCCTGAAGCTGCTCTATGCCGTCTTCGGCGCCATCATCTACTACATCGTGCTGCAGGTGGTGCTGCGGCTGGGACTGGACACCAACGACCTCAAGCTCCTCACCGCCCTGGTGGTGGCGGTATTTCTGGCGGTGCCCTATTGGAAGGGCAAGTATTTCCGCCCCGGGGCCAAGAGCTCCAAGGAGCCGGCACAGACGGGAGGGACGGGACATGCTTGAACTCAAACACATCTATAAGACCTTCAATCCCGGCACGGTCAACGCCAAGGTGGCCTTGAACGACCTGAACCTGACGCTGCGGGACGGGGACTTCGTCACCGTCATCGGCGGCAACGGCGCGGGAAAGTCCACCATGCTCAACGCCGTGGCCGGCACCTTTCTGGTGGACAGCGGCACCATCTCCATTGACGGCAAGGATATCACCCGCCTGCCGGAGCACCGGCGGGCCGCCTATCTGGGGCGGGTGTTCCAGGACCCCATGATGGGCACCGCCCCCACCATGCAGATCGAGGAAAACCTGGCCCTGGCCGCCCGCCGGGGACAGCGCCGGGGCCTCAAGTGGGGCATCACCCGCCTGGAGCGGATGGATTACCGGGAGCTTTTGAAATCCCTGGACCTGGGGCTGGAGGACCGGATGACCTCCAAGGTGGGTCTGCTCTCCGGTGGGCAGCGCCAGGCGCTGACGCTGCTGATGGCGGCGCTGAAGCGGCCGAAGCTGCTGCTGCTGGACGAGCACACCGCCGCCCTGGACCCCAAGACCGCCGCCAAGGTGCTGGAGCTCTCAGACCAGATCGTGGCGGAGACCGGCCTTACCACCATGATGGTCACCCACAACATGAAAGACGCCATTGCCCACGGAAACCGCCTGATCATGATGGACGCGGGCCGGGTGGTGCTGGACATCGCCGGGGAGGAAAAGAAGAAGCTCACCGTCCCCCAGCTTTTGGAGCTGTTCGGCAAGGCCAGCGGAAACGACGAGGCCGACGATAAGATGCTTTTGTCGTAAAAGCGGCGTCAGGCGCCCCCCATTTTTTCAGCGATACCGCCCCGCCGGGGTCTCCCGGCGGGGCAAATTCTATGAAAATTGCCAGTTGACAAAGGGGCAGGGGATGCGTATAATGCAACATAATCCATGAGATAAACCGATGAGCAAGAGGAGTAAGCGGTTTGGCGACCTCTCAGAGAGCCGTGGAGGGTGGGATCACGGCAGGAAGCGTTCCGACGAATGGCCTTGCGAGGGCGGAGCGAACAGCCATCACGGCTCAGTAGCCACCGACGGGGACCGCACCCGTTATTAGGGCGGCGCGCATATTGGTGCGCGGGATCGAGCGGGCGCAATGCGCCAACTTGGGTGGTACCGCAGGATTTCAGTCTTGTCCCAACAGAGGGACGAGGCTGTTTTTTTATGGAATTTCAAAACCCACAGGAGGGATGTACCATGGATCTCCGGCAAGTCCGATGGCGGCGATGGCGCCGCTCTTCCGCCCCCCGGGGCTGCACGGTTTTTGGGGCATAAAGGACGCCCCGCAACAAAGATTACATGTTAAAGGAGTTTGCATATGAAACGCTTTATGAAGAGATTTTCCGCCGCCGCCCTTTCCCTGACCCTGGCCCTTTCCCTGGCCGCATGCGGCGATACCCAGGATACCACCGGCGATGCCACCGGTGATACCATCGGCGACGGCGAGGCCGTCACCTATACCATCGGCATCTCCCAGTTCGGCGAGCACGCCTCTTTGGACAACTGCCGCATCGGCTTTCTCCAGGGCCTGGAGGAGGCGGGGATCGTGGACGGGGAGAACCTGAAGGTCCTCTATGACAACGCCAGCTTCGATCCCAACATCGCCACCCAGATCGGCCAGACCTTCTCCGCCGAGGATGTGGACCTCATGGTGGGCATCGCCACCCCCGCCGCCGTGGCCTGCTATGCCGCCGCGGAGGATAAGGATATCCCCGTCATCTTCACCGCCATCACCGACCCCGTGGGCGCCAATCTGGACAGCGGCAACATCACCGGCACCTCCGACGTGCTGCCGGTGGCGGCCCAGCTGGAGCTGATCCGCACCCTGCAGCCCTCCGCCGAGACCATCGGCATCATCTATACCACCAGCGAAGACAACTCCCTCTACTCCATTGGGGTCTATGAGGATCTGGCGGCAGATTATGGCTTCACCATCGACGCCGTGGGCGTCACCTCCCAGTCCGAGGTCACCCAGGCGGTGGACACCCTTTTGAGTCACGGGGTGGACTGCCTTTCCAACCTCACGGACAACACCGTGGTGGGGGTCCTGGGAGCCATTTTGGAAAAGACCGATGAGGCCGGCATCCCCGTCTATGGCTCTGAGGTGGAGCAGATGAAGCTGGGCTGCGTGGCCGGCGCCGGACTGGACTATGTGAAGCTGGGGATCCAGACGGGCCAGATGGCCGCCAAGGTCCTCAAGGGTGAGGCCACCTGCGAGGAGCTGCCCTATGAGACCATTGAGAGCTATGACCTCTACATCAACAGCGAGTCCCTGGACGCCATGGGCATCACCGTGCCCCAGGAGCTTGCCGATGAGGCTGTGGATGTGGTAGCCTGAGGCGCCTTCCCTCCGGACCCCCTGCGGATCCGGAGGGGCGTTTTGCCTGATTTCCTTCAAGGAGGCTTTTTCTTATGCAGGACCTGCTGATGAGCACACTGCTCCAGGGATTGATCTACGCCCTGATCTCCTTTGGCGTGTATATCACCTATTCCATTTTGGACTTCCCCGACCTGGGGGTGGACGGCACGTTCCCCCTGGGGGCCGCCGTCACCGCCGTGGCCCTGACCCGGGGGGTCCCTGCCTGGGCCACGCTGCCCCTGGCTGTGGCGGCGGGAGCCGCGGCGGGCCTTTTCACCGGGCTCATCCATGTGCGGCTGAAGATCCGCAACCTGCTGGCGGGCATCATCACCATGACCGCCCTCTTCTCCATCAATCTGCAGATCGCCGGATCCAACCTCACCATCGACCGGGCCACAGACACCATCTTCTCCGCCGCCCCAGCGGGAACGCTGCTGGCAGGACTGAGCCTGACAGAGCGCAAGGTGGTGGTGTCCTTCATCCTGATCGTGGTGATCAAGCTGGTGCTGGACGCCTATCTGCGCACTAAGTCCGGCCTGCTGCTCCGGGCGGTGGGGGACAACCCGGGGCTCGTGACCCTTCTGGCCAAGGACCGGGGACAGGTGAAGATCCTGGGATTGGTGATCTCCAACGCCCTGGTGGCCCTGGCGGGGTGCCTGGTGTGCCACGAGCAGCGCAGCTTTTCCGCCACCATGGGCACCGGCCAGCTGGTCTATGGCCTGGCAGCGGTGATCATCGGCATCTCCTTGATAAATCTCTACACCACCTCGCCCCTGGCCCGGGGCCTGCGCAAAGTTCCCCTCCTGCGGTTTTTGGCCACCCCCGCCGGCACCACGGCGGTGATCGTGGGGAGCATCCTCTATAAATTGTGCATCCAGGCGGCGCTGAGCCTGGTGCCCGCCAGCATGATGAAGCTCATCACCGCCCTTTTGTTCCTGCTGGTGCTGGTGGTCTCCGGCCGGAAAGGAGAGGAAATCATCCATGCTTGAGATTCAGAACATCACCAAGATCTATAACGCCGGCACCCTGACAGAGCAGTGCCTGTTCCGGGATTTTTCCCTGAAGGTGGAGGAGGGGGAGTTCGTCTCCATCGTGGGGGGCAACGGCTCCGGCAAGACTTCTCTTTTAAATATCCTCTGCGGCACCATCCCCGTGGAGGGGGGCGACGTCCTTATTGACGGCAAGAGCGTTTTGAAGATGAAGGACCACCAGCGCTATGTCTCCATGGGGCGGGTGTATCAAAACCCCGCCGCCGGCACCTGCCCAGGGCTGACGGTGCTGGAAAACCTCTCCCTGGCGGACAACAAGGGCCGCCCCTTCGGCCTCGGCCGGGGGGTGAACCGCCGCCGGACGGAGGTATACCGTGAGGAGCTTTCCTCCCTGGGACTGGGGCTGGAGGACAAACTGGATGTGCCCATGGGGTCCCTTTCCGGGGGGCAGCGGCAGGCAGTGGCGCTGCTGATGGCCACCATGACGCCCCTGCGCTTTCTCATCCTGGATGAGCACACCGCCGCCCTGGATCCCAAAACGGCGGAGGTGATCATGGCCCTGACGGACCGGATCGTCCGGGAAAAGGGGCTCACCGCCATGATGGTGACCCACAACCTCCACCACGCCGTCACCTACGGCAGCCGCCTTTTGATGCTGGACCGGGGCCATGTGGCTCTGGACCGCAGGGGGGCGGAAAAGGCCGCCACCACCACGGAGGAGCTGCTGGGGATCTTCAACCGTTTGGCCACCCAGTGCGACTGACCGCTCAGCAGGAAAGCGGCTCGCGGCAGCATATCGCAAAAAGGCCGCCTGATAGGACACCGACACGTCCGGTCAGGCGGCTTTTTTCCCCTCTCGGGGAAAAGGGACCCTTCTCCCGAAGCGCCGGGGGTATACCCGCTCTCAGGAGAGGGCACAATAGGAGGGATTTCACAGCCTGCCCCCACCCTGCGGGGCGGGTGATTTGAAGGAGGCCTCCTGATGTGTACCGCCATCTCCTGTCTTTGCCAGGGCCATTTTTTCGGCCGGAACTTAGACCTTGACCGCTGCTATGGGGAAAGCGTCACCGTAATGCCCCGGGGATTTTCCTTCCCCTACCGCCTGTCCCAGCCCCAGCAGGGCCCTTATGCCATGGTGGGCATGGCCCACGTCCATGCCGGCTGCCCGCTGTACTACGACGCCGTCAACGAGCGGGGGCTTTGCATGGCGGGGCTGCGCTTTCCCCAGCACGGCCTGGGCTGCGCCCCCCAGGAGGAGGGAAAGACCCCCCTGGCTCCCTATGAGCTGATCCCCTATCTCCTCAGCCGCTGCGCCAATGCCTCCCAGGCGGTGGAGGCCCTGGAGGGGATCCGGCTGGAGGCCCTGCCCGTCTCCCAGGATCTCCCTCTGGTGCCGCTGCACTGGATGGTGTGCGACGAGGAGCGCTGCCTGGTCATCGAGCCGGAGGGGCAGGGGCTGGTGGTGCTGGAAAATCCCGTGGGCGTCCTCACCAATGAGCCGGACCTGTCCTGCCAGCTGGCCCATCTGGACCGGTATCTTTCTCTGGAGGCCGCGGCGCCGGAAAACCGCTTTGCCCCCACGCTGCCCCTGCGCTCCCGCAGCTTAGGCACCGGCGCCGTGGGGCTGCCGGGGGACTGGTCCTCGGAGTCCCGGTTCGTCCGGGCCGCCTTCACCCGCTGGAACGCGGTGCCCCCGGAAGGGGATGGGGGCGGTTTGGCCAACGCCTTCCATATTCTCTGCAGCGTCTGCCAGCCCCGGGGCTGCGCCCGCACGGCAGAGGGGCTTTATGAGCAGACCGTCTACACCTGCGTGTGCGACACCCGGCGGGGGGTCTACTACTATACCACCTATGAAAATGCCCAGCTGTGCGCCGTGGACCTCCACCGGGAGGACCTCAACGGCGCGCACCTGTCCAGCTATCCCCTGCTGCACCGCCAGCAGGTGCATTTCCAAAACTGAAAAGAGGGCAGGGACCGGATCCGGTCCCTGCCCTTTTTCCCGCTAAGCTCCGGCAAAATTTTGCCTATCCTCCATAATCCGCAGCCCTATTCATTCTGCCCCGGCTTTGTATCTGCCCTGTTCCGGGGCTATGAAGGCGGCCTGCCGCCTCAGCCGGCCAGGGGGAACCGCAGGACCACTTTGAAAAGGTCCCCGTCCACTGTCAGCTCCATGGTGCCCTTTTGCAGGTCCGTCAGGCTCTTGGCGATGGACAGTCCCAGCCCGCTGCCCTCGGTGTTCCGGGAGGCATCGCCCCGGACGAACCGCTCTATGAGATCCTCGGCAGAGATGTCCAAGGGGGAGCGGGAGGTGTTTTTGAAGGAGATCACCGCCATTCCCGTCTGTTCCTCCAGGGTCAGGTACACCCGGGTCCCCGCCTGGGCATATTTACAGATGTTGTTCATCAGGTTATCAAAGATCCGCCACAGCCGCCGGCCGTCCGCCAGGATCGTCACCGGGTGCTCCGGCTGCCGGGTCACCAGGGTCAAATCGGCTTGGGACAGCCGCTGCTGATATTCCCCGGCGGCCTGGGTCAGCAGCACCCCCACCTCGCAGGGCGCCAGCACCACCTCCAGGTTGCCGGTAGAGGCCTTGGATGCCTCCACCAGATCCTCGATGAGCTTTTTCAGGCGCTCTGACTGCCGCAGGAGTACCCCGGCATACTCCGGGATCTTCTCGCTGCCCGCCGGCTCCTTGCCGATGAGATCGGCATAGTTGATGATGGAGGTCAGGGGGGTTTTGATATCGTGGGAGACATTGGTGATCAGCTCCGTTTTCATCCGCTCGCTCTTCATGCGCTGGTCCACCGCCCGGTTCATTCCCGCGGCGATGCTGTTGAGATCCTCCCCGTGCCGGCGCAGGTCCCAGATCATGTGCCGGGTGTCCACCTGATAGCTCAGATCCCCCGCCGCCAGTGCCTGGCCGCCTTTTTGCAGCTTCCGCAGCATCAGCGCCCCAGACAAAACCACCGGGAAGAGCAGCAGCTTTTCAAAAAACCAAAAGAGGGCGAAGTTGTCCATTTCCCACCAGCACAGCAGCAGGGCCATCAGTTCCAGCAGGCATAGGGCGCCGAAGAGCACCGCTGTTTTCCAAATCAAGGGGAACTGGCGGAAAAGCGCCTGCATCCCCCGGCCCAGTGCCGCCAGGGCGGCCCCCACCCTTTTTAAAATCCGCCAGAGGATCCCCAGGGCCCAGAAAATCACCGTATTTTTCCACCACTGCCCCAGCTTGATCCGCAGGGCCAGACTCATGCAGTACCCGGTGACCGCCGCCAGGGCCAGGATCATGCACACCCCCAGCCCCACGATCGTCACCACATCGGAGGAGATTCCGTACAGGACCTCCTCCACCAAAAGCTGCTCTATAAGGAACAGGGCCATGCCCCCGCCTACCGTCAGCACATCCAGGGGGAGCCCCGTCCCCCAGCCGGGCCGGACCCCTTCTTCTCCCGGGTGGTGGCCCGATGCCTCCAGCAAAAACACAAAGCACACCACCCCGCAGACGGCGGCCGCCGCCATGATGGCGTAGATCCAGTACCGCAGGGCATAGCCCAGGCGGATGACCCGGTTGGCCAGGGCATAGGCGTCCTCCCGGGGGAGGTCCTGGTTTAACCGCATCTGGATGGTGTCGCCATCAAAGACGCCGAAAAACTGCCATGCGGGATTCTCCTCCTCGCCGCTTCGCCAGCTCCAGACGGTCTCTCCTTCCGCTGTCTCCACCGACGCGGAGGCGATGTTCCGCCTTTCGCAATAGGCCTCGGCCTCCCCCTGATACCCATTTAACACCAGCTCCAGCACAGTACGCTGGTCGCCGTAGGCGATGTTATCAAAGGCCCGCTGCTGATACGACTCCTGGCTGATGGTATAAAGGCCCTCCTGGTAAATGAAGAAGGCCCCCAGGGCGCAGACAGCTGTGAGGCAGGACAGGATGAGCAGCAGAAGGAAGGCCGCCACCTTGGCAGGCAGGCTCCCGATGAGACGTCCGGAAAATTTCCTCCGGGGGATCCCCGCCGGCTCCTCCGGCAAAAGCGCCTCTGTTTTTTGAAGATTCCTCATCTCCGCCCTCCTTTTTCTATCTTGTACCCCTGGCCCCATACCACTTTCAAGTACCGGGGCTCAGCCGGGTCCAGCTCCAGCTTTTCCCGCAGGTGGCGGATATGGACCGCCACGGTGTTTTCGCTGCCCAGAGGCGCATCTTTCCACACCTGCCGGTAGATCTCCTTGGGGGAATAGACCTGGCCCGGGTGGGTCATCAGCAGCTTCAAAATGTCATACTCCGTAGGGGTCAGGGACACCGGCTCCCCATCCAGCGTCACGGACTTGGCGCTGTCATCCAGCCCGATACCGCCGATTTGCAGCGTCTCCGGCCCCACGGTCCCGCCCCCCAGCTGCAGATACCGCCGCAGCTGGGAGCGGACCCGGGCGGCCACCTCCACGGGGTGGAAGGGCTTGGTGATGTAGTCATCCGCCCCCACGTTCAGCCCCAGGATCTTGTCGGTATCCTCGCTTTTGGCAGTGAGCAAAATAATAGGCACGTTGCTTTTTTCCCGGATCTTTACCATGGCGGAGATCCCGTCCAGCTCCGGCATCATGATGTCCATCAAGATGAGGTGGATCTCTTCCTGCTCCATAATGGTCAGGGCCTGCTGCCCGGTGTATGCCGTAAACAGGGTGTAATTGGGGTCCGCCAGATAGATTTTCAAGGCGTTGACGATGTCCTGCTGGTCATCGCAGATCAGAATATGATACATAGGCTCCCTCCTCGGTCTCTATGATAGCAAAACCGCCGTTTAAGAAAAAACGGGGAAACTTCTTAAGATTTTCTTAAGATGGGATTTTACCACAGGCCTGGGTCGGGGGAAAGGCGGCAAAGACCCCGGGTTTTGCCGAAAGGGCAGGGAAAAGTCCTGAAATCGTAAGATTTCAGGACTTTTTCACATGTCTTTCCCCAAAAGATATGTTACGTTTATCCAGCTGCCGGATGCGAATCCAAAATGGCGTGATTCCCATTACCAAAACTTTTTCTTTTTCATAATCCAGAGGGTCAGCAGCACAATGGCCACGCTGCCCGCGATCACCGCCGGATAGCCGTAGGTCCAGCGGAGTTCCGGCATCCCCGCAAAGTTCATACCATACCAACTGGCCACCAGGGACAGGGGCAGAAAGACGGTGGTGACGATGGTGAGGATCTTCATGATGCGGTTTTGCCGGATGTCCAGCTCCCCCTGGAACAGCTCCCGCACCTGCAGGCAGAACTCCCGCAGCAGCTGGGCCTCGTCCCGCAGGCGGGTCAGCCGCTTTTCAAGCATGTGGAACATCTGCTGCTCCTCAGGGGAGAAGAGGCCAATCTCGTTGCTCTCCAGTTCACAGGCCACTCCGTCCAGCTGGGTGTAATACCGAAGCCAGCCCAGAACCTGCTTGCGCAGCGGGGAGAGGGCGGTGTTGAAACCATCCAGCTCCCCCGCCAGAACCTTCTCCTCCAGCTGTCCCAGCTGGTCCTCCAACTCCTCCAGGTGGTGCAGGTCCCGGACCAGCAGCTGCTCGAGAAACTCGCAGAAGAACCGCCCCGGACTGTTTTCCCGCCACCGCTTCTCCTTGCCCAGCCGCTTGAGCACGGCGTGGGCCGCGCCGGTGTCATCACACAGCACCGCCCGGTCCCGGGTGAGCAGATAGCCGAAGGCGATCCGGTCCCCCTCCCGTCCCCGGCGGGGAACCACCACCGTACCGCTGAGGCAGTCCCGGCGCACCTCAGCCTTGCACACCCGGGCGTCCCGGGCGCTGGGGGTGTGGTGGAGGACCCCTTCCAGACCCGGCAGCCGGGGATGTTGGTCCAGCTCCCTGGAGGTGAGCAGATAGACCGCCGCCGTCCCCGGCGGCGGTGCCCCCTCCAGCAGTGTCAGACTCTGGCCCAGATGATAGGTATACATACTGACCGCCTCCGTTTTCCGTGTTTTTTTCTATTGTACCACAAAGTTTGGCAGGAGACAAAAGGTTTTCCCGGCCGGAAGCGGGAGGCTCGGCCTGGGAAATGCTGCCAGGGAGCCGTCTCCCCCTGGGGGCCGGAAGAGGGAGAGCGGCCCGGATGGTTGGGGCCCACCATGGCCCGCCGGGGCCGCAAACGCCCGCACCCAGGGGGATAGGCCGGTTCCGGACCCTGGGAAGGGAGCCGCCGGCGGGTGCCTGCCGGGGCCCGGGGGAAAGACCGGGGGTGCGGCCCCCGGAGACAGGCGGTCGGAGCTTGCAATGGGGGCGGATGTGTGATACAATCCCTGCTGAATAAAAGGCGGGCGGCCGGTGACAACAGAGCCGGGCGTTCTGCCTTGGTATATTGTTGCGGGAGGATGGTACAGCCATGAGAAAAAAATTGTTTGCGTTGGTGCTGGCGGCCTGCCTGTTGGTGGGTCTGATCCCGGCGGCCTATGCCCAGGTGATCGACCGGGAGGGGTACTCCTTTGACACGGAGACCGGCCAGCTGTATATCAAGACCGACGAGGGCTCCACCCAGTGGCGGGAGGATCCCGACATCCGGAAGGAGGACGTCAGGAGCGTGGCCTTCCAGCGGCTGGGTACGCCGGTGCTGAATGTGGGCCCCTACGCCTTTGCCGGGTGCGTCAACCTGACGGGCACCGTCAAGCTCAACGCCGACGCCATCAGCATCGGCCAGGGCGCCTTCCAGGGGTGCGACCAGCTGGAGCTGATCCTGATCCCCGAGGCGGCCCAGGGGGACATCGCCGCCGCCGGCATATCGGAGCGGACGGCCTATGTGGTCTATCAGTACGACAGGGAAACGGACGCCAGCAACTTCTTCGTCAAGGACGTGTGCTACGGCGATAGGACCCAGGTGGTCTTTGACGGCAATATCTATGACGGGACCTGGTCCTGCGGCGTGAACCTGGTGTGCCAGGAGACCGAGGCCGTCCTCCCGGCGGAGAATAACACGGCCTGGTACTATCGCACGGAGGACGACGGCCGGATCACCGTGACAAAATACCTCACCAACCCCAGATACCAGGACAGCATCACCCTGCCCAAGCAGTTCGGGGACCTGGTGGTCAAGGAGTACGCACCCGGCGCCTTCTCCCAGACGGGCCTGACGGCTGAGAACATCATCGTTGTGGAGGAGGGCATTCAGGCCGCCATACCGGAGGAGGTGTCCAAGCTGGTCATCCAGACGGAAAACGGCAGCCAGGTGGCCTACCTGACGGAGGGCACCGAGGGCAGCATCGGCAATTCCCTGCACATGCTGCCGGTGCCCCGGGAGGTCAGCACCCTGTTTTTGAAGGACATTGCGGCAAGTTCCCATGATATGCCCCT
>CALWXJ010000006.1 GCA_944385475.1 uncultured Oscillospiraceae bacterium
ACTTGACATTTTCTCGATTACAAGCTACCATCACGGAAACAAGGCCACCACTTACGGAAAGAGTCACCGGCTCCGCTCAATGAGCGGAGCCGGTGATTTGACCAATACGCTGACCAATATCCGGATATCAGCGGGTGGACACAGTGGACCATGACCTCTTGCCTGTTCTGAAAAAATGGAGCCAAAAGTACTGGAAAGCGCCTAATAGCAGGCATTTGATGTTCAGACGGATCTTCACACGCAGGAGGTCACTGGTTCGAGTCCAGTAGTCTCCACCAAAAAGATCCTGATTTCTTGCGAAATCAGGATCTTTTTTATGTGAAAATCCATTTCCTTGGTCAAGGCCTCAGACCCGTTCGCCCCCGCATCACGCGGTGGCGCCGGAGACGCCCAGCCGCAGTTTTACCGTAAATAGACCGTTCTCATCCAGCTGGGCATAGGTCCTCTCCCCTGCCTCTTCTTTGAAAAACTGCCCCGTTTCACTGTTGATCCCGTATACGAGGTCCCCCACTTCCAGCACGATGTCATAGGAGATGGAAGCGTCCTCCTCCGCCGATCCTCCCTGGGCGATAAACTGCTCCATCATGCCCTGCGCCACGGCGCAGTTCCCTTTGTTCACCTGGGACACGTGGTCTTTTCCAACGACCTCCACCCGGCCGGAGTAATCGGGGTCTTCCTTGTTGGCCAGTACCTCTGTTACCAGGTCGCTTAATGCGGGATAGTCAAAGGACTCCGCCGGACCCTCTTGAAACAGCTCCTGCTGACCGTCGGTGATGCGCAGGTACTGGGAGTCCTCGCTGGCTCCGACCATAACGGTCTTTTCCGCGTCGCCGGACCGGATGATGAAGGTCGCAGCCGAACCCCCGGTCCCGCCCGGATCCACATCTTCAAATTCACTCAGGTCCACGTCATACAGCTGGTCCAAAATCGCCTCTTTTTCCTCTTCACTCGTGCCTACATTGGCGCCGCCCCGGACGCCCCCCATCATCCACACGAACACCTGGTCCACATCTTCCCGGGGGAAGAGGAACTGGCTGATGTCAGTGGCTTCGCTCCCACTGGTCTGGGATGCATCCTCCGGGGGCTGGCCCCCCTCTTCACGGGGGCCCCCCGTCCCGCAGGCGCAGAGAGCGCAGCACGCCGCCAGCCACAGGGCCATGAGCTTTTTGCGCATACTTCTCAGTCCTCCTCCCTTACAATGGTTGCCGCCCACAGGCTTCCTCTTCAGCATAATCCTTTTCCCCCATCAAAATCTCCTTTCCGGCACAAGCAGAAGGTCCCAACAAAAATGCGCATGAACAGACCACGGTACATGTCGCTTCCTCCCATCCTTTTTCTTTTGCCGCCTCACCTATGTATCAGACTACTTTCACTATACCATATATCCCATATTCTGACAATCTCTTCAGCAAAAAATCGGGGCCGGACTTCCTGTCCAGCTCCGATTTTTCCCGCGGAAGATCCCACACCCTCCCCGTTGCCATCTCACTTTCGGCAGAGCCGGTACTCCTCCACCGGTTCAAACAGCAGGTCCAGCGCCTTTTGGGAATCTGCCAGGAGATCGCAGCGGCCAAAAACAAAGCACCAGTTGATGTTTACACCCCGCACCATGGCGTAGCTTGCCCACACCAGGTCCTCCGGTCTGCCTTGGTTGCGGATATGCCCGGACTGCTGAGCCTTTTTGATGAGGTCCGATATGGCAAGCACCGTTTTGGGATCAATGTAGCTGTAATCGTAATAATCACTGCTCTCCTTTTTTGTCCGGGCAAGGAAAATCCGGTTCATGATCTCTGGGCCGATCTCCAGCTCTGTCAGCAAATAGGCCTTGTAAAATTCCCATATTTGTGCATAATATTCGCCTTCGCCATACAGGGACACCACCCTCTCCCTGGATCGCTCCAGGATCCAGTCCGCAATGGCGTCAAAAAGCATGTCCCGACTCTTAAAGTAGTAATAAAAGGCGTTCCGCGTGACATGTGCCTCCTGGCAAATCTCTTTGATAGACACATTTTCAATTCCCTTATCACGGTACAACCGGATGGCGCCTTCAATAATTTTTCTATAAGTATTCATTTTATAATTCCTCTTGACCACAGGGATTCCCACTCCCCAGCAGAAGCAGGGATAAAATTTCAATCGCAGATATTGACAAATATCAAACAAAGATGTATATATGCTTTGTAGTTCAATACACGTGTACAACTGCATATTACCCCAAGATCTTCTTTTTGGGAAGGGGTACTTTGCTACACTATCACAACGATACGGCGAAGTCAAACACAAGGCGGTCTGCTTTTTTGCAGGCTGTGGTTGACTGCGCGCTTATACCTGAAGGGAGGAGCCCATATGGCACACGCAGATAAATCCCCGTTCCACTATGCATGGGTGGTGCTCATCGCCACCATCCTGATGAACTTTTTCTACTCCATCGTATACAGCTCTTTCAGCCTGTACGCCGCCAGCATCCTGGAGAAGTATCCGGAAATCTCCCGCACAGCCTATTCCCTGGTTCCCACGCTGCACTCTGTTTTTGCAACCGTCTTCCTGCTGCTCTACGGTAAGATCGTAAAGAAGCTGGGCTTCCGCAAGGTCATGCTCATTGGCGGTATCGGCATTGCCGTTGGCTATGTGATCTACTCGTTTGCCAGCAACATCGCCATGTTCTATGTGGGAACCATTTTTGTGGGCATGTTCCCCGCATTTTGCTCCTCCACCACCACCGGTGCCCTGATCAACCGTTGGTTCGGCAAGCTAAACACCACGCTGCTGAGCATCTCCATGGGCATCGGCGGATTCGGCGGCACCGTGGGCAGCATCATTGTGGGCAACTGGCTGGACAGCATCGGCTATGAGGCCAGCTTCCGCAATATGGCGGCCATTGCCGTAATCATTATGTTTGTGGTGTTCCTGTTTGTGCGCAACAGCCCCGAGGACAAGCACACCATCATGCTCTGGCCCAGCGAGCAGGACAAGCAGGCCCACTCCCAGGAAGAGCGCGCCGGCTACACCCTCTCCCAGGCCATGAAGACCTATACCTTCTGGGCTGTGGTGATTTTCTTCGTGCTGTATTCCGCCGCGTTTTACGCTGCATACGCCAACGTCTCCTTGTACATGGCAGACCTGGGCTGGTCCAGCGCAGTGTACGGCACCATTTTCGGCGTCGTCTCCACGGCCAACGTGATTGCGATGTTCCTGGGAGGCTATGTCACGGACAAGATGGGCCCCCGGCTGACCATTCTGGTGCTTTGCATCCTGTATGCCATCATCTGCTTCGTCCTGGGCTTTACCACTCCCAGCGTGCCCATGATGTACGGCGTCTGCGCCCTGCTGGGCGTGTGCTGGCTGTTCTGCAAGGTCCTGCACACTCCCCTGGCCCTGTGCTTTGGCAGCCGTGACAGCGCCAGCATCATCGCCATCCTCACTGCGGCTATCACCGTGGGCGCCAGCGTGGGCATCCCCGCCGCCAATGTGGTCTATGACCTCACCGGTTCTTACGGCACCCTCTTCCGCGCCTTGCTGGTGGTTTTGGTCATCTGCCTCATCCTGGCGTTTACCGGAATTAAAATGGTCCCCGGATATGATAAGGTGGGCGGCCCGGACGCCCTGAAGTAACAGCCTCTTTCGTGTTCTTTACTGAGGGGTAAAATGGGTTATGTAGCAATCGTGGCAGGCTTTGCCGTTCTGGTGATTCTCTGCCTTTTCAATGTCCATGTCATGGTGGCCTCCTTTGTGGCGGCATTTGTCGTGTCCGTACTGGCGGGGCTTCCCCTGGCGGATTCTCTGATCGGTGTTTTCTTCGACCGCTTCGGCACCATCGTCACCTCATTGTTCCCCATGTTTTTGTTTGGGGCAATGCTGGCCAAGCTCTACACATTCAGCGGGGCCGCGGTCTCCATCGCCGGCAGCATCTGTACGGCGATGTTCCGCGGCGGCGGAAGCCCGAAAAAGCGCTATGCCCTTGGTTTTCTGACAGTGATCATCGCCTCTGCCGTGCTTTGCTACGGCGGCATCAATGCGGCGGTGGCCCTGATCGCCATCTATCCCATCGCGGTGGGCGTGTTTCACCGGGCAGGCATCCCCAAGCGCTTTATCATGGGCGCTATATGCGGCGGTGCCTTTACCTTTTCCCTTAGCGGACCGGGCTCTCCCCAGCCCACCAACGTCGTGGGAATGGCCATTGGGACCACCTCATACTGCGGCTTTGTCGCCGGTATGGCGGGCATCCTGGTGGAGATCGCGGTGATGTCGGCGGTTTTGACCCATATGTGCGCAAAGGCTACCGCCCGGGGGGAAACCTTTATCCCCGGTCCCAGGGACATCGGCATCGAGGACGGCCCCCTCAACAGGCCCAAACTGATCCCCGCCCTGCTCCCGGTGGTGATTTTGCTCTTTGTATTCAATCTGCTGGGGGTCAACATCGCCTTTTCCATCCTGATAACCGTGCTGGCGGCCAGCGTGATCTTTTACCCGCAGCTTGGAAGAAAGCGCACCATGGACGCCATCAACGCAGGCGCCGCCTCCTCGCTGGCTCCTGTGGGGGCCATTGCCGGTGTCAATGGCTTTGCCGCGGTGGTACAATCCCTTCCTGAATACCAGCAGTTTATTGACGGTGTGCTGCAGGCCCGCATGCCGGCTGTGGTCTTGCTGATCGTCTGCGTTTCCTTCATCTGCATGATGACCGGCGGGTCCACCACAGGGGTTCAGATCGCGCTGCCTGCCATTGCGCCGGTGCTTACCCAGCTGGGACTGAGCCTGCCGTTTATCCACCGGGTGGGCGTCTTTGCCGCCACCATGCTGGACTCTCTGCCCAACAGCGGCTCCGTGATCATGGCTGTGGGCCTTGCAGATCTGAAAATGCGGGAGGGCTATCCCCCGGTATTTGTCTCCACTGTGCTTGCCACCACCTGCGGCACCATCATCGTAGCCCTGGTGATGACCCTGTTTCCCGCCCTGCCGTAAGGAAAGCGGGGAACCGCGCCAGGATGTGCGTCAAAGGCAGCCGGGGCGCCAAGGACCCGGAACCTGACTTTATTAATAAGGAGATGTCTCTATGGAGTATATCAACGTCAAAGGCCTCACCACAAAGGTGAGCGATATCAGCTTCGGCACGGCCACCAGCACCCTGGAGGATGAGGCCAAAATCCACGACATGCTGGACTACTATGTCAGCGTCGGCGGCAACTATATCGACACTGCCCGCTTCTATGGGCGGGGCAGCGGAATCCAGCACACCGAGGAGATCCTGGGCCGCTGGCTGGCCAAAAACAACAACCGCAGCAAGGTGGTCATCGAGAGCAAGTGCTGCAACCCCTACATGGACCGAAACCTGCACATGTATGAGGAAATGCCCCGTGTGGGACGCACCTTCATGTATGATGACGTTCTCTTCAGCCGCGATCACCTGGGGGTGGACTGCATCGACCTGTACCTCATGCACCGGGACAATCCCCATGTCCCCGTGGAGGAGATCATGGACACCTTTGAGGAGTTCTTCCGCAAGGGCTGGATCAAAGCTTACGGCATGAGCAACTGGCGCCTGGACCGGTTTGCGGAGGCATATGAATACTGTGAGCGCATGGGCTATCAGGGCCCCAGCGTTTACAGCCCCTTCTTCAGCCTGGTAAAGCTGGAAAAGCCCTGGTACTATCGGATCCCTGCTTTCAAAGAGGAGTGGCTGCCCTGGTTTGAAGAGCACCAGGATGTCACCATTGCCGCCTGGAGTGCCCAGGGCCGCGGCTTCTTTGGCGACTATCCCCAGTTCCAGCCGGAAAACGCCGATCCCGCCACCCGGATGGCCGTTTTGACCGAAGAGAACTTTGCCCGCAAGAAGCGGGTGGTGGAACTGGCCCAGCGCAAGGGGATCCGCCCCTCTCAGATCTCCCTTTTGTATGTCCTGAGCCAAAAGGCAAATGTGGCGGCTGTTATCGGTCCCCGTTCCTGCAAGGATATCGACAATGTGATCCAGGCCACCAGCGTCCGGCTGACGCAAGAGGAAGTGGATTATCTGACCTTGAAGCGCGACACGCTGTAAAGGCGCCTGCCTGCCGCAATTTGCCCCAGGTATTTTCCCTGCAAAAAGGCCGGGGAACTGGAGAGACTGGTCCCAATCTCAAAAAAATCGCCTTCCGGTGAGACGCGCTGCCCTCCCGGTTCGTTTCCCATGTAGAAGCGAACCGGGGGGGCGTTTCCGGTTCGAATAAAAGAAAGGATGATCGTTATGGGAAAAACGCGTATTCCAGGTTTTCTTGCCGGGTGCCTCACCACAGTGACGGCGCTGGCTCTGGGGACCACGGTGCTGGCCGCCTCCGGGCAGGTGACCTTCAGCTTCGCCAATGTGTCGTTGAACGGCGAGGCGAAGATCGCCGCCGGTACCACCATCACCGCCGCCAACGGCCAGCAGGTCCCCTCCTCCATCCTCTATACAGACTCGGCCGGGGGCAAGACCAACTACCTGCCCATCCGCTCCATCAGTGAGCTGCTGGGGGTGGAGGTGGGCTATGACTCCGCCACCAAAACGGTGATGCTGGGGGCACAGCAATCCCAGGAGACAGCTTCCGGCAAGCAGTGGCAGCGGGCAGTGGAGGGTACCTCCGTCACCTACCAAAGTCAAACTGCCAGCGCATCCCATACCACGCCTCCCGCATGGTGCCCCACGGACCTGCCGGAGGGCTGGAGCCTGTCGGAGGCTTTCTGCCGCACCAGACGGGCCACCTATTGCTACCGCGGCAGCACAGGCTCCCTCACCCTCCGGTGCGCATATCCGGACGGAGGTTCCTTCGGATATACCCTGCAGGAGGAGTCCTCCATAGAAAACTGCCAGCAGGTGACGATCCAGGGCCATACAGCAGATCTCTATACAGAGGGTAAAAAAGTCCTGCTGGTCTGGGAGGGGCAGGATGGGATCTTATTCTGGTTCTCCGGCACCGGCCTGAGCCCCGAGGAGGTGGTGGAGGCGGCAAAGAGTGTGGAGCCTGTCTCGCAGCGGCTGCCGGATTACCAGCTGACCTGGATGCCGGGAGGGTACGCCAGATATGAGCGCTGCGTCCTGGGCTCCGCGGTTCAGGAGACCTGGCTTGGCCCGGACACCAGCCTGACGCTGCTGTATGCCGCCACCCCCCTGGCACTGCCGGAGGGAACGTCAACTCCGGTGGAAGTCCGGGGTATAGAGGCACAGTATTGGGGGGCAGAGGAGCCCTATGAAAATGACGGCGGTTCCCTCACAGTAAATGGTGAGGCCGTGGAAGGCGATCAGGCGGAAATCAGAGGGGTCATCGTCTCCTCCGGCACCATCGTAGGCCCCACCTCTGCGGGTGCCAACACCCTGTTTTGGAAAGACCCGGAGACAGGGCTCTTCTTCCGGCTTCACGGAACGGTGGACAAGGACACATTGCTTACCATTGCCCAGCGGATCCGGGCATGATCTCCCCTCCGGGCAATTTTGCTGAAACGTCCCCCTGCCGCACGTCCTCCGGGGAAGCAGCGAGAAAAACCCAGCGGCAAAATTTTTTGTAAGATTTCCCCTCCGATCCGTAGTACATGGGTGAGGCAGGAAGGAGCGTGAGGACGCATTGGAAGATCAAGCCATTATCCAACTGCTTTTCAGCCGTTCGGAGCAGGCGATTTCAGAGCTTTCAAACAAGTACGGCAGGCTTTGCTGTAAAATTGCCAACAATATCCTCCATAACACCCTTGACGCGGAGGAGTGTGTCAATGATACCTATCTGGGCGTATGGAATTCGGTGCCGCCTCAGCAGCCGAATCCTCTTTTGACCTATGTGTGCAGCATCACCCGCAATCTGGCGCTGAAGAAATATCATGCCAGCACGGCTGTAAAGCGCAACAGCTATTATGACGTGGCGCTGGAGGAGCTGGAGTCCTGCCTGTCCACACCGGACACGCCGGAGTCCACCCTCTCTGCCGCGGAGCTGACGGAGCAGCTCAACCGCTTTTTATCCGGGCTGGATCCGGAGAACCGGACCATCTTTTTGCGGCGGTACTGGTATGCCGACTCCATCTCCGCCATTGCCATCCGGCTGCGGATGGGGGAAAACCAGGTATCCGTCCGCCTCCACCGCACCCGGAAAAAGCTCCGGGCACATTTGAAAAAGGAGGGTGTGCTGGTATGAGACGAGAAGAACTCTCAAAAGCCGTGGGGAATATTGACCCCAAGTTCATTCTGGAGGCGGAGACATACTCCTGGAAAAGGCGGCGTCTTGGAAAAGTTCTGCGCATATGCGGGGCGGCCGCAGCCGTCTTGTGCCTGACGATCCTCCTGCACGCCCTTGCGCCCCGGCAGCCCATGGGGATTTTTACCCTGAAGGCCTACGCCCTGGATCTGGACCAGGGAGGGGACGTGGTGCTGCGGGAGGAGGATCTGCTGGAAACATCCGACTACTGGGGCGGCTACTGTGATGGGGAGCGCTACTATGTCAATATGGGGCTGCGCTATGAGGGGACCCATCTGAAAAGCGTCACCTTCACCACGGAAGAGGGTCTTTTTGCCCAGCAGCAGATCATCCCCGGCATGTCCGGCGACCAGGTATCCAAGATGTACATCGGGCCGGAAAACCGCCTCATCGTATTCGGCGAGGAGTTCCAGCTGCTGGGGGATACCATCACTCTGGAGGGCGCCGAGATGGAGGAGGGGCTGCTGCTGTTCTGGGGCATCGAGGCAGCCAGTTCAGACGACATTCCCAAAAACCCCAAGATCACCGCCAAGGCGGTCTTTCAGGACGGAAGCACCCAGACCATGGATGTGGAGCTGGACCTCTCCGGTATGGCTGTTTTCGGCGGGGAGATCCAGAGGGACCCCCAGGACGGCATGCCTGTTTCATACCATCAGTCCCACTATTACGGGAGCCTGCCCCTGGAGGCGTGCACCCTGGTAGACGAGCAGACGGTGGAGGAGGTCTATACATACACCCTGGACGATTACACCATCACCCTGCAGGTCCCCCAGGCAGAGTCCTTTGACGAAGATGGCCTTTACCGTGCCCGCCGGCTGCGGATCAGCGGCGCTTTTTACCTGCCGGTCTTTCAGCTGGAGGGGGACACCTGCATTGCCCGGCTTTACAAAGTGCCTGCGGACCTGGAGTACTCCCAGGAAAATGCCGCCCTCTATCAAGCCCAGGAGCAGGCGGACTCCTCCCCCTCGCTGCCCTGACCGTCTGCCCTCTGCCCGGGACAGCGGGACCCAGGGAAAAATCCCCAACAAAAAGGGCTTGACTGCCGATATGGCAGCCAAGCTCTTTTGTCGCTTTTTCGCCGGAGCACAGTGTCCTCCGTCCCGTCAGGGACAGACAGATCACAGATCCTCCAGATCGGCGGAGGGAGTGTCGTTTCTCAGGTTGTCCCCGGCCAGATCCGTTTTTGCGTCGGGATAGAACCGCGGCGGGGCAGGCTGTTCCACCTGATCCGGCTCCGGGGGCGGGACCTCCGGTTTTTTCTTGCTCACTGCAATCACCTCTCCAGTGGATTCTCTACGAGGGACGGGGGGATCCTTTCACCCTGCCGTCTGCGTTTCGATAGTACTCCCCCAATTTGGTCAGCATCCCAAGAGAGCAGATCTCAATACCGCTTTCGTTGATGAGGGACTGCACCTGAGGGGGGAGGCTGTTCCAATAGGCCTCCATATTGGGATCTTCATATTTCACCATCATCACCGAAGATAGGTTGTCCCAAAGCAGTGGGTTTATGCCTGTTTGCCGGCGGGAGCGCAGCTCTCAGGCTGGGGCCCGGATCCATGATCCCCGGCTCGTGCCCCGGAACCGCCGCTCCGCTTTGTCATTTTCCGAAAATATTTGTTCCCGGATTGTAGTTTCTTTCCCACACGGCAGGCTGATACAATCAGGGCACTGCCGGTCAGGGCATCATATCTTCCAGCAAAGATCCCGCCGCTCCGGCAGAGGGGCTTCCGCAGCTTCGCGGGAGACGTCCTGTTTCAAATGAATCAGAAAGGAATCATGAATCATGAAAAAAATGTTGATGCTGGCGTTTACCACCCTGTGCCTCCTGGCCATTCTCACCGCCTGCGGGCAAAAGAACACCGGCAAGGAGGGGCAAACAGGAAAAGAAGACGACCCGGCCCCGCAGGAACAGACCATTTCCGGAACAGTAAACCGCCTGGAGGACTACCTGGTCCTGGTGGATGGCGAGGGAGCATACCATGTCTTTGACTTTGGGGAGGATGTGGATCCGGACAGCCTCAGCGAGGGCGATGATGTAACCGTCACCTATACAGGCACTTTGGACAGCGAAGACCCCGCCCCGGTGGCAACCGCCGTGGAAAAGGAGGCGTGATCCCCCCTCACCCGTTGAGGATCTTCATAAACTCCTCCCCGGTGACGGTCTCCTTTTCATAGAGGTACTTGGCCAGTTCATCCAGCTTTTCCCGGTTCTCCATCAAAATAGACGCGGCTTTTTCATGCTGCTTTTTCACCAGCTCCACCACCTGGCGGTCGATCTCGGTCTGGGTCTCCATGGAGCAGGTCAGGGAGCTGTCGCCCCCCAGATACTGGTTTGTGACCGTCTCCATGGCCACCATGTCGAAGTCACGGCTCATGCCGTAGCGGGTGATCATGGCCCGGGCCAGCTTGGTAGCCTGCTCAATGTCGTTGGAGGCCCCGGTGGAGACGGTGCCGAACACCACTTCCTCCGCCGCCCGGCCGCCGGTATAGGTGGCGATCTTGTTCTCCAGCTCCTCCCGGGTCAAAAGGTAGTGGTTGCCCTCCTCCACCTGCATGGTGTAGCCCAGGGCCCCGGAGGTGCGGGGAATGATGGTGATCTTCTGCACCGGGGCAGAATTCGTCTGCTTGGCTGCCACCAGGGCATGGCCGATCTCATGATAGGAGACGGTCCATTTCTCCTTGTCAGTAAGGATGGCGTTCTTCTTTTGATAGCCGGCGATGACCACCTCGATGCTCTCTTCCAGGTCAGACTGGGTGGCAACGCGCCGTCCGTCCCGCACCGCCCGGAGGGCCGCCTCGTTGACGATGTTGGCAAGCTCCGCGCCGGAGGCGCCGGAGGCCATGCGGGCGATCTTATTGAAATCCACGTCCTCCGCCACTTTGATTTTTTTGGCGTGGACTTTCAAAATGTCCTCCCGGCCCTGGAGATCCGGCAGCTCCACCGGCACCCGGCGGTCAAAACGCCCGGGGCGGGTCAGTGCCGGATCCAGGGACTCCGGGCGGTTGGTGGCTGCCAGGATGATGACGCCGTTGTTGCCCTCGAAGCCGTCCATTTCCGTGAGGAGCTGATTTAAGGTCTGCTCCCGCTCATCATTCCCTCCCATCTGGCCGTCCCGCTTTTTGCCGATGGCGTCGATCTCATCGATGAAGACGATACAGGGGGCTTTCTCCTTGGCCTGCTTGAAAAGATCCCGGACCTTGGAGGCTCCCATGCCCACAAACATCTCCACAAACTCCGAGCCGGAGATGGAGAAGAAGGGGACATTGGCCTCCCCGGCCACCGCCTTTGCCAGCATGGTCTTTCCGGTGCCCGGAGGGCCCACCAGTAAGATCCCCTTGGGCATGGAGGCTCCGATCTCCTTGTATTTGGAGGGGTCGTGCAGATACGATACGATCTCCGCCAGGCTCTCCTTGGCCTCGTCCTCCCCTGCCACATCGGAGAATTTGATGCCCTCTGAGGACTTGACATAGATCTTTGCGCTGGATTTCCCCAGCCCAAAGGACATGGCATTGGCTCCGCCGGCCCGGTCCATGAGCTTTTTGGACATGAGCTGACCAATGGCAATGAAGATCACCAGGGGCAAGATCCACGTCAGCAGGAACGAGAGGATGGGGGACTCCTGCTGGATCTCCTGCCCGTAGAAGGGGATGTCGGCGTCGTGGAGGCGAGAGGTCAGATTGGGATCATCCACCATGGCGGTTTTGTAGACGGTGGTCTCCTCTTTGTCGGTGAAAAGGATCCGGTTTTCCTGCTCCTGGATCTCCACCCGACCGATCTGCCCGCTTTCCGTCATGGACATGAATGTGCCGTAGTCCACTTCCACCACTTGGCGCTGATTGATCCAGGGAAGCGCCAGGAGGTTGAACAGGAAAAGGCACAATAGGATAATCCCGTAATAGTAGAGCAGTGGTTTTCTTGGTCGTTTTACTTCATTCATGGATGTTGCATTCCCCTTTCATAGTATTCATCTCCGCCTGCATCTGCAGCTCCATCGCCTCCAGCGCAGTGATCAGGGCGCACCGTATGGCCTGGGCGGCAAAATCTATGGCAAATTCCCCGCGAAGCGCCATGGCCTCGGCCTGATCCAGGTCTCCGTCCTGTTGGCCGCTTTTCCCCTCCTCAGGCACGCCGGTCTTAAGCAGCTGTTCCTCCTGCTGCCCGTAGTCCCGCTGCAGCTGCGCCAGGCGGGCCATCGCGGGACAGCGGCAGGACCGGGCCATTTCGTCCAGCAAAACCTGGTGGCTGCGGTATTCCTCCCGAAGCCGCTCCTGCTCCTGACGGATCTCCGGCAGGGACTTTCCCTGAAAGAGCCGGATTTGGCCCTGCAGTCGGAGGTATTCCTCTTCTAACTCCCGGAGTTTTGCCGCAAAAATACCGTATTCCGTTTCCGTGGGTCTCACCTCTTTTTTACCAGAGTTGTATTTGATTCTTTTATAGCAGGCGGGAAGTGCCGACGCCACTGCCAATGTTTTGACTGTGTCCAGACAAAACCCCCGAAGTGTCAAATATTTTGACACTTCGGGGGTTTTGTTCAGACATTTTTGGTATATTGTAAATATCTATCCCGCTTTGAATTTGGTATGGTAAGGGGGCGAGATGAAAAGCCCGTCGCCAAGGCTCAGTTCCCCCGGGCAAGGCGAAACGTGATCTCCCCGGTCAGCAGGCGGCACATCCGGTCTGAAAGGGCGTCAATATCCACATTTTTCTGGTTTAGACTCATCAGCATCGTCCCCACGAGGCCACAGGCACAAAAGGAGAGGATCGTCTCCATATCCTCCGGAGAGCAGGAGCCGCTGAAACCCTTGCCCCGGATCAGCTCCTGGAGATACGTGCGCACCGCCCTTAAAAAGAGTCCCTCCATCTCCTCTCGGCGTTGGGAGGCCATCAGCTGCCGGATCAGCTCACGGTGCTGGAAGCTCTCATAGATGACCCCTCGGATGGCCTCTTTGTAGGTGGGCGCCTCCAGGCTGCGGGCAATGGACAGCTTTAAAGCCTGGTCTTGATACCACTCCACCACATCCATGATATCTTGAAAGTGGTAATAGAACGTCTGGCGGCTGATTTTGCACGCGTCCACCAGTTCTTTCACGGTAATCTTGTCCAGTTCTTTGTGCTGGAGAATCTCATTTAATGTATCCGCGATTTTTGCTTTCATATCTCCCGGCATGGCAAATCCCTCTCCCGGCGTCGCCTGTGGAATCCTCTGATTGATGCCATACAGTTTAGCAGAAAAAATTTGGGATGTCCAGAAGGGGCCTTTGAAAACGCCCCCATCAGGAAAGGAGAAACGATCACAATGGAACTTGCGGGCAGGGGGCCTTCCGCCCCCATCTCAGGGATCCCGGGTGCTGCGGCGCCGTTTTCCCCGCCTCCGCCCACAGGCGGATCTTTCCTCCCGGCGGACGCAGGCGGCGCATCTGCAGACCGGGATCCCGCCGTTGCTGTCAGGGGGTGAAGGCCATGGATCCCATTTCCATTCTGGTGTCTTTGAATGCAGCGTATATCCCCCAGCTCCAAGTGATGTTGACCTCCATCTACTGGAACAATCCCGGGGAGCAGTTTGATCTCTATCTGCTCCACAGCGGAA
>CALWXJ010000007.1 GCA_944385475.1 uncultured Oscillospiraceae bacterium
CATCAATGTGGATTTCTGAGATCTTTGATGAGCAAGCAAAAATCCCCTGGAAAACCTGGGGCTTTCCACTGTTTTGCGATATAAAAAAGTTGACAGATCCCGAAAGGAATCTGTCAACTTCGCCTGGTTGCGGAGACAGGACTCGAACCTGCGACCTCCGGGTTATGAGCCCGACGAGCTACCAACTGCTCTACTCCGCGATATATTTGGTGCCGGTGACCGGACTCGAACCGGTACAGTATCGCTACCGGGAGATTTTAAGTCTCCTGTGTCTACCTATTCCACCACACCGGCAGCACTTCGGCATCACTTAGGATACCATATTTGTAAGGACCTGTCAAGGCCCTGAAAATAATTTCCAAAAAATGTATTTCAAAAAAGCATGCACGACTTCGTGCAATTTCGTGGACCCAGGCGCATATACTATGAGAGATACGGAATGCAAAGGAGGAATTGCCGTGAGAGCAACAGAGACGAATGTCGGCGACATCGATGATTTGATTTTTCAAGAGGGTTGGACCATCAGTGAACGATGAGCCTTGAGCCGCCACGGCCGTGGCGGCTCTTTCGCGCTCTCCCCCTCAAAGGCAAAAGCCGCCGTCTGCCGTCAGCACCTGCCCTGTGATGAACGCCGCGTCCCGGGAGGCCAGAAATGCCACCGCCGCCGCCACATCCTCCGGTGTGCCCAGGCGGCCCAGAGGCGTCTCATCCGCCAGGTCCGAGAGGACCTGGGGACCCAGGGGGCGGTTCATATCCGTGTCGATCACCCCGGGGGCCACGCAGTTTACCCGGATATGGGACGGGCCCAGTTCCATGGCCAGGGACCGGGTCAGGCCGATGAGCCCCGCCTTGGTACAGGCATAGGCCGCCTCGCAGCTGGCCCCCCGGAGGCCCCAGATGGAGGAGAGATTGATGATGCACCCCTGCTGCCGGCGGATCATCTGGGGCAGCACGGCCTGGATGCAGTTCCGGGCTCCTCCCAGGTTCACAGAGAGGATCCGCTGCCACTGGGCATCGGTAATGTCCTGGAACAGGGCCTGGACGGCGATGCCGGCGTTGTTCACCAAGAGCTCGATGGGTCCCAGATCCTCCCGGGCCTGGGCCGCCATGGCCTCCACCGCCTCCTTGTCCGCCACGTCCCCAGGATAGGCCTGGGCCCAGCACCCCTCTTTTTGAAGATCCCGGACCAGCGCCTCCGCCTCCTGCCGGTGGTGGAGATAATTCACAGCCACGGCCCACCCCTCCCGCGCCAGGCGGGCGGCCACGGCCCGCCCAATGCCCCGGGAGGCGCCGCTGACCAGTGCGCACCGCATAGCAGTCCCCTCCTTTTTTGTGATTGCTTTTATCAGTATAGCAAAAACCCCGGTCCCCTGCAAGGCGGGGAGGGAAATGCAGGGATGGGGCAAAAAAAGATTGACAAATACCGCCGGTTCGTGTATTCTATTCATGTTCCACTTCGGACGATTAGCTCAGCTGGCTAGAGCACCTGCTTGACGTGCAGGGGGTCACAGGTTCGAGTCCTGTATCGTCCACCAACCATCTCTCAACTCCTGGGGAGTTGAGAGATTTTTTATGCTCCGGAGGATGGCCCATGGACAGCAGGAAGCCAGACTCAAAGCATTGAGTCTGGCTTCCCGCTGTTTGATAATGGGCAGGGTTCTCCCTCCCTGACAGGCGGCCGGGGGCGGGCAATGCGCCCCCGGCAGCGCAAACGCTCCTTTGGCTTGGATCAGACCAGGCCGCAGGCCTCAAAGGCCTGCTGGAGGTCGGCGATGATATCCTCCGCATCCTCCAGGCCCACGCTGAAGCGGAAGAAGCCCTCGTGGTAGATCTTGGGATAGTGGGGCAGCTTGTCGCTGGTCTTGTCATAGTAGACGATCAGGCTCTCCACGTCTCCCAGGGACACGGCGTGGGTCACCAGATGCAGCGCGTTGAGGAACTTCTGGTGGGTGGCCTCATCCCCCTTGATGTCAAAGGACATCATGCCGGAGTACATGCCGTTCATCAAAGCCACAGCCCGGTCATGCTGGGGATGGCTCTTGAGGCCGGGATACCACACAAAGCGCACAGCGGGGCTCTTCTCCAGGAACTCTGCCACCGCCAGGGCCACGGCGCTGTGCTGCTTCATCCGCATGGGGACGGTCACCAGGCCCCGGGCCACCAGCCAGGCGTTGAAGGGGCTGAGGATGCCGCCGAAGTTCACCATGGCCAGCTCCTTGATCTGGTCCACCAGCTCCGTGCGGCCGATGACGCAGCCACCCAGGGAATCGCCGTGGCCGTTGATGTACTTGGTCATGCTGTGGATCTCCAGATCCGCCCCGTGCTTGAGGGGATAGATGCAGATGGGGCCGGCGAAGGTGGCGTCCACAGAGAGGAGGGCCCCGGCGTCATGGGCCAGCTTGGCAATGGCGTCCACATCGCTGATGCCGGTGGTGGGGTTGCCGGGAGTCTCCACATGGATGAGCTTGGTGTTGGGGCGGATGGCGGCCTTCACCGCCTCCGTGTCCGTGGTGTCCACAAAGGTGACCTGCACCTGATACTTCTCAGGCAGGTACTTGCGGAAGAGCAGGTTGGTGGCGCTGTAGCACACCTCGGAGACGATGGCATGGTCGCCGCTGTTGAGGAAGGTGACAAACACGCTGGCCAGGGCGGCCACGCCGCTGGCAAACACAGCGGCATCCTCGCCGCCGGTGAGGGCGCAGAGCTTATCCTGCAGCACCATCTGGTTGACGTTGCGGTTGCGGGCATAGATATTGCTGTGGATGCCGCTCCAGTCCACAGGGCTTCCATCGGTGGGGATGCGGTAGTTGGAGGTCATGTAAATAGGCTCGTTGATGGCGCCGAAGGCGTCGTCCCGGCGATTGCCGGCATGGACGGCAGTGGTCTGAGTGTGCATGGTCTGATCCATAAAAATTCCGCTCCTTTATCCTTTTTCGAAGTTGAGAGGGTATGAGAAGGTTTTGTTCGCCTATACCATAGCACGGAAGATTCGATTTGAAAAACAAATGGTTTTGATGGATTTGATAAATTTTTTTGATTGACTTTACCGGGATGGTCCGATACCATATAGGAAAGGGGGGATGGGGATGGAAATCCGGAATCTCAACACCTTTTTGAAGGTGGCGGCAGTGCAGAACTTCACCCAGGCCAGTCGGGAGTTAGGCTATTCCCAGTCCAACGTCAGCGCCCAGATCAAGCAGCTGGAAGAGGAGGTGGGGGCGGCCCTGTTCGACCGCATCGGCCGCAGCGTCTGCCTGACCCAGCAGGGGGAGGAGCTGATCCCCTACGCCCGGCAGATCGTCTCCACCGCCGCCCGGATGGAGAGTTTTTTGAAGTCCGAGGAATTTATGAGCGGCACGCTGCGGGTGGGAATGACCCAGTCCCTCTTCGAGATCGTGCTGGAGGATGTGTTTTTGCGCTATCACCGCCGCTTCCCCCTGGTGCGCATGGAATTAACGGTGGACGCCACCTCGGCGCTGAAGACGGATCTGCAGCACGGCCGGCTGGACACCGCCTGCCTCATTGACAATCCCCTTCCCCAGACGGAGTGGCTGAGCTGGTACTGTGTGGAGGTGCCGGTGGTACTGGTGGCCAATCCCGCCCATCCCCTGGCGGGGCGGGAGACGGTGGAGATGGAGGACCTGGCGGGGCAGGATTTCATCTTGATGGAGGAGTCCGCCCCCTATGCGGTGCGGTTCCAGGACGCCCTGGCGGGGCGTCAGATCCAGTGCCGGCCCTTTTTGAAACTGCAAAGTGCCGCCACCGCCCGGAATCTGGTGGAGCGGGAGCGGTTTTTATCGGTGCTGCCCCTGTACACCGTGCAAGACGCCGTCCGGGCGGGGCGGCTGAGCATTCTCCGGGTCCCCCAGTGGAACCAGACCCAGTCAGTGCAGCTGGCGCTGCACCGCAACAAGGTCATGACCCCCCAGATCCACGGCTTTTTGCAGGAGCTGCGGCAGATCCTGGAGGAGGCCCTGCGGGATTGTCTTGCCGCCCCCTGAGGGGGAAAGGCCCCCCGGCGAAAGAATCTGCTTTTCATTCAAATCAAAGGAAAGGATAAGAGGTGATGAGATGAACGGAGGACTTTTGCTCATTGGATCCGTGGTGCTGATCTGCATCCTGCTCAATCGCGTTTTGGAGAAGATCCCGGTGCCGGCGCTTTTGATCTTCTTGCTGTTAGGCATGTGCTTTGGAGAAAACGGGCTGCTGCGGATCTCCTTTGACGACTATGTCTCCGTCAATCTCATCTGCTCGGTAAGCCTGATCTTCATCATGTTTTACGGAGGCTTCGGCACCAACCTCCAGGCGGCCAGGCCGGTGGTGGCCCAGGCGGCAGCCCTCTCCACCCTGGGCGTGGCGGGGACCGCCGGCGCAGTGGGGGCATTCGCCCACTGGGCCCTGGGCCTTCCGTGGCTGGAGAGCATGCTGGTGGGCTCCGTCATCTCCTCCACAGACGCGGCTTCGGTATTCAACATCCTCCGCTCCCGCAGCCTTGCCCTGAAAGATCATACAGACTCCCTCCTGGAGATTGAATCCGGCTCCAACGACCCGGTGTCCTATATGCTCACCACGGTGTGCCTGGGGCTGATGGCGGGGCAGGAGATGTCCGTGCCCCTTTTGCTGCTGCGGCAGCTGAGCCTGGGCATTTTAGGGGGAGCGCTCATAGGCCGGGGGGCCATCTGGATTTTGAAAAAGAGCCTGCTCTCCTCCCAGCAAAGCCGCTCGGTGTTTTTGTTCGCCGTGGTGCTGCTGGCCTATGCCCTTCCTGGCATGCTGGGGGGAAACGGATACTTGAGCGTGTACCTGTGCGGCATTTGCCTGGGCAATACCAGCCTGCCCCAAAAAAAGTATCTGGTGCATTTTTTCGACGTCATCACCGATGTGGCCCAGGTGATCATCTTCTTCCTCCTGGGGCTCCTGGTCACCCCGGTGGAGCTGCCGGCGGTGCTGCTGCCGGCGGTGGCCATCATGGCCTTTTTGACCCTGGTGGCCCGGCCCTTGGTGTGCGGCGCGGTACTGCTGCCCTTTCGCCCCTCCTGGGGGCAGGTGGGGATGGCATCCTGGGCGGGACTGCGGGGCGCGGCCTCCATCGTCTTCGCCATCTCCGCTGTCCTCAGCGGGGTGGAGACCACCTATAACCTTTTCAACCTGGTGTTTTGCATCGTGCTTCTGTCCATCTGCATCCAGGGCACGCTGCTGCCTGCCGTGGCCCGGCGCCTTTCCATGATGGACGAGGCCGCCGATGTCAACAAGACCTTCAATGACTACCAGGAAGAGAGCGATATCAGTTTCATCAAGATCCATCTGGGGCCGGGGCACCCCTGGTGCGGCCAGGCCCTGCGGCAGCTGGCCCTGACGGAGGACTTCCTGGTGGTGATGATCAGCCGGGACGGGGGCACCATCGTCCCCAATGGCGACACCCAGCTTCGCCAGGGGGATCTTTTGGTGCTGGCGGCCCGCTCCTTTGAAGACCGGGAGGATCTGCGCCTGTGCGAGGTAACGGTGGAGCGGGGGCACCGGTGGGCAAACCGCTCCCTGTCCCAGATCTCCACCCCCAAGCAGCAGCTGGTGATCCTCATCAAGCGGGGGCTTGCCACCATGATCCCCACAGGCAGCACCGTGATCCTGCCGGGGGACGTGCTGATCCTGGCGGAGTCGGACCTGCCTCACGGGGCCCGGGCCCAGGGATGAAAAAGGCGCGTTATCTCCTGTCCCCCTGCGGGGCCGGGATCATTTAACCAAAAAGAAGCCGCCCCTGGAAAATTCCGGGGGCGGTTTTTTTGGGGGGCTCTCGCCCCGCCGGGCAGGTAATGCAGCATGCCAAAAGGGACCCCTTTCGGCTTCTCTGAGCGGAAAAATCCCGTCCCAGTCAGATCACACGCAGGTGTAGCCGCCATCGATGGGCAGGATCACACCGGTGACATAGGAGGCCTCGTCAGACGCCAGGAAGATGGCACCGGCATTCAGCTCCCCCTCTTCACCATAGCGGCCCAGAGGCACAGTGGCCTTCATATAGGACTTGAACGCGTCGGTGGACAAGGTGTCAATGGTCAGCTCCGTGGCAAAATATCCCGGGCAGATGGCGTTGCAGGTGATGTTGTACTTGGCAAGCTCCGCCGCCACAGCACGGGTGAAGTTCACAACGCCGCCCTTGGAAGTGTGGTAGGCCACGGTATCCATGGCGGTATTGCCCACCAGGCCGTACATAGAGGCGATGTTGATGATCCGGCCGTAATTGTTCTTCTTCATAATGTTGGCAAAGGCCCGGGTGACATAGAACACGCTGGTCATATCCGTGGCGATGGTGAAGTCCCACTCATCGTTGGTCATGTTCAGCACGCCGGCATTGGCAGCGGAGCCGGCGCAGTTCACCAGCACATCCACCTTGCCAAACTCCTTTTCCACGGCGGCGGCAGCCTCGTCCACCATGGCGGAATCCGTAACGTCGCACTTCAGGGGCAAAACGGTGGTGCCCTTGGCCCGCAGTTCCTGGGCCAGGGACTCCAGCTTTTCCACCCGGCGGGCGGTGATCACCAGCGTCGCCCCCTGGGCGGCAAATCCCCGGGCCATCTGGGCACCCAGCCCGGAAGAGGCACCGGATACCACAACAACTCTTCCTGTTAAATCAAACATGGCACACATCCTCTTTCCTTGTTTATTTTTACGTCCTGCACTTTAAAATGTGCTCTTTATTATACTAACACGCCTTTACTCGCTTCGCAAGATCACTTTCTCCGCGAAAATCGGCAGTTTTCCCTGTTATATGGCTCTATTCCGCATTAAGGGAAAATTTTAAAGAAAAACGTGGAAAAATAATTCCCGAGACACCCCTGGGGGGAAAATACGGGCCGCCCCTGCCCCGCCGGCGGAAAAGCCGGCGGGGCGGGGCGGCAGTCAGGAGCGGTTCTTGCTTTATAGGGCGCCTTACCACTGATCATTTTTACAGAAGGGGCACAAAAGAACCGCCATTTTATGGGATTTAGGCCTCAGTGCTCAGGTGCTCCAAAACGGCCTTCTTCTCTTCCACCTTGGACTCCGCGCAGTCATACTCCCAGTTCCAGGGATCCTTGTGGGTAGCGCCGTCAGAGAAGGGCACGAACACGGAGATCAGGCCGAACACGCCCATCAGGAAGCAGTACCACAGGAAGGGGATGACATCGATGGGCGTGGCGGTGACACCGTAAGAAGCAGCCAGGGTGCAGGCCAGCAGAGTCTGGCCGCCGTGGGGAACGATGCCCTGGACCACGCAGGAGAACAGGTCCAGCAAGGAGGCGGTGCGGCGGGGATCGATGTTGTACTCCCGGCTCACGTCCTTGGCGATGGGGTTGGCAACGATGATGGCCACGGTGTTGTTGGCAATGGCCGCATCCGTCAGGCCCACCAGGCCGATGATGCCCAGCTGCGCAGACTTGTTGCTCTTCATGACCTTACGCATATTGGTGACCAGCCATTCGATGCCGCCGGCCTCCTCCACCAGCTTCGCCATACCGGCGATGAGCAGGGAGGAATAGAAGCTCTGGTCCATATCGGTGATGCCGGTCCACACGCTGTTGGCAAAGTCCACCGGGGTGAAAGAGCCGGTGAAGATGCCGATGAGGAACGCCACCACGATACCGCTGGCCATCACCAGCATCACGTCCATGCCCACCAGGGCCATGACCAAAACCACTACGTAGGGAACCACCTTGATAAGGCTGTAGGAAAGGCCTTCCAGGGGAACCACGGTCTCCGGCTGGCCGAAGATGCACAAAAGTACCAGGGTAATGAGGGCCGCAGGCAGAGCGATGAGGAAGTTCAGACGGAACTTATCCCGCATCTCCACGTTCTGGCCGCGGGCGGCGGCGATGGTGGTATCAGAGATGAAAGACAGGTTGTCGCCGAACATGGCGCCGCCAACCACAGCGCCCAGCAGCAGCAGCATATCCAGGCCGCCCTTCTGGGCAACGCCGACAGCAATGGGGGTAATGGCGGCGATAGTGCCCATAGAGGTGCCGCAGGCGGTACTCATCAGCATGGCGATGACGAAGCAGCCTGCAATCAGGAACTGGGGGGGGACCAGGGACAAGCCCAGGTTCACCACCGCGTCACGGCCGCCCATGGAGGTGGCCACGGAGGAGAACGCACCGGACAGCGCAAAGATCATCAGCATGATCAAAACGCCCTCGTCACCGGCGCCCTTGGCAAAGACAGAGAATTTCTCGCCGATTTTCGCTCTGCCAAAGAAGAAGGTAACGACGCAGGACACCAGAATTGCGGTGACCATGGGGAAGCCACACAGATACAAAACTACCAGAAGTACAAAGGGGACTAATGCCAAGCCATTGCTCTTTTTCTCAGTATTTGTAGCCATAGTTTTCTCCTTCTCTTACAAAATGTCGTGAATCCTTTCCTGTCCTGGGTATATGCAAACCTCCTTCCTCTTTATTCTTTTCAATTATAACATCCCTCTCCCGACGCCGTCAATGGCGGATCGGCGCCGGGAGCTATAAACGCCTTTTAAAGAGCAGCAAATGCCTGGCGGAAGTCCTCAATGAGGTCCTGGACATCCTCCAGACCCACAGAGAAGCGGATCATGCCGTCGGTGATGCCCACCTGCTCCCGCACGTCCTTGGGCACCTTCACATGGGTCATGGCGGCGGGATGCTGGATGAGGGAGTCGGGATCGCCCAGGGACACGGCGATGGCGGGGATCTCCACGGCGTCCATCACCTTCTTGGCGGCGTCAAAGGCGGAGTGGCCGTTGTAGCCGTCCTTCATCACGAAGGAGATCATGCCGCCGTACAGGCCGTTCATCTGGCGCTTGGCCACCTCATAGTCCGCTCCCATGGACTCCAATCCGGGATAGTAGACCTTCTCCACGCAGGGGCAGCTCTCCAGATAGCGGGCCAGAGCCAGGGCATTTTCGCAGTGCTGGCGCACCCGCAGACCCATGGTCTTCATGCCCCGGATGATCATGTACGCGCAGAAGGGCGTCAGGGGCGTGCCGGTCATCTTGCCCACAGCCCGGCTGCGGATGGCGGCAATATCGTCCTTGGTGCCCACTACCACGCCGCCGATGACGTCGCCGTGGCCGTTGATGTACTTGGTGACAGAGTGGACCACCACGTCCGCCCCCAGGGTCAGAGGCATCTGCACCGGGGGAGGGGCAAAGGTGTTGTCCACCACCACGCGGATGCCGGGGTGCTTGGCCTTCAGCCCCGCCACGGCGGCAATGTCCGTCACATGCAGCGTGGGGTTGGCGGGGGTCTCAAAATAGATCATCTTGGTGTTGGGAGTGATGGCGGCCTCCACAGCGGCCAGATCCGCCGTGTCCACAAAGGTGGCAGTGATGCCGAAGTCCGGCAGGATCTCCCGCATCACAACGTCGGTGCAGCCATACACCGTGTTGCCGCAGACGATATGGTCCCCGCTGTGGAGCAGGCCCAAAAGGGTGGAGCTGATGGCGCCCATACCGGAAGAGGCGGCCACGGCGTCCTCGCCGTGCTCCAGCTCGGCGATCTTCTCCTCAAATACCCGGATGGTGGGGTTGCCCGCCCGGGTGTAGTCATAGCCGGGGATCTGGCCGGAGAACACCCCCATGGCGTGGTCAGCACTGGTGAAGGTGAAGGTGGAGGTCTGATAGATGGGCGTGGCCAGGGCGCCGAAATCAGAATCCCTGTGATAGCCGGCGTGGATCGCCCGGGTGTCAAAGTGCATTTTCTTCATGTCCATGTTGCTCATGATCCAAATTCCTCCTCATCGTATCGCGTCATCATTTTCCAAAACAAGCTGCGCTTGCCGTTATTAAAAATATAAAGCAATTTATATGCCAACTTTGAGATGGTGATTTTCGCTGAAATATAGAGGATTCTATGTCCGATCTCTGTGCAATAGAACAGGGGCGAACAGGTTAATCCTGTTTTGACCTGTTTTTATATTCCTGTTTTCCCAATTCTGTGATGCTGGATCCGCCCCGGCCGGTGCCGGAGGCGATCCAGCCCCGGGCCTTCATCTGCTCCAGGGTCCGGCGCAGCTGGGCCTCCTTCACGGCGCAGCCCGCCTGGGAGAGGAATTTTTGCAGCTGCATCCGCCCGCAGCTGCCCCCCGCCAGGCGCCGCAGCAGCAGCGTCTCCATCTCCTCCCGGCTCATGGGGTCCTGCCCCTGATCCTGCTGTTCAAAGATGGTGTGGGGCAGGCTGTCCGGCTCGATCACCGGCAGGTTCTGACACCCCAAATACTCCACGCAGTTGTGCAACTCCCGGATATTTCCCGGCCAGGAATAGCGAAGGAGGCAGTTCTTGGCCTCCTCCGTCAGCCGGAAGTCCAGGCCCAGGGCGCTTTTAAAGGTCTCCATCAAGGGCAGGATATCCTCCCGCCGCTGCCGCAGCGGCGGCAGATCCAGGGGCAGCGTCCCCAGCCGGTAATAGAGGTCCCGGCGGAATTTCCCCGCCTGGATCAAAGACAGGAGGTCTTCATTGGAGGCGCTGATGATCCGCACGTCAATGGGGATCACCTGCTCGCCTCCCACCCGGATCATCTCCCGCTCCTGGATCACCCGCAGGAGTTTGAGCTGGGTGCTGGGGGCCATGCCCTCCACCTCGTCTAAAAAGATGCATCCGCCGTTGGCCAGCTCAAAAAGGCCGATCTTGCCCCCCTTTTTGGCCCCGGTAAAGGCCCCCTCTTCATAGCCGAACAGCTCGCTTTCCAGAAGGGTATCCGGCAGGGCGGCGCAGTTGATGGCCACAAAGGGCGCCTCCGCCCTGGGGGAGCTGTTGTGGATGGCATGGGCAAACAGCTCCTTTCCGGTGCCGCTCTCTCCGGTAATGAGGACGGAGGAATCCGTCCTGGCCATCTTCCTGGCCAGCTCCACAGTCCGCCGCAGCCGGGGGCTGTTGCCGCAGATATCGGCAAAGCGGTATTTGGCCAGGTGCCCGCCGTGGCGGCCCTCCTCCGGCAGGGCAGGGGGGCGGACGGTCTGGGCGGGCCTTAAAACGGCATAGGCCCCCAGGTACTGGGTGCCGTAAAGGATGGGGGTCATGGAGACTTCATAGGGATTTTCTCCCCCGCAGGTCTGAAACACGGGGGCCTGCAAAGCGGCGCAGCGCTGGACCAGGTTCTGGGGCAGCACCGGCGCCCCCTGGAGGATCTCCTCCCGGGTGTGGCCGGACAGGGCCGCTGCCCGGAAATTGCAGAAAAAGGGCCCTCCCTCTTGGTCCAGGCCGATGAGCCCCTGCTCAAACAGCTGCAGCAGGGTGTGCTGCCGCTGCTCCAGAAGCAGCTCCCGCTGCACCAGCAGCGAGATGCCGGAAGAGGGGTTATACTGTTTTTCAAAAAAGCGGAAAAACCGCCGGGTATACAGGGTGTACTCCAGGTCCAGCTTCACCGCCAGCTCAATGATGCTGGCGATATCGATCTGCCGGGGGCCCAGGTCGATGCGCTCTTTGAGGTCCTGGGGCAGGCATTCCATCTCTCCCACCGTCAGCCCCAGGTCCGCCTGGGGCCGATCCGGCCGTCCGGGGTAGTAGGGGAAAAACTGCAAATGCCCATAGCCCGCCTGGCACAGCTGGGTGATGGTCTCCTCCGCCATAAAGCGGGAGACATTGCCCACCAAAAAACGGCTGCCCTTGGCATAGGCATTGAGCTGCACCAGGCTCCTCCTCTGCAGGGCCAGATTAAAAGTCAAAAGCGGCTGGCGGCTGCGGTTGCGCCGCCGGAATTCGGAAAAATTCTCCGCGGAGTTGGCACTGGTTAAGATGATGCTCTCCCCTTGGTTTTCATAGGCCGCCTCCTCCCCCAGCCAGTGGCCCCGCACCTCCAGCGCGTCGCCGAACACAGACTCCAGCTGGCTGGTATAGCACAAAAGGGACGACTCGTTCTCCACGATCAGCTTCACAATGGGTTTCACCCGCTCACCCCCTATGGGTCTTCTCTTTTTCTCTGGGCTTTCTTTCAGTTTAGCCCAAGGGTGTCCCCATGGCAAGAAAAAAAGCGGATAAAAAGGGCGGGACCAAGGTTTCGTCCCGCCCTCTCATCCTATATCCGCCGCCGGTACCTCGCCGCCAGGGCGATGCCCGCCGCCAGCAGCGCCGCCGCGGCCCCCAGCAGGGTCCAGCTGCCCGCGGAGGTGCCCGATTCCAGGGATACGCCCTCCGGCGGCGTCCAGGCCTCCCGGTCAAAGGGGGCCGTTTCCTCCCCGGACTCCTGACCGGAGGGGGCCGTTTCCTCCCCGGACTGCTCTATCCGGGTCTGGAGGTCAGACTGGGAAAGCCCCTCCAAACGGCCCCGGCCCAGGGTCATCTGCCCGCCGTCTCCGGCCTCTCCCCGCTGTCCAAAGCCCCCCATGCCTCCGACGTTCATGGATCCCATGTCTGAGAGGGTGAGGCCGGCGGTGTCCACCAGGGCCTGGGGATCCTCCTGCTGGCCCTGATCCGTGGAGGGGATGGTCCCGTCCAGCTGCCCCTGGAGGCTCTGGGTACGCAGGGCGCAGAACTCCTTCAGCGCCGCCACGGCGTCCTCAAATTCGGCATAGGTGCAGAATTTGGTGGGGTCCTTTTCCACATAGGGGGCGATGAGCGCCGCCGCCTCATTTAGGATCCCCTGGATGTCCACCGTGTCCAAAAACTCCTGGAAGTACTGGTGGTAAAGCTGGGTATAGCCCTCGTTGGAGAAGATCCAGTCCGCCATGGGCCGGTCCCCGTCCCCCGTCACGGACAGGGGGGTATCCAGGGGGTCGTTCACCGCCGCGGCGGTGTCCCCGCCTTCAAATCCCCCGAAGGCCAGGTTGTAGTCCCAGGGGATCATGGCCAGCTTTCCGTCCTCTTCATAGAGGTAGTAGTTGTGGACCATGGAGCCGGTATAGCTGTCGCCGTTGACCACATAATTGTGGACCACGAAATAGCGCAGCACCTGGTCCATGTCCAGCACCTTCTCCAGATCCGTCCCCTCCCCCAGCTGCCGGAGGGACTGGATCAGCCGCTCCTCATCCGCCTGGGTGGTGTCGGTCTTGGCGCTTTCAAAAAGATTGGGGTAGCTCTCCGGATCGTCGTCGATATACTGCAGCTTGACGTCGCTGCTGCCCATGCCGCCTCCCGGCCCTTCCGGGGCCTGGGGGGCACTGGGGGCCTCGCCTCCTTCCGGCATCTCGCCCATATCCGGGGGCGCTGCTCCCTCCTCCCAGGAGGGGAATCCCCCGTCTTCGATCTCCCCCCCAGGCGGGACCCGGCCCTCCAAGTTCGCCTCTCCCTCCTGGCGGGAGGCGGAGGACTCCTGGTCCTGGAACTGCTCCATATCGAATCCCCGGCCGTTGCCCCGGCCGCCCCCCATATCGGTGCTGTCGGGTTTATAGAGCTCCCCGGCGTCGGCGCCGTAATTGCGGGTGAGGAAGGCGTCCTCCACCCCCTCCACCGCCACATACAGCCCCCACTCCTCCCCGTTGACGGTGAGGTAGGCGAAGCTGCAAAGGGGCGCGTTGACCCCAAAGGCCCCCATCAGCTGATAGGTGAGGTAGTCTTTGAGGTAGGTGTTGTCCTGAATGACATTGTTCAGGCACAGCTTATCCAGACCGTAGTAGCTCTTGCCCTCCACAGCCGCTCCCCCGCCAGAAGATCCCGGACCTGGGAGGGCGTGAGGCGGGCGGCGCACTTGCTGCCCAGGGCGTCCTGCTTGCTTTTTTTCTCCAGCAAAATCAAGCTGTAATCGCCGTTGCAGCACCGCAGGCGGAATTTTTCCCGCCGGGCCGCGCCGTCGATCTTCTCCCGCAGGGCCTTGTCTCTGGGGTTATCGAAGTACAAGCTCCGGATCCGGTACACCCCATCCACGGTGTGGCAGTCCGGGCGGGCCACAGCCTGCAGCCGCTTTTCCAGGACCATGGCATCCAGCGGGGTGATCTCGTGTTTCCACTCGTGTCGAAACGTCACATCTGCTGCCTCCTTGTTTGAACGATGTCCCCAGCTTACGCCGCTTTCCTTAACTGAACCTTGATGCAAGCTTGACCTTTTTTTGATTTTTCTCCCTGCGCCCTTGCACCGGGGCGCAGAGGCGGGGTATAATAGCGTTACTGCAAAAAACGCCGGGCGGTGCGCCGCCCTTGGGAAAGGACGGTCTGCATGTATCTGGACCCGCAGCATCTTTTTGACCTGCACCACACCCTGGCGGGGGAATACCTCGCCTCCTTCACCTACCCCTGGCAGGCCCTGGAGGGCATTGCCGCCTGCATCCGCCGCCTGGGTGCGTCCCTGCCGGAGGGGGAATATGATGAGATCCAGCCGGAGGTGTGGGTCCACCGCACCGCCCGGGTGGCCCCCACTGCCTTTTTCGGCGCCCCCTGCATCATCGGCCCGGAGACGGAGGTGCGCCACTGCGCCTTTATCCGGGGCAGCGCCCTGGTGGGGGCGGGGTGCGTGGTGGGCAACTCCGTGGAGCTGAAAAACGTCATCCTCTTCGACGGGGTGCAGACGCCCCACTACAATTACGTGGGGGACTCCATCCTGGGCTACCGGGCCCACATGGGAGCCGGCTCCATCACCTCCAACGTCAAGTCCGATAAGACGCCGGTGGTGGTCCACGCCCCGGAGGGCCCCCTGCCCACAGGCCGGAAAAAATTCGGCGCCATCCTGGGGGACGGCGTGGAGGTGGGGTGCAACAGCGTTTTGAACCCCGGCACCGTCATCGGCCCCCACTCCAGCGTGTACCCCGTGTGCTGCGTCCGGGGTGTCATCCCGCCGGAGAGCATCGTAAAGACCGGGGGTGTGGTGGTCCCCCGGAGATAAGCCCCCAAAGCGGGACCCTTTTGAAAAAACGGCGGGAGGCCCCCAGGGCCTCCCGCTGTTTTTTTACCCCTTCCGGCGTTGGGGGACGGTGCCTATATTCAAAGGACGCAAGATTCCCCCTCCCCATGGGACGGAGGCTCTCCCGGCGTATAAAATTCCCATGGCGGCACAGACTGAGTCCATCAACTGCCGAAAGGAAGATGCGCAATGCCGGAACGAATCGTCGTCGCCTTAGGGGGCAATGCCCTCCAGTCTCAAGACTCCCCTCCCACCGCCCAGGCCCAGCTGGAGGTGGTATCCCAGACCTGTGAGCATATCGCCGAACTCAGCGCCAGGGGCTATGAAATGGCCGTGGTCCACGGAAACGGCCCCCAGGTGGGCCGGATCCTCCTGGCCAGTGAGACCGCCCGGGACGTGGTGCCCCCCATGCCCTTTGACGTCTGCGGCGCCATGAGCCAGGGCTATATCGGCTATCATATCCAGCAGTGCCTGCGCTATTCCCTGCGCCAGCGGGGAAAGGGCTATCCCGTGGTCACCGTGGCCACCCAGGTGGTGGTGGACCGCCGGGACCCCGCCTTCCAGTCCCCCACCAAGCCCATCGGGCCCTTCTACACCGCCCAGGAGGCCCAGACCCTGCAGGCGGAGAAGGGCTATGCCATGCGGGAGGACGCCGGCCGGGGCTGGCGGCGGGTGGTGCCCTCTCCCCGTCCCCAGCGCATCGTGGAGATCGATGCCATCCGCCTTTTGTGGGACCACGCCATCGTGGTGGCCTGCGGCGGAGGCGGCATCCCGGTGGAGCAGCTGCCTGACGGGCATCTTCAGGGCGTGGCCGCCGTCATCGACAAGGACTTTGCCGCGGAGCTTCTGGCAGAGGAGGTGGGGGCAGACGTATTGCTGATCCTCACAGAGGTGGAGAAGGTGGCTGTGCGCTTTGGCACCCCGGAGCAGCGGGACCTCAGCAGCCTCACCGTGGGAGAGGCCGCCCGGTATGCCGAGGCCGGGGAATTCGGCGTGGGCAGCATGCTGCCCAAGGTGGAGGCGGCCATGCGCTTTGTCCGCTCCGGCCCCGGCCGCAAGGCCATCATCACCAGCCTGGATCGGTGTCTGGAGGCCATGGAGGGCCGTACCGGCACCGTGTTTACCGCCGATTGATCCGCCGGAAAAAGGACCGGGGCCTCAGGGCCCCGGTCCTTTCTCTTTTTTCTCAGCGCCTGCGCCGGGCCGTGGAGGAACCCAGCCCCAGCTCCGCGCGGTATTTGGCCACCGTCCGCCGGGCCACCACGGTGCCCTCCTCCTCCAGCCGGCGGCACAGCTCCTGGTCGCTGAGGGGGTGGCGGGGATCCTCCCCCCGCAAAAGCGCCGCCAGCCGCTGCTTCACCGCCTGCCGGGACGGCCCCTGCCCATTGACGGAGCGGCTGAAAAAATACCGCAGGGGGAAGGTGCCCTGCCGGCACTGAAGATACTTCCCCTGGACTGCCCGGGACACGGTGGAGGGATGGACCTCCAGGGTGCTGGCCACGGAGGACAGGCTCATAGGGGCCAGCTCTCCCGTCTTTCCGGAAAAGAAGGGCATCTGGGCCTTTAAAATCACCTCCGCGCAGCGGCGCAGGGTGCTGCCCCGGCGCTCCAGGCTGTCTATGATCCATTTGGCCTGGCGCATCTTCTGCCGCAAATAGGCCCGGGTCTCCTTCTCCTCCGTCTCCTGCAGCAGCCGGGTATAATACCCGCTGAGGGAGATCTGGGGCAGGTAATACTCGTTGAGGATCACCTGCCACTTCCCGTCGATCTGGGCCACAAACAGGTCCGGCCGGACGTAGATGGTGGGCTCCTCCGGCTGGAAGGCCCGCCCGGGGCGGGGCTCCAGGGCGGCGATCTCCCCTTCCGCCTGCTGGATCTGCTCCGCTGTCAACCCCAGCTGGCGGGAGATGGGCCCATAGTGCCGCCGGCTGAGCTCCGGCAGGAGACCCGCCTCGATGATGCGCCGGGCAGGGGAGTCGCTCTTGCTCCGTCCCAGCTGCAAAAGCAGGCACTCTTCCAGGCTGCGGGCGCCCACCCCCGGAGGCTCCAGGCGCTGCACCTCCTCCAGCGCCTCCTGAATGAGCCCCTCCGGGACATGGAGCTGGGCCAGGCCGTCCAGGTCCTCCTGTTCAAGATACCCGTCCTCATCCACCAGCTCCGAGAGGTACTTGGCCACCGCCAGGATCTTGGGGGACAGGTGCCGCCGCTCCAGCTGGTCGCATAAAAAGGCGCACAGGGTCTCCGTCTCCCGGTCCATGGCCCCCGGTTCTGCCTGGGAGGTGTCCTCATGGGTAAAGGTGGGGGCAAAGACGTCTCCGTCCAGCCAGCTGACCTTTTGCTGCAGCTCTGCATAGGCGCTGCGCAAAGAGGCGGGATCCCCCTGCTCGATCACCGGGTTTTCCTCTGAGACGGTGTTGAGATAGTCCAGCAGCTCCTGGGAGTTCATCCGCAGCATTTCCATGGACTGCAGCAGCTGCGGCGTCAGCTTGAGCTCCTGGCGCAGCTCTGTTTTCAGCGTGATCAGGCTCACGGTCTCTCCCCCTCCTTGGAACAGATCACATCCTCCACCTGCAGCCGCGCCCCCTCCACCCGGAAGCGGATCTCCATCCCGGCGAAGGAAAAGCCGTATACCCGCAGGGGGTCTTTTTGATAGTGGGGCCGGGGGTCCTGGGCCAGGACCCCCAGGAGCGCCTCCCGCCGGTGGGGGGGCACCCGCTGGAGAAGGTGGGGCGGGATCTCCACCTCCACCGCCGCTCCCGCCGGGGCGGCGGCAAAGCCCCCTGCCGCCTCCGGATGGCTGTCAGCGTAGGGGACATAGGGTTTGATGTCCAGAATGGGGGTCCCATCCGCCAGATCCGCCCCCCGGATATGGAGCACCGGGCCCTGGGGGCCCTGAAGCTCGATCCCCTCCAGCCGCACGCAGGAAAGACCGATGGGGTTGGGACGAAAGGGGGAGCGGGTGGCAAACACCCCCATGCGGACGTTCCCCCCCAGCCTGGGGGGGCGCACCGTGGGGGACCAGTCCTTCCGGACGCTGCGGTCAAATACCCACACCAGCCACAGGTGGGAAAATCCCTCCATCCCCCGCAGGGCCTCCGGAGACCGGTATGGGGGCTCAAACACCACCTGCCCCTCCAGGGCGTCCACCAGGCCACTTTGCCGGGGGATGCCGAATTTTTCAGGAAACTCACTGCGGATATGGGCGATGGGCTCCATCAAAAAGGACTCTTTCATGCTGCTTCCTCCCCCTGCGGTCTTGTTTTTTCCATTATAGCAGATTTCCCGCCGGGAAAAAAGCCGCCTCTCCAAAACACCCCCCACCTTTTTTAAGGGCCCGTTTTCCGCCCGGTGATGTAAAATCGGCCACCGGAGGGAAGAGGCTCCCGCCAATGGCCGATTTTCGTCAGTCCCAACCGGGAGTGACCGCGTTTTCATGGTCGGTGAGATCACCGTCTGTGTCATGCACCCGGCCGTTGCGCAGCATCCGCTCAAAGGTGGTCATGGAGTCGTCCTTTACGTCCCGTGCGGCGTCCTCCACACCATCCAGCAAAGAGCGGCCCGCCCGGGCTGCATCCCTGCCGGTGTCCTCCACACCGTCCAGGATCGAGCGGCCTGCCCGGGCCACATCTTCACCGGCGTTCTCTGCGTCGTCCTTGGCATCCTCCGGCAAAGAGTCCTGGTTATCCGTTGGATTTTCGCTGTTGCTGGAGGAGTCCTCCTTGTCAGAGGAGTCCATTCCCGGATCGGCGGTGCCGTCCGACGCATGGCCGTTGTCCTGACCGTCTGTGGTGTCATTTCCGATCAGGGCGTCGTCCTTTTCCGCGTCGCTGTGGTTTTTGTCGTTGCCGCAGGCCGTCAGGGAGACAGACAGCAGCAGCGCCAGCAGCAAACACGTCAACTTTTGCTTCAAGTTCCATCCTCCTTTGCAGGAAGTGTCGCGATACCCGTTTCATAGTGTGCCCCGGCATCCAAAATCCGTCCATGACAGTTTGTGGGGAAAACGCCTTTCCCTTCCTTTTTGAAAATTCACCCCCCGTTGCCGCTGTTTTTTCATTTTTTCACGCTGCCGGGAAAGGAACACTTGTATTTTGGGAAAAAATCTGTATATTAAAAGGTGAACAGGCCCCTTGGGGACAGGGTCCCGCCGGGGGACCACAAAAGCGGCCTACGCCACCCTGCCGGGATGGCGGGCCCGCACAGGAAAGGAGTACCATGACGATGGAATTGAAAGGCAGCAAAACGGAGGCCAATTTGTGGAAAGCCTTTGCCGGGGAATCCATGGCCCGCAACAAGTACGACTTTTATGCCAACGAGGCCCGGAAGGAGGGGCACGAGCAGATCGCCGCCTTGTTTGAGGAGACGGCCAGCAACGAGCGCGTCCATGCCAAGATCTGGTTCCGGGCCCTGGGGGGCATCAACAAAACCGCCGAAAACCTGGCCGCTGCCGCCGCCGGGGAAAACGAAGAGTGGACCGCCATGTACAAGGAGATGGCCCGCACCGCCGAGGAGGAGGGCTTTTTGGAGCTGGCCGCCAAGTTCGAGGGGGTGGGCCGCATTGAAAAGGACCACGAAGAGCGCTATTTGAAGCTGCTGGAGAACCTGAAAAAGGGCGAGGTCTATCACAAGGGAGAAAAGGTGATGTGGGTATGCCGGGCCTGCGGCCATGTGGAGATCTCCGAGACCGCACCCCAGAAGTGCCCTGTGTGCGGCGCCGATCAGGGTTATTTCCAGATGAAGGCCACTAATTATTGAGCCGCTGCCCCTCGTTCCCGCCCTTTTTGGGCGGGAACGGTTTTTTGCGTCAGATTCCACAGGAAATTGTTGGAACAAATTTACCATTTTTTAAAATGTTTGTGAAAATCGCCGTTGACGCAATGCAGAAAAATGGGTATGATAAGGATAGAATCATATGTGTCATTTTCTCGATCTCAGACCCTGACTTGCTTTATAGAAAAGGAGAGCGGTAGCATGTATACGCAGGAAATTACAGTCAACAACGAGGTCGGTCTGCACGCGAGACCCGCCACCTTCTTTATTCAGAAGGCCAACGAGTTCAAAAGCGGTATTTGGCTGGAGAAAGACGATCGCCGTGTGAATGCCAAGAGCCTTCTGGGCGTGTTGTCCCTGGGCATCGTGAAGGGCACCACCATCACCCTCATCGCTGATGGCACCGATGAAAAGGAGGCTGTCTCCGCTCTGGTGGAGCTGGTCAAGGACAATTTCGGCGAATAAATCCGGCGTTGTAAATGCGCCCCCGCGAAGCGGGGGCGCATTTTTTCGCGCCGGCGCCGTTGCGCCGGGATGCTTTTTTTGCTACACTGGGTATATTGTGACAGTGAAATTGTTTCCTTGGGAGAGAAAGGAGCGTGGACCATGACACGGGAGGAGCTGCGGGAAAAGGCAAATCAGCTGCCCCTGCTGCCCGGGGTCTATCTCATGATGGACAAGACCGGCAAGGTCATTTATGTGGGCAAGGCCAAGAAGCTGAAAAACAGGGTGAGCCAGTATTTTCAAGACAGCGCCGGCCACACCCTCAAAACCCGGCAGATGGTCTCCCAGGTGGATCGGTTCGACACCATCATCGTCTCCAGCGAGTTTGAGGCGCTGATCCTGGAAAACTCCCTGATCAAGCGGCACATGCCCCGCTACAACATCCTCCTCAAAGACGACAAGGGCTACCCCTTTGTGCGCCTTTCCCCGGGTCCCTATCCCCGCTTTTCCATGGTCAGCCGCTGTGCCAATGACGGCGGGCGGTATTTCGGCCCCTTCGGGGGGCGGTTTGAGACCCGCCAGGCTTTGGACGCCGTGCTCTCCGCCCTGCGCCTGCCCACCTGCAGCCGTAAATTTCCCCGGGATATCGGGGCCCAGCGGCCCTGCCTGAATTTCCACATGGGCCGGTGCGACGGGTTCTGCCGCCCGGAGATGGAGGAGGCGGAGTATACCCGCCGCATCGCCCAGGCCTGCCAGCTGCTGGAGGGAAAAAGCCAGCAGCTGCTGCGGCAGATGAAGGGGGAGATGGAGGCGGAGGCGGAGGCGCTGCACTTTGAGCAGGCCGCCGCCCTGCGGGACCGGATCGCGGCCATCAGCGCCCTGTCCAAAAAGCAGACCGTCATTGCCGGATTGTGCGCTGATACGGATGTCTGGGGGGTGGCCCGCAGCTCCGGGGGCAATTGCTGCTATGCCATCTTGCACATGGAAAAGGGCAATCTCACCAGCCGGGAGATCTCCTTGTTCACCGCCCCCATGGAGGAGGGGGAGGCGGAGATGCTCTGTGCCCTGACCACCCAGTACTATCTCCCCCGGGCCATTTTGCCCCACGAGATCCTGCTGCCGGATGAGACGGAGGACTTCTGCCAGGAGCTCAGTCAGGTGCTCTCCCGCCGGGCCGGGCGGCGGGTGTGGGTCCACGTTCCCCAGCGGGGGGAGAAGGCGGATCTTCTGTCCATGGCCCGCAACAATGCCTCCCAGGAGGCGGAGCGGGCCACCACTGCGGAGGCCCGGGTGGCCCACACCCTGCAGCTTCTGGCAAAGCTGCTGGACCTGCCCCAGCCCCCCCAGCGGATGGAGTCCTTTGATATCTCCAACACCGGTAAAAGCGACATCGTGGCCTCCATGGTGGTCTACAGCGGCACCCGGCCCCTGAAATCCGCCTACCGGCGCTTCCACATCCTGTCTCTGACCCAGCACCCCGACGACTACGCCGCCATGCAGGAAGTGCTCCGCCGCCGGCTGCGGCGGGCAGCGGAGGGGGATGAGAAATTCCTGCCCCTGCCGGACCTCTTTTTGATCGACGGCGGGGCCACCCACGCCCGGGCCGTCCGGGAGGTGGCAGAGGCGGCGGGATGCACCGTACCCATTTTCGGCATGGTGAAGGACGACCGCCACCGCACCCGGGCCCTGGTGACGCCGGAGGGGCGGGAGATCGGCATCAGCAATTATCAGGCGGTATTCTCCCTCATCGGCCAGATCCAGGAGGAGACCCACCGCTTTGCCATCACCTTCCACCACCAGAGCCACTCCAAGGCCATGACCCGCTCCGCCCTCAGCGGCATCCCCGGGGTGGGACCCAAGCGCCAGGCGGCGCTGCGCAAGGCCTTTGGCTCTGTCAAGGCCATTGCCGCAGCGGATGTGGAGGCCCTGTCCGCTGTGGTGCCTGTCCCTGCCGCCCAGGCGGTGTGGGAGCATTTCCATCCAAAGGCGGAGGAGGGTCCCGCTCCCAGGGAAGAGGCGTGAGCCCCCTGTCCTCTGCCCGCCTGGGGCAAAGAAGCGCAGCCGCGATAATGGTAAGGCGCCTTCGGCGAAAGATCCGCCGGGGGCGCCGTCTTTTTCCATAACACGCTGCCGGGCGGGGCACTTGGGAAAGGGTAGAAAACGGCAGAAAAAACAAGCGCCAGGCAATTGCCTGGCGCTTGCTGCATATCAGGGACTTGCAAAGAGGAAGGGACGAGATTACATCTCGCAGAGCTTCAGCAGCTCTTCCCACTTGCGGTCGACTTCCTTCTGTGCCTCTTCGATCATCCACTCGTTGCCCTTCTTGAACATGTGGGCGAAACGGCCCTGCATCTTCAGGTACTCCTCAACGGGCTTCTTCTCCTTGGGCTTGTAGGTGAGGGTATACTTGCCCTCCACCACTTCGAACAGGGGCCACACGCAGGTATCCACAGCGGCCTTGGTGACCTCCATCAGCTTCTCAGAGGGATAGCGCCAGCCGCGGGGGCAGGGAGCCATCACGTTCAGGAAAGCAGCGCCGGGGGTGTAGATGGCCTTGTGAGCCTTCTCGGAAATGTCCTTGAAGTTGCCCATAAAGGTGGTCTGGGCCACATAGGGGATGCCGTGGGCCACCATGATCTTGGTGAGGTCCTTCTTCTGCTGCATCTTGCCGGGAACCACGGTACCAGCGGGGGTCGTGGTGGTGTCGGCGAAGTGAGGCGTGGAGGAAGAACGCTGGATACCAGTGTTCATGTAAGCTTCGTTATCGTAGCACACGTACACCATGTCGTGGCCACGCTCCATAGCGCCGGACAGGGACTGGAAGCCGATATCATAGGTACCGCCGTCACCGCCGAAGGCGATGAACTTCCAGGTCTCGTCGATCTTGCCGCGCTTTTTCAGGGCGTTGTAAGCGGTCTCCACGCCGGAGATGGTGGCAGCGGCGTTCTCGAAGGCGTTGTGGATGAAGCTCTCCTTCCAGGAGGTGTAGGGATACATGAAGGTGGAAACCTCCAGACAGGAGGTGGCGGAGCACACAACAGCGTGATCCTCAGGATTCAGAGCGCGCAGGATGGTCCGCACAGCAATGGGAGAGCCGCAGCCCGCGCACATTCTGTGGCCGCCTAAAAAGCGCCCTTCCTTCTGCATTTCTTCTTTCAGATTGTAACTCATGACTGTTCCCTCCTTAGTCGCGGACTTCCAGGTAGCGGTAAGTCTCACCGGTCACACCCGTGTCGGCGATCTTCTCCAGCTCCGCGAACACGTGCTCAATGCTATCCACACGCACGTCGCGGCCACCCAGACCGTAGATGTAGTTGATGCCCTTGGGGGCGGTGACGCCGGCAGCGTACATGGAAGCGCAGACCTCGGCGTACATGGGGCCGCAGTGGCCGTTGAAGCTGTCGTCCTTGTCCATAGCGGCAAAGGCCTTGACGTTCTTCAGGGCGTCCACGATCTCCTCAGAGGGGAAGGGACGGAAGGAACGGATCTTCACGAGACCCACCTTCTTGCCGGCAGCGCGCAGCTTCTTCACAGCCTCCTTGGCAGTACCAGCGGAAGAACCGATGATCAAGATGGCCTCTTCGGCGTCATCCATCATGAAGTTCTCCACCAGGCCGTAAGTGCGGCCGGTCATCTCGCCGAACTCCTTGCCCACCTTCTTGATGACTTCCTTGGCGTCCATCATGGCCTGAGCCTGCTGACGCTTGGCCTCAATGTAGTAGGCGGGGGTGGCGTAGGCACCCACGGCCATGGGCTCGCCCTTCTTGAGCATGTAGTGCTTGGGATTCCACTCGCCCACGAACTCCTTGACCTTCTCATCCTCAACCAGCTCGATGTTCTCGATGGCGTGGGAGGTGATGAAGCCATCCTGGCAGATCATGATGGGCAGATCCACAGCCTCGCCGATGCGCATGGCCTGCAGATAGTTGTCGTAAGCTTCCTGGTTGGTCTCGGCAAACAGCATCAACCAGCCGGAATCCCGCACGCCCATGGCGTCAGAGTGGTCGTTGTTGATGTTGATGGGGCCGGACAGAGCACGGCAGGAGACCGCCAGGGTGATGGGCAGACGGTCAGAAGCAGCCACGTACAGCATCTCGGTCATGTAGCACAGACCGCAGGAAGAAGTGGCGCTGATGGCACGGGCACCGGCAGCCTGGGCGCCGATGCAGGTGGACATAGCGGAGTGCTCGGACTCCACAGCGATAAACTCGGTATCAACCTGCCCGTTATCCACGTAAGTGGAGAAATACTGAGGAATCTCAGTGGACGGGGTGATGGGGAACGCGCCCATCACATCCGGGTTGATCTGCTTCATAGCATAGGCAATAGCCTCGTTACCAGAAAGTCTTTCTCTGATTCCCATTGTTCTGTCCCCTCCTTATTTCTCGTCCTTGACCATGGTGATGGCGTTGAAGGGGCAAACGTTGGCGCAGATGCCGCAGCCCTTGCAGAAGAAGTAATTGAAGTCGCCGCGCTTGCCATCCGCATCAACGGGGATGGACATGTCGGGACACACGGGGGTGCACAGCATGCACTGCTTGCACTTGGTGGCATCCCAAACGGGCTTCATGGTACGCCAGTCGCCAGTCTCGACGGTCACAGAAGTACCGCCTTCATAAATGTTGCAACCCGGGGTGATGTCCTTCCAGGACACGTCGGGGGTCATATCCTTTGCCAGATGGCTCATCCTTCCTGTACCTCCTCCATAGAACGCTTCAGGGCACGCATGTTGCCCTCGATGACCTGGGGCTTAGAAGCAAACTTGTGCTTGAAAGAAGCCTCCATATCCTTGACAAACTCGTCGGGCTGCACCACGCCGCTGACCTTCACGATGGCGGCCAGCATGGGGGTGTTGGGGAAGTTGCGGCCCAGCTCCTCCTCGGAGATCTTGCCGGCATCGATGGTGTAGACCTTGCCCTTGTAGCCCTTCAGATGAGGACGCAGCTCAGCGGGGCTCTTGCTGGAGTTGATGACGATGGCGCCGTCTTCCTTCAGGCCGGCGGTCACGTCCACAGCGCTCAGCAGGGTCTCATCCACCACCACAACATAGTCGGGGTCATAAATGTTGGAGTGAACGGTGCTGCGCTCAGAGCTGATGCGGTTGTAGGCCGTGATGGGGGCGCCCATGCGCTCGGGGCCGTACTCAGGGAAGCCCTGCACGTACTTGCCGGTGTTGAACGCGGCGTCCGCCAGCAGCAAAGAAGCGGTCTTGGCACCCTGGCCACCGCGTCCATGCCAACGGATCTCTACGATGTCTTTCATGTATTGTTTTCTCCTTTCGATAACAGGCTTGGCCCATTATGTGATAAACAATGTTTTGGCCCAATGCCTGCCGGGACCCCGTCCTGGCAGGATTAGTATAACAAACCAGCCGGGTTCAAGCCTGTTGCTTGTGCAACAGGCTTGAACTTTTCTGCTGATACTGTTATGAAATTATTTGCAGACGGCGATGATCTCGATCTCGCACAGCAGCTTCTTGGGAAGCTCCTTCACAGCCACGCAGGAACGGGCGGGCTTGCCGGTGAAATACTTGCCGTACACAGCGTTGAAGGCGGCGAAATCGCCCATGTCGGCCAGGAAGCAGGTGGTCTTCACAACGTCCTCAAAGCCCAGGCCGTTGGCAGCCAGGATAGCCTTGATGCTCTGGCAGGCGCGCTCGGCCTGCTCTTCAATGGTGGTGCCGACAACCTCGCCGGTGCCGGGCATGAGAGCCACCTGACCGGAGGCGAACAGGAATCCGTTGGCGGAAATGGCCTGAGAATAGGGGCCGATCGCTGCGGGTGCATCAGGGGTAGAAGTTACATTGAACATGATGATCGTTCCTTTCATACAGTTTGCGGGCTGTATTCGCCATACCACAGGGTCCTTGCCGATATACGATTTTGTCGAATACACTTCGCACACTTTACTATACTATTGATTCCCGCCGTTTTCAATAACATTTTGAAAGATTTTTAGAAAAATCTTCAAAAATTTACCGCCTCTCTGATCAGAGAGGCGGTAAATTTGCATGCATTCCACGGGAAGGGAGTTCCCGGAAAAAATCACACCAGAGTATCCAGCACAGCCTTCATGTCGGCAATGATATCCTCGGGATCCTCCAGGCCCACGCTGATGCGGACCAGGCCCTCAGAGATGCCGGAGGCCTTCAGTTCCTCGGGGGTGTAGGTGGAGTGGGTCATGGAGGCGGGGTGCTCGATCAGGGTCTCAGCGTCACCCAGGGAGACGGCGATGGTGCACAGCTGCAGCTTGTTCAGCGCAGCGGCCACCTTGTCGCGGCTGGCCTTGAGCTCGATGGACATCATGCCGCCGAAGCCGTGGTGCATCTGCTTCTTGGCGATCTCGTGGCCCTCAAAGTCCTCCAGGCCGGGATAATAGACCTTATCCACAGCGGGATGGTCATGCAGGAAGCGGGCCACCTTCATGGCGTTGGCGCAGTGGCGCTCCATCCGGATATCCAGAGTCTTGAGGCCCCGGGCGATCAAGAAGGCGTTGAAGGGGCTCATCACGGCGCCGGTCATATCCTTCAGGCCGAACATGCGGCACTTGCCGATAAACTCCGCGTTGGAGATTACAAAGCCCGCAATGACATCGCCGTGGCCGTTGATATACTTCGTGGCGCTGTGGACCACCACATCGGCCCCCAGCTCCAGAGGACGCTGCAGATAGGGAGAGCAGAAGGTGTTATCCACGATGACCTTGATGGCGGGGTTATAGTCATGGGCCAGCTTGGCCACGGCGGCAATATCCACCACCTTCAGCGTGGGATTGCAGGGAGTCTCCAGATACACCACCCGGGTCTTGGGGCTCAGGGCGGCCTTCACAGCGTCCAGATTGGCGAAATCCTCAAACTTCACGGTGACGCCGAACTGGGTCATGCCGTGGTTCAGCAGGGCAAAGGTGCAGCCGTACAGCGTGTCGCTGGCGATGATCTCCTCGCCGGCGGTGACGCTGCTCCACAGCGCAGAGGAGATAGCGCCCATACCGGAAGCGGCAGCCAGAGCAGCCTCGCCGCCCTCCAGGCAGGCCAGCTTATCCTCCACCTGGGTCAAAGAGGGGTTGCCCAGCCGGGAGTAAATGTAGCCGTCCTCTTTCCCGGCGAAACGGGCGCCGCCCTGCTCCACCGTATCAAAGGCGAAGGTAGAGGTCTGATAAATCGGAGTGCATAGCGCACCGGAACCATCGGCGTGCTTGCCGGAGTGAATCTGCCGAGTTGCAAATCCCAAGTTCTTACAATCCATAATAAATCCGTCCTTTCTAAAATGGGCCGGTGTGGTGCGCCGGCATGAAGTTGACAGGGGCATGTTATCGCTTTTGGCGATGGGATCCGGACCGGGTGCGCTTCCGGCGGCTGGGGGAGAGGTGAAGAGGCAAGGCCTGTTTTTTACAAAATTCTGTATATTTTATAAAGAACTTTTCAAAATTCCCCGTCCGCTTTTATTGATTTCAACTATAATGTACCACATCCAGCGGAAAAGTGTTAGTATGGGTTTCCCGCAATCTATTCACAGTTTTTTCAATAGTGATTTGACTTTCCCGGCGCCGCTTTGTATAATATAGGTATTCCTGCCGCTTTTTGCGGCCAAACGGGAAGGGAGCGTTCACCATGACATTCCAGCAGCTGACTTATGTGGTAGAGATATCCAAATGCGGCTCCATCAACAAGGCGGCCCACAAGCTGTTTTTGTCCCAGTCCGGCATCTCCACGGCGGTGCGGGAGCTGGAGGAGGAGCTGGGGATCCGCTTTTTCATCCGCAGCAACCGGGGCGTGGAATTCACCCCCGAGGGCAAGGAATTCCTCAGCTATGCCGTCTCCCTTCTGGAGCAGAAAAAACGGATCGAGCGGCTGTACGGCGAATCCCGCAATCTCTCCGCCCCTGTCCATTTCAGCGTCTCCACCCAACGCTATCCTTTCACAGAGTCAGCATTTTTAAAAATGCTGCAGACCCCGTCGGACAGCCGATTTGCATATGAGATCAAGGAAACCGGCATGGACGCCGTGATTGATGACGTCTATGACCACCGGGCGGATGTGGGGGTCATCTTCCTCACGGAGCTGACGGAGAAGATCATCTGCCGCCTTTTGGACGCCCGGGACCTGTCCTTCCACGAGATCATCGCGGTGCCCCCCTGCATCTACGTCCGCAGGGATCACCCCCTCGCCAAGCTCTCCTCCATTGAGGAGGAAGATCTGGACGGCTATCCCTATGTCTCCTTTGAACATGCCCAGGGAGTGGCGGTGGATTTCTCCGAGGAGTGCCAGATCGCCTCCATGCGCAAGCCCGGGCGGTGTATCGTGGTGAATAACCGCTCTGCCGCCATGAACGTTCTGGCCCGGACGGACGCTTTCACCACCGGCAGCGGCCTGCTGCTGGAGGATCTGTCCCCCAAGGATGTGGTCACCATCCCCATGTGGAGCAAGGCCCCCGTCCGCCTGGGATGGATCCACCCCAAAAATACCAAGCCCTCGTCTTTGACCGAGTCCTTCGTCCGCCTTTTGGAGTCCTCCATCCAGGAATCCCTGCGCTATACCCAGTCCATTCGCCAGGGGCTGCCCAACAGCACCCGCCCCTGAGGCGGAAGGCCCTTTTCTCTCCCCCCTTTGAAAAAAAACAGGAAGCCGGCAAAAGCCGGCTTCCTGTTTTTTTCACGAGAATCGGGAGAGGCACGCTATGGTCTCAGCCCTCAGCAGACTCCTTCTCCAGCTGGGCCTTTTTCTCTGCCACCTTGGATTCGGCGCAGTCATACTCCCAGTTCCAGGGATCCTTGCGGCACACCCCGTCGGCGAAGGGCACGAAGATGGAGACAATGCCGAAAATCGCCAGGAACCAGCAGTACCACAAGTGGCCCACCAGCTGGGCCGGGGCCAGGGCCAGCTCACTATTGGTCACCGTGGCGTTGGCCAGGGAGGCAGCGGTGAGCAGCTGCGCGCCATAGGGGATGATGCCCTGGAGCACGCAGGCGAACACATCCAGCAGCGAGGCGGTGCGGCGGGGATCCACCTGATACTCGTGGGAGACATCCCGGGCCATGTCGCCAGCCACGATAATGGCCACGGTATTGTTGGCGGTGGCGCAGTCGCACAGTGCCACCATGCCGGCAATGCCCACCTGGGCGGACTTGTTGCCCTTCATGATGCCCCGGAGCTTTTCAATGATCCAGGCGATGCCGCCGTTTTTGGCGATGAGCTCCGCCATGCCGCCGCACAGCAGCGTCAGGAAGAAGACCTCGTTCATGCTGGTGAAGCCGGAGTAGATGTTCTGGGCAAAGGTGGCGATGGTGAGATCCCCGGTGATCATGCCGATGATACCCGCGGCAAAGATCCCGATGGTCAGGTCCAAGAACACGTTCAATCCCGCCAGCGCCAGCACCAGCACCAGGATATAGGGCAGCACCTTGAGCATGTTGTAAGGCAGCTCTCCCATCTCTGTGACGGTCTCCGGCCGGCCGATCACCAGCAGCACCGCCACCGTGATGATGGCGGCAGGCAGGGCGATGAGCAGGTTCACCTGGAACTTATCCCGCATTTCCACCCGCTGGCTGCGGGTGGCGGCAATGGTGGTATCCGAGATCATGGACAGATTGTCGCCAAACATGGCGCCCCCTACCACGGCCCCCAGGATGATGGGGATGGAGAGGCCGCCCTTCTCCGCAATGCCCACGGCGATGGGGGTGACGGCGGAGACGGTGCCCATGGAGGTGCCGGTGGCAGTGCCCATGAAGGCGGAGATGATGAAAATGCCTGCCGCCAGGAAGTGGGCCGGCACCAGGGACAGGCCCAGGTTCACCGTGGACTCCCGGCCACCCATGGCCGCAGCCACCTGGGCGAATGCCCCCGCCAGGATGTAGATGATCAGCATGGTGAGCACGTCCACGTTGGCCGCGCCCTTGGCAAAGGTGTTGAACTTTTCATTGATGCTGCCCTTGAACATGACAAAGGCCACCAGGGCGGCGATGAACATGGCAGTGACGGAAGGGAACTGATAGAAGGCCATTTCCACACCAGAGAACTGGTAGAACAGGCCAGCGCCCATGTAAATCAGAATAAATACCAGGAAGGGGATCAGTGCGGAGCCTCTTCCCTTCTTGTCGTTCAGGGTGTTGCCCATGGGGTACCTCCTTTTCTCTTCCTCCGCAAACGGAGGAGATGTCCAGTTTTCGTCTACTTGCATAAAAAATTTTCTTTGCCTCTCGCCTCTATAGACATTATAACATAATTATGAATAAACTGTTACTCGTTCTTTCTTATAGCTATCTATCGCTCAATTGAATAACTAAGTAATCGCTATTATGCATATCCTCTGGCATTTTTCAAAAAGCGTTGCACGGATATGGTGTTCATGCAGAAAAAAATAGGGGATTGTTGAAAGCGTTTTCTGCGCAAAAGTCAACCAAGAGAAAGAAAGGCAGGTATCCTATGGAACATACCACCAACTACAACTTAAACCGCTGGGAATCCGCAGACCGAATCATGATGGAGGACTTTAACGAGGACAACCGCAAAACGGAGGAGGCCCTCACCAGCCTGGCCGCCCAGGTGGCCCAGAAGGTAGGGCAGGCGGAGATCAACGACGCCCTGTCCTGGGTCAAGGTGGGGGAGACGGTGCTGAGCAAAACCTCAGAGAGCATCGCCTTTACCATTCCCAGCGTGGCGTCCTACCGGGTGCTCCTCATCACCTTCCACGCCACGGGAGGCAGAACTCTCCGGGCAGAGTGGAAGGAAAACGGCAGCAACTTCTTCGCTGTGGACCTGCCCGAAGGGGACAGCGCCGTGGTGGCCACAGGTATTGCCCTGGCCGTGCCGCTGTCCGGGGGGATCTTCACCTGGGACGCCGCCTATATCCAGGGCAGCACCTCCGGCGAACGAGATTCCAGTACCAACTATGACACGGTGAGCTTCTCCGGCGGCTCCGCCACGGTTACTCTGCGGGACATCCTCCCCGGGGGCAGCACCAAGATCTTTCAGCCCGGCACCACCCTTGCCGTCTACGGGCTGCGGAAATAAGG
>CALWXJ010000008.1 GCA_944385475.1 uncultured Oscillospiraceae bacterium
CTGAGCTATGGGCCCATATATCTGTCACGGTTGACTGCCAAGCGAGTTACCGGACCAAATATATGATGGTATGAAGTTTTAATAAAAGGGGATGCGAACCGGATGGGAGCCATGTGAGCCACCGGCCCAAAAGAGGGGGCATATAACTGGCCTGTGCGCTCTCCCAGCTGAGCTATAGGCCCATATTTAGTTATTTTGTATATTTTAGCTTGATTTATTTGTGCAGTTTGCTGTTCTGGCCGGGCCCGTGTTATGTTGCGCTGGCTCTCCCAGCTGAGCTGCAAGCGGATACATCTTCTCATTCAGCAGATGGCTGCCTGCAACAGCAACAAATATTATATCATAAAAATAGTTCTTGTAAAGCACCATTTTTCTTAAAATGAAAAATTTTCAGTTGCCAAGCCGCTGAGATTATAGTAAAATAACATCGCAACAATTCCTCCGCGCGCAGCTGCGGAGCCGGTCTCGCGCAATGGGGCCCTGTGAACCATGTCAGGCGGGGAACCGAGCAGCATTAAGCGGGATGCCTCATGTGCCGTGAGGGTGCCGGCTCCGCAGCTGCGCGCGGAGGAAATTTCTTTACCGCAGGAAGGGGGGAGGTCACTATGTATCAGGCATTGTACCGCAAATGGCGTCCCAAAGTGTTTGCAGACGTTGTGGGCCAGGACCCCATCACCCAGACCCTGCGGCGGCAGGTGGCGGAGGGAAGGACCTCTCATGCCTATTTGTTCACAGGTACCCGGGGCACCGGAAAGACCACCTGTGCAAAAATTTTGGCCAAGGCTGTCAACTGTGAAAACAGCGTGGGCGGAGATCCCTGCTGCCAGTGTCCGTCCTGCCTGGGGATTGAAAATGGGAGCTTTCTGGACGTCTTGGAGCTGGACGCCGCCTCCAACAACGGGGTGGATCAAGTCCGCGCTCTTCGGGACGAAGCCATTTACAGCCCTGCCCATGTGAAAAAGCGGGTCTATATCATCGACGAGGTCCACATGCTCTCCACAGCGGCATTCAACGCGTTGCTGAAGATTTTGGAAGAGCCTCCGGAGCATTTGATGTTTGTTCTGGCCACCACAGAGCTGCATAAGGTACCGGCCACCATTTTGTCCCGGTGCCAGAGATTCTCCTTCCGCCGGATCCTGCCGGAGGAGATCAGCCATCGGCTCTCCTATGTGGCGCAGCAAGAAGGCATTGACCTGCGCCCGGAGGGCGCGGAACTTTTAAGCCGCCTGGCGGACGGGGCCCTGCGGGACGGGCTGAGTCTTTTGGACCAGTGCGCCGCCTCGGGAGGGACCATTGATACCGCGGCGGTTTTGAATGTGCTGGGCCTGGCGGGAGCGCAGCAGACCGTCCGACTGATGGGGCATATTCTCAGCCGCCAGCCCGCCCAGGCGCTGTCACTTTTAGAAGAGCTGTATGCCGGGGGAAAGGACGTGGGCGCCATTTTGGGGGAGCTCAGCGTCCTGGCCCGGGACCTTTTGATTCTCCGGGTGGCCCCCAAGGGAGGAGATGCGCTGCTCTCCGGCAGCTTTGACCGCGGCGCATTGAATCAGCTGGGGTCTGGGGTCAACAGCCGGCGGCTGCTCTACCTGACCTCCACCCTGCAAAAGGCCTCCGCCTCTTTGTATTACAGCACCAACCGCCGTACCGACGCGGAGCTGTGTCTTCTGCGCCTTTGCGATGAGAGTCTTTCCGGAGACCTGGAGGCCCTGGAAAGCCGCATCAGCCGGATGGAGGAGCGGCTGGAACAAGGAAGCGTCCCGGCGGCCCCGCCTGCTGCGGGGAAGATGGCCGGGGATGTAGTCCCGGCACCGTCCCCGGAGGAGAGAGGATCCCAGGCGGCGCCTTCGGAGAAGAAGATGCCATCCGCCCCGGCCCCGGCGCCCTCTGAGGCGCCTCCCTGGGAAGAGAAGACAGAGCAGGCGCCTGCTTTGCAAGAGAAGAAAGACAGCGCTCCTGCCTCTTCCGAGACGGACAAGCCGGAGGGTACCTCCTGCCGGACTTCCGCCGGGGGAGGGGACTGGTCGGCGTTGGTGGAGCGGTGCAAAGGCCGCCTGCCCCCCATGTACCGCCCCTTTTTGGGCATGTGCGTCGGTACGGCGGGAGACGGCGTGCTGACGGTCTATGCTCCGGACGACATCACCTTGAACCGCCTGGACAATGACCGGGTGCGCACCGCCTTGCAGGAGGAGGCACAGGCGGAGTGGGGGACGGCCCTCCGGGTGGTGCTGCAGGTGGGGCAGCCTCCCGCCGTCTCCACAGAGGAGAATCTAAAAAACCTGCTGGCCTTTGGCAGCCAGTTTGACAATTTTGAGATCAAATAAACAACATGCGGATTGAAAAGGAGTAGAGTACCATGGGATACAGCGCACGTCGCGGATTTACCAACGGAAAGGTCTCCGGTGCCCAGCGCCAGGCGGAGATCCAGGCCAAGATCAACGAGATGCAGGCCCAGATGGCGGCCACACAGGCCGCGGTGGAGGCGCAGGAGTTCACCGCCAGCGTGGGCGGCGGCGTGGTGGAGGCCCGGGTCAACGGCAAAAAGGAAGTGCTCTCCGTCACCATCAAGCCCGAGGCAGTGGACCCGGAGGACGTGGAGATGCTGCAGGACCTGGTGGTCTCCGCTGTGAATGAGGCGCTGCGCCAGGCGGGAGAGGCCATGGACAAGGGCATGGACGGCGTCACCGGCGGCCTGGATCTGGGGGCCTTCGGACTGTAAAAGAATCACAAATGGGAAAGAGCGGAGCTTCCGGCCCCGCTCTTTTTTCCAATATCCACAGAAAGGAGCGGCCATGAAACGATTCGCGATCTTGCTGCTGGCGGCGGCGATGCTGCTTGGCGGCTGCGGCCCCACCCGTACAGAGCCCCTTATGCAGGAGGAGGCGGCCCAGGGGGTGCCGGTGGCGTATGTCCCCCTGGATGACCGGCCGGACAACGAAGAGCGGGTGGTCTATCTGGCCCAGTCTTTGGGCTATGACCTGCATATGCCGCAAAAGGATGACTATCGTACCCGGCTGGACGGGCAGCCCTGTAATGAAAACGGCACCCAGTCCGGTGACCGGGGGGATCTCTATCAGTGGGTGATGGAGCAGGAGGAGGCGGGCTGTGACCGCTATATCCTCTCTTTGGACCAGCTGCTCTCCGGTGGGCTGGTGAATTCCCGGGCCATGTCCGCCCACGAAGATGTGGTGATCCGGGATCCGGAAACCGGAGAGGAGACGGCTTTGAGCGAGTTTCAGGTGCTGGAGCGCCTTTTATCCGCCCTGACGGAGGACCCCGGCAACCGGGTATGGCTTTTGGACAGCGTCATGCGCCTTGCCCCCACCGTGGGTTATCAGGACGGGACACTGGAAGATTACAACGCCCTGCGCGCTTACGGGGCGCAGCCCCGTCCGGAACTGACGGGGAAGGCGCTGAATCTTCAGGCCATTGAGGAAAATTACACAAACGGCGCCGATGGGCTTCCCCTTTCCTTGGCGGACTATGGCCTGGAGGAGTCCCAGGCGGCGGAATACCTGGCGGCGCGGAGCCGGAAGATGGAACTCTCCTCCGCCATGATGGAGCTGGTGGAAGGGGCAGAGACGGACCGCGTCCGGGTCCTCATCGGCATCGATGATTCCTCAGAGGAAAACAGCATCCAGAAAAACGAGATCGCGTATCTGCGCAGCCTCCTGCGGGAGGGGGATGCCCTGCTCTCCGGAGTGGACGACCTGGCATTTAAGGCGGTGGCGGGGCTGTACCTGGAGGAGACGGGATGGACGGGAGCGGCGGCGTCCGTGCAGTATTTTGGCGGCACGGAGGATCAGCCCGCCTGCGCCTATGATTCCCAGAGCCTGGAGACCATCGTGGCCGAGCATTTCGCCTTTTTCCACCTGACGCAGGTCCCGTCGGGAGAGGAGGCACTCTCCTTGCTGGTATTGACGCAGCCGGCAGAGGAGGGACGGCAGAAAGACTACTGTGACGCGCTGATCAGCGCCTACAACGCCAACCGGAAAGCGGGCATTCCCACCATCGTCATAGACGCTGGGAACGGCACCTATGGCACTGCCTTTCATCAGGCCCTGACGGACCGGGCAGAGCTGGGGTGGGCCCTGAGCTACGCGGGCTTTTTGGACATGGCCATTGTCACCGGTACGGCCCTGAGCCACGGAGTGGCCCGCTATGCCTTTTTGCAAAACGGCCAACAAACAAAGACCACGGAGCGGGCGTTTGCCCGGACCGTGGCCGATAGTATCCTGAAGGATTTTTGCTATAAGCATGTGGTGCGGCAGGAGATCTTGTCCTATGTCCAGGGGGAGCTGGGCGGCAACCCGGATAACTTCTGGCAGCCGGATATCGACCGGGAGGCCATCCTATCCCGGCTGGAGGCGGGGATGGAAGCGGCCACCGCACCGGTGATTGAAAACCTGGAGCGGAGCAATTTCATCTCCTCCCTGGCCCCCTATGGGGAGCAGGGCTGGGGCGGGGTGGAGCTGGGGGACTACCGCTTCCCCTGGGACCGGGCCTTTGAGATCGGCATGGAGATCTATCTGGGGGAGTTTACCCAGCCTCACCAGAAGATTCTGGGGCTGTACTATCAGTGACGCTGGGGGAGGAGAGCTCCAAAAGCGCAAGGCCGCTTTCGCTTAGGTGGGGCGTCAGCCAGTCGTAAGGCAGGGTGAACGCCTGGGCGCCGGCGGCATAGGGGGCAATGTCGTAGGGGGAGAAGGTGATGTTCATGCCGTCTGCATCAAACGTGACGGCATAATGCTCCCAGTCGGCGGCGATGCTCTCATAGTCCCCCCAGTAGAGGTCCTCCGGCTGGATGCCCTCTTCTTCACAGCGCTGGCGGATCTGAAGAAGGATCTCATCAGTAACGGCTTTTTGGAAGGCGACGCCGTCTTTGGCCAGTGTGGCAGGAGAGAAGAAGTTGCCGCTGTCCAAATCAAAATTCCACCCGCCGTAATAGAAATTAGGGTGGGCTCCACCTGTATAGGTGTAGTAGGCACAGGCCACGCTCACCAGGGAGTCGGTGCGGTAGACTGTGCAGTCCAGCTCCGCGGTATAGCCCTGGGGCAGCCAGTCATATCCGGATTCCAGGTACCATTCCCAGCCGCTTTGCGCTGTTTCCACCAGGTCAGCGAAGGAGGAGTCGATGTCCCACTGGGCAAACTCGTCGTTAAACGTCTGCGCCTTTTGCAGCGCCTCTTCCTCAGAGGCGGTCTGCGCCTGGGTGAGGGAAGCGCCGCCCTCTCGGAATACCCGCATCACCGGCAGCGTGAAGCTGCAGGAGGCCAAAACCCCGGCGCCATCCTCTGTCTGGGAGGACTGCTGCTGTGTCTCAAGATCCACAGCATAGATCAGTGCCTCGGCAGGCTCCTTTAAAGGAGGGGCGTCTGTAGGAGGGGGGGTATCCACCCCGGAAGAGCTGTCCTGGGTCACCTCCGTCCGGGCGGTGCAGGCAGCCAGCAGGCAAAGGGCGGCGGCCCAGATGGCAAAGAAACGTCTTTTCATAGGAAATCCTTTCCAGCAATTACGGAAGCATCAGCGGCCCCTCCCGCCAAAGACGCCCGCCTTTTGCGGCGGAGAGATCCGGATAGGCCAGGGAGTAGAGGTCGGCGGAGCGGGCCTCCGCGGAAAACAGCGCCTGGGCCCTGGCTGAGAGAACGCGGACATCCGCCGGCTTTGTCAAAACCGGCAGGGAAGCTTCCTTCTGCATCCGGGACAAGAGTGCCCTGCCCCGGGAATTGGCGGCCAGGGGCCGCAGGTAGGATGGCTGGGACAATGGCTCCACCGGTCCAAGGCCCAGATAGGCCCACAATACCATCCGCCTCAGGCGGGCCATGGGGTAGCGCCGTGTCTTGGCCAGGTCCAGCAGCTGGGACAGCGTGGCGGCCGTGCGGCTGGCGGCGTACAGGCGGTTGCAAAGCCCCTCCCGTCCGGTGTCCAGGGCGGCAAAAGTCTCCCGGTCCATGGTCCGCAGGCGGGCCAAGATCGCCCGCTCACAGGTGCGGGAAAACACCGGAGCGCGCCCCTGTGCCTCCTCTGCCTCATAGGCCCGGGCCATAGCCGGGGCCATCAGGGACAGGGCCGTTTGCCGCTGCCCGCTCTCCAGCAGGGTGCGGATCGCGGTGGCGGAGGGATGGGCCCCGGGCTCTGCCTGGGTGCTGGCATGGGCCGTCCCTGTCCGGGGAATGGTCAGGGGGCGGATGGGGCTGCCCAGACGCAGCAGCGCCCGGCAGTATTCCACCCCCAGGGTGTTATTGGGCAAAGAGAGGGCGGCGGCGTCCTCCGGGCCGATCAGCTCTGCCAGGGACCGCTGACGGGCGGCGGCGAAGCTGTCCCCCGCAGTGAGGTGCTTTTGCAGCAGGGAGGAAAAGCGCTGGTCCTCCAGCGCGGCGGCTAACCGCTCCAAAAGCGGCCCATCGCCGCACTCACTGCCAAAGGCCAGGTGATCCACGATGCCGCAGGCATGAAGAAGGGATACCGCGCCCCAGGCAAAACCCTCCGCCGAGGCGGTGGCCCAGGGAAGGGGCAGCTCCACCACCAGGTCGGCGCCGCTTTCCACCGCGGCCCGGGCCCGGGCCCTGCGGCCCACCACCGAAAAATCCCCCCGCTGGACAAAGTCGCCGCTCATCACGCACAAGATGGCCGTATCTGTTCCCAGGCGGGCGCGGATCTGGTCCATTAAGGACACATGACCGCTATGAAGGGGATTGTATTCTGCTATGATACCTGTAATTTGCACAGATTTCACCTCGAAGCGGTAACAAAAAAACAACATTTCGGTAAAATTAGTAGTTGTAACCTTGGAAAACTCTGATATAATAAGTAATGTGCAATTCCGCGCCTGAGCGGAAAAACCCTTTTTACTTATTTTATCTCAATCAGGAAATGCTGGCAAGGCTTTCCCAAAGAAAACGAGGAGACATTGAACATGAACATTCTGGTTATCAACGCGGGCAGCTCCTCCCTGAAGTATCAGCTGCTCAATCCTGATACCGGCGCGCTGCTGGCCAAGGGCCTTTGCGAGCGCATTGGTATTGACGGCAAGTTCACCTACAAGCCCCAGGTAGAGGGCAAGGCCGCCCAGGACGCTGTGGATGTGGCCATGCCCACCCATGCTGAGGCCATCAAGGCCGTTCTGGATGCCCTGGTGGACAAGGACAACGGCGTCATCGGCTCCATGGATGAGATCGATGCCGTGGGCCACCGTGTGGTGCATGGCGCAGAGACCTTTGCCTGCTCTGTCATGATCGACGAGCGGGTGATGCAGGCCCTGGAGGACAACATCCCCCTGGCTCCTCTGCACAACCCCGCCAATATCGTGGGCATCAAAGCCTGCCAGGCCTGCATGCCCAACGTGCCCATGGTGGGTGTGTTTGATACCGCGTTCCACCAGACCATGCCTCCCAAGGCCTACATCTATGCCCTGCCCTATGAGTACTATGAAAAGGACAAGGTCCGCCGCTATGGCTTCCACGGCACTTCCCACAGATATGTCTCCGGCCGTGCTGCCGCCATGCTGGGCAAGGACCCCTCCCAGCTCAAGCTCATCTCCTGCCACCTGGGCAACGGCTCTTCCATCACTGCAGTGGACGGGGGCAAGAGCGTGGATACCTCCATGGGCTTCACCCCGCTGGCCGGCGTGCCCATGGGCACCCGCAGCGGCGATCTGGATGCCGGCGTGATGCAGTATCTCATGAACCGCTACAACATGAACATCGATGAGATGCTCAACGTGCTGAACAAGAAGTCCGGCGTGCAGGGCGTGTCCGGCGTGTCCTCCGACTTCCGGGATCTGGACGATGCCGCCTCCAAGGGCAATGAGCGCGCCGCCCTGGCTGTGGATATGTTCAACTACAGCGTGAAGAAGACCATCGGTGCCTATGCTGCCGCCATGGGCGGCGTGGACGCCATCATCTTCACCGCCGGCGTGGGTGAGAACTCCGCTTCTCAGCGGATGGCCATTGCCTCCGGTCTGGAGTTCATGGGCGTGAAGATGGATGCCGAGGCCAACAATGTCCGGGGCAAAGAGGCCGTCATCTCCGCTCCCGATTCCAAGGTGAAGGTCCTGCTGATCCCCACTAACGAGGAGCTTATGATCGCCATGGATACCGCCGAGATCGTCAAGGCTGCCAAGGGCTGATTGAAGAACATACCTGCAAGGAGAGGCATTTTGCCTCTCCTTGTTTTGTCCTCCAAAAAAGCGGGGCTCTTTTCCAAGAAAGAGTTATGGCCCCGGAGGGGGTACAAGGCGTTGCCAGAGAGGAGGGGATGTGGTACAATGGCGCCAGAGTACCGCTAATACTGACAGGAGGGATCCTCGATGAAAGATTTAAAAGACACCTGCCGCATCGCCGTGGTACAGTCCGCCCCGGTGATGTTTGACAAGGACGCCAGCACCCAGAAGGCGGTGGAGCTCATCGCCCAGGCCGCAGAAGGCGGCGCAGAGCTGATCGTGTTTCCTGAGCTGATCATCCCCTGCTATCCCTACGGTATGACCTTCGGCTTTACCGTGGGCAGCCGCGGCCCGGAGGGACGGCTGGATTGGAAGCGCTATTATGATAATTCCATCCTGGTGCCCGGCCCGGAGACGCAGCGCCTGGCCCAGGCCGCCAAAGCCGCCGGCGCCTATGTCAGCATCGGCGTTTCCGAGCGGGTGGAAAATACTGCCACCCTATACAATTCCAACCTCATTTTCTCCCCGGCGGGGGAGCTGGTGAGCGTCCACCGCAAACTTAAGCCCACCGGGGCGGAGCGGTTGGTCTGGGGCGATGCCCAGGACCATTATTTCCCTGTGGTGGATACGCCCTGGGGCCCCATGGGCAGCATGATCTGCTGGGAGAGCTATATGCCCCTGGCCCGGGTGGCGCTGTATGAAAAAGGCGTGACGCTGTACCTCTCCCCCAATACCAACGATAACCCCGAATGGCAGGATACCATCAAGCATATTGCCATTGAGGGCCATTGCTACTTTATCAACTGCGACATGTACTTCACCCGGGGTATGTATCCCAAGGACCTTCATTGCCCGGAGGAGATCGGCCGGTTGAACGACATCGTCTGCCGGGGCGGCAGCTGCGTGGTGGATCCCTACGGGCACTATGTGGTGGAGCCCGTGTGGGACAAGGAGGAGATCCTCTTTGCTGACCTTGACATGCAGAAGGTGCCTGCCAGCCGCATGGAGTTCGATGCCTGCGGCCACTACGCCCGGCCTGATGTGCTGGAGCTGCGGGTCCACGAATGATGGAAATGGGGCGGCTTTCTGAGAGGGAGCCGCCCCTCTGCGTTTGGTGCCCTTCTTGAAGGGCACCCCTTGAGGACGGAGACAGGAGCACAAGGAGGTATCTATGAAAAGCATCAAACCCGGCCGGGGTCCTTCGGCCATGGGGGCCGTGGGCGCTGTGGTGGGAGTGGGCTTCGGCATTCTCTGGACAGCTATGGCGGTTTCCATGGGCGCACCGATCTTCTTTCCGCTTTTTGGCATTTTGTTTATCGGTATGGGCATCGCCCAGGCAGTGTACCATTTCAAAAACGCCACGGGGAAAAACCGTTACTCCGCCTTTGACATCACGGAGGAGGGTGAGGAGCCGGATCCGTTGAACCAGTATTTTGGACAGGGGGAAACCCAGGCTCCTTCCCCGGAGGAGGGGGAGATCCGTTTTTGCCCCTACTGCGGCGCCAAGCTCCAGGGGGAGAACTTCGCCTTTTGCCCCCAGTGCGGGCAGGAACTGCCGGAAAAGAGGGACTGAGGAGGAGACAGCATGAGAATTGGATTGCAGTTTGCCATGCCGGCGGAGCTCAACGCTCTGCCGGGGATCCGGGACCAGCGGCCCTTTGAAACAGTCTCCGGGGTGGGATTTTACCAGCTTGCTCCTCAGATCCTGGCCTGCGCCGGGGGTGTGAGCAAGGTCAACGCCGCCATGGCGGCGGAGATCCTCTGTTTGAAGTACGATGTGGATGTGATCGTCAATGCCGGCGTGGCAGGCTGCCTGACAGATCTGCCCGCCGGGGCGGTGGTGGTGGCGGACGAGCTGGTGCAGCACGACGTGGACACTTCCGCGGTGGGAGATCCGGTGGGCCTGGTGTCCACCGTCAACCGGGTGACCTTCCCCACGTTTGAACCGCAGCGGTGCAAGGAGCTTTTGCGCCAGTTGGGGGTGGAGGCGGTCACCGGCCGGGTGGCCACGGGGGATTGGTTTGCCACCCGCTGCCCCCGGTCGGAGTGGATCCGGGATACTTTCGCCCCCCTGCTGATCGAGCAGGAGGCCTGTGCCATTGCCCAGGTCTGCCTGCGCAACGACGTGGGATTTGCGGCCATCAAAACGGTTTCCGACCATATTTTCGGCGACAATCAATCCCAGGAGTATTTTGATTTCCAGCGTGCCATGGAGCGCCTGGGGAGCTTTTTGCTGCCCTTTGCCCGGCAGCTCCGGGATGGAGGGATCCCCCGCTGACAGAGGCGGCTGTGAGCTTGGTCTTTTGGAGATATACGGGGAGATTTTTTCGTAAAAGGGGGAGAAAGCGGCTCTTTTTGTGAAAAAGAGTTGACAATTCCGCGCTTCACTGCTATACTTTATAAGCCGCTTTGAATGGGCAGAAAAGCGCCTTTGGCCGATGGCCTCAGGGCCGCCCCCGACAGCGAGCCCGTAATGAAGGAGTTGAAATCAAAGAATGAACGCGATTATCATGACCGGCGGCAAGCAGTACAAGGTTGCCGAGGGCGACGTGGTCTACATTGAAAAGCTGGACCAGGAAGCCGGCGAGACGGTGAAGTTCGACCAGGTTCTGGCGGTGGTGGACGGTGAGAAGGCCACCTTCGGCACTCCCGTGGTGGAGGGCGCCTGTGTGGAGGCCAAGATCGTCAAGAACGGCAAGGGCAAGAAGATCCGCATCTTCAAGTACAATCCCAAGAAGGGCTATCGGAAGCGTCAGGGTCACCGTCAGCCTTACACCAAGGTGGAGATCTCCAAGATCTCTGTGTGAGGATGACCACCATTACCTTCCGCATGGAGGGGGACCGGATCACCGGCTTTGATGCCAAGGGCCACAGCGGATACGCTCCAGAGGGAGCGGATATCGTCTGCGCGGCTGTCACCAGCGCTATCCGCCTGGTGGAAGCCACGGTGAACGATGTTCTGGGTCTGGCGGCGGCGGTGAAGGTCCGGGAGAGGGACGCATCCATTTCCCTGCGTTTGCCCGGGGCGTTGGGCCCCACGGCAGAGAGCGCCTGCCAGGCGCTGATGGCGGGGTTGATGGTGTACTTTTCCCAGCTCCATGATGAATATCCCCAACACATTGAAGTTTTGGAGGAAGATTGATTCCTCCCCATCTAAATACTCTATATAGAAAGGATGGTCCCCAACATGATTTGCATTGGTCTTCAGTTCTTCGCCCACAAAAAGGGCGGCGGCTCCACCAAGAACGGCCGCGACTCCAACGCCAAGCGTCTGGGATTGAAGCGGGCCGACGGGCAGTTTGTCAAGGCCGGCAATATCCTGGTGCGCCAGCGGGGCAGCCACATCCATGCCGGCACCAACGTGGGCATGGGCAGTGACGATACCCTCTTTGCCAAGGCCGACGGTGTGCTGCGTTTTGAGCGTTTGGGCAAGGACCGCAAGCAGGCTTGCGTCTATACCCAGGAATAAGATGAAAAAAGACCCCGGCCTGGCCGGGGTCTTTTTTTGTTGTATTTCCTCTGGTGGCTGTGGTACAATGCAGCAGATGAGAACATGGACGCCCCATGCTCTGGGGGCGTATTTTGAAACTGGCGGTGAGGGGTCATGTACGACGAACTGACACAGGTGGATATCAAAAAGATGCAGGAGGAGATCGATTACCGGGTGCGGGTGCTGCGGCCGCAGCTGATCGAAGAAGTGCAGACCACCCGGGCCTTTGGGGATCTCAGTGAAAATTACGAGTATAAGTGTGCCAAGCAGGCAAAAAACCGCAATGAAAGCCGGATCCGCTATCTGGAGCGGATGATCCGCACCGCTAAGGTCATCGCGGTGGAGGGGGCGGCGGATACCGTGGGCCTTTTTGACCGGGTGACCCTCTATCATGAGATGGCCCAGAAGGAGATGACCATCCGCATTGTCACCACGCTGCGCCAGGACGCCCTGAAGGGCCTGGTGAGCAAGGAGTCCCCTGTGGGCCAGGCCCTGATGGGGAAAAAGGCGGGAGACCGGGTGGAGGTGGTGGTGAGTCCGCAGATGCGCTATTTCGTGCAGATCCGCTCCATTGAAAAGGGACAGGACGATGAGAGCCTGGATATCAGCGCCTATTGAGGAGGAAGAGCCATGCGTGTGATCACCGGAACGGCCAGAGGCCGCAGACTCAAGGAACTGGAGGGCATGCAGACCCGCCCCACCACGGACCGGGTAAAAGAGGGCATGTTCAACGTACTGCAATTCCAGATTGAAGGCCGCCGGGTTTTGGATCTGTTTGCCGGCACCGGGCAGCTGGGGATCGAGTGCCTCAGCCGGGGGGCGCAGAGCGCTGTGTTCGTGGAGCAGCGCCAGGATGCCCTGAAGCTCATCCGGGAAAATCTCCGCTGCACGGATCTTGCCCGGGGAGCCCGGGTGGTGGCGGGAGAGGCTCTGGCGTTTTTGGCCTCAGCGGGGAAGGGAAGCTTTGACCTGATCTTTCTGGATCCCCCCTATGCCACGGAACTGGAGGAGCAGGCCTTGGAGCGGATCGTGAGGTTTGACATTTTATCCCCGCATGGTATAATAGTTGCGGAACATCCGGCGGACAAGCATCTGCCGGTTTTGGAGCCGCCCTATCGGCTTGGCCGCACATACCGCTATGGAAAAATTGCCTTTACCACTTTTTCCCGGGAGGAAGAGCGGCAAAGCGGAGGAATGATCGTATGAGAACAGCCGTCTGCTCCGGCAGCTTTGACCCCATCACCCTGGGACATTTGGATATCATCCGGCGGGCCGCCGCCTGCTTTGACTGGGTGTGGGTGTGTGTCAGCCCCAATGCGGAGAAGAAGAACCAGATGTTTACACCGGAACAAAAGCTGCGGCTGGTGCAGGCGGCTGTAGCGGATCTGCCCAATGTAAAGGCGGACCTCTATCCGGGTCTGCTGGCGGATTACGCCGTGGAGCATGGCGCCAAAGTGATTGTGCGGGGCATCCGCACCATGACGGACTATGACGCCGAGTGCCAGCTGGCCCGCATCAACCAGAGCATCCATCCGGAGCTGGAGACCATGCTCTTGCCTGCCAGCCCGGCCTACGAGCACTTCAGCTCCTCCATGGCCCGGGAGATGATTCGTTATGGTCAGCCTTTGGAAAAGTATCTGCCACAGGCTGTGATCCCACTTATACATGCCATGACAGAACAAGGAAAGGGAGAATGACCAATGGCCAACAATGATGTAAGCCGCCTTATCGATATGTTGTATGAACGGGTGGAAGACGCGCGCTCTCCCGCCCTGAAGCCCAATATGAGCATCGTGGACCGCGATGAGATGCTGGATCTTTTAGACGAGCTGCGGGGCCAGCTGCCTGTGGAGCTGAAGCGGGCGCAGGAGCTGCTGGCCGCCCGGGAGAAGTTCGTGGACGAGGCCAAGCGGGATGTGGACCGCATGATGCGCCAGGCGGAGCTGGACGCCAAGACCAAGATCTCCAACAGCGAGGTGCTGTACGCCGCCAAGGAGCAGGCCCGTCAGATCGTGGCCCGGGCGGAGGAGCGGGCCCGCCAGCTGTACCAGGTGGCCAATGAATACGCCGAAGACGCCCTGGCCAGAACGGAGGAGGCTGTCCAGGCCGCCTTGAGCGAGGTCAAGCAGTCCCGCACCCAGTTCCGCAGCGCCTCTGCCGCCAAGATGCAGGAGCAGCGGGACAAGCTGGATGGGAAGAACCCCCTTCGGGAAGAGAGTAATCAACAGTAACAAAACGGAGTTAAGAAATTCGTAAAAAATAACGAAAACTTTTCTGTAATATTGGAACACTGAACTACATTTAGACATTATTTTTATAAAGGAGAGCCTTTGACACAAGATGTTGTGTCAAAGGCTCTCCTTTGTTTTACGTCAACCAACAGGCGGGAGTCGAACGGGCGTTTTATTTTGGAGGATTTTGGGTGCATTTGGGCTGAAATCCCTCTGTTTTCAAGGGTTTGCGTCGGAAAAAAATTCTTGCAATCCACCCCCGATTCGCTTATACTCAAAGTACGTGGTGGGGAAAAGTGGGTAATTTGGCCATAAAAGTGCCATAATATCCCATACAATCCCAAAATGGGGGGAAAGGGGGCACGCCTGTGGCCGGGCTGTTGGGAAAATCGAATAACAGCATTGACGCCAAGGGACGCCTGGTCATCCCCTCCAACATGCGGGAGGCCCTGGGAGATACGTTTTATATCACCATCGGCACCCAGCACTGCCTCACCATTTATCCCCAGTCCAAGTGGGATCAGATCTCTGAGGATATGGACGCGCTGCCCTATTCCGAGGCCCGGGCGCTGACGCTGCTCTATGCCAATGCCGTCCAGTGTGAGCCGGACGGCCAGGGGCGGGTGCTGATCCCCGCCAATCTGCGCTCCTATGCGGGATTGAAGAAGACGGTCACCATCGTGGGACTGAACAATTTCGCTGAGATCTGGGATGAAAGCGCCTGGACGCGGCGAGAGCGGGAGATGCTGGAGGGCGGCGACATGGAAGCCGCTATGGATGCCCTGGCCCGTGTGCGCCGGGGCCGTGGGTGAGGACTTATGGAGTACACCCATAAACCGGTATTGCTGCAAGAGTGCATAGAGGCTCTTTGCATCCGGCCGGAAGGGACGTATGTGGACGGTACGCTGGGGCGGGCCGGCCATTCCCGGGAGATTGCCCGGCGCCTTACAACGGGCCGCCTGATCTGTATTGACCGGGACAGCGCCGCCATTGAAGCGGCGGCGGAAAGGCTGGCCCCTTTTCGGGATCGGGTAGAGCTGATCCGGGGGAATTTTCAGGATCTGCCGGCGCTGCTGCAAAGCGCCGGAGTGGACAAGGCCGATGGGATGCTGTTTGACCTGGGGGTCTCCTCGCCGCAGCTGGACGATGCCTCCCGGGGGTTTTCCTACATGCACGATGCCCCGCTGGATATGCGCATGGACACCTCCCAGGCGCTGAGCGCCGCGGACGTGGTAAATACATGGAGCTATGAAGAGCTGCGCAGGATCCTTTTTGAGTATGGGGAGGAGCGATATGCCGGCCCCATCGCAAAGGCCATTGTGCGCCAGCGGCAGCAAAAGCCTGTGTCCACCACCTTGGAGTTGGTGGAGATCATCCGGGGGGCCATGCCGGCGGCGGCCCTGCGGGAAAAACAGCACCCCGCCAAACGCAGCTTTCAGGCCATCCGCATTGCGGTGAATGGAGAGCTGGAGGCATTGGAACCCATGCTGCGAGGCGCTGTGGAGCATCTGCGGCCCGGCGGACGCTTGGCGGTGATCACCTTCCACTCCCTGGAGGACCGCCTGGTGAAAAAGACCTTTGCAGATCTTGCCAAGGGCTGCACCTGCCCGCCGGAATTTCCGGTGTGTGTTTGTGGAAAGAAGCCCATCATTCGTCTTGTCAACCGCAAACCCATTGTCAGCGGCGAAGCGGAACTGGAGGAGAATCCTCGAGCCAGAAGCGCCAAGCTGCGGGTTGCGGAAAAAGTGTGACGGATTCGCCTGAGAGGACAAGCCTTTAGGGCGGTTGTGTGAAAATGAGGAGGAGTAGGAATGACATCAGCTGCGCGAGACCTGCGCTATGGACGGGGCTATCCCGCTGTGGACGGCAGCCTGGCCTATGATCTGGACTGGGCGGTACGGGAGCGGGAGCTGCGCCATGCCGGAGAGGCGACCCGCCCTGCGGAAAAGACCCGTCAAGAACCCAAGGTCCGCTCTGTGGAGCAGGTGCAGGTCCGTCAGCGCCAGCACGTGTCCTTGCTGAGCGTCACCGGAGCAGGTGTGGTGATCGTGATGATGGTGATGATTCTCATGGGCTATATTCAGCTGACGGTCCTCTCCAGTGACACCGTGGCCCTGAAGGAGCAGCTGTCCGCCCTGGAGACGGAGAATGTCACCCTCACCGCCCAGTATGAGCGGATGTTCGATATGGCCACAGTGAAGGAAGTGGCCAGCGCCGCCGGTATGTCCAAGCCCGGCAGCAGCCAGATCTACTATCTGGACCTCTCCGGTGAGGACAGCGCGGTGGTCTACCAGCAGGAAGACCCCAGCCTTTTGGGCCAGCTGCTGGCGCAGCTGCACCACGGGGTGTACGCTGTGGTGGAATATTTCAACTGACAGACGCACTATACTGCTGTACCGGCAGAATTGCGGCTGCCGCGGCAGGGAAGAAGGGATCCCGCCGGGAAAAAGGCGGCGGCAGGCCGCCGGTATGACTGTCACAGAGGGGAGTGGGAAGATGACGTCTTCTTGCTCCCCCGTTTCCGTAAGGCGCCTTGCAAGGAGGAACATACATGGCAACAAATCCCCGCAGAAAAAGTGACGCGGCCCGCCGGGCCAACCAGATCGTCCGCAGCCGGACCGTGTTCATCATGATGCTTCTGGGCGTCGTGACGTTTGTGGTGCTGTTTTTCAAGCTCTATGACCTGCAGATCCGCCAGCATGACGATATGCAGGCCCGGGCGGTGAACCAGCAGACCCGCAGCGCGGTGGTAAATGCCTCCCGGGGCACCATCTATGACCGCAACTACCACACGCTGGCCATTTCCGCCACGGCGGAGACGGTGAATATCTCCCCCAAGGAGATCAAAGATTTTGTGGAGGCCCGGCAGGCGGCCCAGGAAGAGGCTGCGGTGGCAGCGGCCAAGAAAGGGGAGACCTACACTCCCGGCCCCGTCATTGACCAGGCGTATATCGCCCGGGGCTTGGGACGCATCCTGGATCTGGACCCTGCTTCCATCGAGGCCCGGATGGAGCGGACGGACTCCATGTACGAGACCATCCAGAAAAAGACGGAGCAAAGCGTCTCCGACGAGGTGCGCCGGTTCATCAACGGCGAGATCGACGACGAGGGCAATCCCGTGGCAGAGGAGGACCAAGTGACGCTGCGGGGGGTATGGCTGCAGCCGGATTCCAAGCGGTACTATCCATACAGCACGCTGGCCTCCAGCGTCATCGGCTTTGTCAACGGTGAAAATGAAGGCGGCGTGGGGCTGGAGTCCAAGTATGATGACGAGCTCCAGGGGACGGCGGGCCTTACGGTCTCCGCCAAAGACAACAACGGAAACGACATGCTCTACCAGTATGAGCAGTATTTTGATGCTGAGGACGGCAACAGCCTGGTGCTGACCATTGACGCCGATGTGCAGCTGAGCCTGGAAAACGGCCTGGAGAGTATGCTGGAAAAATATGACGCCGCCAACGGCGGCACCGGGATCGTTTTGGATGTGAATACCGGGGCCATTGTGGCCATGGCGTCTTACCCCAATTACGACCTCAACTCCTATGGCATGATCTATGATGACGGGCTGCAGGCCCAGGTGGATGAAAAGGCGGCGCAGATCCAGGCCAACCGCAGCAGCTATGCCACAGAGGAGGACTATGAGGCGGCCCTGTCCGCCGCCACCACCCAGGCGGTGCAGACCCAGTGGCGCAACAAGTGCATCGACTCCACGTACGAGCCGGGATCCACCTTTAAGCCCATCACCCTGGCCATTGGCCTGGAAGAGGGCGTCATCGACATGAACAGCACCTTTTACTGCAGCGGCTCGGTGATGGTGCCTGGCTGGCCGTACGCCATCCACTGCTCCGACCGCAGCGGCCATGGCTCTCAAACGCTTTTGGAGGCGGTGGGAAATTCCTGCAACCCCGCCTTTGTGGATATCGGTCTGAAAATCGGCACGGAGACGTATTATGAATACCTCCAGTCCTTCGGGCTGATGGAAAAGACCGGAGTGGACATGATCGGCGAGGTGTCCGGCATCTTTGCTGACGAGGACTCCTTCAATTCCGGCGTGGTGTCTCTTGCCACCTACTCCTTTGGCCAGACCTTCAACGTCACGCCCTTGGAACTGGTGCGCGCCCAGGCTGCGTGCATCAACGGCGGCTATCTCTATACCCCCTATGTGGTGGACCAGGTGCTGGACGAGGACGGCAACGTGATCTCCCAGCATGAGGCCACCGCAGTCCGCCAGGTGATCAGCGAGGAGACCTCTGCCAAGGTGCGCCAGTGCCTGGAATACGTGGTGGCCTCCGGCACCGGCCGCAACGGCCAGGTGGTGGGCTACCGTATCGGCGGCAAGACCGGCACCGCGGAAAAGACCGGCACCAAAACCGACAGCAATCCCTTGGGGGATGTGGTGGTGTCCTTCATGTGCTTTGCCCCGGCGGACGATCCTCAGTATTTGATGCTGCTGACCATGGATACGCCCAGCCGCAGCACCGGCGTCTATGTTTCCGGCGGCAACATGGTGGCGCCGGTGGCCAGCCAGATCATGGCGGAGATTCTGCCCACCCTGGGCATTGAGCCGGACTATACCGCCGAGCAGTTGGTGGGAGCTGACGCCGCTGTTCCCTATGTGGTGGGTATGACGGCGGCAGAGGCCAAGGCGGAGCTGGAGAGCGCGGGATTTTCCTATCGCGTTGTGGGCAGTGGGGACACGGTTACAGACCAGACACCGGTGGGAGGCGCCATCGTGCCCAACAACGCCTCCATCATCTTGTATATGGGGGTGGAAAAACCGGACGCCCCGGTTACAGTGCCCAACGTAGTAGGCATGACAGCGGCGGAGGCCAATCGAACATTGACCAACGCCGGGCTCATTATGAAAGTGGAGGGAGCCACCAATACCGGTACGGCCTCAGGGAATGTGGTGGCCATCGCTCAGGATCAGACAGTGGGAACCTCCCTTGCCGCGGGAAGTGTGGTAACGGTACGCTTTGGCACATCAACCATGGATTAGACAGGTTTTACCTACTTTTCAACACCAATCCCGGTATACCATGGGCAGAAAGTGTTCTATACTGCATCCAGAACCCTAAATTATAAAAAAGAGGTGCAGCTTTATGATGAAATTGAGAGCTTTATTGGACGGCGCACAGACCCTGGAAATCCACGCCGACCTGGATATGGAGGTAAAGGGCGTGAGCTATGACTCCCGCACCACCCAGCCGGGAGACGTGTTTGTGGCCATGGTGGGTGTGGAGACAGACGGCCATGCCTATATTTCCAAGGCTGTGGCAGCCGGCGCGGCGGCGGTGGTGTGCCAGCGGCCGCCCCAGGAGGAGATCCCCTATATTCTGGTAGAAAATGCCCGGAAGGCCCTGGCCATTATGGGGGATAATTTCTTTGGACACCCCAGCCGGGATATGACCATGGTGGCCGTCACCGGCACCAATGGCAAGACCAGCACCACCTATCTTCTCAAGGCGCTGCTGGAGCAGGGCCTGGGAGCCAAGGTGGGCCTCATCGGCACCATCCAGAATCTCATCGGCCAGGAGGTAGTGCCCTCTGTGCGCACCACGCCGGAGTCCTTTGAACTGCAGCGCCTGCTGGCCCAGATGCGGGACGGGGGCTGTACCCACGTGGTGATGGAGGTCTCCTCCCACGCCCTGGCCCAGGACCGAGTCTATGGCGTCCACTATGCCGTGGGTATTTTTACCAACCTCACCCAAGAGCACCTGGACTATCACAAGACCATGGAGGCTTACTGCGATGCCAAGGCCATTTTGTTCCGCCAGTGCGACACAGGAGTGGTGAATGCTGATGATCCCTGGCTGGAGCGGCTGCTGCGGGAGGCCACGTGCAAGGTGGTGCGCTATTCCACCAAGACACCTTGCGACCTTTGGGCGGAGAATATCCATCTGGCTCAGGACCATATCACCTTCACGGCCCTCACGCCCCAGGAGCGGGCGGATATCCGGGTGAATATCCCCGGGAAATTCATGGTGTATAATACCCTGGACGTCATTGGCGGGGCCATGGCCCTGGGCGTGACGCTGCAGCAGGCGGCTCAGATCCTGCCCTCCGTGCCCCATGTAAAGGGGCGGATGGAGGTGGTCCCCACCCCGGGCAAGGACTATACGGTCCTCATCGACTACGCCCATACCCCTGACGGGCTGGAGAATCTTCTCTCCTCTGTCCGGGGATTTGCCAAGGGCCATATCACTGTGCTCTTTGGCTGTGGTGGAGACCGGGACCGCTCCACCCGCCCGGAGCGCACCCGCCTGGCCGCCCGGATGGTGGATCAGATCGTCCTGACCACGGATAATCCCCGGACGGAGGACCTGGGGCAGATCTTCGGCGATATGCTGGAGGGATTGAAGGATACCACCACGCCCTATGTGATCATTGAGGATCGGGCGGAGGCCATCGGATGGGCCATGGATCACGCCGGCCCCGGCGACGTGGTGGTGCTCTGCGGCAAGGGGCATGAGAGCTATCAGGACATCCAGCATGTCAAACACCATTTTGACGAGCGGGAAGTCGTCGCGGCGTATTTGCAGCGTCAGAAGTAAAGAAACAAAAGAGCCGAGAGAACGTCGGCGGAGAGGGAGAGAACGGATGGTTACGCAGATACTCATTGCCGCAGCCGTCAGCTTTGTGCTGACGCTGGTGATCGGCAGGTTTGTCCTGACAGAGCTGAGGAAGCTCAAAGCCGGGCAGGAGATCCGAAAAGAGGGTCCCTCCTGGCACGCGGGCAAAGCGGGCACCCCCACCATGGGGGGCATCATGTTCATCCTGGGATCGGGGATCAGCGTGCTGGTCTTGGGATGGGAGCGTATGCTGGACGGGGAATTTGCACACCTGTACGCCTATTTCTTTGCCCTGATTTTCGGCCTGATCGGATTTGTGGACGACTACCGCAAGGTCCGCCAGCACCAGAACGAGGGGCTGACGGCAAAGCAAAAATTTGTGCTGCAGCTGCTGGCGGCAGTGGGTTTTCTGTGCCTGATGCGCTATGAGGGGCTGCTGACCAATGCGCTGTATGTGCCGTTTTTGAACGTGCACATCACCATCAACTGGATCCTCTATATCGCCTTCGCCGCCTTTGTGATCGTAGGGTGCGTCAACGCGGTGAACCTCACTGACGGCATCGACGGCCTGGCAGCGGGAGTGACCACCGTGGTGATGGTGTTTTTTACCGCCACGGCGCTTTTGTGGCATCTTACCACCCTGGCCTTGCTGCCGGCGGCGCTGGCCGGGGGACTGGTGGCGTTCTTCCTCTATAATCACCATCCTGCCAAGGTCTTCATGGGGGATACAGGCAGCCTTTTCTTAGGGGGCGCTGTGGCGGCGCTGGCCTTTGCCATGGATATGCCCCTGGTCCTCATCCTTGTGGGCATCATCTATATCGCCGAGACCCTTTCGGATATCATCCAGGTGACCTATTTTAAGATCACCCACGGAAAACGGATCTTTAAGATGGCCCCGCTGCACCATCACCTGGAGCTTTCCGGGTGGAGCGAGGCAAAGCTGGTGGCGGTCTTTTCCGCTGTGACCGCAGTTTTCTGCGTCCTGGCCTATTGGGGCGTACAAGGACGCTATTGACTGTCCCGGGGCACTGCCCCTGCTGATTTGGGGAGAGGAGGTGGCTTATGGAAAAAAACTTAAGACAATCCCGCCGCCCCCGGCGCCCCATGACCCGGGAGGAGGCCCTCAAGCGCCAGGAGCGCCAGCAGCGCCTGCGGGAGAAGGAACAGCAAAGCCGGGAGCTGGCCCGGGGCCCCATTGACCTGCCCTTCTTCCTCCTGACGCTGCTTTTGACGGCGGTGGGGCTGGTGATGCTGCTCTCTGCCAGCTTCCCCTCTGCCTATTATCAAACCAGCAACCATGACCCCACTCACTACTTTACCCGTCAGGCGGTTTTCGCCGTCATGGGCATCGCGGCCATGCTGCTTTTGAGCAAGATCAATTATCAGCGCTTCCGGGGGATGGCAAAGCCCCTTTTGTATGTGTCCATTGCCCTGCTGCTTTTGGTGATCATCCCCGGCAACCCCCTGGCGGTCACCCGGAATAACGCCACCCGGTGGCTGGGTATCGGAGAGCTGTTCACATTCCAGCCCTCGGAGATCGCCAAGATGGCAGTGGTCATTTATTTTGCCGACAGTATCTCCAAGAAAAAGGATAGGATGCAGACTTTCCGCTACGGGGTGGCCCCCTATGCGGTGCTGCTTCTGGCGGTGGCCTTCCTGGTGGGATTGGAGCCGCATCTTTCCGGCGCGCTGCTGATCCTGGGCGCCGGCGCCATCATGATGCTGGTTGGCGGCATCAACTGGCGCTGGGTGGGGATCGCCATGGGCGGTGCCGGCGGACTTTTGTATATCGTGCTGTTTGTCATTGGCTACAATACCTCCCGGATCGAAATGTGGCGAAATCCCTTTATCGATGCCGCAGATAAGGGCTATCAGCTCTCCCAGAGCCTCATTGCCATCGGCTCGGGAGGACTGCTGGGCCTGGGGCTGGGCAAGGGGCGGCAGAAATTCATGTACCTGCCGGAGGAGCATAACGACTTTATTTTCGCCATCATCTGTGAGGAGCTGGGCCTCATCGGCGCCACGTTCATCATGATCCTCTTTGCGGCCCTGATCCTCCGGGGATACTGGATCGCCCTCCATGCCCGGGACCGCTTCGGCAGCCTTTTGGTGGTGGGTGTCACCAGCCTCATCGCCATGCAGACTTTTTTGAACATCGCTGTGGTGACGGGCCTTCTGCCCACCACCGGCATCTCCCTGCCCTTTTTCAGCTATGGCGGCACGGCGCTTTCCATCCAGCTTGCGGAAATGGGCATCGTTTTAAGTGTATCCCGCCAAATGAGGCCGCCCCGAACAGGTTGAGGGGCGGCAGCGCTCCGTCTGCGGACTGATATCCTGGGTGAAAGGAAGGGTGCCTATGGGACACCTGCTCAAACGTGTGATTTTTACCTGCGGGGGCACAGCGGGGCATGTGAATCCCGCTATTGCACTGGCACAGCTCATGCATGAAAAAGATCCCCAGACCCAATTTTTGTTTGTGGGGGCGGAGCGGGGGCTGGAGAAGGACTTGGTGCCCAAGGCGGGGTATGCGTTCCAGACTGTGCATATCTCCAGCTTTCACCGCTCCCTCCGTCTTCGGGAGATCCGGCATAACCTGATCTCCCTGGGAAACCTTGTCCGGGCGCCGCATGAGGCCCGGGCCATTTTGAAAGATTTTGTTCCCGATGTGGTCATCGGGACGGGAGGCTATGCCAGCTTCCCCATGGTCAAGGCGGCGGCCCAGGCGGGGATCCCTACCGCCGTCCATGAGTCCAACATGATACCGGGCCTTACCACGCAGATGCTGGAGCCGTATGCCGACCGGATCATGGTGGGATTTGAGGCCTGCCGCCAGCACTACCGGCACCCGGAAAAAGTGGTGGTGACCGGCACGCCGGTGCGGGAGGACTTTTTCTCCTTCACCAAAGACCAGGCAAAAAAGGCGTTGGGGGTGGATGACGGCCGCCCCCTCATCGTGTCTTTCTGGGGATCTTTGGGGGCCTCCGGGATGAATCGGCAAATGGCGGATTTTCTGGCCATCGAGGCGGCAAAGGAGCCGTTTCACCACATCCACGGGGCCGGGCAAAGCGGATATGCCGCGCTGATGGCCCAGCTGGAGGAAAAGGGCGTGGATCTGAAGGCCCACCCGTCGCTGCAGGTGCGGGAGTATATCTATGACATGGCCCGGGTCCTCCGGGCGGCGGATCTGGTGATCTGTCGGGCAGGCGCCTCCACCATCAGTGAGCTCACGGCTTTAGGCGTGGCGGCGCTGATGGTCCCCTCCCCGTACGTCACCAACAACCATCAGGAGAAAAACGCCCGGGTGCTGGAATCCGCCGGCGGCGCCGTGGTGGTGACGGAGGCGGAGTCCTCCGGCCAGATTTTGTATCAGGCGGCCTGCTCCATTCTCCACGACGGGGCTCGACGGCAGTCCATGGAGGAGGCCATGCGTTCCCTGGGGATCCGGGACGCCACGCAGCGCATCTACCGTACGGTGGAGGACATCGTAAAATAACCGGGAAAAGGAACCACAAACTCCCCCATTCCATAGGATGAGGCATGGAACCATTATGGGATGGAGGGACGAATGATGAGCCATCTTTTGGTACGGGGCGGCAGAGCGCTCCGGGGCGAGGTGCGGGTCCAGGGGGCAAAAAACAGCGTGCTGCCGATTTTGGCGGCCACATTGCTCACCGGCGGTGTGGTCCGCCTGAGAAACTGTCCCCACCTGCGGGACGTGGATGCATCCATCCGGATCCTCAAGGGGCTGGGCTGCACCGCCCTTTGGGAAGACGGGGGCCTCACCGTGGATACAGCGGGCTTGAACGGCTGCACCGTCTCTGATATACTGATGAGGGAAATGCGATCCTCCGCCATTTTCCTGGGGGCCATTCTGGCCCGCTGCGGGCAGGCGGAGCTGAGTTATCCCGGAGGGTGTGAATTGGGGCCCCGCCCCATTGATCTGCACCTGTCCGGACTGCGGCGCCTGGGGGCGGAGATCCAGGAGGGCGGCGGGCGGCTGTGCTGCCGGGCCCCCTGTCTCATAGGGACGGAAGTGGTGCTGGCCCTGCCCTCTGTGGGTGCCACAGAGAATCTGATGATCGCGGCCTGCGGCGGCAAGGGGACCACCACCATCGTCAACGCCGCCCGGGAGCCGGAGATCGAGGATCTGGCGGGATTTTTAAATGCCTGCGGGGCCCTTGTGCGGGGAGCGGGCACCTCCACGGTGAGCGTGGAGGGCGGACGAAGGCTGCACGGCTGCACATACGACATCATGCCGGACCGAATCGCGGCAGCTACTTACCTGTGTGCGGCGGCCTCCGCCGGGGGAGATGTGTTTTTGCGCCGGGGGTGCCAGGCCCATCTTTCCACGGTGTGCGACGCCCTGCGCCAGGCAGGATGTGAAGTGACAGGAGATCCGGAGGGGATCCGGTTCCACAGTGAAGGACGCCCCCGGGCCATCCGCCCGGTGCGCACGGCGCCCTATCCGGGATTTCCCACCGACGCCCAAGCGGTGCTGATGGCAGCGCTGCTGCGGTGCCGGGGCGTCACACTGTTTGAGGAGAATATCTTTGAAAACCGCTATCGCCACGTTGATGAGCTTTGCCGCATGGGGGCCGCCATTCGGGTCTCCGGCCGTGTGGCGGCCGTGACGGGGGTGGAGCGGCTGCACTGCGCCCCGGTGGAGGCCACGGATCTCCGGGGCGGCGCGGCGCTGTGCGTGGCGGCGCTGGCAGCGGAGGGGGAGACCCGCGTCTCCCGCATCAGCCACATTGACCGGGGCTATGAGGACATCGCCGGGGATCTGCGGGCCCTGGGGGCGGACATAGAACGAGTGGAACAGGAGTAAACGGCTATGGCAAGACGCAGAAAGTCCAATCGGCGGCGCAGGAGGGGGAGCTTCGGCTTCCTTTCCAAAGTGCTGTGCGTCTTGCTGATCTGCGGGGCCATTGTGGTGGCCCTCACCCTGTTTTTCCGGGTGGATACGATCCTGGTGACAGGGGCGCAGCGCTATACGGAAGAGGAGATCCGCACCGCCTCCGGCGTTGGGGAGGGAGAGAACCTCTTTTTACTCAATAAGTATGATGTGGCGCAAAATATAGAAGAGGCACTGCCCTATGTAGAGCAGATGCGGATCAGCCGCAAGCTGCCGGACACCCTGGTGATCGAGGTGCAGGAGTGCACCACCCCCCTGGCGCTGACGCAGAACGGGATCACCTGGCTGATCAGCCCCTCCAGCCAGCCTGGGGGGAAGATCGTGGGGCAGGCGGACGCCTCCCTGGCGGAGGAATACCCCGTAATCGACGGCTGCGAGCTGCTGGCCCCTTCCGTGGGCAGCTATCTGACCCTGGCCACGGAGTATTCCCTCCAGGAGGAGAGTCTTTTGGAGTTGCTAAGAGCGCTGGTGGACGCGGGGATGATCCAAGAGGCGGACGCCATCCATCTGGGAGATCCTTCCATGCTGACTATGGAGTTTATGGGGCGGTTCACCGTACAATTTTCCTATGGGGCGGATTACGCCTACAAATTGCGGACCTTAAATGGCATTTTGGAAACGGGGAAGATCCAGGAGAATATGACCGGGACATTTGACATGCGCCGGGATGACGGAAAGACCAATTTTATCCAGAGCGTTCCATCAGGTGCCAGCTGAAAAAAACCGCTTGAAAAACAAGTGTTCCCCTTGACCGGACCGGGAAAGTGTCATACAATAACAGAAAGCGCATCATACGATATGTTGGGTAGACCGGCGGGCTTCACCCCCCGCTGATACAAATGATAGCAGGAGGCACCACTATGGCATTTGGATTGGAAACCGGGCCGGAGAATGTTGTAAAGATCAAAGTCATCGGTGTGGGCGGCGGCGGAAACAATGTGGTCAACCGCATGGTCCGCAGCGGCACAAAGGGCGTGGACTTTGTGGCGGTGAATACCGATAAGCAGGCGCTGAATGTCTCCAGCGCCACCTATAAAATTCAAATCGGCGAAAAGCTGACCCATGGGCAGGGTGCCGGTGCCAATCCGGAAGTGGGCCGTAAGGCGGCGGAGGAGAGCCGCAACCAGATCGCCAAGGCGCTGGAGAATACCGACATGGTGTTCATCACCGCGGGCATGGGCGGCGGTACGGGTACCGGCGGCGCCCCCATTGTGGCGGAGATCGCCAAGGAGATGGATATCCTCACCGTGGCAGTGGTGACGAAGCCCTTTGGCTTTGAGGGCCCCCGTCGTATGCGGGCCGCCGAGGAGGGCATCGCCGAGATGCGGGACAAGGTGGACTCCTTGGTGATCATCCCCAATGAGCGCCTCAAGCATGCCACGGACCAGAAAATTACATTTGCCAATGCCTTTGAAATTGCGGATGACGTGCTGCGCCAGGCGGTGCAGTCCATTTCTGACCTCATCCGGGACACCGGCTTTATCAATCTGGATTTTGCCGATGTCACCGCCATCATGAAAAACGCCGGCATGGCCCACATGGGCGTGGGCCGGGCCGCCGGCAAGGGCAAGGCGGAAGAGGCCGCCAAGATGGCCATTTCCAGCCCCCTGCTGGAGACGTCCATCAACGGCGCCCGGGGCGTGCTGATCAACGTCACCGGCTCCATGGATATCGGTCTGGAAGAGGTGGAGCAGGCCGCCAGCCTGGTGCAGGCCGCGGTCCATCCCGACGCCCTCACTATTTTCGGCGCCACGTTTGACGAGACGCTGGACGATGAGATCCGGGTCACCGTCATTGCCACCGGCTTTGATCAGGCGGCGCCTTCGTCGGAAACCGCTTCGGCTGGCTCCGCCGCCCAGGAGGGGGATGGAACTGCCCACGCCCGTCCGCCCCAGCCGCTGCAGGAAGGGGACGTGCCCAAGCCTCAGGAGGAAGAGGACGACCCCTTTGGCGACATTTTCAAAATTTTCAGCCGCAGAGATTGAAAAAAGTTGGAAAACCCCGCAGGAATTGGCCTGCGGGGTTTTTTCGCGCCCGGATTTTTCGCATCTGTCAAACCCTGCCATGGCGGGATTGGGGCAAATTGACGGGTCTTTGATTTCGCGCAATGCAGATGATAAACGTGCCGGCGGTCCACCGCCGACAATTTTTAAAAATGAGGTGATGGTTTTGCATGATCCATCTCAACCGTCAAGGCGACGGCTGTGCCGGATGGCGGCTCTGGCACTGGCCTGCCTGCTCTGTATGGGAACGACCGCTATGGCCACCGAAACACGCATGCTGGTGCCGGTAGGGCACACAGTGGGCATTAAACTCTTCGCCCGGGGCGTGGTGGTGGTGAAGGCACCGGAGAGCGGGACTCCCGCAAAAAGCTGCGGTCTGCGCAGCGGGGACGTCATCGTCTCCTGCGGAGGAGATACGGTGACCTCCACGGAACAGTTCCGCACGCTTCTGCAAGAAAGCGGAGGAGACGCAACAGACCTGCAAGTCCGCCGCGGCGGGGAACGGGTGATATTGTCGGTAGAACCGGAGTGCAACGCTGACGGTGAATACGCCATTGGCGCCTGGATCCGCGACAGCATGGCCGGCATCGGGACCATGACGTATTATGACCCTGCCACAGGGGCGTTTGGAGCTCTGGGGCACGGAGTCACCGATGTGGATACCGCGCAGCTGATGCCCTTTGGCAATGGATCCATTTTGCCCTCTTCCGTGAAAGCGGTCAAAAAGGGAGTCTCCGGACAAGCCGGTGAACTGAAGGGAGATTTTGTGCTGACGGAGGATCTTGGCCCCTTGTATGCCAACACATCCTGCGGTGTATTCGGGAAATTGGAGGCAGCGGACTACGATCCTGTGGAAAATGAGGCGCTCCCTGTGGGACAGCCCCAGGTGGGACCTGCAGCGATCCGCGCCAACGTGGATGGAGACAGCGTTGAAGAGTATGACATTGAAATTTTGCAGACCCTTCCCAAGGCGCAGGATGGACGGGAGCTGGTGCTCCAGGTGACGGACCCGGATCTGATCGCCCAGACAGGCGGAATTGTCCAGGGCATGAGCGGAAGCCCGATTTTGCAAAATGGAAAGATCGTGGGAGCCGTGACACATGTTTTGCTCAATGACCCAACAAAAGGATATGGAATTTTCATTGAAACTATGCTTAATACCGGGGACACGGTAGCCGCCGGTTAAAAAAGCGGATGGGCCATGCCCATCCGCTTTTTTATGATCCGTCCACAGGGATTTTTCGAAAAAATATCAAAAGAATAAGCCCAAGGAAGCCGGGGGAAAACACCGCAGCTTTTCGTTGAGCTTTTCATAGACTCTTTGGCGCATCCAGGGCTCACTGGAGGCTGCCACTGCCTCTTCCCGGGAAAACCAGGCCACAGCGCTGTTTTCGCCTTTTTTGGGACGAATGGGAGAAGAAGGGTCCGCCTCCAGCAAAAAGGTGACATTGAGATGCAGGTGGGAGGGGACATAGATGCCCCGCTTTTCGTGACCATCCACAGTCAGGATCTCAAGGGAGTAGAGGTCCCGGGTCACCGGATGCACCGGGAAGACCCCGCTCTCCTCTGTCACTTCCCGCACAGCCACAGACAATAGGTCCCGCTCCCCATCGGCATGTCCCCCCAGCCAGGACCAGGATTGAAAAAGGTTGTGATAGGCCATCAGTACTTTGCTGCGGTCAGGGCTGACCACCCAGGCCGAGGCAGTAAAGTGAGCGCCGTTTTCCCGGCCATAGAGGGGCTGGCCGGAGCGCAGTAGGTGCAGCAGTTCCTCCCGGTCCGCTGCCTCCTGCTGGTTCCAGGGCAGATAGGCCTCCAAAATCGCGCAAAGATCCATGTTCTATCGCCTCCTTTTTTCAGTTTACCACGGCCTTAAGCGGTTGAAAAGTCTTTATTTGACGCAGAAAAAAGGTGTCACGAAAAAAGTGTCGAATGATTTATGGAATTAATTTACAGTTAAACCTTGAAAAAATCGGAAGATTATGCTACTTTATAAAAAACGCGATTTGACGAGCTGTAAATCCGTCGCAAATCGAAACTATAGGAAAAGGACGGGGTTTCTATGGAAGAGAACAAAACGGTATTGATAGCGGATGGCAATGAAGAGTTTCGTACCATGCTGCAGGAAATCACCGACAAGACGGAACTGTTCACGGTGGCCGGCACTGCCCGGGACGGAGCGGAGGCTCTGCGCATGGCGGAAGAGCTGCGGCCGGATCTGCTGATCTTGGATGCGGTGCTGCCGGGAATGGACGGACTGGGCGTCTTGCGGGCTCTGCGGCAGAAGACGGAGCAGATGCCGAAGGTCATCATGGTTTCCGCGTTTAACACCGAGCCGGTTTTGACAGAGGCGGCGGAACTGGGCGTGAGCTATTTTCTGACCAAACCCTGTGCTGTGGAGACCCTGTTGGAGCGAATGGAGTCGTTGTTCGTGCAAAATCAGAAGGCAGAAGAGCTGGACGACGATGTGGAGCTGAAGAATCTCGTGACGTCGGTCATCCATGAGATCGGCGTGCCCGCCCATATCAAAGGCTATCAGTATTTGCGGGAGGCCATCATGATCACTGTGGCGGACATGGAAGTGATCAACGCGGTGACAAAGGTGCTGTATCCTGCCGTGGCCAAGCGCTTTGGCACCACGCCCTCCAGAGTGGAGCGGGCAATCCGCCATGCCATTGAGGTGGCGTGGGACCGGGGCGATCTGGAGACTTTGCAGAAATATTTTGGGTATACGGTTTCCAACGCCAAGGGCAAGCCCACCAACAGCGAGTTTATCGCCATGATCGCCGACCGGCTGACCCTGGGCCGCAAGAATGCCCGCCGGGCCTGAGGGACGGACAGTCAGAAGTCTAGGCAGACAGCGGGGCAAAAAGGGCGGCAGATCCGCCGCTGACCCTATCCCACAGCGTCTTTTATGAAGAACAAGGACCCCCGGTTCATTGTACCCTGTATGCAATGAGCCGGGGGTGTTTGTCGCTTTGTTAAAAAAGACACTTGCGCCGGCGGCAAAAATTTGCTATCATAAATCTACTGTGCCGCCAAGGCGCACCGCTTTCCATCGGGCGGTGCGGCCCAGGCCTGAATCAGATCATAGGAGGAACTTCATGCCGCATACGCTACACGACATGGAAGGGATGATCCAGGACTTGCGGGAAGGGCTTCGCGAAGAGGAACTTCTCTCCCGCAACCGACACAAACAGTGGGAAAGACCGATTTTATACCTGCGCAATCTTGCAGCGGCCATCGCCGGGGCTTTGTTTTTCCTGTCTCTTTTGCCCATGGATGCCGCCGCGTTTTTAAAAGGAGTGGCCTACTTTTTTGGCGCCGCCGCCTATCTCAGCGAGATCTTGCTTTTGACAGACTGCTTCTCTAACCGGGTGCCGCACTCGGAGATGTTTATGGCCTATTGCTTCGGCCCGATCTATTTATTGCTGGGTGTGAGCTATTTGGTGGGACATTGAGATCGCCTCCCTGGGGGAAAAGCGCTTGCTTTTTTAGGAGAGGCGTGGTATTTTAAAAAGAAAGTTTTTTGAGAAAAGAGGATCGATCCATGACTTATTCCTTCCGTCCCCGGGGCGTTTGCTCCCGGGAAATGCAAGTGGACCTGGACGACCAGGGCATCATTCAGGGGATGCGGGTTGTGGGGGGCTGCAACGGCAACCTGCAGGGTATCTCCTCCTTGGTAAAGGGGATGAGCGCGGAGGAGGCTATCCGTCGCCTCAAGGGCATCAACTGCGGCGGACGGGGCACGTCCTGTCCTGATCAGCTGGCCCTGGGACTGGAGGCCATTTTGGCCCAGAAGTAACTGGGAAGACGCGTGAAAACAGCGGGAGCACAAAAGCTCCCGCTGTTTTTTTGTGGCAGGGTGCGGGCTTTGACATAGGATAAGATAGGGCGGCCGGCAGCAGGCCGGCAAAATAGGTCCGGCCACCCGGGCCCGTGCCCTGTGAAGGAGGGAAAGGGATGGCCTATTCCGACCGAGAGCTGTTGGCCCGGTTGATCCAGTGCGAGGCGGGAGGCGAAGGGGACATCGGCATGAAAGCGGTGGCTGGGGTTGTGATGAACCGGGTGCATGCCAAGGGTGGGGAATATGCCCGGGTGGGGCAGGGCAGTATCCGCAACATTATCTTTCAGCCCTATCAGTTTGTCTGCGCCAGCGAGACGGAAAACGGTGTTTACAATCCCCAGAACATCTATAATATGCGGCCGGAGCAAATTCACTACGATATTGCCGATTGGGCCATTGCGGGAAACCGTGTGCCGGAGGTGGCGGAGTCGCTGTGGTTCTACAATCCCTTCGGCCCCCCGTGCCGCTCCCGGTTCCCGTCGGAGGTGGGGTACTGGCAGACCCGGATCGGCGACCACTGCTTTTATAATCCCACAAATGCCTACTACAACACTTGAAAGGTGTCATGATCATGCAGATGCGAACAAATTACATGCCGCCCTCTGGCGGCCGCGGCCCTGCGGGGCAGGACTGGTCCGGGGAAGTGACTCCAGAGCCCCGGATTCCCGTAAATACCGCTGCGGCGGATGGATCTGAGAGCTGGGACAGCGGCGGGCTCATTACCAGCCGGGGCACCAGCAGTTTACCGGAGAATTGGAACCGTGAGGGGGAGGTGTCCATGCGTAACGGCCTGCCCATGGATGTCATCAACAACCCCACCACCACCCAGGAGGCCTATCAGGGATCTTTGCGGGCCATGCTCTCCCGCTATGTAGGGAACTTCATTGTGGCCACCTTCCTGGTGGGCACCCAGAACACCGTCTCCTGGGAGGGGATCTTGTACGATGTGGGCAACGATTACATGACCATTTACCAAGCCGCCCGGGAGCGCTATATCGTCACAGACATCTACTCTTTGAAGTATATTGAGTTTTACGACACCCGCAAGCGGGAGATGTGTAACACACTTATGCGGGAACGGGGCTGAGCGGCCAAAAAAATGAGACTGCCTAAGGCAGTCTCATTTTTTATTGACAACTTCAGCGCCGGCGGCCCCGGTAATTGCGGCGGTGGGAGGATACGCTGTGACCATAGCGGTAACGGCGGCGGCCAAAGATAATGCGCCAACCCACCAGCACCAGGATCAGTACCACCAGCAGAGCCAGGACGATGCGTACTGCGGTGTGGGAGAAGAAGTCCTGCACGTTTTTCCAGAATACCATCAGCCCGTCGGCCTCCACATCCGTCAGGGCCAGCAGATCCACCGTGGCATAGATGGTGTCGCCATAGCTGAGCTGGATACTGCCCAGGACCTGCCCCGCCTGTACAGGAGCCTCCACCGGCTCCTGGAGGACGATGGTCCGCTCCAGGTCCTCCGGCGTCAGGTCTTTGGGGAAGAGAACCTCCACATCCTCTGCGGGATGGACTGTGACATGATCCATCTTGGACAGAGTCACCGCCACCTCCTGCACAGGGTCTTTTGCCTCCAGGATGGTCTGATAGGAGAAGTTATCAAATCCGTAGTTGAACATCCGGGTGGTTTCAGAAAAGCTGCGGATATTGCCAACGCCATTTTCCTCCACCCGCTCAGCGCCTAAAATAACACTGATAAAGTGCATGCTGCCCCGGATCGCGGAGGAGACCAGGCAGTAGCCGGCCTCATCGGTGGAGCCGGTCTTGATGCCGTGGGCCTCCGTGTTGCGGTAGCCGATGACCCGCCAGTTGGAAAGCAGGTGGTTGGTGGTCCAGTAGTTCCGCTCCTCGCTCATGTTGGTGGCGGGGATCACCACGTGGGCCGTGTCGCAAAATGTCATGAAGTCGGGATATTCCATGGCCGCCTGAGTGATGAGATACATGTCATAGGCGGAGGTATAGTGCTGAGGGTCGTGGAGGCCATTGGTGTTGGCAAAGTGCGTGTTGACGCAGCCCAGCTCCCGGGCTTTTGCGTTCATAGCGTCCACAAAATCCTCCACCGTGCCGCACACTGCCTCAGCCAGGATATTGCACGCTTCGTTGGCGGAGACCACCAGCATGCAGTACATGAGGTTGCGCACCGTCATGATCTCTCCGGCCTTGATGCCGGCGGTACTGCCGTCGGCGGAGAGGCCTTCCATGGCAGAGGAGGAGGCGGTGATCTCCTGGTCCAGGGAGAGCGTTCCCGCGTCAACGGCCTCCAGGGTCAAAAGGGCGGTCATGATCTTGGTGAGGCTTGCGGGGTAGAGCTCCTGGTGTTCATTTTTGGCATAGACCACGGCGCCGGTGTTGGCGTCCACCAGCAAGGCGGCCTTGGCCAGGATGTCCGGATCGTCCAATGCGGCGGCGGAAGGGGGTGCCCAAAGGCTCAGCACCAGGGCGGCAAACAAAAAAACAGAGAAAAAGCGTCGTGTTTTCATTTCTATCTCCGTGATTCTATGATATAATGATGTATCTGCCGGGGCCTGTCCCCCTTGATGGCGGGGAAAAGCGCCCGGGAACAGGAACGGTTCCGGGATCCCGGCGGGAGTGGATGTTAAAAATCAGTATAGCAAAAATTCCGGAGGAGTTCAACCGTGAGAGAAAAAGTAAAAGCTGCAAAAACAGAAATTTTTCTCATGGCGCTGACGGCAATTTTCCTCTGCAGCCTGACCGTGCTGGCGCTTCGGGACCGGCGGGCCACCCAGGCGCAGGATCTGGTGGTGGAGACAGAGGTGGAGGTTCCCCAGGAGGAGGTGCTTCCGGATCTGACGCCGCTGGATCTGAATACTGCCACAGCTGAGGAACTGGATACGCTGCCGGGCATCGGTCCGGAGCTGGCCCGGCGCATTTTGGAGTACCGGGAGGAGCATGGGCCGTTTACATCCGTGGAGGAGCTTTTGAACGTCTCCGGGATTGGAGAGGCGAAGCTGGCGGATCTGGAAGGACGGGTACAGGTGACCGGGGGAGGTACGGAATGAAGATTTTGGTAGTGGATGACGAGGCCACCCTGGTCAAGGGCATGAAGTTCAATTTGGAAAATGAGGGCTATCAGGTGGAGTGTGCCTATGACGGGGAGGCTGCCGTGGAGCTGGCCCGCACCGGAAACTTTGACTTACTGGTGCTGGACGTGATGATGCCCAAGGTGGACGGGCTGGAGGCCTGCATGCGGATCCGGGAGTTTTCCAATACCCCCATCATCATGCTCACCGCAAAAAGCGAGGATGCAGATAAGCTGATGGGATTTGAGTGCGGGGCGGACGACTATCTCACAAAGCCCTTCAATATTTTGGAACTGAAGGCCCGCATCCGGGCGCTGCTGCGCCGCAGCGGCCGCCAGCGGGATCAGGCGGCGCTGCTGACAGCGGGGGACATCACCTTGAACACAGAAGAGCGGGTGGCTATCCGGGACGGTGTGGCAGTGGATCTGACGGCCAAGGAATATGATCTCATCGAGCTGCTCATGCGGAACCCCCGGCGGGTATACAGCCGGGAAAATCTGATGAACGTGGTGTGGGGCTATACCTATTCCGGGGATTACAGGACGGTGGATGTCCATATCCGCCGCCTGCGGGAGAAGCTGGAGAAAAACCCTGCGGAGCCGGACCACATCATGACCAAGTGGGGAGTGGGGTACTATTTCAAAGGATAATAAGACCCCCTTTTGGGGCAGCCTGCAAATGAAGTTCTGCGTCAGCTACCTGGCGGTCATCGCCGGAGTGCTGCTGCTTTTGAACACCTATCCCCTGCGGGTGTCCCAGGACCTGGTGTTTCGCTCCAAAGCCACGACGCTGCAAAACAGCGTCTCCGTCATGGTATACTCCCTGTCCGGTCTGGATGTACTGAACGAGGAGAATGTGGCCGCGGCCATGGCCGTGGTGGAGGAGACGGGAATGAGCCGTATCCTGGTAACAGACAGCGGCGGAAAGGTCCTCTATGACACCCGGGAGACGGACAGCGCCCAGGGGCGCTATACCTTTTATTCTGAGATCGTCCAAGCCCTCCTGGGCAACGATGCCTTTTCCTGCACCTATCAAAACGGGGCGTTTCGCAGCCGAGCCGCTTCGCCGGTGCTGTATCAAAACCAGATCATCGGCGCCGTATACGCCTATGAACTGGATTTGGAGCAGGCTGCCCTTTTGGAGGGACTGCAGAGCAACCTGCTGCGCCTGTCCATGATGATCACCCTCATCGTGCTGCTGCTGAGCGTGCTGCTCTCCGCCGCCCTGACGAAGAAGATCAGCCAGCTGCTCACAGCCATTCGGGAAGTGCGGGAGGGGGCATACAGCCACCGCACCCAGATCGTGGGGCATGATGAGATGGCCCAGATCGGCCATGAGTTCAACCGGCTGGTGGACCGGCTGCAGACCACGGAAGAGGTCCGGCGCCGCTTTGTCTCCGACGCGTCCCATGAGCTGAAAACACCCCTGGCGGCGATCCGGCTTTTGTCGGACTCCATTTTGCAAACAGACAACATCGACCCCCAGACCACCAGGGAGTTTGTAACGGATATCGGCCAGGAGGCAGAGCGCCTCAGCCGCATCACCGAGGATCTTTTGCGGCTGACAAAGCTGGACAGCGGCGTGCTGGAGGCCGCCGCACCGGTGGAGGTGCTGCCGGTGCTGGAGCAGGTGCTGCGGATGATGAGCCTCATCGCCCAGGAAAAAGAGGTGGATCTGACCTATGGGGCCCAGGAGGGGTGCTGGGTCCTGGCCACCCGGGACGAGGTCCATCAGGTGATCTACAACCTGGTGGACAACGCCGTGAAATACTGCGGAGCGAAAAAGACCGTCCAGGTCCAGCTGCGCGCAGAGCGGGAGTGGGTGACCCTGCAGGTGTGCGACAACGGTCCCGGGATCCCGGAGGAGGATCTGCCCCGGGTATTCGAGCGGTTTTACCGGGTGGACAAGGCCCGCTCCCGGGCTGCCGGAGGCACGGGCCTGGGTCTGGCCATCGTCAGCGACACAGTGCGCCGCCGGGGCGGAGAGGTGAAGGTTGCCAACCGCCTGGGCGGCGGGTGCTGCTTCAGTGTCCGCTGGCCCCGGCTGGAAAGGAGCGGCTCATGAAACGGATATGGAGCGGGCTTTTGTGCCTGATGATGCTGCTGGGATGCAGTGCCTCGGGCCAGCCCCAGGGGGAGGAATATGAGCTCTACTTCCGCGCCCGGGATCTGGAGACCGTCAGCGGAGAAGACGCCTTGGTGACCCGGCCCCTTTATCTGGACTATGCGCCCCAGGGCGTGGAGGAGCTGGCCCAGGTGCTGATGGAGGCGTTGCTGGAGGGGCCGGAGGATCCGCTGCTGCAAAGCACCCTGCCAGACGGTATGGAGATGCTGTCTTTGACGGTGGACGGCAGCCAGGCCACCGTAGATCTGGACACCGCTTACCGGACCCTCTCCGGAGTGGAACTGGCTTTGGCGGATTATGCCATTGTTCTGACACTGACGCAGCTGCCCCAGATCTATTACGTCAAGATCACAGTGCGGGGAGAGGAACTGAGCTATCGCAGCCAGCAGGTCCTCACCGCCCGGGACGTGTTCCGGATCCCGTCGGAGGATGTGGTCAGCACCGTGGCGGCGGCGCTGTATTTCCCCAATGAGGAGGGCACACTGGTGGCGGAGACCCGCCAGCTGGAGATCTATGAAGGAGAGACCCAGGTGGGGACGCTGGTCTGGGCCTTGGAGGACGGCCCCCAGGAAGAGGGGCTGCTGCCCATTATGCCGGAGGGCTTTGGCGTGACTTCTGTGTGGATGGAGGAGGACACGTGTTATGTAAACTTCTCCTCTGCAACCATCACAGAGGAGGTGGATCTTGCCCTCATCCAGGAATCTATAGACCGGTCACTGCGGTCGCTGCAGTCGGTTAACGAGGTATTGTTCCTGGTGGACGGGGAATTTTTGCGATAAAGAAAGCGGAGGACCCTTGGGTCCTCCGCTTTTATACACCGAAGAACAGCCTTACTGCGAAGGCAGAGGCCACAAAGCCCGCAAGGTCTGCCGCCAGGGCAGAGGGAACGGTATGGCGGGTACGGACGATGCCGGCAGAGCCGAAATAGACGGCTATGGCATAGAAGGTGGTCTCTGTGCTGCCCAGCATCACCGCTGCTACCCGGCCGATGTAGCTGTCAGGGCCATAGGATTCCATCAGGTCACTGCCGATGGCCAGGGCGCCGCTGCCGGACACGGGGCGGATGAGCATCAGGGGCACCGTTTCCACCGGCACGCCCAGCCACTGCAGGACGGGAGAGCACAGCGTGCACAGCCAATCCATGGCGCCGGAGGCGCGGAACATGGATACCGCCGTCAAAAGCCCCACCAGGGAGGGTATGATGCGCAGCAGGACCGTAAGTCCCTCTTCGGCGCCGTGGGCCAGTGTCTCATAGACGTTGACCCGCTTGCCCATCCCATAGATTGCCACCGCCGAGAGCAGCAGCGGAATGACAAGAGAGCTGAGGTTCATACGTCGCCTCCTCCCCAGCGGGAGAGCAGCGTCGCCGTACCCAATCCCACTGCTACGGAGAGGGCGGAGCTGAGCCAGACTGCCGGCAGGATGTCAAAGGGGGTTTGAGATCCGCAGGCAGAGCGGACAGAGGCGATGGTGGTGGGCAGCAGCTGGATGGAGGCCGTGTTCATCACCACCAGCAGGCAAAGCTCATTGCTGGCGACACCGCCGCAGCCCCGGGCCATGCGGCGGGCGGCCCGGATCCCCAGAGGGGTGGCGGCATTGCCCAGCCCCAGGAGGTTTGCGGAGAAATTGGCGGAGAGCGCCGCCAGGGTCTCCTCGTCCCGGCTGGACTTTGGCATCAGACGGCGCAGCAGGGGGCGGAAAATGCGGGACAGTCCCGCCGAGAGACCGCACACATTCATGACTTCCATCACGCCGCTCCAAAGGCACAGGACTCCCGCCATGGAAAGGCTCAGCTCAATGGCGGTGGAGGCGCCGGACATGGCGGCGTCCGCCACTGCGTCCAGCGAGCCGTTGATCAATCCAAAGACCAAAGACAGCACCACCATTCCTGTCCAGATCCACGCCATGGCCATAGGGCGCCCTCCTTTTTGAAAATTTGTAATTCAAGAAAAGCACAAATGCGAATTGACAGAATATGACAAATTATGCTATGTTATTTTTGACACTTGTGTTTAAGATTGCGGATTTGTGAGGTAAAATTACTGTGAAGTCAACTGGCATTGTAAGAAAAGTGGATGAGCTGGGCCGCATTGTGCTGCCCATCGAGATGCGGCGCACCCTGGACATCGCAGAAAAGGATGCATTGGAAATCTATGTGGAGGGTTCTTCTGTTATTCTGAAAAAGTACAAACCCAGCTGTATCTTCTGTGACAGCACCAAGGACATTGTGACCTATAAGGGAAAGAACATCTGCCCCAAGTGCCTCAAAGAGCTGCAGCAGCTGTAACATTGGAATATGGGCCCATTGCGGGCCTAAGTGAAAAAGTGCCTGGGAACCAAGAGCTTGGTTCCCAGGCACTTTTGCCTTTGGAAAAGCGGCGAAGAGGATATCATTGCTCCGCCGCGGTGGCCACAGAGTATGCAAGGGCCTTTGCTGTTTGATAGAGATAGATGGGTGTCAAGATACTCACCGCCAGCATACCAATGGTACCCGCCAGGGCCAGTAAAAGCCCAATCACATCGATGAGCAGTGCCAGCACGGTACCGCCTATGACGATCCCTGTACTGGCGATGTTCCATGTCCACAGCCGCTCCCACTTCTCCGATAGCAAAGAGTCCAGCCCCCACAAAAGCTCGCTGTGGGCGTGGAACTCGTGGAAGTTCCCCAGCAGAGAAATCCCCAGGGTAGGAAGAGTGAAAATCAGCGACCAGGAGGGCGCCGCATTCCCCCAGAGCAGGAGAAAAAGCCCCTGCAGGCCCTGGGCGATCAGCGAGAAGATGCCGGCAGTGCGGTAGTGCTCATTGATGGGAAAAAGTTTTAAAAGCACGGCGCCATAAGCCAGGCTGCAGAGGATGTACCCGCCTTCCCCTATGAAAGAGAGGGTAGGGAAACGCAGTGCGATGGGCTCTATGCTGCCAAGGTCCGCTACAATTCCCGCCACCACCAGCCAAAACAGCACCCAGATCCACTTGCCGGCAAAGGCGGCATCCCGCAGCCGCTTTTGTGTCTGCTCCTCTTCCGCCCGGCGCTTTTGGAGGCGCTGGTCAAAAAGGGATTCCCGGCGGCGCAGGGTGGCACAGCCAGAGGAGAAAAGGCAGGTGGCGCAGGTTTCGTGCCCCTTGTCCCGGCAGCAGCGGGCGATCTCACATTCGCAGGCATAGGAGCGGCCCGGCCCGTCCTTGCAGCCGGGGCAGGAAGACGTCCTTTGGGGACAGGATGCGCAGTCTTTTCCGCAGTAGGATGATGCCATACAGGGTGCCTCCTTTGCCATACTTCTCCAAAATCCGGCCGGCGTGGTGCGGCGGCCGGGGCACGTTATGTCTCCGGCTGCGCCAAGGCGGCAGCGTACAGCTCATTTTTGGAAAGCCCGGTGGCCTCCGCCACCTCCCGGGCGGCATCTTTCAACCGCTGGCCCTGCTGCTGCAAAGACCGCACCTGGGCCACGCCCTCCTGGAGGGTGATCCGGTTTCGGGGCAATGGCGCGGCGCCCCCCACCACCAGGACATATTCCCCCTTGGGGGATTGCCGGGCATAGTACTCCACCGCCTGGGCGATGGTACAGCGAAGGATCTCCTCGTGAATCTTGGTCATTTCCCGGCACAGCGCCATGGGCCGCTGGGGACCGAAGACCTCCTGCAGATCCCCAAGAGTGGACCGGAGCTTGTGGGGCGCTTCGTGAAAGATCATGGTGCGCGTTTCCCCCCGCAGGGCCTCCAGCCGCTCCCGCCGCTCTTTCTTTCCCACGGGCAAAAAGCCCTCAAATGTAAAACGGCCTGTGGGCAGGCCGCTGACGGCCAGAGCGTTCACCGCGGCGCAGCAGCCCGGGATGGACACTACAAGCACGCCGTTTTCTCCGCAAAGGCGCACCAAATCCTCACCGGGGTCGGAGATGGCCGGGGTCCCGGCATCCGTCACCAGGGCGCAGGACTCTCCCCCCAGCAGCCGGGACAGGATCCCCTGGCCCGCGGCGGCATAGTTATGGGCATGGTAACTCACCAGGGGTTTTCGGATCTGAAAGTGGTTGAGCAGCTTCAAAGATACCCGGGTATCCTCCGCCGCGATGAAGTCCACGCTCTCCAGGGTCTGGATCCCCCGGGGAGAAAGATCCCCCAAATTTCCGATGGGGGTGGCCACCAGGTACAATGTGCCGCTCATACGGTATCCTCCTGCGCTTTGTGGTAAATCTCATTGAGTTCCTCTGTGGGCAACCCCTGGGGAGTCTGCAGGACCAGAGGCGGTAAGATGGAAAGACCCGGCCGGCCGCCCCGGCGGCCCTCCACCAAAAGGAGAGAGGGGGCATCCCCCGCCTGGTGGCACACCGGCCGCAGGCGCTTTGGCTCCATCCCGGTGTCCCGCAGGGCACACAGCAGGTCTGTCAGCCGCTCCGGCTTGTGGACCAGGCAGAAACTGCCCCCCCAGGAGAGCAGATAGGCCGCGGCACGGCACACGTCTTCCAGAGTGCAGCTCTCCTCCATCCGGGCCATTCGGGCCTGGGGATCCCGGGGCGGAAGACCGCTGCCCGCGGGGTAATAGGGAGGATTGCAGACCACGCAGGAAAAGCTGCCCCCGGGAAGAATCCTGCGAATGTCCCGCACGTCCCCCTGGAGGAAGGACAGCGCCGCTTCCACATGGTTTTCCCGGGCGGTCCGCCGCCCCAGCTCCACGGCTTTTGGATCCACATCCACCCCAGTGAGAAGCAGCTTGGGCTGGCGCTGCAGCAGCAAAATACTCAAAAGCCCTGCCCCGCAGCAAAGGTCGCACACCCGCTGCCCGGGGCGCAGCCGGGGCAGGGAGGAGAGGACAAAGGTATCGGTCCCCGGGGGAAAAAGCCCCTCACTGCGCAAAAACCGCAGCCCGCCGGGACAGAGAAATTCCCATTGCTCCATCTGTCACCTCCACGGTCATTTCCTTTTATTTATTATAGGAGAAAGACGCCTGCGGCGCAAGGGGCAGAGAAAAAAACAGCGCCGCGAGCACAAAAGCTCACGGCACTGTCATGTACGACCTTCGTTCAGATTACTCAGAGACGATGGCGCTGGCGGGGCAAGTGGATTCGCAGGAACCGCAATCCAGGCAAGCATCGGCGTCGATGACGTACTGATCGTCACCCTGGCTGATGGCGCCGGCAGGACAGACGTCCGCGCAGGAACCGCAGCTCAGGCAATCAGAAGTGATTCTGTAAGCCATGGGACACACCTCCATAAAAATTATGCGCTTATTTTAACATATTTAAGGAAAAAAGCAAGGGCCCCCATATAAAATTGCGGTAAAAATTATGGGCGGCTTCCGGCGTTGTTCACAAATTGTTTACATAAAGGTCAAAGAAAGTCAAATAAAACCTATTGACAGGGAGAAAAATCGTGCTATACTAAGTTCCAGAATAAAGGTTAAAGAAAGTCAAAGTCAAAGATGAAAACAAAAAGATGGTATCGCAGTAGAAAGAAGGGGTTATCAAGTGGGGATTTCCGATTTGATCGCCGGCTTTCTCCAGGACAGCCTGGACGAAGCGGAAGACGGGGTTTTGGAGGTGCAGCGCAGTGATCTGGCGCAAAAGTTCAACTGTGTTCCCAGCCAGATCAACTATGTGATGTCCACCCGCTTTTCCCCGGAGCGTGGATATATTGTAGAGAGCCGCCGCGGCGGCAACGGCTATATCCGGATCACCCGGGTACGGGTGGACCGGCAGACGCTGCTGATGCATGTGATCAATTCTCTGGGGCAGGAGATGGATCTTCCCTCCGCCCGGGCTATCGTCAGTAATCTGACGCAATCCGGCGCGGTGGAGCAGAACCTGGGCCAGGCATTGATGGCGGCCATCAGTGACAAGGCACTGAAGGCAGTTCCTCGGGAAAACCGGGACGCTGTAAGAGCCGACATCATGAAGCAGGTTTTGATCCTGCAGGTTTAGAACCGGCGGGCAAAGCAGGCGGCATGAAATGATGAGATGAAAAATGTACAGCATATAGGAGGAATTGGATTATGAAATGTGAGAATTGCGGCAAGAATGATGTCACGTTTGTATATCGCAGCAACATCAACGGACAGGTGGAAGAGCATCATCTATGCACGGAATGTGCCCAGAAGCTGGGATACGCCCAGAAGGTGGCATCTCCCAGCCGGAACCTGATGCATAACTTCTTCGGCACCAACAATCTGCTGGGAGGCGGATTCTTTGATGATTTCTTCTCTCCCATGCCCAGTCTGCTGGGCCGGATGAGCAGAATGCTGGAGGATCCCTTTGATGATTTCTTCAGCGAGATGCCCGCTTTGGGAACCAGTGAGACCCAGCAGGCGGCTCCGCAAAAGCAGGAGGATCTGCTGAGCCAGGAAGAGCAGAACCGCTTTTCCTGCCTGCGGGAACTCAATGCCAAGAAGATGGAGATGAAGAAGGCCGTTCGGGAGGAAAACTTTGAACGTGCCGCCCAGCTGCGGGACGAGATCCGCCAGCTGGAGGGCCAGCATAAGGCGGAAAAGAAACAAAATGACGATAAGGCGGAGTGATATCCCCCTTTTCCAGAGAAGGAAGGTAAACGAATATGAATGAAAACAGATTTTCTCCCAGGGCGGAAGAGGCCCTGCGCCTTGCCCAGGAGGCAGCTGGTGAACTGGGCCACGGCTACGTGGGCACCGAGCATTTGCTGCTGGGACTGATGCGGGAAGAAGAGGGCATGGCCCACGCCGTTTTGAGTGAAGCAGGATTGACGGATGAGATCATTTTGGAGATCATCAAAAAGAGCGTTGGGGCAGGGCTGCCCGGCGGGAATCCCGCCCAGGGCCTGACCCCGCGGGCAAAGCGTGTGGTGGAGATCGCCATGGAGGACTCTGTCCGGGGCGGCTATAACTACATTGGCACCGAGCACCTGCTGGCCGGGCTGCTGCGGGAGGGCAACAACATGGCTGTGCGGATCCTGCGCGCCGCCGGTGTGGATGCCCGTCACCTCTACACGGCCCTGATGCAAAAGACGAATCTTGCCTCCCGGTCCCAGGCGGCCCCTGCCAAGGCCGGCACCGCCGGAGCCAAGGATGACGGCAAGACCAAGACTTTGAAGGAGTATACCCGGGACCTGACGGCTGACGCCCGGGACGGCAAGCTGGATCCGGTGATCGGCCGTGACGAGGAGATCCAGCGGGTGATCCAGATCCTCTCCCGCCGCACCAAGAACAATCCCTGCCTCATTGGCGAGCCCGGCGTGGGCAAAACAGCCATTGCCGAGGGCCTTGCCCGGAAGATCGTCATGGGCGATGTGCCGGACAATCTGCTGGATAAGCGGCTTTTGTCCCTGGACCTCTCCGGTATGGTGGCAGGCACCAAGTACCGGGGCGAGTTTGAAGAGCGCATCAAAAAGGTGATGGAAGAGGTCCGCAAGGCCGGCAATATCATCTTGTTCATTGATGAGCTGCACACCATTGTGGGGGCCGGCAGCGCCGAGGGCGCCGTGGATGCTGCCAATATCATCAAGCCCGCTCTGGGCCGCGGCGAGCTCCAGGTCATCGGAGCCACTACCCTCAATGAGTACCGCAAATATATCGAGAAGGATGCCGCCCTGGAGCGCCGTTTCCAGCCGGTGCAGGTGAACGAGCCCACCCAGGAGGCCTCCCTGGAGATTTTGAAGGGCCTGCGGCCTAAGTATGAGGCGCACCATAAGCTCAAGATCACCGATGAGGCTTTGGAGGCCGCTGTGACCCTCTCTGCCCGGTATATCAGTGACCGCTTCCTGCCTGACAAGGCCATTGACCTGATGGACGAAGCCGCCAGCCGGGTGAGGATGGAGTCGGAGGAGATCTCTCCCGAGCTTAAGAGCCTGGAGGAGAAGATCGCCGCCCTGGCCAAGGATAAAGCCGCCGCCATCGAGGCCCAGGATTACGAAAAGGCCGCACAGCTGCGGGATATCGAAAAGGACTACCGTGAGCAGGTGGAGCTGGAGCGGGAGAAGCGCCATAAGGACAACGCTGAGCACCGCCCTGTCACCGCGGAAGATATTGCCGCTGTGGTGGCGGGCTGGACGGGGATTCCGGTCACCCGCCTTACAGAGGATGAGAGCACACGCCTTCTGCATATGGAAGACATCCTCCATGAGCGTGTGGTGGGCCAGGACGAGGCTGTTGAGGCCGTTGCCCGGGCCATCCGCCGGGGCCGTGTGGGCCTCAAGGATCCCAAGCGTCCCATTGGTTCGTTCTTGTTCCTGGGTCCCACGGGCGTGGGCAAGACAGAACTTTGCAAGTCCCTGGCCGAGGCCATGTTCGGCGATGAAAACGCCATGATCCGGATCGATATGTCCGAGTATATGGAGCGGCACACAGTCTCTCGCCTCATTGGTTCTCCTCCGGGTTATGTGGGCCACGAAGAGGGCGGCCAGCTCACGGAGAAGGTCCGCAGAAAGCCCTATTCCGTGGTGCTGTTCGATGAGATCGAAAAGGCCCATGAGGATGTCTGGAACATCCTTCTGCAGATCCTGGATGACGGCCGGATCACAGACTCCCAGGGCCGCACCGTGGACTTTAAGAATACCGTGATCGTCATGACCAGTAACATTGGCGCCAAGGCCTTGACCGCCGTGGGCACCAAGCTGGGCTTCAAACAGGACGAAGAGGGCGGCGACGAGAATGGAGAGAAGGCCTTCCGTCAGGCAAAGGAAACCGTGATGGCAGAGCTGCGCCAGACCTTCCGGCCGGAATTCCTGAACCGCATTGATGACATCATTGTCTTCCGTGCCCTGGGGCAGAAGGACATTGAGGAAGTCGCCCGCCGGATGCTGAAGACGGTTTCCGCCCGGATGGAGACCATGGGTATCCATCTGGACGCCAGCGAGGATGCTGTGGCGGAGCTGGCCCGGGAGGGCTTTGACCCCAAGTACGGCGCCCGTCCTCTGCGCCGGGCCATTCAGAACAAGGTGGAAGACGCTGTGGCGGAGCGGATGCTGGACGGCACCTTGCACGCAGGCGACACCGCGCATCTGACGGTGGAGGATAATCACCTCTTGGTGAGCAAGTAAGGTCCGCCGGAGAGAAAAATACTGACAAAAGCCCCCGCCGGAGCAGCTGCTCCGGCGGGGGCTTTTTCTGGCAGAGACTACGGAAAGGCGGGGTCACGGCCCCAGCCGGATGTAGACCTCGTAGCCGCTGTGACGGGTCTGGCCGCCTTCCTGGTCGGTGGCAGTATACCAGGAGGTTTCCACCAAGAGGACATCTTCCTCTTTGGCACTTGCATACAGCGCGGTGCCGCTGGGGTGGTAGTTGCTGCCTCCCTCCACCTGGGGCAGCAGGTCATAGCCGGTGAAGACCGTCTGCTCCACCAGGGAAAATCCCTCCGGCGCCTCCCCCTCTATTCGGCTGCCGTAGGTCTCCCCTGCGGCGGCAAAGCGCAGCTGCTCCTCCTCTGTCAGGCCCCGGGAGGTGCCGCAGGGGGCATAGAGACTGCCTTGGTACAAGATGCGGCGGCTCCCACGGACAGAGGCGTCTACATACCGGACATATCCTGTGAAGGTGGTTTGACTGGCGATGTCGTAGCAGGGCTGGAGGACATAGATCCACTGGGGGATATCCGGATGGGTGTAATAGGGATACGGCCCCTCCGTACCATCAAGAAAGACCTCACCTGCCGGGGAAAACCCCTCCGGCAGCGTATAGGACTGGGGATGGGAGGAGATCAGATAGGTGGTGCCCCCCACCTCAATAAAGGGGGCGCCATCTGCGGTGTCCGGCGGCTGTGCGCCGTCTGTACCGCCGGTGTCGTCCTGCCCGGTGGATCCGTCGCTGGTATCGCCGGCGGCTCCGGCGCCGTCATTGCTGGTGTCGCTGTTGCCGGCGGGGAGGATCCGGGAAAGAGACAGGGATGCCAGCAGCAGAAGGCAGGCTGCCAGGGTGGGGATCCACAGGCGCTTTGCCCTGGCGGAAATTTGGCGGCGCTTTTGGGGGGCGGGTGCCGGGTCGTCAACGGGGGCTGCCTGCAGTACAAAGGGATCGTCCGCCTGCCCCAGGGCGCGCAGAAGCTCATAGGCGGTCATGGGGCGAATCCCTCCTTCTCCAAATGCTGCCGCAGCCGCAGCCGCAGGCGGTGCAGGGCCGTGGATACCGCGCCGGGGCGCGCTCCCCGACGGGCGGCGATCTCCTTGACGGGCAGCAAGTACCAGTAGCGCTGCAAAAACAAGGTCCGCTGATCTTGGGGCAGGGCGGATAAAAAGGCATTGAGACTCTGCGCCAGAGCGTGGGCGTCGGCTGTTTCCTCCACGGTGGGTCCCCCGGGCAGACATTGGGACAGCTCCGACAGGCATAGCTCCGCCTCTCCGCCTCCCCGCTTTTCCGCCTGCCGGCTTCGAAACCGGTCCAGGGCCAGATTCCGGGTGATTTTTGCTAAAAAGGCACCCAAATAGCTGGGGCGCTGGGGTGGGATGGAGGTCCATGCCCGCAGATAGGTATCCCCCTCACACTCCTCCGCGTCCTCCCGGACAGCGAGGATGCGATAGGCCACACCATAGCAGCAGCGGCCGTATTTTCGGCGGCTCTCCGCCACTGCCGCCTCGTCCCGGGCCCAGTAGAGGGCTACAATGGCATAATCTTCCATAAAAACCACCTCCTTACCTTCATAGACGGAACCAACGGGGGAAACTTACACAGGATAGAACCAATATAGCAGATTTTTTCCCTTGTGCACAGAGGAGCAGGCCTTATCTTGACTTGTTCACAAATTCCAGGTATCATGACAAGTAATTTATAAGGGCCATTATGGATAAAGGAGCGTTTTTGTATGCTGTTTTCCTTTCCCTTTGGCGGGTTTAACCCCGCGGATTTTAAAAATCCCTTTCAGCAGGAGCCGCAGGAGGGAGCCTCTCCCGGTCCCAAGCGGGAGAGAAAGCCCCGCAAGGCCATCGGCAACGCCTTTACCAGGATGCTGATCAACCTGGCGGTGACCTTGGCGGTGGGGGCGGCGTATTTCTATTTTGAACTGCCGGCGCTGAACTTCCATGCAGAGGAGTTTTATGTGTTCCTCTTTTTGCTGTGCGTGGTGTACTGCGTCTGCGCCATTTTCACCTCCGCCTTTCAAGGAGAAGGGGTCAAGGGGTATGTGGGCTTTGTAAAAAAGCAATGCACCATTCCCTTTTTCCTGGTGCTGGCGCTGATCGCCGTCACGGTAATCGGGGCGCTGAGTTCCTGGGTGGTGCTGCGGGCGGGGAAATACAGCCAGCTTTTGCCGGTGGAAAGCGGGGACTTTGCCGCCGACATCGAGGAGATCTCCTACGACCAGATCCCCATGCTGGATGAGGACTCTGCCCAGCGGCTGGGCAGCCGGGTGCTGGGAGAGCTCAGCGATATGGTCTCCCAGTTTGAGATCCTGCCCTCCTATACCCAGATCAACTACCAGGGCCGCCCGGTACGGGTGACCTCCCTGGCCTACGGGGACCTGGTGAAGTGGTTCACCAACCGCTCCTCCGGCCTTCCGGCCTATCTGGTCATTGACATGGCCACCCAGGAGGCGGAGGTGGTGCGCCTGAAAGAGGGGATGAAATATACCGTTGCAGAGCATTTCGGGCGGTATTTGCCCCGGCACCTGCGGTTCCACTATCCCACCTATATGTTTGCCGACCCTGTTTTTGAGATCGATGAGGAGGGGCATCCCTATTGGGTGTGTCCCCGGATGGTGAAGACCATCGGCCTTTTCGGGGGCAGTGATATCCGGGGGGCCGTGCTGGTGGACGCCGTTACCGGAGAGAGCCAGTATTATGAGGAAGTGCCCTCCTGGGTGGACCACGTGTATGACGCGGAGCTCATCATGGAGCAGTATGACTTTTACGGGATGTATAAAAACGGCTTTTTGAACTCCATCTTCGGCCAGCGGGAGGTGACTTTGACCACGGAGGGGTACAACTATATCGCCATTGGGGACGATGTGTATATGTATACCGGCGTCACCTCCGTCACCTCCGATCAGTCCAATATCGGCTTTATCCTCTCCAACCAGCGCACCAAGCAGACCCGGTTTTACTCCGTCTCCGGCGCCACGGAGCGCTCTGCCCAGGACTCCGCCGAAAGCCAGGTCCAGCAGATGCGCTATGAGGCCACCTTCCCCCTGCTTTTGAACATTGCCGACCAGCCCACGTATTTCATGGCCCTCAAGGGCGCGGACGGCCTTGTGAAGATGTACGCCATGGTGAACGTGCAGCAGTACAACATCGTGGAGACCGGCGGCACAGTGGCGGAGTGCGAGAGCAATTACCGCCGGGCCCTGGCGGATTACGGCATCATCTCTGAATCGGACTCCCAGACCGCGCCCGCTGACCAGGAGGAGGTCAGCGGCATCATCGCCGAGATCCGCTCTGCCGTGATCGCGGGCAATACGCACTACTATGTCCGGCTGGAGGGGATGGAAGTGTTCTTTGACCTCTCTGCGGCGCAGATGCCTGAGGCGGCGCTGCTGGATGTGGGGATGAGCGCCACCTTCCACTGCGGGCTGGATGAAGAGGGGAATCTTCCCCAAAGCGGTCTGTGGCCCGCCCTGGATTTTTCCTGGGAAGGGTGGCAGGGCAGTCGGGCCCCCAGCCCGGGGGAAGAGCTTGCCTCGGAGACCATCGAGGAATTTGACGCCGCCTGAGAAAGGCGGAGAAAATAACACGGCAAAACCACCGGGAACCTCTGGGGCTCCCGGTGGTTTTGCCTTTGGGGTCATGCACCAAATCCACAAAAATAAAAGGAAAACTTTGGCATATTGGCGGCGGTTTTTTGGTTGCCAGAGGAGGCGGGGTGTGGTATCGTAAATGCAACAAACATGGACAAGGGGGCTTGGACATGCTGGTTTTGGATTTTATCAACGTAGGCAATGGCGACGCCATTTTGGTGCGCCAGAAGGAGGAGGGACGGCGGCCGTTTGCCATGCTGGTGGACTGCGGCCACGACAACCTCATCCGGGATGACCACCCCCAGGATCTGGATCCCCGTTCCCGGCGCATCTACGCCGGGGATTTTTTGAAAAAAGAGGGGGTGGGGTATCTGGATGTCCTCCTGATCACCCACTTCCACCGGGACCATATCGGCGGTTTGGACCGGGTATTGGAAGCTGCCGGAGTGGGGACGCTTATCACCACCTATCTGCCCCCGCCGGGCAGCGCCCCGCTGGATCCGGATGGGGACAACGGCCTTCCCAAGGCCGCCAGGAATGTGCTGCGGTGTGTGGATCTTTATGCCGGGGCGCTGCGGGCCCACCCCCACCGCTGGGAAAAGGCGGTTTGCCTCCAGGGGGACCGGACCGTCACCTTCCAGCTGACGCCGGAGCTGAAAATGGATGTGCTGTGCGGGGAGCCGGCCCTTTACCCACGGCAGCGGCAGGTGTATGATGCGGCCTTTGCCGGGGAGCGCAACGGATATGACCTTGTCCACTGGGGCAAGTCCATGAATGTCTCCAGCCTTCGCCAGCGGCTGTATTACCACGGGAAGGAGATCGTCTTAGGAGGGGACGCCTACGCCCATATGTGGGAGACGGAGACCTCCACCCCCTGCGATATTTTGAAAATTCCCCACCATGCCTCGTTGTCCTCCACCACCCGGAAGCTTTTGCATATGCTCCAGCCCAAGACAGCGGTGGTGACGGTGGCGGCGGGCCGGCCGGACGAGCGGCCCCACCCCTATATCATCTCTCTCATCCGGGAGTTCACCCAGGAGCTGTATTTCACAGACGCCGTGGATATCCCCGGTTTGGTGGAACCTCACTTCCATGAGTCTGTGCACTTGGAGATCCCATAAACATGCCCCCGGGACGAATAGTCCCGGGGGCGTTTTTTTGAAAAACGGCTATGCCAAAGAAAGTAGACGCCCTTCAAGTTTCTCCTCCGTCACGGTGATCACACCGTAGAAGGGGTGAAGGGGATCGCCGATGCTGCCGGGGTTGAAAAAGAGGGCCCCCATGCGCCAGTCGATGAAGGGCTTGTGGGTGTGGCCGAAGAGAAGGGCGTCCAGCCCCATGGACTCAGCGGTGTAGCCCGCCTGGATCAAAGACTGCTTGACCCCCAGGGTATGTCCGTGGCACAGCAGGATCCGCCGCCCCTGGGGCTGGATGAGCTGCTGGACAGGCTGGCCGGGGCGGAAGTCACAGTTTCCCACTACCTGGCAAAAGGCCCGCTGGGGGAACAGTCTGTGCAGCCGCTGGGCCTCTCCCCACCCGTCTCCCAGATGAACGATCATGTCCGAGGGGGTCATTTGGGCCGCCTGCACCATATTTTCCAAATTGCCGTGGGAATCAGAAAAGACCAGGATTTCCAAAAGGACCCCTCCCGTACTGCGTTTTTTTCAGTATACCCCCGGAGAGGAACGCTTTCAACCTTTGCGTTTGACACAGGGAGACAAATTTGCTATCCTGCTGAGAGAAAAGGAGGGGTGACCATGCCAGGCAGATTCCATGAGCTGGACATGAACTTTTTTACCCGGGCATCGGTATTTCCCGGGAGTATTGGCTGCTTTCGCTACCGCTTTGCCCGCACCGGCTGGATCGGGGACGGCTCCATTCAGGTCTGGGTGTATGAAAACATCAGCTTCGAGCTGGCCAAAGATGTGGAGACTAAGACCTTCCCCTGGACAGAGGAGGGAATCGCCCAGATGAAGCAGTGGCTGGAGGAGGCTGCCCAGCGCCGGGGAACGGAGCCATATCGGATCCCATATCCGCCATGTACTACAACCGACTAAGCGACGATCTCCGCAGGACCTATGGTGCCAAGGTGTACAAGCTGAGCCTCTCCTCCGGCTGTACCTGCCCCAACCGGGATGGCACCCTGGGCCGCCGGGGGTGTATTTTTTGTGATGGATCCGGGGCCTTTGCCCAGAGGGGCAGCATGGAAGAGCAGCTTACCGCCGCCCGGCGCCGGGTGGCGGCCAAGGCGGGGGAGGGGGCGAAGTACATCGCCTACTTTCAGTCCTTCACCAATACCTATGGGCCGGTGGAGCGCCTGGAGAGACTGTACCGGGAGGCGATGGCTCCGGAGGATGTGGTGGCGCTGTCTGTGGCCACCCGGCCGGACTGCCTTCCCCCGGACATGCTGGCGCTGCTGGAGACGCTAAGCCGCCAAAAGCCGGTGTGGGTGGAATTGGGCCTGCAGACCATCCACAGTGCCTCTGCCGCCTATTTGCGCCGGGGATATGATCTGGAGGTCTATGACAGGGCGGTGGAAGCGCTTGGTACCCGGGGAATTGCCGTGGTGGTGCATCAAATCTTGGGGATTCCAGGGGAAACGACTGATATGATGGCACAAACTGCCCATTATATTGGACAAAGCGGGGCATGGGGTATCAAATTTCACCTGCTCCATGTGCTGCGGGGCACAGATCTTGCCGCCTTATGGCGGGCGGGGGAAGTGCCGGTTTTGACGTTGGAGGCGTATATCCAGGCGCTGGAGGCGTGTTTAAGGCACCTGCCCAGGGAGGTGGTGATCCACCGCCTCACCGGGGATGGGGCCAAGCGGGACCTCCTGGCTCCCCTTTGGAGCGGAGAGAAAAAGAAGGTGCTCAACGCCATCCGTGCCGCCTTTGTTCGGGATGATTTGGAGCAGGGAAGCGCCCTTTGAAGCCCTGGGGACGTGCCTCCGGTGAGACAGGAAAACAGGACGCCGCCGCTGTTTTATGCAGCGGCGGCGTCCTGTTTTAGGGGCATCAAGTGTTGGAGGGGGGATTCTCCCGGGCCTCCGCACGGCAGACCTTTACCCCCGCCAGGGCCATGGCAAAGACGAAGAAGAAAATGCACATCACCCGGGGATAGTTCCACAAAAAATCTGCCAGGCCGCAGACCATAGCCCCGCACAGCGAAGCGGCAGCGGCACAGGTGAGGGTACGGGCATCGGAGTCCGTGGTGGCCACCCGGCGCACAGTGTGGGCTGCCTGCTTGATGTTCCAGAGCATGGAGCCCACGAAGGACGAAATCCCCAGGAGCCCCGCCTGGACCCAGACTTCCAGATAGAAGCTGTGAGAATGGACGAAGGGGGCCTTGTCGTGGTAGAGGTTAAAGTCCCGGATGAAAGACTGGGTAGCGGCGGTGCCTAAACCGGCGCCGGAAACAGGGGACTTGCGGATGACCTCCAGCGCCGCTTGCCACAGGGTCATGCGGCTGGCAGAAGAGGAGTCGGCGGTGTTGGTGATGGTGAGGATGCGGTTCCAGATGGTCTGGGGCAGGAAGGGGATACAAAGGCAGCAAAGCACAAAGAACCCGGGGATGAGCCGGGGCTTCCACAAGAACACCAGCACCACCATAGCGCAGGCCATACCCACCCAGCTGGCCCGGGAATAGGTCATCCCCAGGGCAGCGGCGCCGATGGCGCAGGTGCCCAGGCACAGGAGCTTCGTATACCAGTGGCGGCTGATCCACACCAGCGCCAAGACCAGGGGCAAGAGTATGATCAGCACCTGGGCAAAGGTGTTGGGATTGTCAAAAATGGAGTAGACACGCCCGGGCATACCGGCGTTGACGGTGAGATCCACATAGGACTCATTGACCTCGATGCCCTGCAGGCGCTGCAAGATGCCATAGCTGCCGGAGACGGCCACGCATACCGCGCCGCCGGCGGCCAGGCGCTTGAGATCGTCACTGTTGCGCACGGCGCTGAGGGTCACCACCACGCAAAGGGCGGCGGAGATATGGTAGATCAAAAAACGGAAGGAGAGGGAGGGGCTGTAGGAGAAGATCACCGCCAAAAACATGGAGGCAAACAGCACCACGGGATAGAACCCGATGCCCTCCATATCCAGACGCCGCCCGCTGGCCATGGCCCCGGCGTAAAACAGCACCAGCAAAAAGGCAAAAGCCATCAGACTGTATGCGTTGTTCCAGCGGGAGAAGGGGATGCACCACAAGGCCATGATCAGCCATGACTGGGCGATGGCAGTCTCATCCCCCATGGCAAAGGCCAGACGGGCAAAGACGCTTTGGCCGAAGGTAGGCTGCAAAAAGAGATATAGCCGGCGCAGGATGAGCCCCGGCAGATTCACCACCCAACCTAAAAGGCGGCAGGAGACGCTCTCCGGCCAGGCCCGGGCCACCACCCCTTGGCGGCACAGGGGCCGCAGGATCCGGCTTTCATCCACCTGGCGGGTACACCAGCGCCCCAGACGGCACAGCAGCCGGTGAAGGGCGCTGGCCTCATAGAGGTCCCAAAGGGAGCAGAGCAGGGCGTATAGGCAGCTTTCTTTCCATAAAGTCATGGCGGGATTCCTCACAGATGATTTTTCAAACGATACAGCAGGGTCAAAAGAGTAAAATGCCCTCCCCGGATCAGCGCTGCCACCAGCTGTTTGCGCCGGCCAAGGCCCGCGGGGCGCAGAGAGCGGATAGCCCGGGCCATCTCCGGCCGGGCGCACAGGGCACGGATGGCCTCTTTGCGCTGAACCATGGTCTTGGGGCTGCCGGGGGCAAATTCGTTGCCCACGGCGATCAAAAGCCCTGCCCAATTGCTGTTGTCCCGCCATGTGGGGCACAGCCCCTCCAAATCAAAGCGCCGGGCCAAACACTCCTTGCGCTCCATATAGCGGGCAAAGACCCGGTTCAGATCCGGCATAAACCGATGGGTGGCGGAGGTGGGGTTGAGAAGGTAGCGGTAGAGGGGCTCCTCCGTTACCGCCAGGCACTGGGCACGGCAGAAATACTCCAGAAGAAAGAGCTCGTCTTCCAGATAGGCCCCCTCAAAGCGCATCCCCTCCAGCAGCTCGGCAGAGAAGAGATAGCGCCAGATAAAGCCGTTGAAAACCGGCTGGGCCAGGCGCTGGCCCAAAAGAGGGACGACGATGCGCTCTTTGATGGCAGCACTGTGATAGACGCCCTGAGGCAGCAGCAGCTCTTGGGAAGCAGACCCCTCCGGCGTCACATTGAAGTGGGCGCAGCCCGCCGTGTCGGCTCCGTGGGTCTTTCGCAGCTGCCACAGGATCTCCAGGGCACGGGGCTCCAGAGCGTCATCGGCGTCCAAAAAGGCAACAGCCCCGGCACGGATGTGGGAGAGCCCCGTATTTCGGGCGGCGCTGACGCCGCCGTTTTTTTGGTGAAAGACCCGGATACGCCGGTCGGCGGCGGCGAAGCGGTCGCACAGGGCGGGGGAGCCATCCGTGCTGCCGTCATCGACCAACAATAGTTCCCAGTCGGAAAATGTCTGGGCGCGGACGCTGTCCACACAGGCCTCCAGCAGGGCTTGGGCCTGGTAGACCGGAACGATCACAGAAATCAGGGGCATGGAACCTCTCCTTTTGCGCGCAGGGCGCGGGTGTCATGATTGGCCAATCCGGGCTTGGCGGGTATCACTGAGGGAGTACATCACAACGCCGCCCAAAATCACGGCGCCGCCCAACACAGTGGCCAGAGAGGGGACCTCCTGCAGGAAGAGAATGCCCCAGACGCTGGCAAACACCGGCTCTAAAAATTTGACGGTGGAGATGTAGGAGGCCTTTTCATACTTCAGTCCCCAACTGAAGACGCTGTGGCCCAGCAGGGTACAAAATACCGCCAGCCCCAGGCCCGCCGCAAGGTTCTCCCCGCCCCAGCCGGTAAGGGAGACCCCTGTGACCAGGGCGATGAGCACCGTGGTGAGGCAGCCGGCGGCATAGACCAGGGCGGTATAGACCGTGGTGGACAGGGAAGTGCGCACCAAGCGGCCGATGACCGTGTATACCGCCATAAAGGCGGCGCCTGCCAAAGCGATGAGGTTGCCGATGAAGCTGCCGCCAAAGCCACCGGACAGGGCTACCACCACGCTGCCCACGAAGGACAAAAGGATGCCCCCCAGACCCAGGCGGCCCGGCAGTTCTCCCCGGAGGAGGAACATGGCGATGCACACCCAAAAGACCTCCGTGTCCACCAGTACCACGGCAGAGGCGATGGAGGTATATTCCAAAGCGGTAAAATAGGCAAAAAAATGCAGCCCCAAAAACGCACCGGATACCAGGCACAGCAAAAGCTGCCGCCAGGGCAGGCTTTTGAGCTCCTGCCGATGAAAGAGCAGGGCCCAGGGCACCAGAATAAGGGAGGCAAAGGCCATGCGGTATACCACCAGAACCAAACTGGGGGCAGTGGACCAGCGGGCCAGCAGGGCGGATACCGACACGCCCATAACACCCAAAATAATGATGAATTTTTTCGTTGCGCTTCCTCCAAACTGTCCCCGAGGGAATTTTTAAAAAGAAAATCAGAGAGTCATATTATAGCACTGACTCAAAAAAATGTCCATACAGGAAAGAATTGGGCAGAAAAAGGCCGCCCGGCTGAAAGAGAGCCGGGCGGCGTGGGTCAGCGGATATAGCCGGCGCTGCGCAGATGGGCCACGTGGGACTCCAGCTGTGAGAGGTTGGTGATGCCGGAACCCTCTTCAAAGATCATGCACTGTGCTCTGGGGTCCAGCATTTGAAAGTAATGCGCTGCTGCGGCGTCTTCCTGCAAAAGATCCATCAAGGAAAGATAATCGGTAAGTTTATAGGCCATGTCCTTCACCTCCGCCCATAGTCTGCCCGAAACGGGCGGGATCTCTCTGGCGAGTTTCCGGCGGAACTGGCAAAACAAGCCGCACGCCCAAGAGCGTGCGGCTTGAAAAATATGGCATGAAAAAAATTATGCTTGCTCAGACAAGGCGGCCTTCAAAGCCTCGGTGCGGTCGGTGTCCTCCCAGCGCACCCCCAGATCCTCCCGGCCCATGTGGCCGTATGCGGACAGCTGGCGATAAATGGGCCGGCGCAGGTCCAGATCCCGGATAATGGCGGTGGGACGCAGGTCAAACACCTTGCGCACAGCCTCCTCCAGCCGGTCATCCCCCACGGTGCCGGTGGAGAAGGTGTCTACGAAGATGCTGATGGGCTGGGCCACGCCGATGGCGTAAGAGAGCTGCACCTCACAGCGGCGGGCCAGACCGGCGGCCACGATGTTTTTTGCCACATACCGGGCGGCATAGGCGCCGCTGCGGTCCACCTTGGTGGGGTCCTTGCCGGAGAAGCATCCGCCGCCGTGGGGGGCGCTGCCGCCATAGGTATCCACGATGATCTTGCGCCCGGTGAGGCCGGAGTCCCCCTGGGGGCCGCCGATGACGAAGCGGCCAGTGGGGTTGATGTAGATTTTGGTGTGCTGGTCCAGCAGCCCTGCGGGAATGGAGGGGTGGATCACAAGGTCGATCATGTCCTGACGGATCTGGTCCAGGGTCACCTCAGGGCTGTGCTGGGTGGAGAGGACCACGGTGTCCACCCGGACGGGGCGGTCATTTTCGTCATACTCCACAGTGACCTGGGTCTTGCCGTCGGGACGCAGGTAGTTTACCAGCCCCGCCTTGCGCACCAGGGCAAGGCGCTTGGCCATGCGATGGGCCAGGGAGATGGGCAGGGGCATCAGTTCCGGCGTCTCGTCACAGGCGTAGCCGAACATCATCCCCTGGTCCCCGGCGCCGTTTTGCAGCTCCGCGTCTTCATCGTTCCGGACCTCCAGCGCCCGGTCCACCCCCAGGGCGATGTCGCTGGACTGTTCGTCAATATTGGTGATAATGCCGCAGGTGTCGCAGTCAAAGCCGTACTTGGCGCGGTCATAACCGATCTCCCGGATCACCTCCCGGGTGATCTTGGGGATATCCGCATAGCCCTTGGTGGTGATCTCCCCCATGATGTGGATCAGACCCGTGGAGGCAGTGGTCTCGCAGGCCACGCGGCTCATGGGGTCCTGGGCCAGCAGGGCGTCCAAAATGGCATCGGAGATCTGGTCACAGATCTTGTCGGGGTGGCCTTCCGTCACCGATTCAGAAGTGAAAAAATAATGTCTTGCCATGGCAATGCTCCTTTTTGTCCCTCTCAGGCGAAGCTGCCTTCTCCGCATAAAAAATACGCGTTTCGACGGACGAAACGCGCAGGAAAATCAGCTCTTGCTCGCTCCTCATCTGCCGCTCTACGCCGGAATTGGCACCTTACAATGCAGGTTGCCGTGGGTTCATCGGGCCGTTCCCTCCGCCACTCTTGATAAGGGACGTGATTGAATTTGTACCGTTTATTGTAACACATCCTGCGGATTTGTCAAGGCGGGAAATGAGCGGTTTCTTTTTATATCTGCACCGATGGGCGTTAACTCCGCCGGTTTCACCATACGTTGACTGAAGTAAAAAATATGATAAAATTAAGTGATAGATAAGATGTGGACAAAGGGTGATTTAAACATGAAGCATTTTGGTCGTTTAATCTTGTTAATTGCTGCATTGGGCATCGGCGGTGGATTGGGAACATTGCTTCTTCCTGGTTTTGAGGCCGCTAAAATGATGGCGTTTTTCGTGATATGTGGTGTGATAGGCCAAGCTTTTTATCAAATTGACCATAAGATTTTCAAGAAGTGAATTGTCAAGGTTCCGCGAGAAGTGTCTTCCTTCGTGAAAATGATAAAGGGAGGCTGCTTACACCCCAAATCAGTCCAAAGGGTAATCGGGAGAAGCGAGCATCTCTCTGAGATGAGGGGGCTTCTTAAAAGGCCTGGGCAAAATTCCCCCAGAGAAAGGGGGCATATGATGGCGGATCTTCACTTCCCGCTGTGTCCACTGGAAAAGAACCGCCGCCGGGACTCCGGCGGCGGTTTTTAAGACAGCTCTGCCTGGGCCGCCCCGGGGGAGGGCTCTGCCTCCTGGGGCGCCTGCTGGGCGGCCAGCTCCGCCCGGGCTTCTGCCAGGATCCGGCGCTGGGCCTTGGTGGTGAGCTGGCTCTCGTCAAACTGGGCAAAGAGATCCGGGCGGCGGAGCATGGTGCGCTTATAGCTCTCTTTTTTGCGCCAGGCGGCCACTTTTGCGTGGTCACCGGAGAGCAGCACCTCCGGCACGGCCCGGTCATGCCATACTGCCGGGCGGGAATACTGGGGGTACTCCAAAAGGCCGTTCCAGTGGGATTCCTCCTCAAAGCACTCGGGGTCCGGCAGTACGCCGGGCACCATGCGGCACACGGCGTCCGCCACCGCCATGGCGGGGATCTCCCCTCCGGTGAGGACAAAGTCCCCCATGGAGATCTCCTCATCCACGCACGCGTCGATAAACCGCTGGTCGATCCCCTCATAGTGGCCGCACACCAGGATCAGATGGTCGTAGTTCTCTTTCAGCTCCCGGGCCACAGACTGGGTAAAGGTGCGCCCGCAGGGAGAGAGGAAGATGGTGCGGCCCGGTCCATAGGTGGACACCACATGCTCCCAGCAGCGATACAGGGGGTCCGCCTGCATCACGGCGCCTCGCCCGCCTCCGTAGGGGTAATCGTCCACCTGCATCTGCTTATTGGTGGTGTATGCCCGGATCTGGTGGCTGCGGATGGCGATATAGCCCCGCTGCTGGGCCCTGCCCAGGATACTCACTCCCATCATGGCGTCCACTGCCTCCGGGAAAAGGGTCATGATATCAATGTTCATCATTGGCCATCCCCTCCAGAATCCGGACGTCCATGCACCCGGCGTCAAGATCCACCGACTGGATAAAAACCTCCGGCACAGCGGGGATGAGATAGGTCCGCTCCCCCCGGACGGTATACACCTTGTGGGCGGGATAGTCCTCTACCTTTACCACCTGCCCCAGGCACCTGCCGCTGCCGGCATCGTAGACGTCAAGCCCCATCAGCTCGTCATCAAAATACTGGCCCTGGGGAAGGGGGGCATCCTCCCGGCGGATGAAGAGCTCCCGTCCCTTATAGGAAAGGGCGGCGTTCATATCCTCCACCCCTGGAAATTTCATCAGGACCATGCTTTTGTGGACATGGTTGGCAGTGGGCTGCAGGGCTTGTCCGTCCATATAGAAGGTGGAGAACCGGGTCAAAAAGGCGGGGGCCACGTTCCTGGGCTGAACCCGGACCTCGCCCCGGATGCCGTGGGCATTTACCACCCGGCCCACGCAGATAAACTCCTGTTTCATAGGCTGTCCCCTCCTGGAGATTTTTTTGCTTTCAATCCTTTATTATAGCTCCGGCACTTCCAAAAGGCAATGAAAACAACTTCCGAGAAAGGACAGGAGAAATTTTCCGGAGTTCTTGACAGCGGGGGAGGCATCTGGTATTGTATAGCGTAAAGAGGGAGTAGCTTGCGCCCCTGCAGGGCGTCGTGTGATTCGCCACCCCGGCCTTATGGCCCGGATCATATGCCAAGAAGCGAGACTTTTGCCCGGGCGGCAAAGGCCTCGCTTTTGTGCGCCTTGATCCAGGGCGCCGCGGTATTTGGGCCAAGTCACAAAACTTTGGAGGAAATGCCGGGCGCACGAATTTGCTGTGGCAAAAAAATAGGAGGAATTGACCCATGAAGACCCTTGCACTGATCGTATTCATCGCGGTGTACGCGCTGCTGCTGCTTTTGCCCAAATACCGGGCTGTGGTAGCCCTGGTCGCCGCGGCGCTGTTTGTGGCGGTGGGAATCGTGCCGTTTTCTGCCGTTGCCGCTGTGGTGGATTGGAACGTACTTTTGATGCTGGCAGGCACCATGGGCACTGTGGACCTTTTCATCCGCTCCAACATGCCCAACCGCCTTTCGGACTACTTAGTGCGGATGCTGCCCAATGTCAAATCGCTGATCATTGTGCTGGCGCTGTTTGCCGGCCTGGTTTCCGCATTTGTGGATAATGTGGCCACTGTGCTGATGTTGGCGCCGGTGGGTCTGGCGTTGGCACAGCGGCTGAATATTTCCCCTGTGGGACCCATCTTGGCCATCGCGGTGTCCTCCAACCTCCAGGGCGCCGCCACGCTGGTGGGGGATACCACTTCCATTTTGCTGGGCGGCCACATGGGCCTGGATTTTATGGATTTCTTTATTTACGAGGGGGGCCCCAGCATGTTCTGGGTGGTGCAGGCCGGCGCCATCGCCACAGTACCGGTGATGCTCTTTTTGTTCCGCAAGGAAAAAGGAGAGCTTCACAGCACCCACCTCACGCCAGTAAGCGACTATCTGCCCACCTGTTTGCTGCTGGGCACGGTGGCCTCCTTGATCGCGGCCTCCTTTGTCCCCAATAAGCCCGCCGTCACCAACGGTGTTTTGTGCATGGCCTTTTTCCTGGTGGGTCTGGTGGCAGAGGTTGCCAGAGGCCATCACCGGGCTCTGGTGCGCCAGGTGGTGAAGAACATCGACTATGCCACGCTGCTGCTGCTGGCAGGACTGTTCGTGGTGATCGAGGGGATCGACCGGGCAGGGATCATTGCCGACATCAGCGATATCATCGCCCATCTGGGGGGCGGGAACCTGTTTTTGACCTATACCATCATCGTGTGGTTTTCTGTGCTGGCCTCGGCCTTTATTGACAACATCCCCTATACCGCCACCATGCTGCCGGTGGTGGGGGGCGTGGCTGCCTCTTTGGGCGTGGACCAGGCGGTGCTGTGCTTTGGCCTGCTTACAGGCGCTACCCTGGGAGGCAATTTGACGCCGGTGGGCGCTTCTGCCAATATCGCCGCCGGCGGCATCCTCCGCAAGGCCGGCTACGAAGTCACCACCGGCCAGTTTATGCGCATCGGCGTACCGTTTACCCTGACGGCCGTGACTGTGGGGTATATCTTGGTGTGGTTCTTCTATACCTGAGAAAATGTGCCAAAGACCGGGAGCGGATACCGCTCCCGGTCTTTTTATAAAAATAATAGGAACATACAAAAAGACCGCCGGCATGGCTTTTGCCATGCCGGCGGAAAAGAATCTTCTGGCGGGGCGGGATCCCCATCCAATCAATCTACAATGTCGACGGAAACCTTAACGCCGGTGCGCTGGGCATAGGAGCGGATCACAGTTCGAATCTCCTTGGCGATGCGGCCCTGGCGGCCAATGACCTTGCCCATATCGTCGGGGGCGACGCGCAGTTCCAGCGTCAGCTCCTCTTCCCCAGGGATCTCTGTAACGGAGACAGCATCCGGGTCAGTGACAAGATTTCTGGCGATGTAGAGCAGCAAGTCTTTCATATGCTGCCCTCCGGATCAGAGGACTTCGACTTTTTTCAGAAGTGCTCTGACGGTGTCGGTGGGCTGAGCGCCGGACTTGATCCAGTTTTGAGCGCGCTCTGTGTCGATCTTGATCTCAGCGGGGGAGACACAGGGGTTGTAAGTGCCGATTTCCTCAATGAAGCGGCCGTCCCGGGGGAAGCGGGAATCCGCCACCACCACGCGGTAGAAAGGAGCCTTCTTCGCGCCCATCCGGCGCAGTCTGATCTTTACCATAATTTTGTTACCTCCAGAATTTTGTATAAGTTGAGTTCTATCTATAAATGCTTTGCACTTATATCCTATTAAAAGGGGTCAACGCCGCCGCTTCTTGCGGCCAAAGCCCCCCAGGCGGCCCCCCAGGCCGCCAAAGCCCCGGCCGCCGCGGCTCATCTGCTTGAACATCTGCTGCATGGCCTCAAACTGTTTGAGCAGACGGTTGACATCCACTACGCCAAGGCCGCAGCCGGCGGCGATCCGGCGTTTGCGGCTGGCCCCCAGGATCTGGGGGTTCTCCCGCTCCAGAGGGGTCATGGATAAGATGATGGCCTCTGTATGGGACAGGACCTTTTCGTCGATAGAGGTCCCCTGGAGCTGCTTGCCCAGCTGGCTGGGCATCATCCCCGCCAGTTGGCTCAAGTCCCCCATGCCCCGCAGCTGCTGAAGCTGATCGTAATAATCCTGCAGGGTAAAGCGATTTTTTCGCAGCTTCTCCTCCATTTTGGCGGCCTGCTTCTCGTCGTACGCCGCCTCGGCCTTTTCAATGAAGGAGAGCATATCTCCCATGCCCAGGATCCGGGATGCCATCCGGTCCGGGTGGAAGGGCTCGATCATATCCAGCTTTTCCCCGGTGCCCACGAATTTAATGGGCTTGCCGGTGGCTGCCCGGATGGAAAGGGCTGCGCCGCCCCGGGCGTCGCCGTCCAGTTTGGTAAGGATCACTCCGTCGATCCCCAGGGAATCGTCAAACGCAGAGGCGGCGTTCACCGCGTCCTGGCCAGTCATGGCGTCCACCACCAGCAAGATCTCGTGAGGATGGACGGCTTCCTTCATCCGCTTGAGCTCGTCCATCAGCGCCTCGTCCACATGGAGGCGGCCGGCGGTATCCAAGAACACCATATCGTTGCCGTAATCCCGGGCATGGCGGATGGCGTTACGGGCGATCTCCACGGGGTCACCTTGTCCCTCCTCAAAAACCGGCAGGTCCAACTGCCCGCCCACCACTTTCAGCTGCTCGATGGCGGCGGGGCGGTAGACGTCACAGGCGGCCAGCAGGGGCCGCTTTTGCATCTGGCGGCGCAAAAGCCCTGCCAGCTTGGCAGTGGTGGTGGTTTTGCCGGCGCCCTGCAGACCCACCATCATCACAACGGTGGGACCGCTGCTGGCCATGGAGATCTTGGCATTGGCACCGCCCATAAGGGCTGTCAGCTCTTCATTGACGATCTTGATGACCTGCTGGGCGGGGGTGAGGCTGTCCAGCACGTCTGAGCCGATGGCCCGCTCCGTGACTTTGGCCACAAAGTCCTTGACCACCTTGTAGCCCACGTCTGCTTCCAGGAGGGCCAGGCGCACTTCCCGCATGGCCTCCCGCACGTCATTTTCCGACAGGCGGCCCTTGCCCCGCAGACGCTTAAATGTGGCGCTTAGCTTTTCACTCAGTCCTTCAAATGCCATGGTCTCATTCCTTTAGCACGGCCAGTTCGCCGCAGATGGTGTCAGTCAATTCGCTCAGGCGGGCATCCTCATACTGGCGGTAATTCAGTGTGCGGATCTCGGCCACAGCGGCTTCAATGGCGTCTAAATGGGGACGCTGGGCCTCAAAGCGCTTGATGATGCCGGTCTTGTCCTCCACTTCCTGCATGGCGGCCTCCGCCCGGACGATCACATCCCGCACGCCCTGGCGGGAGATGCCTGCGTTTTCCGCAATCTCCGAAAGAGAGAGGTCCTCATTGTAATAGAGGTCAAAAAATTCCCGCTGGCGGGGGGTCAGCAGTTCTGCGTAAAAATCAAAGAGCATGGTCATGCGATACGTTTGGTTTTTCACATCATTACCCCCTCTGTAAAGTTATAAGCCTTTACAACGAAGAATAGTTTACAGGAATTTTTGAGAAAAGTCAAGGGAATTTTGGCTCCGGGGCAAAAAAATCCGCCGGACACGGCGGACATTCCAGCGGACTATATTGGGGGTGAGAGGGGGAGGGCAGAATGATCTTTGACGGACACTCTGATCTTTTATGGGATGTGACCCGGCGGGCAGAGGCGGGGGAAGACGGGGCGCTGCAAAAATGGGTCCGGGTCCTGCGCCGGGGCGGAGGAGAAGGCGTGGTGCTGGCTCTGTGGGCGCACCTGACCACCGCGGGCGCTTTTTGGGGAAAGGTGCCGGGAATGGGCCATCCCCGAAGACGGACGGAGCGGATGCTGCAGGTACTGGAGCGGGAACTGTCATATACCCGGGATCTGCGGCTGGTGACGTCTGCTGCCCAGGCCGGGGAGGCCCGCAGGGCAGGGGCGGTATATGCCTTTTTGTCCGTGGAGGGGATGGAGGCCATCAGCACGGAGGTCACCGGCGTGGACTGGTATGCCCGGCAGGGGGTGCGGATGGGGATGCTGACGTGGAACGAAGATAATCTGCTGGCCTCCGGCGCGGGGGGCGACCGCAGCCGGGGATTGACGGCGGCGGGGCGCCGGGTGATCCGCCGTATGGAGGAGGTGGGGATGATCGTGGATGTCTCTCACCTCAACGACCGGGGGTTTTGGGATGTGATGGGGATGGCGGGAAGGCCGGTCATGGCCTCTCACTCCAACTGCAGGGCGCTGTGTGACGTGCCCCGGAACCTGACAGATGACCAGCTCCGGGCCATTCGGGACAGCGGCGGCGTCGTGGGGCTGAACGCATACCACGGCTTTCTTCACGCCGATCCCACCCGGCGCACCGTGGAGATGCTGGCCCTCCATGCCGCCCATATGGCAGAGGTCATGGGGGTGGAGCATGTGTCCTGCGGATTTGACTTTTGCGGCTTTTTCGGCCCGGGGGAGAAGGGGGGACAGGGAATTTCCGATGCCTCCCAGATGGAAAATCTCATGCTCTGCCTGGAGTCACTGGGCATGTCCCGCCGGGAGCGGGAGGCCATTGCCCGGGAAAACTTGCTGCGGGTGCTGGCTTAGGCCCCTGCCAGATACACCAGAACGGAGACCATCTGCTCCATCGCCTGGACGGAGACGAATTCATGGGTGCTGTGGGCGTTTGCTCCCCCAGTGGAGAGGTTGGGGCAGGGCAGTCCCATATAGGAAAGGCGGGCCCCGTCCGTCCCGCCCCGGATAGGCAGGCTACGGGGCTCCACCCCGATGGAGCGGTAGGCTGCCTCTGCCCGCCGCAGCAGCTGCGGATGGGCAAGGACCTTGTCCCGCATGTTGTAATAGCTGTCCTCTGTTTGCAGGCAGAACGTCCCCTCGCCCCAGACATAGTTGAGGTGGCGGCACACCTCCTGCAAAAAGGCCTTGCGGGCGGAAAATCCCCGGGCCTCATGGTCCCGGATCAAAAGACGCACTGTGGCGGCGGACTCCGTGGCCTCGATGCTCTGGACATGGTAAAATCCCTCCCGCCCCTGGGTGTGGGCGGGGGCCTGGGCAGGGGGAAGCTGGGATACAAAGGCGGTGGCCAGCAGCGCGGCGTTTTTCATCTGCCCCTTGGCAGAGCCCGGATGGGTGTTGTGGCCCTGGATGCGCACCACCGCGGAGGCGGCGTTGAAGTTGTCGTATTCGATCTCCCCCATGAGTCCTCCGTCCACAGTGTAGGCGGAGGAGGCGGCGAAGTACTCCAGGCGGAAGCGGTCCGCCCCCCGACCGATCTCCTCGTCCGGAGTGAAGCACACCGCCACCCGCCGGCGGGGGATGTGGGGGTTGGCGGAGAGCTGGGCGCAGGCAGTGATGATCTCGGCAATGCCGGCCTTGTCGTCCCCGCCCAAAAGAGTGGTGCCGTCAGTGACAATGAGATCGTGCCCCAGGCACTGCTGCAAAAGAGGGTTCCGGGCCGCCTGCAGGATCTCGCCGCTCTCTAAGGGGATGTCTCCCCCGGTATAGTGGACAAGCTTGGGGCGGATGTCCCGCCCGCTCACCTCTGCCGCGGTATCCATATGAGCGATAAAACCCACTGGCTCCAGCAGCTCACAGCCGGGGGAGGCGGGCAAAGTGGCATAGACATAGCCAAATTCGTCCTGCCGGACGTCTTCCATATGGATGCTGCGCAGCTCCTGAGCCAGGAACGCGCCAAATTCCAGCTGCCCCGGCGTGGAGGGAACGGAGTGGGAATCGGGATCGGAGGTGGTGGGAAAGGAGACATAGCGTAAAAACCGCTCCTGCACCGTCATAAAAAGCCCTCCTTCGGCACAAAGAATTTTTTTGAGTGTAACACGGCGGCCCCAATTGCGCAAGAGGAGAGAAAAGGTTTGAAATATGGGGCAGACTATACTATAATTGCTTTTGTATATCATTTTACAAAAAGAGGAGCTGAAACCTTGGAAATGACACGCACCCAGATTGCCCGGGGGGTCTATTTGACGTATCTGCCGGCCAGGAAATTCAAGACCAGCCTGCTGTCCGTCCAATTTGTGACGCCCCTGCGCAGGGAGACTGCCAGCGCCAACGCCCTTTTGGCCGCGGTTCTTCGCCGGGGCACGGTGAGCTGCCCGGATATGGCGGCGCTGTCCGCCCGGCTGGACCAGCTGTACGGCGCCACCATTGACTATACCGTCCGCAAACGGGGAGAAAACCAGTGCGTGGGCTTTGTGGCAAGCTTCATCGATGATGCCTTTGCCCTGGGCGGAGAGCGGCTTTTGGAGCCTGTGACGGATCTGATGGGGGAGCTGGTGTGCAGCCCCGCCACCTATCACGGCCGCTTCCAGCCGGCGTATTTTGAAAGTGAAAAGACCAATCTCATCGACGCTATCCGCGCCCAGGTCAACGATAAGCGGGAATATGCGGACAGCCGCCTGCTGCGCCTCATGTGCCAGGCAGAGCCCTATGCCATCCCCCGCCTGGGGGAGGAGGAAGACGCCCAGGCCCTGCAGTCCCGCAAACTGTATGCCCAATATCGGGAGCTTCTCTCCTCGGCCCACATCGAGGTAATTTTCAGCGGCAGCGCCCCCCAGGAGCGGGTGGAGCAGGCGCTGCAGGGGGCCTTTTCCACGCTCCCCCGGGAAGAGGTGTGCCCCATTCTGGGCACCCAGCCCCACGAAGGGCGGCAGGAGGCGCAGTCCGTCACAGAGGAGATGGACGTGACCCAAGGGAAGCTGGGCATGGGATTTACCTGCGGCAGCGACGATATGCCGGCTTTGCTGATGGGCAATACCCTCTTTGGCGGCAGCAGCAATTCCAAGCTCTTTATGAATGTGCGGGAGAAGCTGTCCCTTTGCTACTATGCCTCTTCCGCCTACCACCGCCAAAAGGGGATCATCACGGTGTCCTCCGGAGTGGAGTTCCGGGATCGGCCCCGGGCGCAGGAGGAGATCCTGGCGCAGCTGGAGGCTCTGCAGCAGGGGAAGATCGAAGACTGGGAGATGGAGGGTGCCCGCAGCTGCCTGCTCAATGCCTATGCCTCCATGGGGGATTCCCAGGGCAAGATCGAAAACTTTTACCTCAGCCAGGCGGCCACCGGCCAGGAGGAGACGCCCCAGCAGCTTTCTGAGCAGGTGAGCCAGGTGACGCTGGAGCGAATCGTCCGCGCTATGGAGACGGTTCGGCTGGACACCGTGTATTTCCTGACGGGAAAGGAGAGGGCCCAGTGAAACAGACCTTTTATGAGCGCATCGGCGAGGCGGTATACCGGGAAAGATTGGAAAACGGCCTGGAGGTGTGCGTGGTGCCCAAGCCGGGCTACGCCAAGAAGTATGCCTTTTTTGCAACCCGCTACGGCGGGATGGATACCCGTTTTTGCCTCAACGGAACGTGGATGGATACTCCGGCGGGCATCGCCCACTATTTGGAGCACAAGATGTTTGACACCCGGGAGGGCAACGCCCTTCAGGAGTTGGCCAAAAACGGGGCGGAGCCCAATGCCTTCACCTCCAATGCCATGACGGGTTACTATTTTGACTCCACGGATCATTTTGAGGAAAATCTGAAGATTTTGCTCTCCTTTGTGTCCATTCCCTACTTCACAGACGAGAGCGTGGCCAAGGAGCAGGGCATCATCGCCCAGGAGATCCGCATGATCGAGGACAACCCCGACTGGCAGATCTATACCCGGATGCTCAAGGCCCTTTACCACACCAGCACCGCCCGGACCTCCATCGCCGGCACGGTGGAGAGCATCTCCCACATCACGGCCCAGACCCTCTATGACTGCCATAAAGCCTTTTATACCCCCTCCAACATGATCTTGACGGTGGTGGGAGAGGTGGATCCCATTCACGTGGTGGATCTGGCGCGGCGAGTGCTGCCCCGGGTGGGGGGAGGCGCCATTGCCCGGGACTATGGGCAGGAGCCGGAGGGCGTGGCCCAGAGAGAGACCGCCATGGAAATGGAAGTGGCATCGCCCCAGTTTTTGGTGGGATTCAAGTGCCGCAGCGTCCCGGACGGAGAGGACTATCTCCGGGCCGCGGTGGTGGGGGATCTGGCCTGCGACCTCCTCTTGGGGGAATCCAGCCCCCTCTATCACCGGCTGTATGACGCAGGGATGATCAACACCAGCTTCGGCGGGGCCTATGAGATGATGCCGGGCGTTGCCTATCTGTACGCCGGGGGCGACAGCAAGCAGGCCCCCGCTGTTTTGGAGGCCATCTGCCAGGAGTCCCGCCGGCTGCAGGAGCAGGGCGTGGACCAGGCGTTTTTCCAGCGGGCACGGCGGGCCGCCTTCGGGTCTAACCTGCGGGGGCTCAATTCCTTTGAAAATATCGCTGTGACGCTGACGGAGGGGTATTTCCACGGGTATGACCCCTTCCGCTTTCCACAGGTATTTGACAGCATCACCCCGGAGGACATCACGGATTTCCTGCGGGAAAATGTGACGCAGGAGCGCTCCGTTCTCTCTCAGATTTTGCCCCGGAGCGGAGAAAAGGGAGGAAACAAAGCGTGAGCGCACTGAAAAACATGCCCATCAGTTTCCCGGGCCTTTTTGGGGACTGGGAGTTCAATCCCGATGTAGCCATCCACATCGGGCCGGGCATCTACTGGTATGGTATCATTTTGGCCGTAGCCATGCTGGCGGGGCTGCTGCTTTGCATGAAGCAGGCCCGGCGTTTCGGCCTGACGCAAGACCACGTGCTGGATGTGGTGCTGTGGGGCGTGCCCTGCTGCATCGTGGGGGCGCGGGCGTACTATGTGCTGTTTTATTTGGATCTCTACCGCAACAGTGACGGATCCTTCAACTGGCTGGAGATGCTGGCGGTGCGGGATGGCGGCCTTGCCATCTATGGCGCCGTGATCGCCGGGGTCCTGGTGGCCCTGGTCTATTCCCATCGGAAGAAGATCCCCTTTTTCGCCCTGACGGATCTTGCGGTGGAGGGCCTTCTTTTGGGACAGGTGATCGGCCGGTGGGCCAACTTCATCAACCGGGAGGCCTTCGGCGGCCCCACCACGCTGCCCTGGCGGATGCGGCTGTGGGTGTCCCAGCAGGAGTATATCGAGGTACACCCCACGTTTTTCTATGAGAGCCTTTGGAACTTCATCGGATTGATGCTGATTTTGTTCGTGGTCTCCAAGGGACGGCGGTTTGACGGGGAGAATACCGGCTTTTACTTTTTGTGGTACGGGGTAGGACGGGCCTGGATCGAAGGGCTGCGGACCGACAGCCTGTACCTCTTTGACTGGACCATCTTCGGCCAGCCTATCCGGGTGTCCCAGGCCCTGAGCGTCGTGCTGGCGCTGGGGGCGCTGGTATTTCTGATCTACAACATCCGGGTGAAAAAGCGCACCGCCCAGACCCTGTGGGTATCTCAGCAAGAAGAGGCGGCCCGGCGCAAGGCCGCCATCGAGGCGGCGGATGCCGCGGCGGTGGCGGAGCTGATGGCAGAGCCCGGGGAGGACGCGGCTCAGGCCCAAACGCAGCCGGAAACCCCGCGGGGGGAGGATCCCAAAGAACCGGAAAATCCTCCCCAGGGAGGGACGGAGGACGCGCCTGCCCGGGCGGGAGAGGGCGCACCTGCCCACCAGGACCAGGAGAATATCACCGGCGAGGCCCGGAAGGAGAAGGAAAATGGCGATTGTAATTGACGGAAAAGCTTTGGCGGCCAAGGTGAAAGATGAAGTCCGCCATGAGGTGCTGACCCTACCCCGCCGGCCGGGCCTGGCGGTGGTGCTGGTGGGGGAGGACCCGGCCTCCCAGGTCTATGTCCGGGGAAAGGAATCTGACTGCGCCCAGTGCGGCATCGAGAGTTTTGGGTACCGGCTGCCGGCGGACACGCCGGAGGAGGAGCTCCTGGCTCTGGTCCGCCGGCTCAATGAGGATCAGCGGGTGGACGGCATTCTGGTACAGCTGCCCTTGCCGGCGCCTCTGAACGAGAAGGTGGTCATCGATACCATCTCCCCGGACAAGGATGTGGACTGCTTCCACCCCTTTAATGTGGGGCAGCTGCACATCGGACAGGCCCGTTTTGCCCCCTGCACCCCTGCCGGTGTGATGGAGATGCTGCGGGCCTATGACATTCCCGTCCGGGGCAAGCGGTGCGTGGTGTTGGGGCGCAGCAATATTGTGGGCAAGCCCATGGCGGTGCTGCTGACCCAGGCCGACGGGACGGTCACCACCTGCCACTCCCGGACGGAGGACCTGGCGGAGATCACCCGCCAGGCGGACATCCTGGTCAGTGCCATCGGCAGGGCCCACTTCATAACGGCTGACATGGTGAAAGAAGGGGCGGTGGTGATTGACGTGGCCATGAACCGCAACGAGTCCGGCAAGCTCTGCGGAGACGTGGAATACGACGAGGTGTTTCCAAAGGCCTCCTACATCACCCCGGTGCCGGGAGGCGTGGGGCCCATGACCCGGGCGATCCTCATGCGCAATATCCTGACGGCGGCCCGGAGCCATCTGGAGTGAAAGAACATAGGAAAAACCGCCTTCGGCTATGCCGGAGGCGGCTTTTTGGTTTTTATGAAAGATCTTGTTACACAGGCTCCAGCACACTGCGGAACTGCCGGTAGTATACAGGGGCGGCAGCCACAGCGGACAGTGCCAGCCCACCCAGCATATCCAGCAGGGAGTGCTGCTTGATCAGTACCGTGGAAAGGCAGATGGCCACGGCGGTCACCACACTCAAAAACCGCACCGCCCTGGGGTGGCGGAGGTTCCGACAGTCCATCAGAGCCAGTGCCGCCCCAATGGACCCCACCACATGGACCGAGGGGAAGACGTTGGTGTTGGTATCCACCCGGTAGACCATAGCCACGATATCTGTGAGCAGGTTGTCCCGGGGGAAGACATGGGGGCGGAGGTTTTGGGCGTTGGGCACCAGGACCCAGATCAAAACGCTGCTGAAAAATGTAATGGCCATGAAGCACATGTACCGGCGGAAAGCGGCGCCGTCCCGGCGGAAGGTACAGATCCCCGCCAGGATCTGGAAGAGAAACCAGAACCCATAGGGGATGACGAACCACTCACAAAAGGGGATGGCCCTGTCAATGGGCATTTCCGTGTTCCAGCAGATGGATGCCGGCAGCAGCCGCTCCAACAGAAAAAAGGTCGCCATGTAAATCGGAATCCACAGCGTATAGCGAAGATTTTTCCGGGCCAGAGCCCGCTGGTATGAGGTCATGGTTTCACCGCCGTTTCTGAAAAATCGTTGGTTTTCAACATAGCAATATCAAGAGAAAAAATCATGAATAATTTATGAACTTATTTCCCGGAGCCGGGCCCTCCCCACTGCGGAGGAGGGGCCTAAACAGTCTGACACAGGGAGGAGAGCTCCTCCGGATGAGACGTGTGGACAGGGAAATTTTTTTCCTCTTTGAGATAGCTCATGATGGAGCGGCGGGTGATGATGCCGATGAGATTGTCCAGATCATCGATCACCGGCACAAAATTTTGCTGCATGGCGCTGTCCAGCAGTTCGTCCATGGTGGCGGTGATGCGGACAGGAGGGTACTTGGACCCGAGGATATCCCGAACCTCCAATTTTTCCAGATCCCGCATGGAACAGCCGTCCTGCAGCTGGCCGCTGTCCAGGATCCGCCACAGGAAATCTCCCTCGCTGACCGTCCCTACATATCGTCCGTCCCGGGTGATGACGGGAATGGCGGTGTAGCCCCGGTTGCGCATTTTTTCCAGGCCCTGGCGAAAGGTGCAGTCGTCATATAAGTAAGCAATTTCCCCCTTGGGAAGCAGAAAGTAGGCAATGTTCACGCCGCAGACTCCTTTCCTTCCGATGGGAACGGTGAAAATCCGTTCCTCTCTAATCATAATATACAATACAAGGCCGTCGTTTTTTTGAACAATTTATAAAACATTCTGAAAAAAATGATTTGCTTTTTTCATAAAATCTGGTATGATCATATTGTGATATATGCAACAAGGAGGGGAGTGCTGTGCTGACGGAGCAGGAGCTGCGGGAGAGTCCTTTATTCTGCAACATCAGTTATGAGGAGTACTGCAGTATGCTGCACTGCTTTCAAGCGGTGCAGCGGTCTTTTGCCGCGGATGAGCTGATCTATGATTTTTCCGCTCCGCGCAAGGATGTTATTGGCGTGATGGAGCGGGGGAACGCCTCGCTTATCCGGATCGATGAGGACGGGATTTCCACCGTGATGGAGGAGCTGGGGCCCGGGGGCGTCTTTGGTCGGGGCCTGGCCTTTGGGGGATCTTTGAGCGACAGCCTGGAGATCGTCAGCCGCACGCCCTGCGACGTGCTGTTTATCGACTATCCCCACCTGTTCCGCCGGTGCGAGAAGGCCTGCACCCACCACAGCGTCCTGGTGCAGAACATGCTGGGGCTGCTGGCGGACAAGGCCCAGTCCCTCAGCGAGCGGGTGGACGTACTGTCCCGCCGCTCTATCCGGGACAAGCTTTTGTGCTATTTTCGCCAGCTGGCGGAAAAAGAGGGAAGAAATGTTTTCCAGCTCCCCTTTTCCCTCAGCACACTGGCGGACTACATCGCCACAGACCGCAGCGCCATGATGCGGGAGCTGAAACATCTGCGGGAAGAAGGGGTGATCCAATCTGAGGGCCGCCGTTTCAGCCTGACAGAAAGGCATATATAAATCGGGAAAAGTCTGGTGAAAACGACGGAGAAGCGGGAGCGGGGGGATTGACGGCCTCCCCTCCATCTGCTAATATAAATTTAATGTGTCGTATTGCGGGATACAGGAACAAAGCAGAAAAACATCATTCGGGAAAGAAGGAAAAATATGTATCGTATCGTCAGAAAAGAGGCGCTTCGTCCCACGGTGACACTGTATGAGATCGAGGCACCCCTGATCGCCAAAAAGGCCAATCCGGGCCAGTTCATCATTTTGCGTGTAGATGAGAAGGGCGAGCGCATTCCCATCACCATCAACAGCTATGACCCGGAGAAGGGCACCGTCACCATCATTGTCCAGACGGTGGGCGCTACCACGGAAAAGCTCAGCCATATGAAAGAGGGCGATTGCCTGGCCGATTTTGTGGGCCCCCTGGGCAAGCCCACGGAGACCGCTGGAAAGAAGAAGGTCTGCGTGGTGGGCGGCGGCGTGGGCTGCGCCATTGCCTATCCCGTTTTGAAAAAGTTCCATGACGATGGCGCCGAGGTCCATGCGGTCATCGGCTTCCGCAGCGAGGATCTGGTGATTCTGGAAGATGAGTTCCGCGCCGCCAGTGACAAACTGGTGGTCTGCACGGACGATGGCTCCTATGGCCGCAAGGGCCTGGTGACGGAGGCGCTGAAGGAGCTCATTGATGCCGGCAACCAGTATGACGAGGTGTTTGCCATCGGTCCCATGGTAATGATGAAGTTCGTTTCCAAGACCACGGAGCCTTACGGAATCCCTACTACTGTTTCTATGAGCCCCATCATGATCGACGGCACCGGCATGTGCGGCGGCTGCCGTCTCAGTGTCGGCGGCGAGATGAAGTTTGCCTGCGTGGACGGGCCCGACTTTGACGGCCATAAGGTCGACTGGGATCTGGCGGTTAAGCGCAACCAGATGTATCAGGCGATCGAGCGTCACAAGTATGAGGAGACCTGCAACCTGTTCAAGAAGGAGGCAAACTAATCATGGCCAACATGTCTTTGATCAAAAATCCCATGCCCTCTCAGGACCCCAATGTCCGCAATAAGAACTTTGACGAGGTGGCGCTGGGCTATACCCGGGAGCAGGCGATGGACGAGGCTCAGCGGTGCCTGAACTGCAAAAACCGCGCCTGCATGCAGGGTTGCCCCGTAATGGTACATATTCCCGAATTTATTGCCGAGGTTGCCAAGGGCAACTTTGAAGAGGCCTATCAGATCATCTCCAACACCAGCGCCCTGCCCGCCGTGTGCGGCCGTGTCTGTCCCCAGGAGAACCAGTGCGAAAAGTACTGCGTCCGGGGCAAGAAGGGCGATCCCGTGGGGATCGGCCGTCTGGAGCGGTTCGTGGCCGACTGGCATAACAGCCATACCTGCGATGTGCCTCCCCGTCCGGCCCCCAACGGCCACAAGGTGGCTGTGGTGGGCTCCGGCCCTGCGGGCCTCACCTGCGCCGGCGACCTGGCCCGCAAGGGATATGACGTCACCGTGTTTGAAGCGCTGCACTTAGCCGGCGGCGTCCTAGTCTATGGCATCCCCGAGTTCCGTCTGCCCAAGGCCATCGTGCAGAAGGAAGTGGACGGATTGAAGGAAATGGGCGTCACCATTGCCACGGATACTGTGATCGGCGGCACCATCACCATTGACGATCTGATGGCTGAGCACCGGTTCGAGGCGGTGTTCATCGGCTCCGGCGCGGGATTGCCCATGTTCATGAAGATCCCCGGCGTCAACTATCGCGGCGTCTATTCCGCCAACGAGTTCCTCACCCGCATCAACTTGATGAAGGCCTATCGGGAGGATTCCGACACCCCCATCCAGCATCCCAAGAAGGTGGCCGTGGTGGGCGGCGGCAACGTGGCCATGGATGCCGCCCGCTGCGCCAAGCGCCTGGGTGCCGAAGTGTATATCGTCTATCGCCGGGGCATGGAGGAGCTTCCCGCCCGTCATGAAGAGGTGGAGCATGCGGAGGAAGAGGGCGTGATCTTCAAGACCCTCTGCAATCCTGTGGAGATCTTTGCCGATGAAAACGATGATGTGAACAAGATCCGCTGCATCAAGATGGAGCTGGGTGAGCCGGACGCTTCCGGCCGCCGCCGCCCCATGGAGATCGCCGGCAGTGAGTTCGATCTGGACGTGGACTGCGTCATCATGGCTCTGGGCACCAGCCCCAACCCCCTGATCAAGGATACCACGGAGGGCTTGGTCATCAATAATCACGGCGGCATTGTCGTCAATGAAGATGGCCTGACCTCCCGGGAGAAGGTCTATGCCGGCGGCGACGCCGTCACCGGCGCAGCCACTGTCATTTTGGCCATGGGCGCCGGCAAAACTGCCGCCAAGGCCATTGACGAGCAGCTGATGGGCAAGTAAGAAGCAGTCATGGGAAAAGAGGCGGACGTGGGTCCGCCTCTTTTCGGTACGGAGGAACCAATGAACTACAAAAATATGAAGCCCCGGGAAGTCTACCGCAGTTACATGCGCAAATACCACCTGGTGCGTATTGGCCGCTATGCCCTGCTGGCGGTATACCTTATTTTCCTTGTGAGCATTTGGGGCGGCAGCCAGCGGGAAAACCAGAGCTGGATCCCCATCTATATGATCTCCCTGGTGGTGTTTTTCCTGTTGCTGCGGGCGCTGCGGGTGGTGCAGGCCCTGAACTTTGCGGGGTTGGAAAAGATCCTGACCCACGACTGCGACGCGGAGAAGTTTGCCGAGGTGATTGACCTGCTGCGGGAAAAGCCCAAGTGGAACAAGAATTTCCGCATGGTGATGGCCCACGTCCGGGGCTTGTATTTTGCCGGATATTATCCTTCCGCCAACCGCCTTCTGGAGGAAGTGGCTCTGGAGCGTCCCTCCACCGGTGTGGAGCTGACGTTTTTAAACCTGCAGTTTAACTGCCGCATGGCCCTGGGGAATGTGGAGGGAGCCGACAACGTCCGCAAAGAGACGCTGCGATTGGTGCAGAAGACGAAAAAACCCCGGCTGCGCAACAGCGGGGAATACCTTTTAAAGCTTATGGAGGGCGCCCTGGCGTTTCAGGAGGGGCGCTATGAGGAGTTCCGCCAGATCGAAGAACAGGTCCTCTCCCAAAGCACCTGCCCGATGCAGGAGCTGACGGCCTCTTACCGCCTGGCCCAGGCGGATATTGGCCAGGGAAAGACGGAGGATGCCCGGAAGCGATTGGAGCGGGTGGCGGCGGAGGGGGGCACACTGTACGTGGCCAACGAAGCCCGCCGGATTTTGGAAAATCCCCCCTTTGCCGGCCAGGAAAAGGAGGAGTCCCCTGCCGGAAATGGCGCAGACAAGGAGGCGGAAGAAGCCTCCCGCCAGGAGGAGACGGGGGAGGAATGACCCCCGCCTGTCAGGATGTAAATCTAAAAAACGCCGCACCGGTTTTTCACTCCGGTGCGGCGTTTTTCTGCTTTTAAAGATCCACTACGGTGACGGTGTGGCGCACCCGGGGCAGGAAGACTTGAAGAAGATCCTCTGTCCGAAGCCGCAAACTGGCGGTATTTTCGCAGGGGTGGCAGCCAAAGAACGCCCCGTCGTGGACACTGCGCTCCATCAGCAGCTGCACCTGGCAGTCTGTGTCATACATCAGGCCTAAAATACTGGCGGAGCCAGGGGTACAGCGGATCAGCCGCTCCATCTCCTCTGCCGGGGCAAAGGACAGGCGGGAAGAGCCAATCTGATGGCTGAGATCCTTTGTGGCAAAGGGCAGATCCTCCGGCATGGTGAGGAGATAGAAGCTGCTCTTTTGCCGGTTGCACAAAAAGAGGTTTTTGCAAATGCGGATCCCCAGGGCATCTGAGATGGCAGCGCAGGCAGCCATGTCCTCCGCTGGGGGATGGGACATCCAGGTATAGGGGATGCCCAGCTCATCCAACAGAGAAAAAGCCGCCAGGGCCTGGGGGCCATATCCCGTCTGGGGCGCCTGGGTAAGAAGGACCGGGGGCGTCACTGGGGATCCTCCAGCAGCTTCTCTCCGGCCCGATAGATGTCTCCGGCCCCCACAGTGAGGATCAGATCCCCCTCCTGCGCCAGGGCCCGCAGCTGCTGGGTCACCTTATCCAGAGTGGAACAGTATACGGAGCCGGGGATATTGCGGCACAGGTCCGAAGAGGAGATCCCCAGAACATTTTGCTCCCGGGCGGCATAAATCTCTGCCAAAACGGCCACGTCTGCCTTTTTCAGCTCTTCTACGAACCGGTCAAAGAGCTTGGCGGTGCGGGAGTAAGTGTGGGGCTGAAACGCCACGATGATCCGCCGGTGGGGCAGCTCCTGAGCCATGGACAGCAGCGCCCGCAGCTCGTCAGGATGGTGGGCGTAATCGTCATAGACCTTCGCCCCGTGATAGGTGCCCTTATACTCAAAGCGGCGGGCCGCGCCGGTAAAGGAGGAGAGGCCCTCTTCCACAGCGGAGGCGTCAATATGCAAAAGATACGCGGCAGAAGCGGCGGCCAGGGCGTTGGAGACATTGTGCAGGCCATGGACATGGAGTTTTACATGGGCATAGGTCTGCCCCCGGATCACCACGTCAAAAGCGGGGAAGCCGTCCTCCTGGCGGAGATTGGCGGCGGTGCAGTCCGCCGGATGGTCCAGCCCAAAGGTAAAAACCGGATGGTCCAGTCCTGCTACCGCCGCCATAGCGCCGGCATTATCGGCGTTGGCGATGATGGCACCGCCCTCCGGCACCAACTGGGCAAAGGTGTGGAAGGAGTGCTCGATATCCTGGAGATCCTTGAAAAAGTCCAGGTGATCCTCCTCTACGTTGAGGATAACAGCCACTGTGGGATAGAAGAATAAAAAGCTGTTGCAGTATTCGCACGACTCCAGGATGATGGTGTCCCCCTGGCCCACCCGATAACCTGAGTGGAGCAGAGGCAGCGTGCCGCCGATCATGACGGTGGGATCTTTCTGGGCGGCCATAAAGATATGGGTGCACATGGAGGTAGTGGTGGTTTTGCCGTGGGTACCGGAGACGCACAGGGCGTTGGCGTAGTGCTGCATGATAGCGCCCCAGGCTTGGGCCCGCTCGTAGACCGGGATGCCCCGGGCCACGGCGCCGGCGATCTCGGGGTTGCTGTCATGGATGGCAGCAGAGCGGATGACAAAGTCGCACTCCCCCAGGTTTTCCGCGTTATGGCCAATGGCCACCGGGATGCCCAGGGAGCGAAGATGGTTTACCGTCTCCCCCTCAGACATGTCGGACCCCTGTACGAGAAGGCCCTTGCGGCGCAGCACCTCTGCCAGAGGGCACATGGAGACGCCCCCGATGCCGGACAGATGCACCCGTTTGCCGGGGACCAGATACGATTGGATGGGTAAGGGGTTATTCATCATGAAAATGAACTTCCTTTCATCCCTCTCTCCCGGTTGCGAAGGGGGAGGGAGGGGAGTATAATCATAAAAAGACATGTTATTATAGAACAAAAGGAAGTAAAATGCAACGGGAAAGGAGGGGAATCCAGGTGAAAATCCCAGGGGATGTCAAAGAAATCCTCCAGACCATGGAATCCGCCGGATACGAGGCCTGGTGTGTGGGCGGGTGCGTGCGGGACAGCCTTATGGGCCGCACGCCTGCGGACTGGGACGTGGCCACCTCCGCCCTGCCGGAGGAGACGGAGGCCCTTTTTCCCCATCAGGCGGTGCCCACCGGTCTGCGCCATGGAACTGTTACCGTCTGCACCCCCAAAAGGCGTGTGGAGGTCACCACCTATCGGGTGGATGGCCCCTACCAGGATCACCGCCGCCCCCTGTCCGTGCACTTTACCGCCTCCATCCGGGAGGATCTGGGGCGGCGGGACTTCACCGTGAACGCCATGGCGGCGGATCTGCGGGGGAGATTGGAAGATCCCTTCGGAGGGCAGGAGGATCTGCAACAGGGCATTTTGCGCTGCGTAGGGGATCCCCAGCAGCGCTTTGAAGAGGATGCCCTGCGGATCATGCGGGGGCTGCGGTTTGCCTCCGTGCTGGGCTTTTCCGTGGAAGAGGACACTGCCCGAGCCATTCGCAGATGCCGGGACCTTTTAAAAGAGATCGCCCCAGAGCGGATCTGGACGGAACTGACCGGCCTTCTCACCGGCTGCCAGGCAGGGCCGGTCCTGCTGGGATTTCCGGAGGTACTGGGGGTCTTTTGGCCGGAGGTCCTGCCTATGGTGGGCCTGGACCAGCGCAACCCCCACCACTGCTACGACGTGTGGAGCCACAGCGTCCACGCCTTGGAGGCCGTGCCGCCGGACCTCCTGCTGCGGTGCGCGGCGCTGCTGCACGATGTGGGAAAGCCTGCGTGTTTTACTTTGGATGAAGCGGGGACCGGACATTTTTACGGCCATGGCCCTGTGGGATGCCGCATGGCAGAACAGATGCTTCGGCATATGCGCTGCCCCAGTGCTTTTCGTGAGCGGGTGGTCCGCCTGGTGGAGTGGCACGACCGGTTTATCCCGCCCCAGCACAAGTCCCTCTGCCGGGCACTGCGGCTTTTGGGAGAGGAGGACCTGCGCCGCTTGATCGCCCTTAAGCGGGCGGACAACTTAGCCCAGGCACCAGCCTACCGCTCCCGGCAAAAAGACTGTGATCTGCTGCAGGCCATGCTGGAGGATTTGCTGCGCCAGCAGGCCTGTTTTTCCCTCCGGCAGATGCAGGTAAACGGCAGGGATCTCATGACCCTGGGGCTGAAGGGGCCTCGGATCGGGCAGATGCTGGAGGCCCTGCTGACAGAGGTGGTGGAGGGGAGAGTGCCCAATGAGCGCGCCGCCCTGCTGGCGTGGGCGGCGGAGCGGGCGCACCCTAAAGAAGACCAATAGAGAGGTAAAAAGGCGTCTCCTGCCTCCCGTTCCCAAGGGAACGGGAGGCTTTTTCACCCCCTGCCCTCTCCTGCCATACCATGGAGCGAGGAGGTGTGCGGTTTGGAAAAAATCTACGGTGTAGCAGGAGGCGACCGGCGGCAGGCAGAGCTGGTACTGCTCCTGAGAGAAAATGGCCGCAAAGTGTGTTCTTGCGGCCTGGAGGAATGGGGGGTAGCGTCTTCACCCCTGGAGGAAGTGCTGGCCCAGGAGATCGTGATCTTCCCTCTGCCCCTTTGCAAGGGGAGCGGGGAACTGAATCTTCAGGGACAGGATGTAACGCCGGAGGAGGCCTTCAGACATCTTACCCCCCATCAGCACATTTTTGGGGGGCAGGTATCTCCGGCGGTGCTGAAGGCGGCAAAAGAGCAGGGGTTGGAGATCACAGACTATTTCCGGCGGGAGGAGATTACGATCCTCAATGCGGCTGCTACGGCAGAGGCGGCCTTAACAGTGGCGCAAAAGGAGTCGGAGCGGATGCTGCTGAATACGGACTGCCTGGTGATTGGGTTTGGACGGATCGGTAAACTTCTGTGCCAGCGCTTGAGCGGCATAGGGGCACGGGTGAGCGCCGCAGCCCGGAGCGCAACAGATCGGGCGTGGATCCAGGCCCTTGGATGGCAGGCGATGGATACCGGCCATTTAAGCGGCAAGCTGGGGAGCTTCCAAACTGTGTTCAACACGGTTCCCGCCCCGGTGCTGGGGCCGGAGTTGCTGACCCAGCTCCGGCAGGACTGCCTGTGTGTGGAGCTATCTTCGGTGGAGGGCATCGACCTTGCCGCAGCCCGGAAGCTGGGATTGGCCAGCGTCTGGGCCAGGGCCCTGCCGGGGCGGATGGTTCCCCGCAGCGCCGCCAAAATCATTTATGATACCATTGAACAATGTTTACAAGAAGGGGGAAACCTGTCATGAGTTCAAAACGGATCGGATTTGCGCTTTGCGGATCATTTTGTACCCACGAAAAAGCGCTGCAGGCGCTGAAAGAATTGTGTGAACACTATGAGACGGTCATTCCGATTTTGACGGAGACTGCAGCTACCACCGATACCCGCTTCGGTACGGCATCGGATCTGATGAAAAAGTTGGAGGCCATTACCGGCCAAAAACCGCTTTGTACATTAACAGATGTGGAACCCATTGGACCCAAAGGCTTGATTGACGTGTTAGTCATTGCACCAGCCACAGGAAACACCATGGCAAAGCTTGCCGCGGGAATCGCGGACAGCGCGGTGACCATGGCAGCCAAGTCTCATCTTCGCAATGGGCGGCCCGTTGTCATTGCAATATCCAGCAACGACGGGCTGGCAGCGGGTGCCAGAAATATCGGGGAGCTGCTTAACCGCAAGCATTATTATTTCGTCCCCTTTGGCCAGGATGACCCTGTAGGAAAGCCTACATCCTTGATCGCGGATTTTTCCAAGCTGCCGGACACCGTGGAAGCAGCCCTGCTTGAAAAGCAGATTCAGCCGCTTTTATATGCAAAGTAAGAAAAGGGAGCCGGAAATATTCGGCTCCCTTTTTATAAGCTTTATTATAAGTGAAATTAATAAAAACAATAAAATATATAAGGAGATAAGAAATAAAAGGAAAAAAAGAATGAAGTTTTTTATAAAAAGGGGGAAATAAAGGTTGACAAACAGAATAAAATTTGCTATTCTACGAAAGCTGTCTAACAGAGTGCTGGAAACACATGAAGAAAGTTTGAAAAAAACGATACAAAGTGTTGACAAAAGCGCGTTTTTCTGTTAAAATTCAGCTTACCTGTAAGAGACAGGCATGTACCTTGTAAATTAAACAACGTAACGAGAAAAGCACCAGCGGAAGCGGGGCAGAGATGTCCTGCAACCAAAGCGTTGTGGGTGAGTAGGGAGTGAGTCAATTCTCCTGAAAGCAGCAACGG
>CALWXJ010000009.1 GCA_944385475.1 uncultured Oscillospiraceae bacterium
ATCATCAAGTGGGCGCTGCTGGAGCTGGTCCTGGCCTGCCTGATCGTGGGCCTGCTGGGGGGCATCCTTCCGCCTGTCCTGGGGGTCTGACGACCTCCCGGCTCCTTCCCCAACGCTCTGCTGCGGACCAATCGGCCTACGGCAGAGCCTTTTTGCGTAAAAGAATGCCAGACAGGAAGGCAGCCGCTGCGGAGGTGTACCTCCACAGCGGCCAGGGACTCCAGAATATCTTGCAGGCGCATTCCGCTTTCCATGTCAAGGAAAGGAAACCCGTATGACAACGCCATGGCAGAAAATTTCTTCTCCATCCTCAAAACCGAGTGCATTTACCGCCACAAACCGGCCACCTTCTCGGAAGCCAACGAGATGATTGACCGATATATCCTCTTTTACAACCATGGGCGCATCCAGTTAAAGACTGGAGAGGCGCCGCTGACGCGACGCCTCTCCTCCTAAAACTCAATCTTTCCTACCTAGGGTACTTTTTTGTACTGTCCGCACATAATGGGGCAGTGCACCTCCGGCAGGTCCTTTTTTCGTCTGTTTACACCGGGGCCTTCTCCCGGTAGTCCTCCCCCACGCAGGTGAAGCTGCCGGTGAAGACGGCCAGCAGCCTTCCCTCCGGGTCGGTGAGGTCCACCTGAACGGTGCAGCTCCGCCGCCCCTGGTGGAGAAACACCGCCCTGGCCAGGACCACGCCGCCGCTGGTCCCCCGGAGAAAGCGGATGTCGCTGTCGGCCGTCACATACCGGCGGCCGTCGGTGCGGCAGAGGGTGCTGGCCGCGGCGTCCGCCATGGTGAAGTAGACCCCGCCGTGGAGGTTCCCCGCGGGATTGAGGAGCTCCGGCCCGATCTCCGCCCGGGCGGTGACCTGCTGCGGGGTCCCCTTGGTGATGGTGATGCCGCTATGGCGCATATAGGCGTTGTGCTGGTTGGTAAAGTCCATGATCGTCCGGCAGTCCACGCTTCAGTCCTCCCCCAGGATGATGCGTCCGTCCTCGATCCGCTCCACCTTGACCAGGGACTCCACCCGGAGCCCCATGCGGCGCAGGACCTCGCCGCCGTCCTTGGTGGCCTTTTCGATGGCCACGCCTACGCCGACGGCCTCAGCCCCTGCCCGGGAGACGATCTCCAGCAGGCCCAGGATGGCCTGCCCGCTGGCCAGGATATCGTCCACCAGCAGCACCCGGTCATCGGGCTCCAGGTAGCGCCGGGAGACCCGGATGGTGTAGGACTTCTCCATGGAAAAGGAGTGGACCTCCGCCGCGTAGACGTCGGGGTCGATGTAGCCGGTCTGGAATTTCTGGGCGTACACCGCCGGCACTCCCAGGGCCAGGGCGGTAAAGCAGGCCACGGCGATGCCCGAGGCCTCCACCGTCAGCACCTTGTCCACCCGCTCCCCCTTGAACCGCTTGGCCAGCGCCTTTCCGATGCGCTCCAGCAGGGCCACGTCCATGCAGTGGTTGAGGAACATGTCCACCCGGATGATGTCCCCCTCGCCCACCTCGGCCTCCTTCAAGATGCGTTTTTTCAGCTCCTCCATCGGTCTTTCCTTCCTCCGTTTACAGTACGATAAATGTCACGCCATTGTTGTGCCGCTCCAGGTCCCGGTCCCGGCGGAGCTCCCCGCACTGCAGGAAGGCCGCCCGGGTCCCGGCGTGAAAGATGGAAAATGCCTCCCCCGGGATCACATCCCGGACCTCCTGCCGGAGCCGCAGCCGCTCCAGATACCGCCTGGCCTCCACCCGGATGCGCCCTCCGGCGCCGCTGGAGCCGTAGCCGTGGATGATCTTCAGCACCGCGCAGCCCATCCGCCGGCTCTGGTGCAGCTCATAGGTCAGGCGGCGGATGGCGGCGTCCACCGTGGGCTTGTTCTCCTCCAGATTGACCTCCCGCAGTCCGCCCATGGCTTCCCCCTTCTGGCTCCCGGCCCGCCGGGAGGCTTTTTCTTCTATTATAGTGGAACGGCGGGGAAACTGCAATACTTCTTGTGAACGGCCGCCTTCATGGGCTAAAAAAGCCGCCCCGGGCCCCGCCGGTATTCCGGCGGGGTCCGGGGCGCGTCTGTCTGTCAATCCTTGGAGAACTGTTCCTTCCCTACCCCGCACAGGGGGCAGACCCAGTGGGCGGGGAGGGACGCGAAGGGCGTGCCCGGGGCCACACCGTGGTCCGGGTCGCCCTGCTCCGGCTCATAAACATAGCCGCAGACCTCACAGATATACCGATCCATGAGCCGTGCCTCCCTTCAGCGCCGCGGGCCGGGTCAGCCGCCCAGCCGGAAGGACGCGCACTCGGTGGAGGCGCAGTCTGTGGCTTTGGCATTGGTGCAGCCCACCCTGATCTCATTCAGGGAGCAGTAATTCTGACCCTTGCAGTGGTGGGTGCAGCTCTCTACCGTACAGGCAATGCTGGGATTGGCGTTCTTGTTTTCCATCGTACAAGACCTCCTTTGTTTCACAGGGTGTATCTGAAAAGCTCCGGCAGGGGGGGCGGCCCCGCCGGGCCGGGACCTCTCAGATACACCCTGCGGCCTTAGTATGGCGCGGCAGCGGGCTGATTATGCGTCCCCGGCGTCCTCCGTCTCGGGCTGCGGCTCCACCTTGGGGATGAAGCGGCTGGCAAAGCGGCCCCGGCCCCGGGACTTCACATAGAAAAAGCCGATGATGGAAAAGATCACCGCGCCGACAAAATTGACGAAGAGGTCCTGCATGGTGTCCAAAAGGCCGATATCCAGATACCCGCCCAGGCCCAGGGCGTGCTGGCTGCCGTCGGCGGTGACCACGATCAGGTCGGTGATCCCCCGAATGGCGGTGGGGTGGTTGCCGCCGGTGGGGTCCAGCGTCACCGTGGAGATGGTCTGAATCACGCTGTCCTTCTGCATATCCAGCAGGAAAAGCTGGTCCATCAGGCACTCGAAGAACTCCCACAGCACGCCCACCGTCATGGAAAAGCAGAAGGCCGTGATGGCCAGAAAGAGGGGCGAGAGCGTGATGGAAAAGCGCTCGCTGCGGTTGAGGATGTCCACCAGGGCAAAGCCGATGGCGGCGCACAGGAAGCCGTTGAGGGTGTGGAGCATGGTATCCCAGTAGGGGAACGTGATATAGTATGCCTGGATCTCCCCTAAAATCTCCGCGGCAAAGATAAAGAGCAGGATGATGACCTCCAGGGTATCTGGCAGGTCCACATGGATCTTCCGCTCGATAAAGGTGGGCACCAGAAAGAGGACGAGGGTCAGGATACACAAAAACACATTTTCAAAGTTGCGGTTGAGGAACTGGGCCACCAAGATCACCAGGACGGCCAGGCGGAGCACCACATAGAGGGTGGCCACCACGCCCTTTTTGGCCCGCAGGGCCTCCACCGTTCTCCGGACCTCTCCCGGCCTTTGTTTTCTTTTGGGAGGCATGAGACACGCTCCTTTCTGTTTCAAAACGGCAGCTTTGGAAGTGGAGGGTCCATTGTATCACAATTTGCGTCCCCGGGCAACCGGGACGTGTTCCCGGCATAGACTGGAGCGAGGTGATCTGTTTGGACCTGCGCGACAACCAAATCCTGGTGGGGGAGCTGCTGGACCACCCCGCCGCCCACGCCGTCTTCCAGCGGCGGTTCGGAAAGCTTCTCCAACATCCCATGGTCCCGGCTGCCCGGAGCCTGACCCTCCAGCAGCTCATCGGCTTTGCCCAGCTCTACCTGCCCAAGGCCGTCATCCAGGACACCCTTCAGGAGCTCCGGCGGCTCTGAGCGCGGCCGGCGCCGCCCCCGGTCCGCGGGGGCGGCGTCAGCCCTCCTCCTGCCCCACCAGGTGCTCCATGGTCACCCGGAGCACCCGGGCGAAGGTCATCAGCTCGTAGTCCGACACCACCCGCAG
>CALWXJ010000010.1 GCA_944385475.1 uncultured Oscillospiraceae bacterium
CAGGATCACCGCATCGAAGCTCTGGAGGCTCATAGCGGAGAACTGTCTCCCAGGGATTAAAAAAATTATATACCGGACGCTTGCGAATGGACGAAGGCTATGGCATCTATAGTGTTGCGATGTTCCAAAACTGGAAATCGCCGCAGTTTTCACTGCGGCGATTTCTCATTTTACCACAGAAATGCCACGGACGGATTTCCGATTTGACCGCTTGACGGGTACCCCCTTTGGGGAGTGCCCGTCTTTTTTGTTTACAGCGGCCCAGGATTTGAGGGGGCTCTTCCCTCAAAACAGCTGCCCCGGCAGCTTCAATTTTTCCTTGGGCGGGAAGCTGCGGTCAAATTCCTCCGCCGCGGCCTCATCCACATAGTAGCCCTTCGGCGTGTGATAGACGCCGGTGATACCGTCCAGAAAGCCGGGCTGGAGCTCCTTCAGCAAAACATAGGGGACGATCTCCTGTTCCGGCTCCCCGTGATAGCGGATACCTTTCGTCCCGGCCACCACAAAGCCGGACTTGCCATAGAAGTCGATGTTGCCCTCGATGCACAGGGCCCCGGCCCCCAGCTCTCTGGCCCGCTCCATGGAGTAGTCCAGCAGATATTTGCCCAGGCCCTGCCGCTGCAGGTCGGGGCGGATGCTGATGGGGCCAAAGGTCATCATGGGGATCTCCCGGCCGTCGTCGGCCACGATTTTAGAGCGCATATACAGCACATGGCCGATGAGCTCCCCGTCTCGCTCCATGACCAGGTCCAGCTCCGGTACAAAGTCCGGATCCCGGCGCAGCACATGGACCACATAGTGCTCCAGGCAGCCGGGACGGTACACATTCCAAAATGCCTCCCGGGTCAAGTGCTCTGCGGCAACATAGTCCGCCGGAGTCTCCCGGCGGATGACGATATTGTCCTGTCTCATGGTTCCTCCTCCATATGGCAAGGTCAAGGTTATGGCCTCTTTACTCGTCTACAAAAACAGGTCTCCTCATGGGAATTGATGACGCCCACCGCCTGCAGGTAGGAGTAAATGATGACCGTCCCCACAAACTTCATGCCCCGGCGCTTTAAGTCCTTGGAAACGGCATCCGAAAGTTCGGAGCTGACCTTCCCTGTCTCATAGAGCACTTGCCCTTCCGTCCAGTGCCAGAGATAGCGGTCAAAGCTCCCCCACTCCTGCTGGATGGCCCGGAATATCCTGGCGTTGTTTACGGCGGCGTGAATCTTCAGTTTGTTGCGGACGATGCCGGGTTCCTGCATCAGCATCTCCAGTTTCTCCTGACCATATCCGCAGACCCTCTCCAGGTCAAAGCCGTCAAAGGCCTGTCGAAAGGCCACCCGCTTGTTGAGGATACACTCCCAGGATAGCCCCGCCTGGAAACTCTCCAAAATCAGCATTTCAAACAGCTTGTGGTCGTCGTGAACAGGAACGCCCCACTCCTCATCGTGGTATCGGATGTAAAGGGGATTTTTGGGGTTGGCCCAAGGGCACCGGATTTTTTCGCTCATCTGCGTCTCCTCCCTGATCGTAGGAGTTTTCCTTTATGCTTGCCATATCATGATAGCACAGCAGCCCTCTGGGAGCAATGAAACATCTTTTGCAAATCAATTTACAGGGCTGTGTTTCCAATCCGCTCAGCCCCGGCAATCCCCTGGTCGATGTTCAGCGCCGTCTTTTGCCGCATCTCGTGGGTGATATAGGCATAGGTGTTCAGTGTGGTCACTGAGGAGCCATCCCCGATGATGGCGCGGCTGGCCGCTTTCGTTTTAGGTTCGCTGATGATGAGCTTACCGCCCACGGGATAGACCTGCTTTTGGATGTGCAGTTTCCCGGTGGCGAAGTCCAGATCGTCCCACCGGAGGGCCAGCCCCCTGCCATATGCTCAATCCTTCTTTCCTATTTGGCAGCAGCGCGCCATACCGAAATACTGAGAGAATAGCCAAGACTTTTAACAGCAACTTCAAATCATTATCAAGCATTGTGCTTTGCCCCCCGGATCGTTTGGCTTTATTAACAGTGTGCTATTTTTGCAGTATAGGCATGGTTGACATGCTGATAAAAGAGGGAAAGGAAGGGTTTTACTTGGAAGTGGCGGACATTTTGAAATCACCGGAGGGGTATGCCGCGCAAAACCGCGCCATCCCGCCGGAAGTGAAGGAGAAGGCCCAGCGGCTCTGCTGGGAATATAACCGCTCCTCTCCCGACCAAAAGCGGGAGCGTCAGGCCATTTTATCTGAACTCCTGGGCACCTGCCATCCCTTGACCTTCATCGAGCCGGCATTCCGCTGTGACTACGGCTTCAATATCCACACTTACGGCCTCACGGTGATCAACTACAACTGTGTGATCCTGGACACTTCGCCGGTCCACATCGGCGCTGGGGCATTTATTGCCCCTGGGGTATGCCTGAGCTGTGCGGGGCACTCCATCCACCCCGCTCAGCGGTCCCAGGGGATCGGCACCTCCCGCCCCATCCGTCTGGAGGAGGATGTTTGGATCGGCGCCAACGCCGTGGTCTGCGGCGGCGTCACCATTGGGAGAGGCTCTGTTATTGGGGCGGGCAGCGTGGTCACCCACGATATCCCGGCGGGTGTCGTGGCGGCAGGGGTCCCCTGCCGTCCCATCCGTGCCGTCACGGAGCACGACAAAATTCCCCAGGAGCAGCTGGCGTTTTAAGCCGGGCCGGCACAAGGCCCGGACGGGACCCAAAGCCTAAAAACGGGCCGCGGCCCACATCCATCCCCCGGAAAAGGCGTGCAGAGGGCGGGGCGGCATACAGCCGCCCCGCCCTTAAAATGTTTTTTCATTCCTCTGCTGCGCCGGTCCAGGTCTCCCCTCCGCCGTCTCTTGTATAGCGGTGGGAATTGGCGGCCTCCATGATGGAGTAGTAGGCCCAGGTATTGGGCAAGACATCCGGGAATTGCCGCAGCTGCTCTTCGTGGCGATCCACATAGTCCTCATCAGCTGCGCGGCCCAGCATCCTGTTTACGATGACGCTCACCTCCGCCCGGGTGATGGCCCTGTCGGGGCGGAAGGTCCCGTCTTCATAACCGGTGATCCAGCCGTACCGGACGGCTCCCATCACCTGATCATAGAACCATGCCTCCTCCCCCACATCGGAGAAGCCGCCTGTGCCGCCCCCTTCCCCGTTGGTAAAGCGCATGGCCATTACCGTGAATTCCGCCCGGGTAATGGGCCGGTCCGGGGCAAAGGAGCCGCCGCCGATACCCTGTGCGATCCCCAGAGAGGCCAGGGTGTTCACCGCCTGGGCGCACCAGGCATCAGGGGGGACATCCGCAAAAGAGACGGTGATGGGGACCTCCTTTTCCAGCAGCAAATTATAGAACATCTGCGCCACCTGGGCCCGGGTCATGTTATCATCAGGGCGGAACATCCCGTCGCCATACCCGTTTAAATAGGCGTTGTGCTCCCGGGTGTTGAGCCAGGCGGAAACACCGTTGTTGCCGGGATCCCCGGGATCTTTTTCCCATTTGGCATAGAGGGTGACGGAGGAGCGGTCAACGCTGACGTCCTCCTCCACCAGGTCCCCCAGCGCGCCGTCATAATACCAGCCCCGGAAGATATATCCCGTCCGGTGGGGCAGCGGGAGATCCTCATACTCCTTGGTCCAGGAGCTGCGTTTGCCCTCCGGCGGGAGGCTTTCGCCGCCGTTGGTGTCATAGCGGAGGGTATAACTGCGGCTGCCGCCGCCCTGAGAGCTCCCCGCATCGCGATAGACGGCGCTCACCGCTGCGTTCTCCGCGGGCATGGTAAAGGTGGTGGCGGGGCTGTAGGGATCTGCAAAGGTGCCGCCGGAGGCGGTGGTCCACTGGTAGAAATTCTTTCCTCCCAGGACCGGATCCGCCGCAATGGCCACCTGCGCCCCCGCCGGGTAGCGGCCGCTGCCGGAGCCCCCCTCTACAGTGAGCTCATACATCTTTACAACGGAGAACTTCACAGTGATGATGTCGCTGGTGCCCTGGTCCGTGGTGATGGTAATGGTGCGGTCATAGTTCCCCGCAGGCAGCCCCACCTCCGGGCGGATGGAGATCACGACGTAGTCCCCCCAGTAGACCGTGGCCACATCGCCGCTCCACCCGTATGCCTCCCCGGGAGTGATCTCGTAGCCCTGCGCCGTTGGCAGGGAGATATGCACATCCCTGTCCCCCACATTGTCCACATAGATCTTCCTGGCCTGTGGGGCGGCGGCGTATCCCTCCTCCACGGTGCCAAACTCCACAACTTTGGGGTCGGGCCCGTCCGTATTGACGTCGATCTCATAGGAATAGGGGACAAATTCCACCTGGATCACCACGTCGGAATCCGGCATATCGAAAAACAGCTGCTGATAGGTCTGGCCGTTTCCCCCGCCCAGGGAGTAGGGCACCGCCTGGCCGGTGGTGCTGTTGACGATGCTGTACTCCCCGATCTTCCCCGCGCTTCCGCTGGTGAGCTTGAGCATGATCTCCTCCCCGGCGTCATACTCCGCCTGCTGGGGATCCACTGTGACGCTTCCCTCGCCGGTTTGCTCCACTGCGATCTCATAGCGCTGGTAATTGGGGTCCTCCTCCACATCCACACGGAAGCAGTAGGGGGGATAGTAGTTGGTCTCCTCCCCGGCGCCGCCGAAGATGGTGGAGGCCGTTTTGAAAAACAGCACCCCCTTGCTCCACCCGGAATCCGGGTCATAGGTGGTATAGTAGCCCTCGATCTCCACCATGTAATAGGCATCTCCGGACCGGGCGTGCTGGGGGCCCTCAATGGGGATGGTGTTATAGGCCCAGTCCCACTCATTGAATCCCGCATCCGGCCAGCCGGCAACTCCCCCCTGGCCGTCCCCGCCGCTGCGGGGCCCTGTAAAGCTCCCTGCCACGTCCGTCCAGTAATACCGGAAATCCACATACACGTCCCCTGCCTCCGGATTGGCAGGCTCCTCCTCCAGAGGGTGATTTACCTGGACGCCGATGGTGTGGGTGCCGTTATCGTACACCGTTACATCTAAGCTCCCGTCCTCCACGGGAACACCGTCCACAATGGGGAGGACCTGAGGCGGGGCCACAATGGGCTGGAGCACAAAAGAGATGATATCCTGGCATTTGTCCCGCTCATATGTATAGTAGCCAATCACCGTCTGGGACGTGATCACCATCCGCCCATCGAAGGTCCACCCGCCGGTGTATCCAGGCTCCCAGCCCCCTGCGGGGGGCGTCATGGCCGGCAGGGCGTAATCGGCATCGGTGGAGATGGAAAACGACACCGGATCGAATCTTGTGTTCAGGGGCTGGCCATAGAGGTGGTTTTCCGTCCTGCCCGCAATGCTGCCCTCGTTTAAAAACTCCGCCGTATAGGGATACGACATGGCTTCTCTCATGCTGTTGTTGGTGCCCCGCTCCACATACGACTTATAGCTTTGGGCATTGGGCAGGACAATGATGCGCTCATCATAGCCGGAGCGTTTGAAGGCGCTGCCCTCGTAGCCGCTAAGGTCCGAGGCCAGCACCACCACATGGTGGACCATGTCTGTATAAAAGGCCTCGGTCCCAACGGTGGTGACGGAGGCCGGGATAACGGCGTCCACAGGTTGTGCGAAGGCGCGGATAAAGCACTGCCTGCCGATGGTCTCCAGGCCGTCCGGCAGTTGAAATCCCGTATCTCCGCCGCTGCCGGCGGTGCGGACAAACTGCAGTCCCGTGCAGTCGGCAAATACGGATCCCGCCTCTTTGGTCCCCAGCTCCTTCAGCGTCTCCGGCAGGATCACCCCCTCCAAGCTGGCACAGCCGCTGAAGGCCTGCTTGCCGATGCTTTCCACAGGGGCCTGGGATAAATCCGCAACCCCAACCACCGTAAAACGATATCCCCGTCCGTCATAGCTGTGGATCGCGTCGTCGCTCTTGTCTTTTTCCGATGACCACCCCAGGGTAAAGGCGCACTCCCCCACCCGGGTCACATCCTGGCCGTTGATCTTGCGGGGCAGCTCCACTTGCACATAGAGATGGGTTTGCGCATTCTCCGGCGTCAGCTGCTCTTCAAACCACTGGGCGCTGATGCCGTATATGGTGCCGTTTTCAAAAGCGTATCCCTCCTCCGGCACCGTCAGCGGATCTTCCGCCGTGGTCCCCGGAGCATTCCCATTTGCCAGCGCCACAGTGGATGAAAGGCCGGCCGCAGCCAGGCACAAAACGACCCCCATGGCCAATAGCCACTTCTTCATCTCATTTTCTCCTCTTAATCGTATTCTCCCGGTCCACTGCCGAACTTTCCAGCACAGCCGCCCCAGCCTGGACCGGCACGCCTTCACGGCGACCTTCCCCTCCTCGCAGATCACGCCCACACCCGCCGGGCAGCCTCCGGGCGGCCCATCACCTCCCCATCACAAAATCAACATTTTGTTGTTTTCCGGAAGCGTGTCTTTCCGCCATTTTAAAATGGCAAGAGAAAATCAAAGCTGACCGCCCCATACAGGCAGCAAAAAAGCGCGGGAAAGCGGGCCGCAAAAAACAAGTTTTATGCGGCCCTGTCTTCCTGCGCCTTTCTATCGAAAACGTCTTGCGAATTAACAGGGTCTATGCTATAATTTCGACATAATTATGTAATTTTGGCTGGCATGTTTTTTTAAAGCTGCGACAAAATGTTGATTTCGCCTAGGACACCAATCCCAATCTCTCTAATTGCCGAACATGTTCTGCCCCAGAGGTTATGAGGTAAATGCGAGTGGTCTCGATGGAGGTGTGTCCCAGTAAGTCCGCCAGACGGACAATATCCTTGCAGGATTTATAAAAAACCGTGGCAAACAAATGCCTGAAATTATGGGGAAACACCTTTTGGGGCTCCACGCCGGCATCCCGGCACAAGCCCTTCAGCTCCGCCCAGATCTGGCGGCGGCTGACAGATTTCCCGCTTCTGGTGCGAAAGATGGCGCCGGAGGCGGTCTTTTGCTTTTGGGCGTATTGCAAAAGCTTCCGGCAGAGCTTGCCGGGAAGCAGGATGGTGCGGATCTTCCCCTTCAAAGAGATCTCGCTGCGGCCCTGCCGGGCAGCCTCTACTGTGATATACTGCACCTCAGACACCCGGATGCCCGTGGCACAGATGGTCTCCATGAGAAGGGCAAGCCGCTCTTTTCCAGCCCCCCGGGCAGCGGAGAGGAGGCGCTGATACTCCGACCGGGTCAGCTCCCGGCAGGAGTCCCGGAAGGCCCGCCGCTGGATCCGCAGGAACTTCACCCGGCAATCCTCCCAGCCCAGGAAGCGAAACAGCCCGTTGAGAGCGGCCAGCATGGAATTGATGCTTACCGGGGCATAACCTTGTTCTTGCAGATGACCCTTCCACTCCGCCGCCAGCTCCTTTGTAACGTCTCTGCCCTGCAGCCAGCAGACAAAGGCCCTCCCGTCCCGCAGGTATTTTTCGATGGTGCCGGGGCTTCGCTCTTCTGCGTGCAGATGCCGGCCATAGGCCGCGATCTGCTGCGCTGTCAATTTGTATTTGCCCATATAAGGGACCTCCTTTTCGATTTCATGAGGGGCTGCCCGTATTTTACCTTGTACCCATACCCCTATACATGCGGCAAAAAGCACCCGCACCGCCATATTCGGCGGTGCGGGTGCTCTTCTGTATCCCCGACCCTCCCCGGCAGGAGCCGGCATGCCCCCTTTTGGAGACATACCGGTTTTGGCAGGAGGGGATCGTTTAGGAATCCTCGATATGCATGGTGGCCATCTGCTCTTTTGTGACCCCGTTGCGCTTTCCATAGTTCGTCCAATAGCTGGTGGACGCGCGGAGGAACATCCGCTTGGGAAGAGGCATGGTCACCTTCAAGGTCTCATTGCTTCCGCCAGCCATGGCAGAGGCCAGCTTTCGGATCTTCCTCTGGACCAGGCCCCGGAAGGGGGTGGAGAGGATCGCCTCCCCACTCCCGATCTTCAAAACGGAGCCGAAGGGATAGCCCTGCTCATGACAGAACAGGCGCACCATGGCAACGGCCACATCGTTTTGTTCCGGCTCTATAAAGCCGCAGTTGATCAAGACCGAAACCACGGGCTTTCTCTGGGGCGGGTATTCCTCCATGGTCTTCAAAAAGTTCAGCAGCGTGACGGGGATGCCGTCGGCGTAAAGGGGAAAGACCAGCAGCACGTCTGAAAAGCTGTTCATGACCCGGCAGAGGTCCCGATGGTTGGTTTTGGTGATTTGAAAATACTCCGTCTCCACCGGACAGGCCCGGGAAAACAGCTGGGCATACTGCCTGGAGTTGGACTTTGGGGCCCTGGGGCTGGCATTTAAGATCATCACATTTTCCATGCGCGCACCTCCCTCCCGGCGACCTCTTCCAGCTCGTCCTCTCCGGCAAACACCACCCGGAAACTCGTAAAATTCATGTTGTTGGCATTGCGGGCCACCAGCTTCCGAAAGATCTCCTGCTCCTGGGGAGACGTCTGGCCGTATCCGATGATCACCGCCTGCTTGGGCACCACATTGCGCTGGACGTGGTGGGTCTCGCCATGCAGCAGGCGGATGAATGCCTGCTGTACGGGAATGGCCCGCTCCAGCATGGTCTTCATGGGGGTGTCATACCCCCCATACTTCACCTTGCTGATATATAAAACCCGGTCGCTCTGGGCGATCAAGGGATAGACCCTGACCGCATCGTCCCGGATCACACATTTGCCCGGGGTCTTCGTCCAGCAGCCAAAGCAGCCCACACAGTTGGCGATCTTCAGGGCGGAAAGGTCGATGCATGTGATGCCGGGGCGGTCCGCGCCGGGGATCTGCAGCGGCCGGTCGCATAATATCAATTTCATGGCTGTCCTCCGTCTTTTCCATGGACTCGTACGGGCCTCATTATAGCATAGCCGCGGTTTTGTTTGCGCCGAACCCGTCATTTTTAAAAATAAGTTTACTTTTTACAGGACGGCTTTTCCAATTGACCGGGAAAGGAATGCCATGCCCCTGGCCCAGTTTTGTCCGGCGGGTCTATTTTTCCACCGGAACCTGTTTTTATAAATTCGCAAACCTGCCCAAAAAGGCAAAAACCGAGGATATTCGTCATTCATTCTTGATAATTTATGAAACTTTTGTTATGATATAAAAAACAAAACGTTGGCAGCGCTGTTTTGTCACGACAGCTTTGCTTCGGGGCACTTGACCGTTCTGCCGTTTGGCAGATTTTTTTCTGCGCGGACCGTCTGAGAGATGGCTTTTTTCGGGGGACTTTCTCCCTTTCTGCTGGATCTGCCCCGCTTCTCCCGGAGGGGTGCGGCGGCTGTCATCTCCCTCCCCGGCCCCACGGGGCGGCGCTGATCAGTCCCCTGCTTTAACACAAAATGCAGTAAGAGGTAATCACATATGTCCGAACAAACCATCCAAAACGGATTGTTTTCCATCCCGGTGACATTTGAAAAATTCACCTGCAGGAGCCTGGGCGCCACCACCATCAAAGACCTGGTGTCCCGTAAGGAAATATCCGGGCTCACTTTGAAGGAGTGCGAGAAGATACGGGCCAGAAAGCCCGACGCCATCATCCAAAACGCCAACCGGGAGATCGTCATCTTCATTGAGATGAAGGACCCCTCCAAGTTCACCTCATCCCAACTGGTTGAAAAAGCCATCTGGCAGGAGCTGGATGTGGCCAGACGGGTAAAGGCCAAGATCTACGTGGTCTCCGATGGGGACACCTTTATCTGGATCAACCCTCTTACAGGGGAGCTGATCGCCGACGAAAAGGGCAACCCCATCACCAGGCAGATCAATCCCAAGTGCCTGACAAAGGAGCAGTGTCGGAATCTGGCGGAATTGATCGACGACATCTGCTTTTGTATCGACGGGAGCAACAACCAGCTGCTGCCCAAGGAGTTTTTGGACCCCACTCCCCTGGCCCAGAAAACGGCCCGGATCCTGAAGAATATGTCCTTGTCCAGCGCGAAAAACTCCCTGTATACCTTTGTGGAGTTTTTCACCTTCAAATTCCTCTCTGACATTGGCGTCCTCAAGGGGATCTACTCTTTTGAGAGCATCTATCAAATCCACGCCTGCCAGAGCAGAAAGACGCTTTCAAGCAGTATCTCACCACCGTGCGGGAAAAGCTTTTGGAGCTGTTTCCTGTAAATCCCAAGGACAACACCACCATCATCAACGGTCGGCTCTTTCACACCAAGATCGACGAGATGGGCAATCCCATCATCATCGACAGCGCCGCAGACTGCTTCGGCAAGCTCCTGGACTGCTTCAAGGAGTATGAAAGCGAACACGGGAAATTCGTATACATCCACAAGGACTTCAAATCCAAACTCTTTGAGACCTTCATGAAAAACAGCTCCACCAAAGACGGGATGGGCCAGTTTTTCACCCCCTTGAAGGTGGTACAGGAGATGGTGCGCATGGTGGATATCTATGAGGGGATGTCCATCTGCGGCCCCGCCTGCGGCGTGGGAAAATTCCTGTTGAAGGCGGCATCCAGGATCCCCAACTCCGTCTACTTTGAAAACGGCGTCTTGAAATACGCCGTCCAGATCGAGGGCTTTGAAAAGCGGATGGAGGACAACAACGATGACCTTACCACCATTTTGGCCAAAGCCAATATTTTGATCTATTACTCGGACCTTTTCAAAAACAACTGTGACTCCGCCCAGAAGATCCAAACCCTGGCCGATCAGCTTTTAAACCGGGTCATCACCTCCCATCACACCACCCTGGGGACGCTGGGGACTTTGATACCGGAAAATATGACCTGATCCTGGCAAATCCCCCCTACTACCAAAGCGCCACCATCAGCGCCGCCAGCAAAGCTGTTACCATCCCGGGAACAAATACCAAGGCATACTGCGCCAACGGCAGAGGGATCGAAGGGCTGTTTACGGAGTGGATCATCAAGTCTTTAAAACCCGGCGGCACCGCCAATGTCATCCTTCCCGACGGGGTCTTTACCAATATCGGCAACAGCAAATTAAAGCAGATGATCCTGGATACCTGCCTGATCGAGAGCATCCTCTCCCTCCCTGTGGGCACCTTTTTCAATACCCCCAAAAAGACCTTTATCCTCACCCTGTGGAAAAAGCCGGCGGGGCAGGAAAACACCCGGCAGGAGCACCCCGTGTTCGCCTACCTCTGCAGTTCCATCGGAGAGAACATCGACACCTACCGCTTTGACCTGCTGGAAAATGATCTGCATGCTGCCGTGGACCTATACAACATCTATAAGGTCAACCGAGAAAGCCCCGTTGCCCTGGGGGCCATTCAAGCTGACAGGCGGGCAAAACTCCTGCCCATCTGCCGCTTTGCCCCCGCCGTGAGCTGGAACATCGATGAGGACTGGTCAGACCAGGAGAAGGTCGCCCTGGGAATCAAAAAAGAGGACAATATCATGTCCCTCGATGAGTTTCAGAACTTTATCAGTGGGCTCGTGTCCGACATCGAGGATTTCAAGGAGGCGGTGGAATGTCTCAAAAGGACTATGTGAACGTCCCTCTCTATCAGATTTTCGACTTTTCCGTGGGCACCAACAGCGGCCTGACCCGGTCCTTTGTCAACACCAACAAAGGCCCCATCCCTGTGTTCGGCGCCTCCAAGGAGGCGCAGTCCGCCTCCTATGGACATATCAAGGATAATCTGCCCGGCATCAAATACTTTGAAAACTGCCTGACCTACAACAAAGACGGCGCCAACGGCCATCTTTTTTACCGGGAGGGACGGTTTTGCCTTTCAGAAAAAGTGGTCCCCTTGATGGTCTTTCCCCAGCTGGCCGCCACGCTGGACTATTCGTATTTGAAATACTACATTGAGGAGATCAAAGGCCGCATCGACTACACCTACTCAAATAAGGCCACGAAGCTGAAGTTCAAAGACCTGGTGGTCCCCATCCCCGTGAGAGAGGACGGAGACTTTGATCTGGACCGGCAAAAGGAGCTCTCCGACAGGTACCGGCAGGTGGAAGAGCAGCGCGCCATCTTGCTTCACAGGCTGGAGACCCTGGAGAATATGCTGGTGGTCCTGCCCCAGGAGGCATCCATCCGCTGGACCTATGTGACCCCCGGGGAGCTTTCACCCCTACCAACGGCAACAGTAAATACACAAAGACCTGGTGCAAGCGGCACCCCGGGGATATCCCCCTGTATTCCGGCAATACCACGGAGAAATACGCCGATATCGACGGGTGCATGTATGACGGGGAATATCTCACCTGGGCAAAAGACGGCTTTGCCGGGTATATCATGCATCACACCGGGAAATTCAGCATCACCGGCCACCGGGGCATCCTTTTGCCCAAGGAAGCGTGCAAAAATGTGGACCTGGGCTATCTCAAATACGTCCTGGAGCCCATCTTCAGACGGCGGAAAAAGGGGCGGGAAGGGGATTTTGGGAAAAACGAATACACCACCCTCAACTCCGCCATGATCAACGCCCTGAAAGATCCCGTCCCCATCCCCGTGGGGGAGGACGGGGCCTTTGACCTGGCCCGGCAAAAAGAACTTGCCGATTCCTACCGGCAGATCCATCACATCAAGCAGCAGCTCATCTGTAAGGTGCAGGAGCTGCTGGAGATCCGGGTGCTTCCGGAGTAAGCCCGGGGATTCGGCGGGTTTTATTGCCGAATCCCCTAAGATGTCTTTGAAAGCTTTGGAAAAATATGGGGTAATGCTACAAATTTTCCAAAGATTTCAATTCCCCTATTGACACCGGCCCCCGGGAGTGCTACGATGCACTCACAAAAATTGAATCGCTTAGATAGAGGCGCGGTATCCAAGAGTACCCTCCGGCAAGGCCAGGCAGCCGTCGGATGGGAAAGGGGCCACCGCCGAAGCGTCAAAGGCAGCCTGAGTCTTTGGCAGCTGGGTCGGCAGAGAAGATCTGCCGGACTGTCACAAAACTTTGTGAAGCGCTATCAATGGCTATCCGGAAGCGAGTCTGCTGCAGGCAGGCTCCCTGTTCCCGTATTTTCCATGGACCGCTTGACAAAGCGGTCCAATTTTTTATATTCCTCGCCGGCGGAGGAGTGATCGCCGGAAACCGATTCCCGGTTGGAAAGGAAGCACCATGAGAAGACTGAGCAGTATCCTTCTTGCCCTGGCCCTGCTGCTGGCCATGACCGCCTGCGGCGGCACAGAAGACACCACCACCGACGATACTACGGATGATACCAATGTCACAGATGACACCACCGGCGACGATACCACGGATGATACCACCGACCAAACTTCCGTGGAAGTTCCCCCGGTAGAGGACCTCACCGGTGTGGACACCTCCACGATCCTTGGGTTGGAAGACGGCGTTTTCACAGTGGGTATGGAATGCGCTTACGCGCCCTATAACTGGACCCAGATGGACGACTCCAACGGCGCTGTGCCCATCTCTAACGTCCCCGGCGCCTATGCCAACGGCTATGATGTCATCATCGCCAAGCGCATCTGCGAGGCCTATGGCTGGGATCTGGAGATCGTCTCCAGCGAGTGGGGCTCCCTGACTCCCGCTGTCCAGGCCGGAACCATGGATGCCAACATCGCCGGCCAGTCCATGACCGCCGAGCGCATGCAGGAAGTGGATATGGCAGGCCCCTACTACTATGCCGACATCGTGTGCCTGACCACCAAGGACAGCGCCTTTGCTGACGCCACCTCCATCGCGGACCTCTCCGGCGGCTCCTGCACCGCCCAGTCCGGCACCATCTGGTACGACTCCTGCCTGCCTCAGATCGAAAACGCCGACATCCAGGCTCCCGCTGAGACCGCCCCTGCCATGATCATGTCCCTGCAGTCCGGCATGGTGGACTTCATCTGCACGGACCTGCCCACCGCCATGGGCGCCGTGGCCAAGGACGACAACCTGGTGATCCTGAATTTTGCCGGCACTGACGGCGACTTCCAGTTTGCCACGGAAGAGGAGCGGGCTGAAAACGTCAACATCGGCATCGCCGTCCAGAGCGGCAACACCGCCCTCAAGGACGCCATCGACACCGTCCTCTCCGCCTTGAATGCGGATCAATTCAACGCCTTGATGGATCAGGCCATCGCCATCCAGCCCGAGGTGTAACCCCCTGTTTTCATCGCAGCCCGTCATCCGGCCCCGCCTCTGGGGCCGGATGACGTCCCCATGTACAGAAAGGAGCATCAGCCATGGAAAAGCTGGTAAAGCTGGGGCAGGACATGATCCTGCTGTGGGACAACTATGGCGCAGCCTATTTAAGCGGCATTGTCAATACGGTGATTTTGGCGGTGGTGGCCACTGTGATCGGATGCATCATCGGCCTTGCCTGCGGCATCCTCAATACCATCCCCTACTCTCCCCAGGATCATGCCGCCAAGCGCACGCTGCTCAAGGTGGTCCGGGCCATCGTCCGGATCTATGTAGAGGTGTTCCGGGGCACCCCCATGGTGCTGCAGGCCGTGTTCATTTATTACGGCCTGCCCTATTTCACCGATGGGCGGGTGGCCTTTTCCGGCAACAGCGGTATCTGGCTGGCCTCCATCATCGTGGTGTCCATCAATACCGGTGCCTATATGGCCGAGTCCGTCCGGGGCGGCATCATCTCCATCGACCCCGGCCAGACGGAGGGCGCCATGGCCATCGGAATGACCCACGTGCAGACCATGACCAATGTCATCTTGCCCCAGGCCATCCGCAACATCATTCCCCAGATCGGCAACAACTTGATCATCAACATCAAGGATACCTCTGTGATGTTCATCATCTCCTTTACAGAGTTTTTCGCCTGGCACCGCTATATCGTGGGCGTCAACAACATGTACTTCCCCTCCGCCGCCATTGAGATGATCGGCTACCTCACCATGACTCTCATCGCCTCGTTCCTGCTGCGGCTGGTGGAAAAACTCATGGACGGCTCCGACAGCTATGAACTGGTCCAGACGGACCCTTTGACCATGACCGCTGGGACCTACAACTACCCGGACCGGGGCACCCCCTTTGACGAGCGGAGCAAGGAGTACCGGGAGCGGACCAAGGAATCTTTGAAAAACCGCAACGGCAGCACGAGAGGAGAGCGGTAATATGGGTGAAATGATCTTAGAGGTCCGGCACCTCTCCAAGACCTTTGGCAGCAATCAGGTGCTGCGGGACATCGATTTTACGGTGGACAAAGGAGACGTGATCTCCATTATCGGCGCCTCCGGCTCCGGCAAGTCCACACTGCTGCGGTGCATCAATTTGCTGGAAACCCCCACCTCTGGGGAGATCCTCTATCACGGGCAGAACGTGGCAGGACGGGGGATCAACCCCTCTGCCTACCGTTCCCGGGTGGGGATGGTGTTCCAGTCCTTTAATCTTTTCAACAACATGACCGTGCTGGAAAACTGCATGGTGGGGCAGATAAAGGTCCTCAAGAAAAATCGGGACGCTGCCCGCCGCAGCGCCATGGACTATCTGGAAAAGGTGGGAATGGCCCCCTATATCAACGCAAAGCCCCGCCAGATCTCCGGCGGGCAGAAGCAGCGGGTGGCCATCGCCCGGGCCCTGGCCATGGATCCGGAGGTGCTGCTTTTTGACGAGCCCACTTCTGCCCTGGACCCGGAGATGGTGGGAGAGGTCCTGACTGTGATGCAGGCCCTGGCCACCGAGGGCATGACCATGCTGGTGGTGACTCATGAGATGGCCTTTGCCCGGGACGTCTCCACCCATGTGGTGTACATGAATCAGGGCGTCATCTGCGAGGAAGGCACTCCTGCAGAGGTCTTCGGCAACCCTCAGCGGCAGGAGACAAAGGACTTTCTCTCCCGCTTCCGCAATGCCTGATTTTTCCCGCCTGCCCTGCTTCTTCGCCCTCGGGCCACAGGCCCGGATACAGGCGGCTCCAAAAATGATAAAGGGGGCCCTGGACGTAAGTCCGGGGCCCCTTTTTGTGGCAATCAATATTTCTCCATCTTCTGCATATCCAGCACGAACACTACGATGCCGCCGCAGCGCACCTGCATGGGTACGGAGGCCAAAATCGTAGGTACACCGTTTTGGCCCACGGGGAAGGGCGTTTGATACACCGTCTCTGTCCGCTGGCCGGCCCGCTTTTTCAAGATCGCCAGCACCTCGTCCACCCGCTGCTCGTTGACGCCGATCATGATGGTGGCGCTGCGCTTTTTCAAGAAGCCGCCGGTGGAGTTGAGCATCGTCACCTGAATGCCGTTTTGGTTCAGTTCCCGCACCACATCATCGTAGTCGTCTCCCTGAAGCACTGCCAAAATCAGCTTATTGCAAACTTCCTCTTTCATATCGTTCCCTTTCTGTCCCTTGGACATCCGCGCCCCCGTCTCTGGCATTTCCATGAGGCGCTGCCGTCCCCACGGGCTATGTCTGAGGGCGAAAAACGGTTTTCTTACCTGTAATTATACCGGATCCTGTTTTCTTTTCAACCAAAAAATGTAACATTTTCCAGGCGGCATTTAATTATTTATGAAACTGGCTTCTCCAGTGCCCTGGCAGAATCCTCCGGGACACATTTGGAGGGGCAGCGTAGCCGCCGCCTTTTTATAACAGCTTGATTATACCACTTTCTGGAAAAGCCTTCAATATGAATTTTCCATTACTCCCGGGATCTTCTCTTTTTTAAGAACGTGGCCGCCCTTGCCCAGGATCACTGCGCTTTTCTTTTTCCAAAAGCAAAGACAGGCAGATAAATCCGCCTGTCTTTACAGCATGCTCTTCCCTGCTGGAGAGAGCCTTTATTTTCCAAATGCGCCGGCCCGGTAGGCCATTACCAGCAGGCGCACCATATCGTGACTCAGATCAATTACGTCCCCATGGCCGTTGGGGTCGCTTCCATCCCCCTGGATCACACCCAGGTCCATCAGTTTTTCAATCACCGGCCGGAACGTCTCCGGCACATCACTCAAATGCTGATATCTCACGCTCTCCTCCTCATACTCCGGGCGAAAGGCGCCTACTACCTGGCGGATGGGCCGCACCCGGCGCATCACCATTCCGCCGTTGGCGTCGTTGTTGGGGGCCGTGTTTCCTTCGATGGATGTGACAGTCCCGTTTTTTACATATTCCACAACGCCGCAGTGATCCGGCGCTCCGTCTGTGCCAAAATCATACAGCACAATATCTCCAGGCAGCACAGCCGCCGCCTCTACCCACTGACCCACTTTTTGCGCGGCCGTGCGCAGGGCGCCGCAGGAGGCTGTTTTCACCGGCCACGCCACCCCCGCCTTCTGGCTGCACCACCAGAGAAATGCCGCACACCAGGGATAAGCCGGGCCCTGAACCTCCCGCCCATAATACGCCGTGTTGTATTTTACCCGGTTGCTATCCGCGGGGTCTTCTTTTACCCCGATCTCGCCCCGGGCCACAGCCAGCAATTCAGACACTGTTGCCATCGCTGTTGATGTTCTTGGCCCGTTCGGCCTGTGTCCCAAAGTAGAAGGCAATGACCACCGTAAACACGGTAAGGAACTGATCACTGCTCACAGTTCCCCGGACCGACAGGCAGGCAAACACCACGGTGAGGATCACAGTCACAATGCTCTTTACCGACAATAAATTGGACAGGCGTTTATAAAGGGTTTCCAATCTTCTCTCCTCCTCTGCCAGAACTGCGGCCAAGGCACCCAGGCCCTGGCCGCAGCCCTGTTTATACCTTAGATTGCGTAAATGTTGTCGCACTCGGCCACGGCGTCTCCCTTGACCTCGTACTTGCGGCCGGCAATGTACACATACGCCGCCATATTGGTGGTTCCGTCGCTTTGCACCTGATTGATGACATCCGGCAGCTTACCGGCCACCAGCTTCACCTTTTCCATGGTGCCGGTGCCGGTATCCAGCAGGCCATAGCCGTTGACCTGATCGAGGTAATAGCCCACAGTGGTGGCTCTTTTTTCCGCCTCGCTCAAGATGTTTTTCTCCGGGTCCAGCTGATAGTTGGCCCCTGCTTCCTTCAGGGCCGCGTTGGTATCGGCCAAAGTGGCCTTTCCGGACGTGTACTTGCCGATAATTTCCTCAAACTTGCTCATTGCTGTCCTTCCTTTCCATGTTTCATCGTACTGTTTCGTTCCAGATCCTCGATCCGGTGATTGATGACTTTGATTTTTTCCTCCACCACCGGCATACGCCGGGCAAAGTTATTGTGCTCCCGCACCTCCCGGGTCAACTCCGCCAGCTTTGTCTCTGTCACAGCCTGACTGCGTCCGTTGGAGATCAGGACTCCCACCAGAGTCAACGTGCCGGAGATCACTGCTACAATCACATTTTCCATAGCCATAACCTCACGTCTCCGGGGGTACGGCCAACTGGAAGCTCTCCCAGGTGTGTTCTGCCGCCTCCACGTCCGCCCAGGTATATCCGGCTGCTTCGCACTCCCCCCAAGTGAGATAGCGAAAGTAGAACTCCACCTCCAGGTGACAGGGCAGGATGTCCAGGATGGTCTTTTCCATCTGGTCAAATTCCTCTGGGACACCCGCCACTTCCGGGAAACGGATCTGCAGCCTTCCCTGGCCCATCTCTTTTGCCCAGGCCAGAATGCCGCAGCCCTGGAGTGTGCGGTTGATTGCCTCCGGGGTCAAACTGTCCCCGTCAATCTGCAGCAGCGCCGCCAGAGCCTCTCTTCTCTCCTGGACCCCTGTTGCAGCTGGCCGCCGGGCGAACAGTTCCTCCCGGCGGTCCAGCCCCTCTCCCTCTGCCGTGGCGATCAGGCTTTCCCGCTCTGCATATTCTATCTGCGCTTCCAGGCGGTCCAGCGCCGCGCCCAGGGCGTCAATCTCCGCTCCGTTTATGGTGTCTTGGGAAAGGTCATAAACCCCCAGAGGCTTTAAAAGGCGGCGCAAATACTGCTGATACATCTTACGCCTCCATTTCCGTCACGGTTAATGTCCCCAGGGTAGGCAGCACAGTGGCGTCGGCCTGGATATCCGCCTCAGGAGAAAGGAGCCGGTAGTTCTTTACGCCCTCCACCTGATAGAGCAGGTTGGCAAGCTGTGCCACCAACACGGATTTTCCCAGCCGCTTTCCGCTGAAGTAGGTGGCGATGGCTGCCTCTGCCCGTTCCTTTACCTCACGGAACACCGCCCCTTCCTCCACCTGGAGTTGGGCCGTAAGATCCACCGCCTTTTCCGTGGGAGTCTTGACCTCCACATCCACGGCGATCTCCCGGCGCTGCTGTAAGTCCGCCCGGACCTCTTCCAGCAGCTCCTCCGAGGGCAATCCGTCCTCTCCCGCGATATACACGTCCACTGTGCCGATCCCCCTGGCCCGGCCCACAACACTGGCGGCCATGACACCGCTGTGGCTTAGGGCTGTCTCCTCATACCAAACGGCGTTGGCGCCGTTGGGCAGCCGGGCATAGCTATCCAGGATACGCTGGCGCAGCGCCTCGTCGTCTTCTTGATCGCTGCCCCCTACAAAGGCCTCCGGATTCGTCACCCCTGTCACCGCCACCGGGCAAGCTGTCAAAAGGGTAATGGTAGATGCTCCGGTATTTCCGCTGGTGCCGCCCTCTACCGCCTCTGCTTCAGCCTCCCCGAACTCTTCGCCGGCGGGGATCACAGCTTCTGCAAGGGTTTGATAGCGAACAGCCCCCTCCGTCATACAAACTGTTCCCTCCGGCACCCGCAGTTCCGCCAGCTGCGGCGTAGCCACCAGGAACCGCAGCACGCCCTTGGCCTTGGTGGCCTCCATCCGGGAAAGCCCCCGCATCTGCCCATGGCGATCCAGATACACCCCCTGTGCCGTCTGGGGGAAGCTCTGCTCCAACACCCAGTCCGCCTGGATCCCCAGTGCCTGGATCTGTGCTGCCGCGGCCCACATTCGGACGGATAAATCACAGTCCGCCCCCGGTGCCACTCCAGAGCGCTCTTGGAAATCCTTCATCAGTTCCTGATAGATCTCTTCCGTATTCTTCACATTCCCACCTCCCCTTTTTCACAGAATCTGCACCGTCGCTGCCAGCGGCCTTCCGTTCCAGCTCAGATACGCCGTCAGGTCTATCTTACCCTGGGAGTCCTGGGACAGCTCCACGGAGTCCACCGTTAAATCCGTCTTTTCTCCCAGCGCCTCCTTCACATACTGTGCTGCAGCGCTGCTGCGGGCCTCCTGGGGCAGCCTGCCCAGCTGCCACAGGCGGCTGCCCAATTCCTCCCAAAACGGAAAGCTGCCCCGGCGTGCCGTCAGCTGAAACAATACCCACTGCAAAAGTTCTTCCTGCTGATCTGCCCTTTTCAGGCCGTTGCCGTTTTTCATGTAGTCCCCGTCTTTCAAAACCAGCACGCCGTCACACCCCCTGTTCCGCGCAAATGCAGGGCTTATAGGGTTCACCATTGATAAATAAGCTCCCCTGTATCTCCACTCTGCCCTTGAGTTCTATGCTGCCGTTATTTTTCAGGTAAACGGCGTTATCCCCCGGCCCGTAGATCCAGACCTCGCCGGGTCTCATGCCTTTTGGGACCTCCTGCTGTTCCATCCCGGCCACATACTGTTCCTCGCCTCCAGGCCCCCCTTTGATCACCAGCACCGCTCCTCCGCTCTCCGGCATCCAGACGTAGCCGCCGGGGCTGTATATCGGCAAAGAGCGCACCTCTCCCCGGGTCACCACTCCCACACGGTCCCCCGTAATGGTAGTGGTGCCCATATCCGCGTCTGCCGTAGGCGGTGATGGACGCATCTGCTTGCTAAGCCACATGCTCTCACTCCTCCTTCAATGTCAGTTCCAAAACCGCTCCCTCTCCGGCAGAAAAGCGGTTTTCCACCTCTGCCACCCGGAAGGTCTGCTGCAGATCCATTTCCCGCAGATCCAGGGCCACCCGGTCTCCGGGAAAGGCCAGGAAGCTTCCCGGGAGCGTAAGCACCACAGCCTTTTGATCCTGTTTGGACTGCTGGATCTGGTACTCCCCGGTATAGCGCATAGCATCCCAGGTGCTGCTGCCAGGGGTATAGATCACGTGCCGGCATTGCCCGCCCTTGGCGATCATATCCTGGTTTTTCACGCTGTAGCTGACATTCCGCTTTTTATCAATCACCAAGGCCTCTGTCAATACGCCATAGTAGTCCTCTTCCACCGTGCAGGACAAAATGGGATCCCCCTCTGAGATCCTCAGGCAGCTGCCGGGCGTCTCCGGCACGGCCAGCAGCCTTCCCCAGCGGTCAAACCGGGGCGAAAATCCTCCGAACGTTCTGCAAAAGCCCTCCAGCGCCTTCCATTGGCTGCTGCCTGCCGCCACTGTGTACACACCCCCTGCCCGGATAGAGGCCGCCTCTGCGCACTGGATGCCATAGGGCGTCACATGACTCTGGATGATCTCTGCCAGGGTTGCGTCCTGATAGGTCAGCGGTCTGGACTCATTGTCCAGCAGTCGGGCGGCATATCCCCGGCCGGTAAGGGTTGCGAAGGTGCCTCCCTCCTCCAGCTCGATGGTATAGCTGTCCACGATTCCCCGCAGGACGGTCTGCCCGTTTTCGATGGCGGCGAAGCCCGCCGCCATCTTCAAAACCGGCGCCATCTCTCGCTGATACAAAACGGTTATGGTATAGCTGTCACAGGGCACGCTCCCAGTGTGCCGCACAGTCCAGCTCAGGGGCTTTGGCAGATCATAGACGTGGTGGTCCGCCGTAAAGATCCGGCCAATCACGGGATGATCACCTCATTCCCCGGATAGATGAGATTGGGATTTTTGATCTGGGGATTGGCTGCTACGAGGTCGGCCAGCTTCACGCCGTACCGCCGGGCGATCCCCCACAGGGTATCCCCCTTGCAGACGAGGTACGTTGTTTTTTCTTGAGAGGAAGTTCCGCCGCTCTCTTCGCTGTTGCCTGTCCATGGAGCGGTGCCCCCATCGTCATTTTCCGTGAGGCTCCCGTCATAGCCGCCCCAGTCCTCCCAAAAGCAAAACTGATAGCGTACATAGTCCGGCCGAGGCTCCTCCGTCACAGTCAGCGACAGAAAATAGGCCCGCTCCGTCTGCCAGACAGGGTGGATCAAAAGTCCGGCTCCCTCCTGGCGGAAGACCTCTTCCAGCCGCTTAAACTCCTCATAGGCCTCCGGTCCCGCAAAAACGCCCTCTCCCCGGAAAATGCGGTACGTCATCCCGAGATCCTGCAAGACGCACCGGCCGAAAGGCACTTTGTGTGCCGCCACCTGGCGGCGGTATTCCATCACAAATGTCTCCGGGTTGTGGGGCCAGGTATATTCCTTATATCGCATAGGCGACAGATTCACGCCCTCGTCCTCCTTCCATTCCCTCAGTACAGGGTAAATCCCCCGTCATAGCGCCGGGCGTCCTGCTGCACCATACGGGAGACAGCTCTGACGTCCGCCCGGCGGGATGCCCTGTCCCAGCTGCCTTGATACAAAACCGGCACGTCTCCTTCCCAGAGGAGCTCTTCTGCTGCCGGTGTTCCGGACTGCTCCCGGACCGGCTGCTCCTCCTGGAGCAGAGGCTTCCATACCTGGTTGAGGTCTCTTTGACGCTGGGCGAGGTCATGGCTGCCGGCATTTTCCATGGCTGCTTCCAGGGCTCTTTCTATCAGGCCCGCTCCGGCCCCTGCCGCCTGTTGAGACGAGACAGGAGATGCAGCCGCCTCCTGATCCGTCCAGGCCTGCTCCTGTTTTTTTGTCTCCTCCCCCGGTGCTTCTTCCCCGGTGGTCTCTCCCTGGCCCACCAGCAGCTGCCGCAGGGCCTTTTGCTGCCGCAGCAGCTCTTCATAGATATAGTCCATTGCCCTCATCTCCCGGAAAGGCGTTCAAACCGCTCCATATCAAATTCCTGGTTGGCCGCTCCGGCAATTTTCCCGCCCCCCTGGGAAATGCGGCGCAGCAGCTGCTCCATCTCCGGACCCGTCAGATCCTCCAGCGCCTCCATCTCCCCGTGGTACACTGCCTCTCCCTGGAAAAGGCAGCATCGGGCCAGCACCATGGCATTGCACAGCACTGTTCTCTCCAAGGGGTCCTCCCAGCGCTGACGGCAAGTCTGCCAGATCTGCAGGAGCTCCTGGGCTTTCAGCGGCCTTAATTCATCGATGCTCCTCACGCCGTCGTCTCGATCCGGCTGGAGGCCACCACCGTCACGCTCTCCGCCACCATGGCGTTGAGCTGCCCCTCCTCCCGGATACTGCTCCACTCGCACCCGCTGTAAATGACCTTTCTGTCAGGCTTGCAGATCACCAAGGAAAAGTCCTGCAGGTCATGAAAATCGATCCCGTCGGACACCGCCTCATCCGTGGCATAAAGTCTGGTCAGCTCCAGTGTGTAGCTCCGCTGGCCCTCAATGGTAGCCACAGGCTCGCTCTCTCCAAAGGCCTCCACGCTCTGGCTGGACTTGGTGGCCTTGGCGGTGTAGCTCTGCACCACGGCCACCTTTTTGCCGTCCACCTCCAAATAGATGTCGGAACTGGTGGGAAATCCTTTCATTGTCTCTCCTCCTTAAACCGTGATATGGACCGTCAGATACACCTGATTGAGCCCATGGGCCACCATAAAGCCGAATTCCACCAGGCACACCGTGGGGTCGTCCTCTGCCGCTGTCACGGTCACATCGCCGTAACTGTCAATAATTTGTGCACTCAGCTTCTTCTCCAGCTCTACAATCACCTGAGATCGGATCGCTCCCCGGCTCTGGGCCGTATTTTTAGCCCGGGCAAATTTACTGCGGAGGGCGGACCGTACCGTGGGGATCACATCGTCCACAATCAAGATCGTGGTCAGCTCCCGCCAGGTGGTATCGGCGGCGCCGCCGGTGGTGGTACGGGTGGTAATGCCCCGAACCGGACTCACCACTCCCGCCACGCTCTCCAGAGGGGTCACCCCTCCCCGTACCAGCAGGTCGATGTCGTTGTCGCTGTATTCCTCAGCCACGCCGCCCAGACCGGAAAGCTCCGCCCCATTCAGGGGGATTGCCGGATCCCGGGCAGATGCGATAGCGCCGGCCACTGCCGCTGCGCCGAACACTGCGGAAAGGGTCTTTCCCGTCCCATCCAGCACGTCCGGCCCTACCAGTACCATCCGCTCGCTGTTGAGCTCCTTGGCCCGTTCCACCAGTTCTGCGGCAGAGGCGCCCCCCAGGCCTACCACGCCGATGCGTTCTTTTCGGCGGGTAGAGCAGTCCTCCACAGCGCTTCGCAGTGCCTGCTGCACCTCCAGGGCATCGCTGTCGCACACCACCACCTGGGCGTCCTCATTTCCCAAAAGGGCAAAGGCCGCCTCATAGTCTGCCGTGGCACCTGCCTCAGCCACCCGCACGGCCTTGATGGTGGAGGCCCCGTTTGCAAACAGCAGCCGCAGCAGCGTGCTCATGCCGGGGCTCTCTGCCTGATCCTCGCCGAAGGCCGTAACCCCGGCGGTATATCCAGTCAGCGTCACCACCTGTCCCTCTGTCCCCTTGGTTGCTTTGGCCGCCACGGCGATGGTCCGGTTTCCGCGCCCGGCGGATACCACTGCCGAGGCGTCGTAAACCGAATACACGCCGGGCCGCTCATGTCTTTGCTCACTCATTTTCCATAACTCCCTTCAACCGAAAATCCAGGAACACCGGCTCTTCTGTCTCCGCGTGTGCCACAAAGGTAGCCTGGCAGACCGCGGTGCCCCTTCTTAGAAAAAGATTGCTCTCTGCCTCCCAGCTGGTTCCTTCCCACCGCAGCTGCTCCAACCGCAGGCCCTGGGGGCACCCGCTCAGAAGGGCGTCTTCCGCCTGCTCGCACCCCTCTTCGCACTCTGCCGTCGTGGGCGCCCGCAGCTCGATGCTCACGCTTCCCTCCATGCGTTTGCCATATCGCTCCCGCACAGTGCCGGATTCTTCATCGTATATCTCACCGAGATAGTCATAAAATCCCGCGGCTTTGCTCTGTACGGTATCCACCGCCACAGCGGCCACCGGGCCGTCCCACAGCTCTGCCCGCTGGTCGGGATAGGCGCTCAGGGCTTGCAGTCCCTGCTCTTTCAGGGCAGTGATGACCGCCTCACGGATCTGCCTTAGCTCCTTCATACAGCCTCCTTCTCCCGCTCCAGCAGTGCCTGCCAGAGAATCACCTGTTCTCCTGCCCGCCAGCTGTGGCTGCTGCGCACCACAAAGGTCTCCCCCTGGCGGGTCACCTGATCTCCCTTTTTCAAGGGTTCTTGTCCCAGATAAAGCCACCGCCGCTGGTCGATCCTCCCCAGGGGATGGACGCATCCATCTTCCGTCTCACTGTTCTGGATTATGGGCTGGAAGATGGCCTTGGCGGTTTTTTCCCCCTGGGCCGTAAGCAGTGTCACCGTCTGTCCCCAGCGTTCCAGGATGGTATGCACCGACTCCGTCATCCCCGTACCTCCCGGAAGCAAAAGTCCTCCATCTGGGCATAGGGCGCCATCAGCCGCTGGGCGGCCCGGCGCATCCCTTGGCACATTGCGCTTCGGTCCTCTCCGGTCCGCTCATGGATCGTCAGCTCTCCTGCTGTGAAGGAAGACACGCCCTGTCCGTCGCTCTCCAGGAAGTCCGCTGCCGCCCAAAGGGCGCTGGCACACTCCATGGCCTCCCTGCACTCCTCCTGGCTCACTCCGCTTTTCAAACGTCTGCTCCAGCGTTCCTGAGCCGCCCGGCACAGCGCCTCCAGATAGGGGAGGCGCTGGTCCTCCGCGCCGCAGAGGCTCTGGGCCAGGCTCAAAATTGTCTCTTCCATAAGGTCCTCCCCTCCGTATCAGGCGGCGCGTCCCGTTTTGGGGCGCGCCGCCCCGTTGTTTACACCTTCAGGACTTTTGCCGCGTCCACAAACAGCTTGGCAAAGCCAGACACAGAAGTGATGGCAGCCCGTTCCAGCTGACGGTCGATGAGCTTATCGTACTCCACGGTCACCTCGCTGCCGCAGATCTGCTCCAGCGCATAGCCCTTGTCCAGACCGATGATGGTGTCTGCAGGCACGGCGCTGGTGCGCAGCAGCTTGGCGCCCAGGGGCGTGGTCAGCTTACCGGTGCCCTGGAAGTTCAGCCCCGTCATGGGGTTCTGGAACTCCTCCATCTTCAGCATAGCCAGCATCATATCGCCGCCCACCAGCAGAGTGTTCATGGTATAGGGGTCAAACTGTCCCCAAAAATCCAGCAGCGCGCCATAGCTCAGCTGGCCGGAGGAACCGGAGATCGCTCCCTCTCCCACCTGCAGCACCGGGGCGGCGTTGTCATTGCCGTCTCCCTCCAGCAGGACGTTCACGGCATCCTCCAGATGCATCCGGCCGATGTAGGCGCCGATTTGGCGCAGCGTCACGGCAAACAGGTCCAACCGCTGGAAGCGAATGGCCTCGTAAGGTGCCACCAGCATTCTCCCCCGCTTGTGCAGCCGCACCAGGTTCTCCTGGGTGTGGATCACCGTCTGGGGGATTGCGGCACCCTCCTCCACCCGCTTGAGCTTTTTCTCCTCCTCCGTGGGGGTGGAGGCAATGGAACGGTAGTCCAACCCATCAAAATGCGTCACGGTAGCCGTGATGTCCGGCAGGATGCACTCCTCTTCCATTCCCTGACGCACCACCCGGGAGACGAACTCCGGGAACAGCACCGCAGACTCGGTGTTGAAAAAGAATTTCTCCACCCGGTCGCTGCCGGCGCCCTTCACTCGGATGTCAAAGCGCTTGAGCTGGCGCTGAAACGCGTCCATCCCCTCCAGGGGCGTGCCCTTGTAATGTTCGCTGGGATCCAGTGCCTCCAGTGTCTGGGAAAAGGTCCGGCCTCCCTGACCGTACATCCCCTTTTCCAGTCGAACCGTCTCGTATTGATAACCCATCGTCTTTCCTCCTTACAGTACAAATGTCACGGTCTTGGCGGAATCGTCCACCCGGACCACCCGATAGCTATGGCCATTGCTGTCAGCCTTCACGCCGCCCTTGTCGTCAGCGGACAAGTTCGCCCAGCCTACGGCAGGGGCCGCGGTGTCGCTGTAACCCACGGTGACCATGCCGCCCAGCGCCACAGTGCAGGCGCCCCCGTCTCTGGCCACAGACATCACCACGCCTGTAAAGCCATCGCCGTCAGCGCAAACTGCCGCCGTGTCATTTTCCGCCACCTTTACCACCTGGCCGCACTCCACGCTGCCGCAGGCGAAGGTCGCGGCCCACTGGCCAATGCCCTCATACGAAATGTTCATCCCTGATCCTCCCTATTTTTAAATATTGTCCCTCTCAGACAAGGAACACCGATTCATCCTCCCCCCGCTTTTGGGGGGCAGGGCGCAGCTGTACTGCCGCGGGGAACCGTCTGGCCGTGCGCTTTTCAAACACGCGCTTAAGCTCCAGCAGTTCACCCTCCTCCATCCGCTGCGCCGCCTTTTCCAAAATGGCTCCGTCCAGATCCTCATCGCTGAGCATGGCCAGCCGCACCACTTCCTTTCGCAGCTGTCCCAGATATCGCTTCCCCAGCTCCGCCTGGCGCTTCAGCCGGGCCATTTCGTCTTGTTCCGGGCCAAAGCGCTTCACCACGCCGGCCTCCCGCTGAGCGGGCACCGCCACAAACGACCACTCATACGCATCCTCAGGCTCCCGCAGCTCCCGGAAGCATAACTTTCCCTCGTACTGCTGGCCGGGTATATGGGCGCAGCTGTCCTCCGCCCCGCAGATAGAGCAAACGCTCTTTTTCATGCGGCAACCAACGCTGACCTCTTTTTTGATCCCGCCTTCGATCTCGGCGATGAGATCCTCATTTTTCTCTGTCCGCAAAAGATAGGCCCAGCCCTTCAGCCAGCGATAGGCATCTCCTGCCGCCGTCACTCTTCCCGGCTCTTCCACCACCTCTGTGCGGTAGATCCGGGCCGTCTGTCCCACGGCTGACCACTGGTGGTCAAAAAGTCCGCTCTTCCCCAAAAACAGCTCTGCCAGGGTGTCCAGGGCCTGAGACTCGAAGCGCTCGAAGTCCCGGTCCACCTCATTGTCACAAAGGCGCATCGTAAAGGTGTAGACCTTTTCTGCCGTCAACGTGCTCTTTGCCAGTGCATTGATCCGATTCAAGTCCTCCCGTGTCACCTGTTCCATCCGATCCTCCTTGTTCTTCTTTCCGCTTCCATGGGCTGTTAAAGCTCCCGTTTTGCTTCTGCGGCGTCATTTTCCAGGCGCAGCTTTCTGGCCTGTTCCCGGTAGAGTTCCGCCTTGGCCTCCTCCACCTCGTCCTGCAAATTGATGTCCTCCCACAGCACCTCTGCCCCGCAGGTCCACCCCTGCATCCGCAGCCACAGCCGGCAGATCCGCTCCACCACTGGAGTCAGTGTCCGCCGCAGGGCGGTGATCTCCGTGGTGAGCATATCGGCCTGTTGGGTACTCATCCTCTCTGTAGAGCTCCAGTTCAGCCCCAGCATGAACGGTGGAATCCCCGTCTTGGCCACGATCTGCTCCAGCATCTGCCGCACCGGGACTTCGCTGTCCAGAATGGGGGCGTCACCGCCGATCACCCGGATATCCACATCCCCCACTGCCACGAAATCCCGCACGCTTCCATCCCGGGTCTGGGCCATGGCCCGGGACCACTCCTCTGCCAGGATCCGCCCCCGCTCGGGAGCCTCACCCTGTCCATCCCGGCATGTCACGGAAAAGCGCACGTTTCCGCACCGCTCCCAATTGACGCCGATGGTATGGTAGATCTTTGTCAGGATCTCCGTCATAAACGGCAGGGATCGCAGCAAGGAAACGCCGTAGGGGCTCCCCGCCTCCGGATTCAGCGGGGTAAACAGCAGCAAGTCCTGATAGGGCAGGGGCTCCATCTTTCCCTGCTCATTTCTCCCGCAGATCAAAAACTGCAGAGGGTGCTCCCCCTCTCGAAGTTCAATGTCCTCCACATTTCCGCACAGCAGCGCGGCGATATCGCCTCCCCCCGCCGCCGGCACGATCTCGCCCACTGCCTGCCCACAGGTGAGCATAGAGTCCAGGTACCCGTCCAAAAAGGATTGGATCCCCACCTGCGCCCGTCCCACCGGCACAGTGCGCAAAAACGCATCCATCCCCCTCTGGGCGCTTTGATTGCCGCAGCGCACCTTTAGTCCGCCGGTCATGCGGATGAGCTTATAGATGGCGGAGTCCACCACCGGCACAGCCTCCCGTACCGCCCGGTAAAGCCGAGCCTCGCCCATCTGCTGGGGCACATAGGCCCGCAGCCCGCCAAAGGGGTGCTGCTCCTGTCTGCGCAGCTGCACCTGTGCAGCTGCGATCTGCGGGACCGCCTCTGCCCTGCATCTGCGTCTGCCTCCCAGCAGCCGCTGTTTCATCTGTTCCATCGTCATGATTTTTCCTCCCCGTCTTACTGCCGCTCTTTTCGGCGTTCCACCCAAGTGGCCACGAACCCGCTTTGCTTGTCCCGCTCCAGATCCATGGCGAAATACCGCATCTCATCCATGGCGTGGTCATGTTCTTTGCGGGGACTGTCTTTCCCCCCGCTCTCATCCCAGCAATAAAGGGCCATCTCCCGCAGACAGTCCCGGCAGCTGTCACAAAGCACGATCCGTCCCATCCGCAGCAGGTCCGCTGTCACCCGGATCCCGTCGGCCACCCGGTTATCTGCCCGAACCACCCGAAACCCCCGCCGCCGCAGCAGCTCGATAAAGCTCAGGGCAGAGGGATCCACAATCACCCGCTGGATGGATTTTCCCTGGGTCAGGCGCTCCAGATCATCGGCATATTCTCCGTCAGTCTTCTGCCGCCCTTCCTTCCGGGAGTCATAGTAGTACTCCGCCACCCGATACCAGGTGTCTCCCTTTCGTCCCCAAAGTCCAAAGGAAGCCGGGTTGGCCGTCCCGTAGTCCACGGAGACCCGCCATTGGGAAAAAGGCCCCTTTGGCACCGGTAGGGCGTCTTTCTGGGGGTCAAAAAAGTCGTAGACCAGTCCCTGGGCCGCCGCCCACTCTCCGGCGATGAATCTCCTGTAAAACACACCGGAGTATGCTTTTCGGTATCGCTCCCGAATGGCGGGTGATAAGCTGGGATTGTCATCCATGGTAAAGTGCAGGTGCAGTGCCTTCCGCTCCTTTGCCCGCAGGATCCACTCCCGGTAGAACCAGTGCTCCGGCCCCGCCGGATTGCAGTTGAACCACAGCCTGCTTCCCTGAACGCTGCACCGGGCGCATGCCTGCTCCACAAAAGACCTGGGCATCAGGGCCGTCTCATCCAGAAGCACGCCCGCCAGGGTACTGCCCTGGATCAGCGCCGCACTGGACTCATCCCGCCCGCCGAAGAGCAAAAAGCGGTTCTCTCTGCCCCGGTAGCGCACCACGATGGCCTCGTCAGAGCGGCTGTCCCGCACCTCCATGCCCAGCTGCCGCAAACAGGGGAGCAGTTCCTGTAAGACGTTTCGCCGCAGGGCCCGCACTGTTTTCCCGCACAGGCCGAACTGCCTTGCCTCAAAGCACGCCATGGCCCACAGGAAAAAAGAGAGCCCCATGGAAAATGTCTTGCCGCTGCGGATGGCCCCATCGCAGATGATGGCCTCCCACTCCGGCCGTTTCCACCAGGTAAGCACCTGCATTTGTTTTGGGGAAAAGCGGCATGTCTGGCCGCTCATATCATTCCTCCCCCATCTGCTGCGCGGCGGCCGTCAGTGCGGCATACAGGCCGTTGGCGCTCTCCTCTGTGGCGCCTGCCTCAATCAGGCCATGGAGTGCCTCCAAGGCCCGTACCCGGTCCGTCAGCTTCAGCTCCACGCCCTTCTCTCCCACCTTGATCTCCGCCACAGCGGAAAGGTCCAGACTGCCAATATCCACATTTTGGGGATCCAGGGCCAGCCGCACGGCATCATTAGCCCGTCCAAAGGCCAACTGCGCCATGCGCCTCACCACGTCTTCCCGCCGGATCTGGTCTGCTGTCTCTTTCCGCATCCGCTCCAACCTTTGTCGGTTCGCCTGTTTTCGCAGCAGGCGAAACCCGTCTCCGCCGGCCTCGCTGCCTGCCGCTTCTGGATCCAAAGACCGGAAAAATGCCTCGCAGAATCGGCTGTCCCGATCCTTTTTCTCCATGTGTTCCAATCTGACCGCCTCCTCACCCTGCCCTAAAATTCCCGCAAAAGTTGCACGGGTGCGTGCATTGTTTTTTTCTTTTTTCTCTTTCCTCCTGCTGCTCTCTCCCGCTCCTGCCCCAGGAGCACCCGGCCCGCCGGCAGAGCAAGAAGCCGGGGCGCCTAATGGCGCCCCGGCTTCTTCTCCTTCCTCAGGTCATGGGATTTTCTTCTGCCGCATACCCTTTTGGGAGGTGATATCCATGATCATTCATGTGGTCCGTCCCGGCGAGACCCTCTCTTCCATCGCCCGGGAGTATGGCGTAAATCCCCACCGTCTGGCCCAGGACAACGGCGTTTGGGATGAACGCCTGGCCATTGGACAGACGCTGGTGGTCCGTTTCCCCCGGCGGGTACATGTGGTAGCTCCCGGTCAAACCCTGTCCTCCATTGCGCAGTCCTATGGACTTACCCTCCGCCGCCTATGGCAAAACAATATCTCTCTGAAAGGGAGTCAGGCTGTGACGGCGGGCCAGAGCCTAGTTTTGTCCTATTGGGAAGAGCCCATCGCCTCCGCCCGGTTCAATGGCTACGCCGACCCCTCCATTTCCCAGGACCTGCTGCGCTCTCAGCTGCCCTATCTCACGGACCTCTCCCCCTTCACCTATGGCCTTACTGCGGATCTCTCCGTGTTTCCCCTGGCAGACGAGGCGCTTTTAGCGGCAGCCCAGGAGATGGGTGTGCGGCCCCTGCTCCATCTCTCCACATTGACGGAGTCCGGTCAATTCAGTTCTGAGCGGGCCGTGTCACTTTTGTCAGCCCCTGACCAATGGGGGGCTCTCGTATCCCAGATCCGCTCCTTGATTTATGAAAAGGGCTACCGAGGGGTGGATGTGGATTTTGAGTTCCTCCCCGCCCAATGGTCTGAGGCCTATGCGGACTTTCTGTCTTTTACGCGCCAGCAGATCTCTCCCCTGCCCCTTTGGGCTGCTCTGGCTCCCAAGACCTCTTCGGATCAGCGGGGCCTTTTGTATGAGGGCCATGACTATGCCGCAGTAGGGGCTGCCTGTGACGCAGTCCTCCTGATGACCTATGAATGGGGCTATACCTACGGCCCTCCCATGGCGGTGGCACCGCTGCCCAATGTCAGGGCGGTCCTGGACTATGCTCTCACCCAGATTCCCCGGGAGAAAATTCTTTTAGGTCTTCCCAATTACGGATATGACTGGCCCCTGCCCTTCCAGGAGGGCGTCACCAAAGCCACCTCCCTCTCCGGGCGGCAGGCCGTGGCCATTGCCATTGAACATCAGGCGGTCATCGAGTATGATGAAACGGCCCAGTCTCCTTTTTTTGATTATCAGGATGAATCGGGAATTTCCCACCAGGTCTGGTTTGAGGACGCCCGAAGCTTTGCGGCTAAGCTGCGTCTCATCCAGGAATACGGATTTTTGGGGGCGGGCATCTGGAATCTCATGCGGCCGGACACGCAGCTGTGGCAAGTTTTAAACGCCCTTTACCAGGTGGTCTGAAAAAGCACGGCACCTCCCTTTCGCACATGCGAAAGGGAGGTGCCGTCTTACCTTATTTAAAATGCAGCCCTGTGCGGGACAAGGCCTGAAACAGGCAGGCGCTTACCAGCCCTGTCACAGCCCCGGTGGCAACCCCCACCGGCAGCAATACCGGCAGATAGTATAGCGGTGCACTGTTCCCCAGGGTCACCATAGCCGCTGCCACCTGCCCGCAGTTGTGAGCGGCGGCGCCCCCGATGGACACACCGTAAACAGAGATACCCCGCACCCGCCGCAGCAGCATCATGGTCCCCATGGCGCAAAATCCTCCCAACAGGGAAAAGAACAGCGCATTCATATTTCCGGCAAATAAGGACCCCAGGAGGCACCGGGCCGTCAGTACAAGGGCCGCCGGTCCCGGCCCCAGGACATACAGGGCAAATACCGTCACAATGTTGGCAAGCCCGATCTTCACCCCAGGGAGGGCAATGGCCCCAGACAGGGGGAAGAGGTTTTCCAAGTAACTCAGGGCCAATGCCATCGCTGTCAGCACAGCGCACAAGGTCAGCTGCCGAATAGAGCGCATCCCGTTCCCCCCTATCCGATGACAGCGTCCACGCTGCCGTCCTGCGTTCCTGTCAGCTGGATACTCAGCCGGGCCGGCAGGCAAACCACGCTCTGTCCCACCCGGGAGATGGCTCCGGTGTGGACGCAGTCTTTTCCCGGGCAGTCAGAGTCCGTCACCGCCACAGAAAATCCCGTTCCGGACTTCTCCACACGTATGTGCAGCGTATATCCCCGGCTTTTGTAAATCCGCTCTTCTTCCTTCACCAGGAGAAAACGGTCCGCTTCCGCCCCATCGATGGACACTACTGCGCTTAAGGTCCTCCCGTCTTCTCCGCCTCCCCGCAGCCACAGGCCGCAGAGGACTGCCAGCAGCAAGACAGCTCCTCCCACCAGCACGTCCCCCACCGTGGGCCTCAGTTTAGGAAACGGTCTCGTAGACATATCCCGTCCCCTCCTCTGGAGAAAATTGTTGCGCCAGTCCCTCTGTCACCACTACCCGGCCGTCCTCTGTCACCAGGACCAGGTCAAAGGTATAGCCGCTCTCCCTCCAAAAATCCAGCGCCCGTTCCTCTCCCATGACGAAAAGCGCCGTAGAAAACGCGTCGCACATCGCACCGTTTCCCGGCTGGGTAAATGCCCCCTGTTCCCCCTCCCCATTGGCAGGGGCCACTACCGTCACAGAGAGCAACCCGCTCTCAGCGGGGCAGCCGGTGTCCGGGTCCAGGATGTGATGGTATACGATGCCATCCTGCTCAAAATACCGCTGGTATCCCCCGGAGGTAATGGCGTAGGCGTCCTGCAGTTCCAAAACCCCCACATAGGCCTCCTGGTTTTGCGGGTCCCGGACTCCCACCCGCCAGGGTGTATTCCCCGGCTTTTCTCCGTGGGCATATACATTCCCCCCCAGGACCACCATGGCGGACTCCACTTGCATCTGCCGCAGCACTGCCTCCACGCAGTCGGAGGTATAGCCCTTAGCGATCCCTCCCAGGTCCACCATCTGTCCCGGTGAAAGGGTCACCATATCTCCCTCCACAGTTATGGCGCTGCTGTCCACCAACGCCAGCAGATCCTCCAGTTCCTCCTGCCCGGGTACCCGCTGTTTCTCTCCGGTGAACCCCCATGCGTTGGCCACCGGGGCAATGGTCACGTCAAAGGCGCCCGCAGTAGCGGCCCCGTATTCCTGGGCGGATGCAAGGAGGGCTGCGGTCTGGGGGGAGACCCGGGCACTGCCGGCGGCGTTGAGTTTGGAGATCTCACTACTTTCATCTGTACGGGAGAGCGTTGCCTCCAGCTCCCGGATCAGCTCCTCTGTCTGCACCAGGGCCGCCTCTCCCTGAGATCCATAGATAGAAAAATCCATGATCGTGTCCATGGCAAACAACTCGCCCACTGCCGGCTCCTGGCTGCAGGCGCACAAAAAGCAAAGCGCCAGTGCCGCCGTGATCATTTTTTTCATATGTGCGCTTCCTCCTGTGAATCCATCTGCTTCTGGAGCCGTTATTGGTTTTATAGTATACCACGGATCTTCTCGTATCTCAATGGTCAATCCCGCCTTGCTTTTTATGTTTTCCTTGCAAAATTCAAAAAAGCCTGCTATACTACTTAGATGTGCTACTATCTCTTTATTTTCTTTGCACAGCGCACAGCACGAACTCACATTTCCCCTCTGGAGGTTTTTATAGATGGCAAAGAATCCCAACAAACGGACCAGGGCCGCAAAAAAGGACGAGCCCATGACGCAGATGATGAAGCTTTTCCTGGCAGGATGCGGGGCAGAGCTGTATTTACTGATTGTACGCCGCTTTTATTATCAGGGCAACGCTGAGCAGCAGATCGCCTGGTATGACCAGTATCTGCCCTTTTTGATCGGGCTTGGCATTGTAGTTTTGGCCCTGGGCCTTATTTCCCGCTACGTCCTGCGGGGGAAATGGATCTCCCGCTCCGCCAGCTGGTATATAGCGGGTGCAGGCGCCTTTTTGGCGTTGGCCAATGGAATCATTCTCTGGAACATATCCACGGTAACGCTTTTGACTGTGGTGGTTCCCGTGGCCATGCTGCTGGGGGTTCTCTGGTGTTTGTATGACCGGACCTGTGCCTTGTCTTTGACGGTGCTGGGCATTACCCTTGTCGCCCTTTGGGTCTGCCAGCGGGAGTTGAGCAACATTTTCATCGGCAGCTATATCCGTGCCGCCGCTGCGATTTACTGTGTGCTGATGGTGGCATTGGCCGCTGTGGTCAAATGGGGCAAGTCCAAGTTCCTCTTGCCTGTTCGGTCTGATCCCCTCGCCGTATACGTGGCCTGCGGGCTGTCCCTGGTTGCCATGGTAGCGTCTTTGGTCTATACCCCCGCCGCCTATTATGCCATGTGGGCGCTGGCCATTGTGGTCTTTGCCTTGGCGGTGTATTACACGGTAAAGCAGCTTTGATCTTCCGATACCCCTGGCTTAAGCCAGGGGTGTTTTTTTGCCAAAGCGCTTTTTTCCTGGGCGTTTCCTCCCCCTCCCTGCGCCCTGCTCCCCTATGGAAGGAGGCCCTTCTTTCTCCCCTGGGCCTGCCATTTTCGGCAGGATCCTTCTCCCCTGCCGGTCCGCAAAAAAAGAGACGTCTAAAAAGACGTCTCTTTATTAATGATACCTGAACCAATTATACCGCCATCTTGGGAGTGCAGATCTTATAGATGCCGATGGTCAGCATGGGCACCACATAGACGATCAGGAAGCCCCAGCAGATGGTGCCGTAGCCCTTGGAGATCAATCCGGTGAGGCCGAAAGTGGAAATGCATATACCAATGGCCACAGAGCCGATGGCGATAGCTGCCCGCATGCCGACAGGCACCTTCCCGCCCTTTTTGGTCACAGCTGTCTCAATGCGGTCATCCACGGCCTTGATAAAGCCGGTTCCGGTCTCAATGAGGGTGCCGAACAGCACGATCTCAAAGAGAATGTACAGCCACTTCATATCCAGCATGGCGAAAATCACCGACACCGGGGTCTCGGCGGCCACCACCTCTGCCATGTTGCAGCCCATGGACAGCAGCAGCAAAATGGCGGGGATCACGCCAATGGCGCCGGAGAGCAGGCCGCTGGTCACCACTTCCTTACGGCTGTGGGCATCCCGAACCGTGTAGAGCAGCGCCGGGACAATACCCAGATTGTAGAAAGAATACTGCAGGCCGCTGGTAAACCAGCCGGACCCCACTTCACCCTTGCCGATTTCAGCCACGATATTGCTGCCATAGCGGGTGAAGACGATCACCAGGAACAAAATGTACACGGCATAGAGCACATAGGACCAGAAAGAGAGCACCTTCTCAATGGCCTCCGTGCCCTTGATCACCAGCAGGATGATGCCGGCAGCCAGAATGGCGATACCAAACCAGGAAGAAAGGCCCGTGAGATCCTGGAACATACTGCCGGCAGTGGCATTCACCACGCCCAGCACGATCAGCAGCAGCACGATATAGCAGATCTCGTACAATACGCCGGCCTTACCCAGCAGGCAGTCCATCATGGAATGATAGTCGAAGGTGCGGTAGATCCGCACGAACTCAAAGGTGACCGCGCACAGTACGGACCACACCACCATGGTGACCAGGGAGGCCAGCAAGCCTCCCACCATTCCGTTAACGCCGAAATACTGTGCAATCTCCGCGCCAGTGCCGTAGCCGCCGCCGATGACGACGGATTGGAAGATAAATGCCGGCACAAGGCATTTACTCCACTTCAATTTTGTTTTCTGCATCGCTTCTCTCTCCTTTTATATTGAATGATTTGATTCTTTGCTTTTTTATCCCGATCTCATGGCATTGGAGCCGCGCTGCTTTTCAGCCGGCGCAGTTCACTGCCCGTACCGCCTCCACCAAAGTGTTGGCATCCTGGGCCTTGGGGATCCGCAGCCGCACACAGGATGCGTCCATGGCATCAAACTCCTCGCCGGATACCGTCAGGACTCCATGCTCATACAGCAATGCCTGCAGATCCACCTCCCGGCGGTGCTTCAAGGCACAGATAGGAACCCGGTCATCGGTATGCAGCAGTGTCAAGGCCTCTCCCGTGGCCTGACGCAGCGCCTCTTTTACCCTGGCGAATTCCTCTGCCCGGCTGGCTCCGTATTCCTCCGCCGTCATGGCAGCTGCGGCGGCAACCCGGGTCAGCTCATTCATAGCGTAGGGATTGGTGGCCTTGCTCAAATAGCCGATCAGCTCCTCCGAGGCGATGATATAGCCTGCCCGCAGGCCCGCCAGCCCGAATCCCTTGGAATAGGTCCGCAGCACCATCAAATTGGGATACTCTTTCAGCGCCGAGAGCATGGACTCCTCCCGGGTGATAAAATCCCCATAGGCCTCGTCCATCAGGACATAGGCACCCAGCTCCCTGGCCCGCTCCAGAACCGGCATCAGCGCCTCTTTGGACAGCACCTGTCCGGTGGGGTTGTTGGGATTATCGATGTACACCAGTGCCGTGTTGGAATCCATTTTAGCCATCAGTGCCTCCACAGACTCCGTGTAGTCCTCTTTTACCGGCGGGACACCCACATAGCGCATCTCCTGCATCCCCACATTGACGATCATATCCGTAAACGAGGGGATGAAGCCCACCACTTCCGCTCCGGGTTTGGCCACCAGCGGGTTGATGAGATACAGAGCGCTGACGCTTCCATCTACCAGCAGGATATTTTCCCGCTTTAAAGTGGTCTGATTCCTCCAATAATGGATGATGGCGTCATGGGCGGCGGTACTGTGGGGATAGTCCCCCAGGTGGCTCAAATCGAACTCTCGAATTGCCGTCAGTGCCTGAGATGGCGGCCCGTATGGGTTTACCCCCAGGCTGCAGTCCAGGATGTCAGGCCGGGGCTGGGGGGTGTGGTTTGCATAGCTCTTGGTCTCCTGGAGATAGACCTCTCGGATCTTCATGGCGTTCCCCTTTCACCAACCGGCCTTATAGGCCAGCACATCGTCGCTGATGCAGTCGTTTTCAAAGTCGTCCATCGCCTCATCCAAAATGGCGAATCCCTTTTCCAAAAGCTCCGGTTCAATGTTCAGCGGGGGTTGGATGCGCAGGATATTCCCCGCCACGGAAATGACGATCAGGCCCTTTTCATAGCTGCGGAAGAGGATCTTGAAGGTCCCGTTGAGATCCGGCGTTCCGTCAGGTTTTTGGATTCCGATCCCCATGGACATTCCCAGGCTTCGGACAAAGGCCACAGTCTTGGGGTGCTTTGCCTTCAGCTTTGCCGCCAGCATTTCCAGCAGGGCGGTATTTTCCTTCAGTCGGGTCTGGAACTCCTCTGTCTTGTAGTAGTCAAAGGCAGCGATGCCAGCTGCACAGGCAATGGAGTTGCCCCCCAGGGTAAAGAGGTGGGCAGGCGCCGGCAGGCAGTCCATCATCTCCGCCTTGCCCAGGAACACGCCCAGGCTCAGGCTGGCGCCTGCGGACTTGCCCAGAATGATGCCGTCGGGCACGATTCCGTAGTGTTCAATGGAAAACCACTTCCCCGCCCGGAAAAAGCCCTGCTGCACTTCCTCGGAGATGAAGAGGATCCCATTGGCCTTGCAGATCTCATAGAGCTTTTTCATGAAAATGGGATGGGCAGGCAGCAGTCCGCCGTCTCCTTGTACTGGCTCGATGATCATAGCGGCCACTTCGTTGGCGGGCAGATAGGAATCGAAGGCCGTCTGCATCTGGCTCACGCACTCCCGCTCCACCACCTCATCGCTCTGATCCACGCCGAAGAAGGGGAAGGCGTATACCTCCGGCAGGAAGGGTCCCATTTTCTCATGCATTTTGGTGGAGCAGGTGGTAAGGCTGGAAGAACCATAAGTATTTCCGTGATAGCCATTGACAAAGACTATGATCTTCTGCCGTCCCGTGTACGCCCGGGAGAATTTCACCGCCGCGTCGTTGGCATCAGAGCCACAGTTGCCAAAGCAGGCCTTGGCCGGCACGCCGCCGGGATAGACAGATACCAGCCGCTCGGCGTAGGAGATGGTCTGGCGGTTATAGCAATATGCCTGGGTATACTGGGTAAACTTGGTCAGCTGCTCTTCAATGGCCGCCGTGAGGATTGGGTTGGAGCTGCCCAGGTTCAGGGAAGAGGCGCTGGACAAAAAGTCGATAAACTCATTGCCGTCTTCGTCGGTGATGATGCTGCCCCGGCCCTTGGCCACCGCCAGGGGGAAATAAGACAGGTGCTGGCAGGGGGCAATGACGTTTTTGTCCCGCTCGATCCATGCTTGACAAAGTTCTGTCTTCATTGCAAACGCTCCTTTTGATTTACATTTTTCTTTTTCATCTGCAAAGCAAAAAAAGCGGCCTGCCCCGTAGAGCAGGCCGCCTTGCATGTTGTTCTCTCAAAAACTGCAGGCTTGCTTTCGGGGTATGGGTTGCATTTCTCCCAAAATTACAAGGTCAATCACTACCAAGAAAAATACGCTTACAAGCAACATGCCATACAGTCGAAAATCTACAGCAAAGATAGCCGCAACGGTGCAAATGGCAAAAAGAATGGACACCACAAACATGGTGTCCATAAAGGCAGCAATCCGGGCGCGAGAAGAGGCGGTCTCAGCACAGCGTGCGGAGGCCGCGTCCATATTCATCCCAAAGCGCTTGCAGATGGTGTTCTTGCTCATGGGTGCGTCCTCCTTATCAAGTATTGGCGTTGCCGGCAACGCCGGATACGATGGAATTTGGCGTTATTATAAACGGATTTTCCCCTGAAGTCAATGGCTGCGGCCGTGCCGTTTTTGCCAAACATTTTCCGTCTCAAGGGTCGCTTTTGATAATTTCAGCCAAAAGGGGGCCATGGACCGTGTCCAGACCCCCCGGTGGCTTTATTCTGCAAAGTGTTCGTGGTGGAAGATATGGTCCTGGCAAAAGCAGTGATATCCTGCGCAGCGGGAGCAATAGCGAAACTCCAGCTCCGGGTGATCGGCATCAGTGCGGCCGCACACCTCGCATTTATGGCGGTATCCCCGCTGGGCCTCCTTCTTTTTCTGCTGGCGCACGGCGGACTTGAACTGAATGGTCTGGTGGCTGGTGACATGATGTCCCCGGCTGCGGCTCCAGCTGGCCAGGTCCATGATTTCCGGCCAGAAAAACACCACGAAGTTCAGCAGTGCCACAATGGGCAGGACGCAGCCCAAAAGATCCTGGAAATACAGAGACTGCAGGATCCTCCAGGCAAACAGGGCAAGGTCCAGCACCGCCAGCCACGAGGCCTTGAGGGGGATGATGAAGTAAAACAGGATCTGGGCGTTGGGGTACAGCACAGCGAAGGCCAAAAACAGCGTCAAGTTGATCTCGTCCGTCCCTGCCAGGGTCAAGCCGTAATTCCCCGTGATCAAAGAGGCCGCCACTGTGCTGATCAGGCACAATATCATACCGCTGATGTAATAGAGGGTAAATTTGGCCGTTCCCCACTCCCGCTCCAGGCTGTTTCCCACGAAATAGTAGAAAGAGAGCATAATGACAAATGTCAGGGGGCGGTATCCGATGGACACAAACACAAAGGTCACGATCCGCCAGATCTCCCCGTGGAGCAAATGCTCCAAATCAAAGGTCAAAAAGGAGATAGCTCCATAGTTATAACGGGTAAACGCGTAGACCAGATAGACCACGGCGTTGGCGATCACCACCCACCGCATCAGATTGGGAATCCCAAACCGCGGGTGGCGCAGGGCAAACCGGTCCACGGCATCGTGCAGTTTTCTCACAGGCAACTCCTCCGGAAAAATTTGCTTTTTATTATACCCGTTTCCCACCCAAAAGTCATCCCTTAATTTTGTCCTTTTCCCACAGGCGGGAAATTTTGCACAGGAGCGCATTGTTATGGTTGACAAGGGCTCCCGGGATGTGATATAGTATTTTAGCGTCTGAGAGGTGGACCCATCCACGGAGAGATGTCCGAGTGGTTGAAGGAACCGGTCTTGAAAACCGGCGATGCGCAAGCATCCGTGGGTTCGAATCCCACTCTCTCCGCCATTTTTTCTCTCATTGGATCTGCGGAAGTACCCAAGAGGCCGAAGGGGCTCCCCTGCTAAGGGAGTAGGCTGGATAAAACCGGCGCGAGGGTTCAAATCCCTCCTTCCGCGCCATGATAAATCCCCTGGAAGCAGAAATGTTTCCAGGGGATTCGTGCATAATTTCCAGAAAGCAAGGGCATAACCCCTCGTCCGATGGGGATCCCCGGAAGATGACCGCCTCGGGCGAAATGCCCAGGGCGGTCATTTTTGTTTTCAGATGGTCCGCAGCTGACCTGCCAGATGCCCGCTGGCCCAAGCCCATTGGAGATTGTAGCCACCGCAGTCCCCGTCGATGTCCAGCACCTCACCGGCGGCATAAAGCCCCGGCACCACCCGGCTCTCCAGCGTCTGGGGGAAAAACTCCGCCGTCCGGATGCCGCCGGCAGTCACCTGTGCCCCGTCAAAACCCTGGGTCCCTGTCACCGGCAGTGCAAAATCCTTTACCGCCCCGGCGATCCTGCCCAGGTCGCTGTCCCGCAGTTGGGCAATGGGGCTGTTCAGATCGTACCCGGCATAGCGCACCAGGGTCCTCCCCAGCCGGTTATGGAACATGCCGGTGAGCAGGTTCTCCATGGTCAGCTCCGGCCGGTTCCGCTGCCGGTCCTCCAGGGCCTGACGGACCTGGGAGGGGGCCATATCCCGCAGCAGGTCCACGTGGAGGACCAGCTCCTGGGGGGACACGGCAGCACAGCGGGAGAGGTCGAATCCCACCGGGCCGCTGATTCCAAACTCCGTAAACTGCACCTCCCCCCGGCACTGCCGCAGCAGCTCCCTGCCGCGGCAAAGACGTACCTGGGCCTGCGCCCGAACGCCTTTGAGGGACTTTACAAAGGTGTTGTCCGTGCGGATCTGCACCAGTGCGGGATACAGCTTTGTAGCGCTGTGTCCCAGGCCTTTGAGCAGGGCATAGCCGCTGGAGGTGCCGCCCAGATGCGTACCGGCCATTCCGCCGCAGCAGACGATGACCCGCTGGGCATGGATCTCCTCCTCTCCCAAAAAGAGGGTAAACGCCCCGTCTTTCCCCGCCGCGAGGGCCGTGACCTCGCAGCCGGTCAGGATCTGCACCCCTGCCTCTTCCACAGCGAAGCGCAGCACATCCAGAACGCTGCCCGCCTGGTCGGAGAGGGGATAGACCCTTCCGTCTTCCTCAGCCACGGTAAAGAGTCCCAGATCGTGGAAAAACCCCAGTACCACCTCAGGGGGAAAGGCCTCCATGGCAGGCCGGGCAAAGTCCACCTGCTGGCCATGGTAATACTCCAGGCCAAACTGCAGATTGGTGAGATTACACCGGCCATTTCCTGTGGACAGCAGCTTGCGCCCCACCCGGGCCTGCCGCTCCAGCAAAAGGACCCGGTGTCCTTCCCGGGCTGCCGTCAGCGCCGCCATCAGCCCTGAGGCGCCGCCGCCGATCACCGCCACATCCATACCTGCTCCCCTCTCTTCTTATCTTCCGTACTTGGTCACCTGCCACACGCCCACGATGATCAGCACAGTACCCACTGCCAGCTGCCAGGTAAAGGGATCATGCAGGATCAGCACGCCGGACAAGGAGGCGCAAAGAGTGGTGATGGCTCCGAAGATGGTGGCCTTGGCCACGGCCATTTTCCCCTGGGAGTAGTTGACGCAAAGCCGTGCCGCCACAGAGCAAAACAGGCTCAGCATCAAGGCCGCCCCCAGGAATTTGGGCTCCTGCAGGGCAGCGGCATAGAGGGCGAGGCTTCCCTTGTTGGAGATCAGTGCCACTGCCGTAAAGATTCCGGCGGAGATGACCATCACCATGTACGTCCGCTCATAAAACTCATATACCATGGACGCCTTTCTCCCAGCGGTGGAATTGGCGCCGGCGGAAACGCAGGTGCAAAGCAGGAAAAAGGCCCCCAGCGGCCCGATGATCCCCAGGGAACTTCCGGAAACGGTGATCAAAATCACACCGCAGATAGGCAGGGCCGCAAACAGCACCTGCCTGAGGTTGGGGTATTCCTTGAGGAAAATAGCGGCAAAAATCATGGAGGATACCGGGATTGCCGCCACAATGACCCCGGCATAGGTGGCATTGGTGTATAAGATGCTATAGCTTTCTGAGTAGTAATATACCGGCTCCAGGATCCCCAGCAGGAGCAGCAGTTTCCAGTCCTTTCCCCTGAGGGAGATCTTCACCTTCCCCATCGCCACCGGCACCGTCATAATCAGTGCGGCCAGGATATACCGCACAGACAGCAAAATCGCCGGGGTGGTGATCTCCAGAGCCACGCGGCTGAAAAGGTAGCTGAAGCCCCAGATGCCATACCCCATGGTGGCGGTGATAATGGGCAGCCGTCGCATCCACGGGCCCTCTTGTCGCGTCTGGAGTTCCTGATCCTGCCGGTTTTCCTCCATGATCTGCCCCTCCTATATTTTGGTATGATTGGGTCCTTGTGAAAAATTTTATCGGAAGCCCCAACTCTTGTCAACTCCATTGCCGCGCTTTTCCAGCTGGGCGCAACAAAAAGTGCCCCGCCGGGGTTTTAGCGGCGGGGCAGTTCCCGCACCTCGTCACCCGCCAGAAGGCGGGGAGGCTGCAGCCGCCTGATTAATAGAGAAGGACATCCCCAGGGATGTCCTTCTCTGTGGTGCGCCTGAAGGGACTCGAACCCACACGCATCGCTGCACGAGAACCTAAATCTCGCATGTCTACCAATTCCATCACAGGCGCATATAAGCGGCGGGAGATCCGCGCCGCTGCGTTCGTCTTAATGCCGCGGGTAAAATTCCTCCGGTGTCTTTGCCACGGGGAGGGCCTCTTTTACCCGCTTCGAAAAGGCGGGGGTACAGATCAAAGCCCAAGCATACCCATCATAGCAAATCATCTCCAGCTGGGTCAATGGCGTCTGGAAATCATACTCCGGCGAACCGAAATTTTCAATCTCCCAGCAGGGCTCATAATTCCAAACCTCGCAGGGCTGCGTACCTTTTGGCACAGCCGAGAGGACGCCGCCGAACATGAAAGAAATATATCGTGCGGACAAATGCGCGGTCAGTTCTTTGTCGTCCATCAGCAATCCTGTCCACTGCCAGCGCCTGCGCACTTCCTCCGGGCAGGTTTTCGCGTACCAAAGATCGTGGTCGGTAATGACCCAGTCATACTGGTATTGCAGATCCCCCAGTGCCGAAAAAATGTCCAGCAGATCTTGTTTGAGATCCTTTCTGGCGATCATCCAGAAATCCATTTCATTTCCTCCAACAGCGCGCAGCATCTGGCCACTCCAAAGGCAAATAAGAGTATAGCACAATCTTCACTCTTGAACAACATAAACTTGTACGGTACAATAGGCCTGTCCCAAATATTTCAAATGGGCATCCCTTTTTTGTGAGGGGGCTCCAGGCCGCCGGGTCTTGCCACGTTCTTTGAAACCCCGCCTGGCAGCTTTGCGCCCAAAACCATGGACGCCTCAGGGCGGGAAAGGACAGGGAGTATGAACAAGAAAAGATGGCCGGTGCTGCTTTTGGTCCTGGCGCTGTTGTGGTCTTTTGCGCTGCCGGCTCATGCAGCGGATACGGAAGCCACCCCCAGCGAAGATACCGGAGATGTCTCCGCGGAAGTTCTCTCTCAAATGGCAGCCGCCACCGCCCTGGAATACAGCGCCGCTGACAGTTTGACCTGGGCCATATGGGATACCGGTGAGATCATCGCCTCCGGCGGGGCCAGTGCCCTGGAGGGCACACAGGCCTCCCCCTCGGATGAACTCTATGGGATCGGCTCTGTCAGCAAGATCTTCACCACCGCGGCGGTGCTGCAGCTTTGTGAGGAGGGCCGGGTGGCGCTGGACGCCCCTGTGACTCGCTATCTGCCGGACTTTCAGATGGCGGACCCCCGCTATCGGGGCATCACCGTCCGGATGCTCCTCAATCATTCCTCGGGGTTGATGGGCTCTCTCTCCCTGGAAAATGAACTTCTTTTTGATGACACTGATTCCTCCGCTCTGGATCTGTTTTTGGAGCGTTTGAAAGATCAGCGCCTCATGGCAGACCCCGGGGCATACAGTGTCTACTGCAACGACGGCTTCACCCTGGCGGAGCTGGTGGTAGAGGCGGTCAGCGGCCAGACCTTTATGGAGTATGTGCGAAGCCACCTTCTTGTCCCCGCCGCTCTGGAGCATGTGTACGCGCCTGGAGAGGCGCTTGACCTGCCCCTGGCCGCCATATACTCTGCCGGGGATCCCCGCCCTCTGCCCCAGGACTGCCTCAACGCTGTGGGAGCGGGGGGGCTGTACGCCACCGCCGAGGACCTGGCGTCCTTTGGAGGCGCTCTTACAAAGGCGGGGCTTTTGAAGCAGTCCTCCCTCAACGCCATGGCCGCCCCGGAATACAGCCGGGGCATCTGGCCGGAAGATACCCTTGACGCCCTGGCCTTCGGCCTGGGATGGGACAATGTGGAGTGGTTCCCCTTCTGCCAGAGTGACATCACCGCCTTGACCAAGGGTGGAGACACCCTTTATTACCACGCGGCCCTGGTGGTGATTCCCCAGTATCACATGGCGGCGGCGGTGCTGAGCTCCGGCGGCGCCTCCACATACAATCAGCTGGCGGCCACCCAGATGCTCCTTGCGGCTCTGGATGAGCAGGGCGTCTATGTGGATGAGACCCTTCCCGCTCCGGAGGCCACCGTTCCCTCTCCTATGCCGGCGGAGGTGGCGCAAAATGCCGGGTATTACGGCTCCACTTCCGTGCAGTATCAGGTGTCCATCTCCCCGGAGGGCACTCTCACCTTAAGCTATCTCACCTATCCCTCTCTTCCCGGCCAGACCTTCGTCTACTGTGCTGACGGCTCGTTCCGGGACGCCACCGGCACAGCGCAGCTGCGGTTTATCAAGGAGTCCAATGGAGAGACCTATCTCTACCAAAAGGCTCTTTCGGTGGTTCCGGGGCTGGGGGCTCTTCCGGTTTCCAACTATGCGGCTGTAAAAATGCCGGAAAATCAGCTCTCTGATTCCGTGCAGGCCATCTGGGATACGGTATATGCCACCAGTATCCTGCCGGTGAGCGAGCGATATTCCTCCCAGTCGTACCTCGCCCTGGGCAGCAGCGAGCTGCAGGAGGTCCCGCAGATGGTGCCGGGATACATCGGCGGGTCCCGGATCGTGGACGAGACGTCTGCCCGCTATTCCCTGCAGGTCCCCGGCAATGCCGGGCGGGACGGCCAGGACTGGACGCTCACGCAGCAGGGCGGCGGCACCTGGGTCCAGGTAAATGAGGAGCTGTACATGCCTGAAGACCAGGCTCCCGACCTCTTTGCCGGCGGCGGCTGGTCCTATACCACAGTGGGTGAGGATGGCTATGCCCGTTGGTATCACGTGGGGGACTGCGCAGGAAAATCCATGACCGTCCAGGTTCCGGAGGAGGCAGGTTTTTGGGTCTATGACGCCACCGGCGCTGTGACGGCCTCCTCCGTACTGTGGGATGACACCACGGTGACTTTGCCGGAGGGGGGCCTGGTGGTCTTTGCCGGCGATCCCGGCTCTCGTTTCCATCTCCGCCTTGCTTAAAAGCTCTCCCCTGACGGAGGGCGCAAAAGGGGCACACAGCCAAAGGGCGCCCGGCCACTGGCCGGGCGCCCTTTTCATGGTCTTATTTCTTTGCGTGAAGGGCCTTCATGCGCTTTTCATGATCCAAAATGGACTTGCGCATCCGCAGGCTCTTGGGAGTGACCTCCAGCAGCTCGTCGTCCGCCAGGAACTCCAGGCACTGTTCCAGGCTCATCTGCTTGGGAGGTACCAGCCGCAGCGCGTCATCAGAGCCGGAGGCCCGGGTGTTGGTGAGCTGCTTTTTCTTGCACACGTTCACCGTGATGTCCTCGCTGCGGGGACTCACACCGATGATCATGCCCCCGTATACCGGAACACCGGCCCCGATAAAGAGGGTGCCCCGCTCCTGGGCGTTGTACAGGCCGTAGGTAATGGACTCCCCGGTCTCAAAGGAGATCATGGAGCCGTTTCCCCGGCGGGAGATATCGCCTTTATAAGGGGCGTAGGAATCGAAGACGGAGGCCATGATGCCCTCGCCCCGGGTATCGGTCAAAAAGTCGCTGCGGTAGCCGAACAGCCCCCGGGCAGGGATGAGGAACTCGATCTTCATCCGCTCTCCCACAGGGGTCATCTCCAGCATATCCGCCTTACGCTGCCCCAGCTTTTCAATGACAGCGCCCACGCAGTCTCCGGGGACGTCCACCACCAGCCGCTCAATGGGCTCGCACTTGACCCCGTCGATCTCCTTGTAGAGCACCCGGGCGGGGGAGACCTGGAACTCGTACCCCTCCCGGCGCATGGTCTCAATGAGGATGGAAAGGCTCATCTCGCCCCGGCCGGCCACATTAAAGGCCGTCTCCTTGTCTGTATCCGTCACCCGCAGGGAGACGTCTTTCAGCGTCTCGCGGTACAGCCGCTCCCGCAGCTGGCGGGAGGTGACGAACTTGCCCTCCCTGCCGGCGAAGGGGGAGTCGTTGACGGAGAAGGTCATCTCCAAAGTGGGCGCGGAGATTTTCACAAAAGGCAGGGCCTCCACGCAGTCAGGGGCGCAGATGGTGTCGCCGATGGTGATGTCGGGGATGCCGCTCATGGCGATGATATTGCCGGCGGTGGACTCCTGTACGCTCTTGCGGGCAAGGCCCTCGAACTCGTAGATGGCCGTGGCCTTGGCCTTGCGGAGGATGGCCTCGGGATCGTGGTAATTGCAAACGGCGATCTCCTGGTTTTGCTTCAGGGTGCCCCGCTCGATACGGCCGATGGCGATCCGGCCCACGAAGTCATTATAGTCGATGGAGCTCACCAGCATCTGGAAGGGCTGATCGGTGTCCGCCTCCGGAGCGGGGATATACTCCAGGATGGTCTCAAAAAGGGGCGTGAGGTCCGTACCCACCACATCCGGGGAGTAGGAGGCGGTGCCGTTTCGGCCGGAGCAGAAGAGCATGGGAGAATCCAGCTGCTCCGGGGTGGCGTCCAGGTCCATCAAAAGCTCCAGGACCTCATCCACCACCTCGTGGATCCGCTGATCAGGCCGGTCGATCTTGTTGACCACCACGATGACCCGGTGCCCCAGCTCCAGGGCCTTGGAGAGGACGAAGCGGGTCTGGGGCATGGGGCCCTCGGCGGCGTCCACCAGCAAAATAACGCCGTTGACCATCTTCAAGATGCGCTCCACCTCGCCGCCGAAGTCAGCGTGGCCCGGGGTGTCCACGATGTTGATCTTCACGTCTTTATACCGGATAGCGGTATTTTTCGCCAGAATAGTGATGCCCCGCTCCCGCTCCAGGTCGCCGGAGTCCATCACCCGGTCCACCACTTCCTGGTTTTCCCGGTAGACGCCGCCCTGCTTGAGCATCTCATCCACCAAGGTGGTCTTGCCGTGGTCGACGTGGGCGATGATGGCGACGTTTCTCAAATGTTCGTTCTGCATAAAGTCCCTTCCTCAAATCAAAATTCACATACAGATTAGTATTATATGCCGCTTTTTTTTACTTTTCAATATCCATTCCGGGGTTTTTTGAAAAACTTGCCGTTTCTTCGCCGGGTTTTGCCGCAGGGCGCCCTCCGCCGCCTTTTTTACTAAAGAATCCACCCCTATCCGCTGTTTTTTCGGTCCTCCTTCTATTGACCCTACTCTGACAGGGTCCTATAATGGAATTGCTGCCACGGAAGCGACGCCAGCGCCGCACGTTCCGCCGCAAGTACTGTGGTCCGCTGGGACCACCCAGGAGGCTGTTTGCCATGTATCGTATTCAAACTTTCAATAAGATCTCCCCTGTGGGCCTCAACCGTTTCGATCCCGAGCTTTATACTGTGGGCGAAGATGTTGCGGATCCCCAGGGGATTCTTGTCCGCTCCGCAAAGCTTTTGGACTATTCCTTTCCGGAAAGTCTCTTGGCCATTTCCCGTGCCGGTGTAGGGGTGAACAACATTCCGCTGGACCGCTGCTCAGAGGCGGGGATTGCCGTCTTCAACACGCCCGGCGCCAATGCCAACGCAGTGAAGGAGCTGGTGATCTGCGCCATGCTCATGGGGTCCCGGGACATCCCCGGCGCCATGAAGTGGGTGCGGGAACAGGCTGCCTCCGGTGTTGAGGTGTCCACCGTGGTGGAAAAGGGCAAGGCCGCTTTTGTGGGCCCGGAGCTCTACAAAAAGACCCTGGGGGTGATCGGCCTGGGGGCCATTGGCTCTCTGGTGGCCAATATTGCCCTGAGCCTGGGCATGGATGTCTATGGCTATGATCCCTATCTGTCGGTGGACGCGGCGCTGCGTTTGGATCGTCACATCCATGTGGTAAAAGACATCAACGAGCTTTATAAGCGGGCCGACTACATCACCATCCATATCCACTACACCGCAGAGACCGCCAAGATGATCGGGGAGAAGGCCATTGGTGCCATGAAGCGGGGCGTGCGCTTTATCAACCTGGCCCGGGGCGAGATCGTGGACGATGACGCCATGCTGGCGGCTTTGGATACCGGGAAGGTGGCGGCTTATGTTACGGACTTCCCCAATAACCACCTTCTCACCGCCCCCCATGTCATCGCCCTGCCCCACCTGGGCGCCTCCACACCGGAGAGCGAGCAAAACTGCGCCGCCATGGCAGTGGAGGAGCTGCGGGACTACCTGGAAAACGGTAATATCCGCAACTCCGTGAACCTCCCCGCAGTCTCCATGGAGCGCAGCGGTGTCATGCGCCTTTGCATCATCCATAAAAATGTCCCCGCCATGCTGGCCAACATCACCACCCTCCTCAGCCGGGACGGGGCCAATGTAGAAAACCTCAGCAACAAGTCCAAGGGAGATTATGCCTACACCATGGTGGATCTTGGCAGTAAAGTAGATGAGAGCGTCATTGCGGATGTGCGTCAGCTGGCCAATGTGATCCGGGTACGGGTCCTTGTGTGGTAAACACCCGTCAAAAAAAGGCCGCCCATAGGGCGGCCTTTTTCGTTGACAGCGGAGGTAAAACCCGCTAAAATAGAGCCTGTCCCGCCGGAGAGCCGGCGCCTTCCAATCCACGCCCCTGTAGCTCAGCTGTATAGAGCGACCGCCTCCTAAAAATCGAATCGTTCGAATCCTGGAGCCCTGTAAAATTGAATATTTTCTGTATATGCCCCCGTAGCTCAGTTGGATAGAGCGGTCGCCTCCTAAGCGACAGGTCACTGGTTCGAACCCAGCCGGGGGTGCCAAAAACACCGCTGCAAGCCATTTTTTGCTGGTTTGCAGCGTTTTTTATTTTTCTTCTCCCGGCCTGCCGCTCGTTTGAGACCGGGAGAATTTTATGCGCTGCTATGTATATCCTGCTAAGAAGAAACGAACGATTTCCACGTTCCTGCTAAGAAAAATCCCATCTTTGCTAATTGGAGTTTTCGGACTTACCTGCCGCCCGGTGCCGCCGAGAGCAACGCAGCCAGGGTATTTGCCAGTTCCGGTGACTGCCGGAGCTGTTCCACCAGGGCCTCCAGGTCGAGCGTCGCCGGTGCCGGTTCCTTCGGCTCCTCCGGCGGACGGACTGCCCGAAGATCCGGCTTGGCATAGAAGGCGCTTTCAAACTTCTGGGCGTTGATCTTGCGGTCCTCGTCCAGGATGTGCGCATACACGCTGGTGATCATGTCGATCTCCGCATGGCCCGTGTCGCCCTGGGTGGCCTTCAGGTCGCCGTGGTTCAGTTTCAGCTTGTAGGTCGTGCTGGAATGACGGAGGGAAT
>CALWXJ010000011.1 GCA_944385475.1 uncultured Oscillospiraceae bacterium
CAGGGGCGTCGTCTCGGTAGCTCATAGGCTGGCCTCCAGTCAGTAAAACAGATGTAGAGAGGTACGGCGGCCGCGCACAGCGGGGACTATGACGGGCGCGGCTGTGCATGGATGCAGCGAGAGAAAATGGATCAGCTCCCGGAAATGGGCGGCCGCAGATGAGAAGCGGCGGCAGAAACGCCATAGGCGCCCAGAGCCGCTGCCAGCTGGAAAATGCCGGACACGGGACGGGAAAAGCCGGATTTTTCCTTTGCCCCTCCCCTGAATTAAACAAAATTTTTATTTTGTTTAATTATGCCTAGACCTCCCTTTTCCCAGGGCCTCCAGAAATTGAACAAAATATTTCTTGACCTTATTATACATCCGAATGACGTAAGACGCAAGGAACAATCCGGAAGATGGTCCTTCCCGTGCAGATGCTGCACACGGCCTGCCCCCCACTTGACACGCGTGCTATACTAAAACCAAGCCGATTTCGATGGAGGACGAAGTCATGCTGACAAAAGAAGACTTACAAGCTATAGAAAATCTCATCGACAAAAGAATATCGGAAAGAATAAATCTGCTGGAAGAAAACGTACTAGTCCCCAACTTCACCGCAATCACCGAAGGAATAAACGCACCAAAAAACCAACTAAACAGTCTGGAAAGCGTAAGCGAGCTGAAGAAAACAGTAGAAGTACACGGACAAGTCATAAAAGAGCACAGCAAAGAGATCAAAGAGCTGAAGAAGAAAGTCGGATAAAAAAGCAGGGGTAATCCCCTGCTTTCCATATTTTATTGGAAATTTTGAACAATACTGTGCCATTTATTTGCCCAGGACGCCGCGGATGGCCTCGCCGATATTGGCGGCCTCGATCAGGCGCAGGCCAGGAACAGCCTCCGCTCCAGGCTTTTTGCCGCGCCCCTTCGGAATCACGCAGGTCTTGAACCCGATCCGGCGGATCTCCGCCAGACGCTGCTCCAAGTGGCTGACCGGGCGCAGCTCCCCGGTCAGCCCCACCTCCCCAATGGCCGCCACATCCGAGGCCACAGCCCGATCCAGGTAGCTGGAGGCAAAGGCCAGCACGGCGGCCAGGTCCGCCGCCGGCTCATCCAGGGTGAGGCCGCCGATGATGTTCACATAGGCGTCGCACACGGAGACCTTCAGCCCGCCCCGCTTTTCCAGCACGGCCAGCAGCATGGCGGCCCGGTTGTAGTCAAAGCCGTTGCTTGTCCGCCGGGGAACCGCATAGCTGGTGGGCGCCAGGAGGGCCTGAATCTCCGCCAGCACCGGCCGTACCCCCTCCATGATGCAGGTGACGCAGGTGCCGGGGGCCTCCTCCGGCCGCCCGGACAGGAGCATCAGGGAGGGATTCTCCACCTCCTCCAGGCCCCGGTCCCCCATCTCAAAGACGCCGATCTCGTTGGTGGCGCCAAAGCGGTTCTTGGCCGCCCGCAGAATCCGGTAGGACATGTGCTGATCCCCCTCAAAGTAGAGGACGCAGTCCACCATGTGCTCCAGCACCTTCGGCCCGGCGATGGAGCCCTCCTTGTTCACGTGGCCGATGACAAAGACGGTGACCCCCTCCCCTTTCGCCAGGCGCATCAGGGCCATCGTGCAGTCCTTCACCTGCCCCACACTGCCGGGGGGCGTATCCAGCTCCTGATTGTAGAGGGTTTGGATCGAGTCGACGATCAGCACATCCGGCTCCGTCTGACGGGCAGCCTCCAGCACATCCTCCAGGCTGGTCTCTGAGAGGACCAGCAGCTTCTCGCCGCAGCCGGAGACCCCCAGCCGCTGGGCCCGCAGCTTCAGCTGCCCCACCGACTCCTCGCCGGAGACGTACAGGACCGTGCCCGTCCGGCAAAGGCTCTGGCAGATCTGGAGCAGCAGAGTGGATTTCCCGATTCCGGGGGCGCCGCCCACCAGCACCAGAGAGCCCTTGACCGCGCCGCCCCCCAGCACCCGATCCAGCTCCCCCATGCCGGTGGAAAATCAGATTTATCCAGATGCTTCAATATCTGTTAAGGAGATGGGCTTTATAGCATGAAACGCACCGGAGACCCCGGAACGCCCCTTTCCGCCGGAGACGGGGCGGGTCTCTCTCTGCTCGACGATGGTATTCCACGCGCCGCAGGCGGGGCATTTCCCCGCCCACTTGGGGGTCTCGTTTCCGCATTCCGTGCAGTAGAAAACAGTTTTGCTCTTCATAGACCTACTCCTTTTCCGCCTGTGCCGTCCACCGGAGATAGCCGGCGGAGATGGTCACAGCGATATATCTCTGGTAATCCGCGTCCCGCAGGCGGGCCAGCTCCTCGCTGTTGGAGAGGAAGCCGCACTCCACCAATACCGCGGGGCAGGACACGTTCCGCATCAGATAGAGGGCGGAGTCCGCCGCTTTGGCAACCTTCCCCTTCTCCCGGTTGACCGCCGCGTTGAGGGCGTCCTGCAGGGCCAGCGCCAGCGCCTCGCTCCCCTCCGCGGTGTTGAAGAACACCTGAGCGCCGTGGACGGAGGGCACCGAGGGCAGGGTGTTCTGGTGGATGCTGAGAAGCACGCCGCCGGGGACCTGCCGGACCAGGGCCGCCCGGTTCTCCAGATCGGAGGCCTTTTTCTGCCGGACGGTGTCAAGCCCCTCGTCGTGGAGGGAGACGTCCTCCGTCCTGGTCATGACCACCGGCACGCCGAGGAAGGTCAGGACCGCCTCCAGCTCCTTTGTGACGGCCAGATTGAGGTCCGCCTCCTCCGTGCCGTCGGCAGCCACCGCGCCGCCGTCCTCTCCCCCGTGCCCGGCGTCCAGGATCACGGTGGCCGGCAGCTCCACCTCCGCCGCTCCGGCGGCCTGTATCTCCCCTCCCCTGCTCCCCAGCCAGAGGGCCGCCTGGAGCACGGTGACGCCCGCCAGCAGCAGCGCCGGGAGCAGCAATTCTTTTTTTCGAACTACCAGGAACAATGTGCCGCACCTCCCATAAAAAATATGGGCGGCGGCTCCTTTTTATGCTTTTTCAGTATAACACATTCCCCGGGAAAAGGGAATACGGTTTCCCGCCCTCCCCTCCCGGCATAGAATGCTCTGAGCGCACAGCGCGCCCATTTTACCTGTGAGGAGGAAACGACCTTGCAACAAGACAATACCAGCACCGCCTGCGTCACCGGGAACGGCAGTCTGCCGGGCGCATGCGCCGCCATGGTGTTCCCCTATGTGCCCATGCAGGAGCGGAGCCCCGAGATCTACTCCCAGAGCGACGCCCTCAACAACGGCACCCTCTTCCCCGGCCTGAACCTTCCCTTCTTCAAGACCATGCAGAGCAAGATGAACTGCGCCAATCAGCCCCTGTGCGAGCTGATGGCCCTGGACTTTGCCATCGCGGAGCTGGGCCTGTATCTAGACACCCACGCCGATGACAAGGAGGCCTTTGCCCTCTACCAAAAGTATGTGCAGATGGCGAAGGACGGCCGCGCGGCCTATGAGAAGCGCTATGGACCGCTGCAGCAGGCGCAGACGGCCTCCATGGGCAGCTACACCTGGCTGAACAACCCCTGGCCCTGGGATGAGC
>CALWXJ010000012.1 GCA_944385475.1 uncultured Oscillospiraceae bacterium
TATAAGGAACAGCGGGAATTTGAGACCATTGATGCCGATCTTGCCGCACTGGAGGAGGAGATCGCCCGGTGCCTTTCCCAGCAGGAGCTGTGCGGCAGCGACTATGTGCGCTTGCAGGAGCTGCAGCAGCAGCAACAGGAGCTGGAGGAAAAACGGGATGAGAAAACGGAGCGGTGGATCTATCTCAATGAGCTGAAAGAAAAAATCGACGCGCAAAATTTTTAAGGGTTGAAAGAGCGGGGGGCCCTGCTCATAGAGTAAAACCAGCCGCCCAGGGCGGCAGAAGGAGGATGGCATATGAATCAGCAGGAACTGCGGGCGGCGGTGGATACCTTTGTGGAGGAGAACTGCCGCCGGATCGTTGCGGACATTAAGCGGGTGGTGGATATCCCCAGCGTAGAGGGGACGCCGGAACCGGGAAAGCCCTTTGGCCCCGGACCCGCTGTTGCCCTGGACGAGGCGCTGGCTATCGCCCGGGAGATGGGTCTTTCCACCGGCAGCTTTGACGGGTGCATGGGCTGGGCGGAGCTGCCCGGCCAGACCCAGGGACAGGTGGCGGTGATCGGCCATATGGACGTTGTGCCCGCCGGAAACGGATGGGACGGGGATCCCTTCTGTATGCGGGAGCAGGATGGATGGCTTATTGGCCGGGGCGTGGTGGATGATAAAGGTCCCTGCGTGCTGGCTTTGTACGCCCTGAAGTTTCTAAAAGAGCGGCAGATCCCTCTTCGCTATGGCGTGCGGGTACTGCTGGGCACCAACGAAGAGACCGGGATGAAGGACGTGGAGCGGTATTTGGCGGCGTTTCCGGCGCCGGATTTCTGCTTTTCTCCCGACGCGGACTTCCCTGTTTGCAATGGGGAGAAGGGCACCTTCTCTGCCAAACTCGTCTCCCCGGCCTTTTCCCAGGGAACCATCCTGGATTTTCAGGGGGGCGTGGCGGAAAATGTGGTGCCGGATCGGGCGGAGTGCGTGGTGCGCTGCCAGGACCTGCCGGAGATGACCATGCCGGGCATCACCGTGGAGCAGGAGGGGCAGACACTCCGGATCCGCGCCAGGGGAAAGGGCGGGCATGCCTCCACCCCTAAGGGAACGGTCAATGCCATCGGCCTTGTGGTGGACTACCTGCTTGCCGCTGGCCTTGCCAGCGAGGAGGAGCGGCCGTATCTTCGGTTTTTGCAGAAGCTCCACAGCAATACGGACGGCAGCGGCGTGGGGATCGCCGCACAAGATGAGGTCTTTACTCCTCTGACCATTATCGGCGGAACCATCCAGATGCGTCAGGGCCGGTTGTACCAGTCGGTGGACAGCCGCTATCCCACTTCCATCACTGCCAAGGAGATCGCCCAGCGCCTGGAATCCGCAGCGGAGGGAAGCGCCCAGCTCCAGGAGCTCTTCAGTCGGGTTCCCTTCTACATCAGCGCAGACAGCGCCCCGGTCCAGGTCCTGATGGAGGCATACAATTCCGTCACCGGACAGAAGGCCCAGGCGTTCACCATGGGGGGCGGCACCTATGCCCGGCATTTCCCCAAGGCAGTGAGCTTTGGCCCGGAGTATCCCGGGGCGGTGCTGCCTGATTTCGTGGGGCCCATCCACGGGGCCAACGAGGGGGCGAGCCTGGAGGGGCTTTTGCAGGCCTTGAAGATCTATATCCTGGCCCTTGCGGGGCTGCAGGAAGTGGAGCTTGGGGGATGACCCTGAAAAGTACGGCCAGATCTGAAAAGGGGCCGCAGGAAAATGGCTTTATCAGACGGGGCGCCCCGGCATTTCATGGCCGGGGCGCCCCGCGCTTTCAAGCGTGGGGAAAATCCATGTCCGAAAATGACGAGCATTTTTTCATGGCCACCTGTATAATAAAAACTGGAAGGCGGAAGAAAAGGGAGATACCGCCGGTATCCCACAAGGCGGTTTGGAGGAAGCGGGATGGACAGGCGCAGCTATTATGAGGCCTTTTGCTCTCACGACAGCCGTTTTGACGGCAAGTTCTTTGTGGCGGTGGCAAGTACGGGCATATACTGCCGCCCGGTGTGCCGTGCCCGGACACCGAAGGAGGAGAACTGCGCCTTCTTTTCCACGGCGGCGGAGGCAGAGGAGGCGGGGTATCGCCCCTGCCTGAAATGCAGGCCGGAGTTGGCACCAGGGAATTCCCCTCTGGAGGCCAGCGGGAATCTGGCCAGGACCGCAGCCCGGGAGATCAAAGCCAACTGCGCAAGCGGGGAGCGACTTGGGGATCTGGCCTCCCGCCTGGGCTGCACAGACCGCCACCTTCGGCGGGTATTTGAGGCGGAGTTCCACGTTTCCCCCCTGCGATACCGCCAGACCTGCCAGTTGCTGCTGGCAAAGAGTTTGCTGACGGACACGGACCTTAAGATCCTGGACGTGGCTATGGCCGTGGGATTTGGCAGCCTGCGGAGATTCAACGCCGTCTTTGAAAAAGAGTACCGGCTTACCCCCAGCGCCCTGCGGAAGCAGCGGGATGGGCATCGGGGGCGGCAAGACAGTTTTACCGTTGAGATCGGCTATCGCCCGCCCTATTGCTGGCAGGAGATCCTTGATTTTTTAAAGGCCCGGGCTATTCCGGGGGTGGAGGTGGTGCGGGACGGTACATACCTGCGGACAGTGCGGATCAAAGAGTGCGTAGGCTGGATTGCGGTGAACCCCAGCGCCAGGAGGAATACCCTGGCTGTTACGGTGGCAGAGCCCCTGATACGGGTGCTGCCCCAAGTGCTGGACAGAGTGCGGGCTCTATTTGATACGGACAGCGATCCTCAGACAATTCGGGAGGCGCTGGCAGGCATGGAGAGGATCGATCAGCGCCTGCCGGTGTACGGGCTGCGGGTTCCGGGCTGTTTCGATCCCTTTGAAACATGCGTCCGGGCCATTGTGGGGCAGCAGATCACCGTGAAAGCGGCCACCACCCTGGCAGGGCGTTTGGCGGGTACATTGGGGCGTCCAGTGGAGACGAAGGTAGCGGGGCTGACCCACCTCTTCCCCACGCCGGAGGAGATCGCCCGGGAAAAAGAGGTGGAACAGCAGCTGGGGAGGATCGGGATCCTCTCAGTACGGGGGAAGACCATCGCGGCTTTGGCAGAGCTGTTTGCCCAGGGAACGCCTGTCACCAAAGAGCGGCTGCTGGCTATCAAAGGGATCGGGCCGTGGACAGCGGACTATATTGCCCTTCGGGTCTTGGATGACCCGGATGTCTTCTTGCCCACAGACCACGGGGTGAAAACAGCCCTGAAGGGTTATTCAAAAGAGGCGGCCATCGCACTGGCAGATACCTGGCGTCCGTGGAGGAGCTATGGGGTCATGAACCTATGGATGCTGTGAAGAGTGCGGGAAGAAAGCCGCGGCCTTTGCCGGCAGGCGCTTTGCCGGGGAAGGGGCTCTTCGCGGCTATTTGATAGCGTGGGAGGGGTAAAGATAAAACATGACGCTTAGGAAGGTCTTGTTTCATGAAAAAGAGGAGGAGGCAGCTATGAAGGAAAAGGAGCAATACGCCCCGCCGGTGGTCCCCGGCGTGGAGGACCGGTTTTACTATGTCATTTCCGGAGAGTGTGTGATGTGCGGCATCTGCGCGCAGGCGTGCCCCACCAAGGCCATTGCCCCGGGAGAGGGGCGCTATGAGATCGATCCGGCCAAATGCATCGACTGCGGGACATGCGCTTATGTCTGTCCCACAGGTGTTCCCCAGCCGGTATAAAAGGAGGGCAGGAAACAATATGGCTACCATCAGAAAAAGCGTTCCCGTGGGGCAGATCGATATGGAAAAATGCTATTTTAATCCCGGCTGCGCCATGAGCGTATATAAGCCAGACGCCCCCAGGCGGCTGTGGAAGCTGCTGAACGACCACTTCGGTCCGGTAAAATTCCACGACATCTGCTGCCACCACGACCCGCATCTGCCGGAGGGGGCCACCATTATCAATAACTGCGCAGGATGCGACAGGCGGTTTCGCTCCTTGTATCCGGGGATCGATACCATCTCCCTCTGGGAGGTGCTGGACAGCATAGAGGGTCTGGAATTGCCGGATCACAGCGGGATGACGGTCTCAGTACATGATTCGTGCAGTTATCGTCATAAGCCCCAAGTACATGCGGCGGTCCGCAGCCTTCTGCGGAAGATGAACATCAAGATCCTTGAGGCGGAGTTCAGCGGTACCAGATCGGTATGCTGCGGGGATAATTTCTACGGCCATGTCCCCAATGAGCAGGTAGAGGCCCGGATCCGGGAACGGGCAAGCCAGTTTCCCTGCCAGGATGTGGTGGTCACCTGCATCGGCTGCGTGCGGGCCATGACCGTGGGAGGGAAGACCCCTCACTACCTGCCGGATCTCGTGCTGGACCGCGCTGAAGAGCCCATGCCGGACACCCTGGATGAGTACCATGGAAAAGTAGCGGCCTACATTAAGACGCATTAAAAACCAAAGCCGGGTTGGAAGAGTATCTCCAACCCGGCTTTTTGGGCATTTAGTGCTGTTTTTCCGAATTCTCCGGAATGGTTTGACTGCCTGCTGTCCTGGCATGTCCAGCCTTTGGAGCGCCGCAGGGAAAAAGACCTTTGCTGAAAACGTCCGCCGGCAAAACAGAGGACTTTACAGGAAAAGATTTGTTATGATATTATCATATAAGAAGATATGGGAAAAAGTGTGATAGGGGAAAGATAGGCAGGGGATCGGCCTCAGGAAAACCACCCCTGGAGCAAGATGCCGCAGAAGAGGGAGAGAGATTTTTGAACACAGAAAAGCACCAGCGATACGATAAAATTTTTCCAGTGACCATCGGATTTGCTGTCCTGATCATGATTTTGGGTATCCTCTTAGATGACCCGGCCAACATTCTGCCGGGTCTTTATCGGATTGTTACCATGCAGGACCTTTTGATCACGGACTATGTGTATATTGCCGGGCCCGGCGCCGCCTTGATCAATGCCGGACTGGTGACCATCGTATCCATCTGCCTGATCAAGCTGTCCAAGGACCCCTTTAACGGCTTCACCATTGTGGAGATGGGGCTGATGGCGGGCTTTTCCCTCTTCGGCAAAAATGTTTTCAATATCTGGCCGATCATTTTAGGCACTTATCTCTACGCCCGCTACCAGCGGGAACCGTTTTCCAAATACGCTGCGGTCTCTTTGCTGGCCACCTCCCTTGCGCCCATGGTCAGTTACATGGCCCTGGGCAGCGTCCATGCCAACTTGCTTTTGGGACTGGCCACAGGGGTCCTCATCGGATTTCTTCTGCCGCCGCTCTCCGCCTATACATACCGGGTGCAAAACGGTATGAACCTATATAATATGGGCTTTGCCTGCGGGCTGTTTGCCATGATGGTGGTCCCGGTCCTCACGGCATATGGGGACAAGCCGGATGCTGTGCTCTATTGGGCCCAGGGCTATAATTTCGGGTTTGCCATTGCTCTGGTGGTGCTTTGCGCGGTCTGCATTCTGGCGGGCTTTTTCGCCGTGGGTGTTCCTCCGTGGGCCACCTGGGCCGGGTACCGCCGGCTGCTGACTACCACGGGTCGGGCACCCAGTGATTACCTGCGGATGTTTGGGCCGGGACCGGTGCTGGTGAACATCGGGGTCAACGGACTTTTGGGCATGGCGTATATTCTCATCGTGGGCGGTGAGCTCAATGGTCCCACCCTGGGGGGAATTTTTACCATCATGGGGTTTTCCGCCTTCGGAAAACATGCCTTGAATATCCTTCCTGTCATGGTGGGGGTGGGGATCGGTGCCTATGGGATGCACTACACGCCGGATTATCCCGCCCTGCAGCTGGCGGGTCTGTTCGGCACCACGCTGGCTCCCATCTCCGGACATTTCGGGTGGCCCTTTGGCATTTTGGCTGGTTTTATCCACTCGGCCCTGGTGCTGCAGACCGGCGGTACGGTGGCGGGACTGAATCTCTATAACAACGGTTTTTCCGGAGGATTGATCGCCATGGTCCTCTATCCCACCATTACGGCTATTTTCCGCCATCGTCTCCCGGTGCTGCGGAACGAGGATTATTTTGACCTCTTTGAACAGACGGAGCCTCAGGACATCTCTTTTTGGAGAAGCCGGAGAAAAGAGGCAAACATGCACTCCACCCATGTGATGCATTCCCAAAATGCGGAGAAGACGTCTCCCGATACAGAGAAAAAAGAATCTGCTCCGGCGGAAAAAGAGTGAGAAAAACGAGAGGAGCCTCTTGCGCCGATGGTGGAATTGTGGGATAATCTGCTTTAATATGGGACCTTACCAAAGCTTATTATGAAAGGGCGGAATACATTGCCATGATTCCGAAGAAGATCGCCTTGCTGACAGATTCCTGCGCGGATCTGCGAAAAGAGCACCTGGCAGGCAAGCCCGTTTTTGTGGTGCCGCTGCGGATCTTGTGCACCGATGGGGAATATGCCGATGGCGTGGATATTTTCAATACGGATATCTATACACGCCTTCGCCGGGGGGAGCTGCCCCAGACCTCTTTACCGAAGGCGGAGGCCGTGGGAAAAGCCCTGCAGGATATCGCGGCGCAGGGATACGACGGCGTGATCGCGGTGATGCTCTCCGGCGGGCTTTCCGGAACGTATAACCTTGTGCGCCTCATCGCCGATGAGTTTGCCGATGTGCTGCGGGACCGGCTGGAAGTGGCGGTATTCGACTCCCGCAGCGGCGCCATGGGCCAGGGGATGACCGTGCTGCAGCTGGCCCAGGACATCGCGGGGGGCATGGGCTGGGAGGAGCTGACACAGCGCCGGGCCCCCCAGCTCATCCAGGGAACCCACCCCTTTTTCTCTGTAGACACTCTGGAGTATCTGCAAAAGGGCGGACGCATCGGAAAAGTGACCGCCACCGCCGGAACGCTGCTGCAGATCAAGCCCATTATCAGCTTTGCTGAAGATGGCCAGCTGCAGTCAGTGGCCAAGGTGCGGGGACGCCACCAGGTGATGCGCAAGCTGGTGGATATGGCGGTGAAGGCCTGCGGCGATCACCGCCGGTACAACATTGCCGTGGCCAACGGCGGCGCGCCGGAGGAGCTGGAGACCCTGCGGGGAATGATGATGGAGGCGCTGCCGGACTATCAGTGCATGTGGGATGGCGAGATCGACGCCACCCTCAGCGTCTATATCGGCGACGGCGTGCTGGGAACCGCTGTTCAGATTTTGGATTAAAAAGATGGCCTGTCCCATGGACAGGCCATCTTCCGCCTGTTTGCCCGGAAAAGCGGGGCCGGGGCGGAAGAATCACGTTATTTGATGGAGGAAAGAGCGACCATGCTGGACATTTTTGATATTCTGGGCCCGGTGATGGTAGGGCCTTCCAGCTCTCACACGGCGGGAGCCGTCCGCATCGGAAGGATGGCCCGGGCCCTTTTGGGCTGTCAGCCGGTGGAGGCGGACATTGGGCTTCACGGGTCCTTTGCGGAAACGGGAAAGGGCCATGGCACGGACCGGGCCATTGTGGCGGGATTGCTGGGAATGGAGCCGGACAACCTGGATATTCCCCGGAGCTTTGAAATTGCCCGTCAGCAGGGCATGGAGCTTTGCATCCACCCAATACAGCTGCGGGAGGCCCACCCCAATACCGCTGTTTTAAAGGTAAGGGGGACAAATGGAAGGGCCATGGTCCTCCGGGCGGTCTCTGTGGGAGGAGGGCGCATCCGGGTGGAGGAGATCGACGGCACGGCAGTTCACTTTGCCGGAGACTACCATACCCTTGTGGTCCGGCATAAGGACATCCCGGGGGAATTGTCTGTTTTGACCCGGGAGCTTTCCAACGCCAAGGTGAATATCGCCAACATGAGCCTGAACCGCAGCCGCCGGGGAGGAGATGTCCTGACGGTCTTTGAGGTGGATCAGAAGATCCCGCCGGTGGCACGGCAGCTGATTGCGGAGATCCCCGGAGTAGAGGGGCTCACTTATTATGAAAAGGAGGATGCGTGATATGGCACTGGACGGCATGGAGGAGATCATTGCCGCTGCGGAAGGGACGGGCCGTCCTTTCTGGCAGGTGGTGCTGGACACGGATCTGGAAGAGCGGGGAGTGACTGCCCGGGACTCCCTGGAGAAAATGCGGCATACCTGGCAGGCCATGCTGGAGTCTGTTTTGACCTATGACGGTCAGCGCCGCTCCCTCAGTGGCCTTGCGGGGGGCGACGGCGCCCTGATGGACGCATATGCCCAAAAGGGAGAGGCCCTCTGCGGGGCGTATTTGCAGCGGGTCATCGCCACTGCTCTGCGGGTGGGAGAGTCCAATGCCTGTATGCGCAAGATCGTGGCGGCGCCCACAGCAGGCTCCTGCGGTGTGCTGCCGGCAGTGTTGGTGCCGCTGTACCAGGCGGGGAAGGCTTCAGAGGAGATGGTGCTGCAGGCGTTGTATACCGCCTCGGGGATCGGGGCGGTGATCAGCCACCGGGCCTGCATTGCCGGAGCGGCCGGGGGCTGCCAGGCGGAGATCGGCAGCGCCTCCGCCATGGCGGCAGGGGCACTGGTATCCCTGCGGGGAGGGAGCCCCCGGCAGATCGGCCATGCCGTTGCCATGGCGCTGAAAAACCTGATGGGATTGGTGTGCGATCCGGTGGCGGGTCTGGTGGAGGTGCCCTGCATCAAGCGCAATGTGGTGGGGGCGGTAAATGCCATCAGCTGTGCCGACATGGCTTTGGCGGGGATCGAGAGCCGCGTCCCGGTGGATGAGGTCATCGACTGTATGGGCGAGGTTGGCCGCCGGCTGCCGGTGGAGCTGCGGGAGACCTCCCTGGGCGGCCTGGCGGTTACCCCTTTCGGAAAGATGGTCAAGGAAAAGATGGAGTCAGAGAGCTGAGAGCTTTCTGGAGTTCACAAAAGCAAAAGCGCGGCAGGTCCCCCAAAGGCCTGCCGCGCTTGTTTTTATAAGGAAGAGTCAGTTCAAGTGAAGCTCCTCATCGGTGACCTCGCCCTTGCAGACGATGTTGGTAGGTCCGGTGAGGTAAAGGGCGCTGATCCGGTCGCCCTGGCGCTCCGTGTCAATGATGAGCTGGCCGCCGGCCATGTCGATGGTGACATGAGAGCCGCTGACTTTGCCCGCCAGGGTCAAAACCGTGGTACTGGAACCGGCACCGGTGCCGCAGGCGTAAGTGAAGTCCTCCACGCCTCGCTCATAGGTTCTCAGATACAGGGCATCTTCCCCGATCTGCTCATAGAAGTTGATGTTGGCCCCTTTGGGAAACAGGGGGTGGAAGCGCAGCTTCCGGCCCAGGTTGCGCAAGGACTCCGTGTCCGCCTCTTTCAAATTCTGAAAGGGCACCACGGCGTGGGGAAGGCCGGGATTGCCCAACTCCACATAAGAGCAGGGATACTCTTTGCCGTCCACCTCCGCTACCAGCCCGGTACGGACGGTGGTGGGGTCATTGAGATGGACCTGATAGAGCCGCTGAGAGATGCGGCGTCCCGTCACAGTACCTGCCATCGTCTCCACCGTCTGGATCTCCCCTGCAAGACCATTTTCATAGCCATAGCGGCAGATGCAGCGAGAGCCGTTGCCGCACATCTCACCAATGCTGCCGTCAGAATTGTAAAAGAGCATGCGGTAATCTCCGCCTTCTGTTGCTTGGGCCACCACCATCAGCCCGTCAGCGCCGATGGACATGTGACGGTGGCACAGCGTTTTGGCCACTTGAGGGAAAACTTCCACCGGCAGCTTTTCCTCCAGATTATTTACGATGATAAAATCGTTTCCAGCGCCGTTCATCTTCCAAAATTTCAAAGGGGCACCTCCTCATTGTATGACACCTGATCAAAAAGAAACTGTTTTCATCAGGGAGAGAGCGGCGAATACACACCGGGCTCCCCACATGTTCTATTCCTTATTATAACAGCACGTAAGATATGATAAAACAGGATATCGTGCCTAAAAGAAAGCAAAAAATGCTGCAGGAAAACGGTGGAGCAAAAAAAGGCAAAAAAAGCCGAAAAAAGGGGTTGACAAAGGGGGGAGGATTTGGTAAGGTATGAAAGCTGTCGGCTGCGGCAAGAGGCTGCGGCGGGAGACGGCGAAGCCCGGAAGGGCAGTTGCTTGAGAGGAAAGGGACCG
>CALWXJ010000013.1 GCA_944385475.1 uncultured Oscillospiraceae bacterium
GAAATCCCAAATGAGGTTGCATGAGCAAAATAGGGAGGCTGTGCCGAAACACAGCCTCCCTCCACAGGAACAAATATTAAGTTATACAGGTAGGTTCATAAATTGTCCCTATGGAACGCCGGAGAAAAGCACAGGTGCTTTTTTTGCGGCCTTAAAAATCAAAGACCTGTCCGTTTTTCACAATGGGCACCACCTGGGCGGAAAATCCCGGAAAGGCGGACAAAAAGGCGTTTGTGAAGGAGAACTCCTCCCACTGGTGCATGGGAAGCAGCCGGCGGATCCGGCATAGCTCCATCAGATACCGGGGTCCCAAAAAGCCACCTGGGCCCAACCGGGGATCCAAAGGCACCATGGCAAGGTCCAGGGTCCGCTGGCGAAGAGGCTCCACATATCGACGGAAGTTGGCGGCCATATTGTTGTTGACGGATTTATCCGCCCCTTCCCAGTGCCACCAGTTCAAATCTCCGGCGTGGAAAAGGGTAGCTCCCTCCGCCGTCACCACAAAGGCCACCCCCGCGTCTGTGGAGGGCAGAGCCTCCACGGTGATGCCCGGGAGGGGCTGGAGGATCTGCCCGCCCTTCATCACATGGCAGCGAAGGGCTGTTTGTTCCTTCATCCCCCAGGCCGCCTGGGTCCGGGGAGTAAGGCGAAAGTCCTTGCCCAGAAGATAGAGGACCTCTCGGCTTCCGTCGTCCAAGGTGAAGACGGCGGGGGAGAAGTGGTCTTCGTGGCGGTGGCTCACAAAGACCAGCAAAGGCTTGTCCGGCAGAGGCGGAAGCGCCCCCTTCCACCAGTCGAAGAGCAAAAGGGCACCCTCCAGCTCCACCAGAAAACCACTGTGGGCCAAAAAGGTGACGCGCATCAGCGGTACTTCACCGCCGTGCCGTAGGCGATGACCTCCGCAGCGCCCTGCATCACGGAAGAAGACCCGTAGCGGATATTGATGATGGCGTCGGCACCCAGACGCTCCGCTTCGTCCACCATGCGTTTGACGGCGATCTGGCGGGCCTCGTTGAGCATCTCTGTGTAGCCGGTGATCTCACCGCCCACCAGGGTCTTCATGCCTGCCATGAAATCCTTTCCGAAGTTTTTGGACTGCACCACGGTGCCCTTCACCAGTCCCAGCACCTCAAATTCTTTTCCGGGGATGTAATCAATATTGATCAGCAGCATCTAACTCTCCTCCTTCAATTTCCTGAAACCGCTGCCGCAGCACTTTGAAAGAGAGCAGCAGGGGTATGATACAGCTTGCGGACAAAACCGCGAACAAAACCAAAAGCCACCCGGGAAGACCCGGGATCCAGCAAAGGGACAAAAAAGCGGCGGCACAGGCGATTTGCAGCAGGGCAAACAGCGCGATCCCCCGGACCGCCTCCCGCTTCCGGCGGGCCTTTCGGTTTTCAATATTTTCTGGCATCTTCTTCCTCCCCTCCCTTGATTTCCCGCAGCCGCTGCACCAGGGCGCATATTACGCCAATGACCACCGCCGCACCAAACAGGGCGTATACCGCCATGATGCCAATGACGGCGGGGAGGGGATCCTCTTCCACCATGGTCCAAAGAAGGGACCCCACAAACAAAACCACCACCAAAACGGTGCCCGCGGCAGCCAGAACCGCCGCCCAGGCGCCGGAGGGGCGCTGATCAGTATTTTTGGGCATCATCGATCTCTCCTTTCTCGATCTCCTGCAGCCGCTGCACCAGGGCCAACACCACCCCCAGGATCACCACTGCCGGAATGGCCACCAGCGCTATGACCAGAGGCAGAGGCGGCGCCTGGTCGGCATCCACGGAAAAGCCCCACAGCATCAGGGCGATAAGGCCGCCCATCAGGGCCACCATGATGACGGTGACGGCCCAGGGGGCGATATACCGCCCCCGGCGGGCATCCCTGATCTGGCGGTTTAAGAAGGTGGCTCCCTGGTGTTCCATAGAGGCCATCTCCTCCAGCAGTGCCTGGGCATTCAGAGCGCACAGGGGCTCCTCCCGCTCCTTTAACCGGTGGCACAGGGCGATGGACTCCTCCAGGTTTTTCCGCTCCCGCTCCAGCGTCACCAGGTGGCGCCGCATGCCGTCAGCCACGGTGTGGGATCCGGAGAGCATCTGGCGGATCTCCTCCAGGGGGACGCCCAGCTTCCGCATCAGCTTGATGCGCCGCAGGGTCTCTACCTCTTCCTCCCCATAGTCCCGATAGCCGTTTTGGCTGTTGCGCCGGGGGGTCAGCAGGCCCTCCGCCTCATAAAAGCGGATGTTCTTTTTGGGAATGCCCACCAGGGCCTCCACTTCATTGATCTTCGTTATCCTCGCCTCTGGTACGATGATATACCTTCTATCTGGTGGAAGGTCAAGGGGTTTTGAAAAAAAATCTGCGGGGGACTGGGAAGAGGGGGACCTTTGTGATACAATAGGCCCCATGGAAATACAAACGCTACAAAATAATCATGTCCTCACACAGCTTGCCCAGGTCCTGCTCCCCTGGTACCGGGCCAATGCCAGGGACCTGCCCTGGCGCCGCACCCGGGACCCCTATCGCATTTGGGTGTCGGAGATCATGCTCCAGCAGACCCGGGTGGCGGCAGTATTGGGGTATTATGCCCGGTTTCTCGCAGCCTTCCCCACGGTGGAAGCTTTGGCGCAGGCACCGGAGGAGCATCTGATGAAGCTCTGGGAGGGGCTGGGGTATTACAGCCGGGCTCGGAACTTGCAAAAAGCCGCCCGGACGGTGGTGCAGCAGGGGGGCTTCCCCGGGAGCTATGAAGGGCTCCTGGCGCTGCCGGGCATCGGGGAATATACCGCCGGGGCCATTGCCTCGGCGGCATTCGGGCTGCCGGTGGCCGCCGTGGATGGCAATGTGCTGCGGGTGGTCTCCCGGGCGGAGGACCGCCATGACGACATTGCCTCCTCCAGGACAAAACAGGGGGTGAAGGCGGCGCTGGAGGGTGTGATGCCCACAGCGGAGGAGGAGATCCGGATTTTCAACCAGGCCTTCATGGAGCTGGGCGCCACCGTGTGTGTGCCAGGCGGCCCGCCCAAGTGTGAGCAGTGTCCGGCAGCGGTATTTTGCCTGGGACGGATCCGGGGCACAGCGGAGACGCTGCCGGTGAAATCCGGGAAAAAAGAGCGCCGGGTGGAGGACAAGACTGTCTTTTTGCTCCTCCGCCAGGGGCGAATCGCCCTGCGCCAGCGGCCGGACACAGGACTTTTGGCCCGGCTGTGGGAATTTCCCAACGTGGAGGGGAAGCTGGACGAGGCGGCAGCGGCAGCGGCGGTGTCCGCCTGGGATCTGACGCCCCAGGTCTGGCACAGCCGTCTTGCAGCCAGGCATATCTTCACCCATGTGGAGTGGAACATGACAGGCTACGCCGTAGAGGTGGAGGGGGAAGGGCCGGAGACATTTTGCTGGCTGGATGGCCCGGAGCTGGACAGCCGGGCGGTGCCCTCCGCCTTTTCCCGGTATTACCAGCAGGCCTGGCAGTGGCTGCGCCGGGAGGAGGCGCCCCCTCCGGACGGAAAAGTGCATGGATAAACGCGTTCCCCCGCCATTTGACAGGGGGAGAGAGGAGCATATATGGGATTGTTGGTGGGGCTGCCTTTGAAGCTCTTTTCCCTTTTGGGGCACCTGATTTTTCTGGCCCTGCGCCTGGCGGTGCCCATCGCCATCGTGGTGGTGGCGGTGATTTTGCTGCGGTGGAGAAGGAGGCGCAGAAACGCCGCCTCCCCCCGGGAGGAGGGACCCCAATTCCGGGGCCCGGTATACACGGTGGACTATGAAGAGGTGCCGGAGGACGAGGATGACCCGGAGGATAAGGAGACTTCGTGATGGCTTTTTGGGACAAGCGTGAAGATCCATGGGAGTGGAAGGACGGGAAAAATCCAAAAGCCCCTCCGCCTCAGGAGAAGGACGAGGGGGAAGTGGAGAGCCTGCTGGGGGAGATCGCAGCCTGGAACCAGGAGCGAAAAGAGGAAAAAGCCCGGCGGCAGGCGCCGCCGCCTCCCATGGAGTGTCCCTGGTGTGGCAGGGAGATGGAGATCGGATATCTTGGCGGGGGCAGGGACTGGGTGTACTGGTCCCCCCGGCGGCCCAGGGCCTTGGAGGTGCGGCAGGCAGAGGGCCGGATACGGGTGGATACCCAGGGCAGCTTCCTGGTGAGGTACCATGCGGCTTATTACTGCCCCCACTGCGACAAGATGGTGATGGACAGCGGGGATATGACCGCCTTCCAGGAAGGACCCGCGTGGTGGCGGGAGGAACAGAAGCAATCAGACACAGCGGATGAGGGAGAAAAGGACGAATAAAGGATGGCACAGCTGTATTTTAAATATGGGGTCATGGGGTCCAGCAAGACGGCCAATGCCCTGATGACCCGGTTCAACTATGAAGAGCGGGGGCAAAAGACCCTGCTGGTGAAACCCCGGATAGACACCCGGGACGGCGACCACATGGTGGTTTCCCGCATTGGACTGACCTACCCCTGCATTTACTTTGACGAGCTGCAGCAGCTTTCCATTATGGAGCTGCAGCAAAATGCCTGCGTCATCGTGGATGAGGCCCAGTTCCTCACCAAAGAGGAGGTCCATTATCTGGTATATCTGGTGGACGACCTGGGGATCCCGGTGATCTGCTATGGGCTGCGGGCGGATTTTAAGGGGGAGCTGTTTCCCGGGAGCTGTGAGCTTTTGGTGATGGCAGACAAGATCGAAGAGGTGAAAACCGTATGCTGGTGTGGGAAAAAAGCCACCTTCAATGCCCGCTTTGACAAGGACGGCAAGGTCCTCAAGGAGGGGGAGCAGGTAGTCCTGGGGGCCAACGACCAATACATCGGCCTTTGCCGCCGCCACTGGAGGGAGGGCAACCTGGGCCCTGACTTCGGGCTGTGAGGTGCTGCCTTTGTCCCCGGGAGTGCGGTGGGGAGCGGACGGAGGACCGCCCCGGCGGATTTTGCCGCCAGCCCATGGCCCCCGTGGTGGCCAAAGCCATGCTCCACCAGTGGGAGGAACCATGTCTGGTGGGAGATCACGGGGCGGGCACCGTATTTTTCTCCGGATGCAGTCTTCGGTGCTGCTTTTGCCAAAACAAGACCATCTCCCACCAGGGATTTGGAAAGACCATCACCACGCAGCGGCTGCGGGAGATCTTCCGGGAGCTCATTGACCAGGGGGCGGCGTGCCTGGATCTGGTGACTCCCACCCAGTTCGTCCCCGGCATTTTGGAGGCGCTGGGGAATGAGCCGTGGCCGGTTCCGGTGGTATGGAACTGCGGAGGATACGAAAAAGTGGAGACGCTTCGCCTTTTGGAGGGGAAGGTGCAGGTATACCTGCCGGATCTCAAGTATGCTCTGCCGGGCCCGGCGGAGCAGTACTCCGGCGCGGCGGATTACTTCCGTTGGGCCGGCCCCGCCATCTTGGAGATGTTCCGTCAGACAGGGCCCTATGTGATGGAGAGGGGACAGCTGAAGCGGGGCGTCCTGATCCGCCATCTGATGCTGCCGGGGGAGATGGAGAATACCCGCCGCTGCATCGATTTCGTGGCGGAGCAGTTCCGCCCGGGGGATGTACTCTTCTCTTTGATGAGCCAGTATACGCCCCAGCCGGGGGCGGAGGGGAACCTCCGCCGCCATGTGACGGCGGCAGAGTACCGGGCGGCGGTGGCCTATATGGAAAACTGCGGCATCACCCAAGGCTATATTCAAGAGCGCACCTCCGCCAAGGAGGAGTATACCCCGGAGTTTGATCTGGGGGGAGTTTGAAAAAAGAAAGAACAAGCGGGCGCCGCAGCGGCGCCCGCTTATTTTTGCAGAATTTACTTTTTCCGGGGCGGACGCTGGTCGCCATCCAGGTCCCGCAGAGCACGGAGGGCTTCCGAGAGCTCCTCCCGCACCCGGGCGGTGGGGTTGCCCCGAAGGATCCGGAGGGATTGCTGATAGGTCTTGGCAGAGCGCTGGCGAATGGCGGCCTTCCGATCTTCAATGGCCTCGAGGGCGTCCATCAGATCCTGGCGGCGGGCCTCCAGGGCCTCATCCATCCGGTCAGGCGCATTCTCCAGCCGGGTAAGGCAGCCCTTCAGTACGCCGGAAATGGCATCCAGGGCGCCCAGTTTCACGGTGGTGCGGCGGCGCAGGGACTCCTCCAGCCGCCCCTGGCGGCGGAGGGTGCGGGAGGCCTCCCAAGCCTGGCGCTTTTCCGCCACCCGGGACTGCAAAGCCAGCTTTTCCAGCTGGGTCTTCTCCCGGAAGCGGCGCAGGTCATCCTCGGCAAAGGCGGCAGCTACTTCCGCCCGGCGGGCCAGGCGGCGCAGGTCCTGGTTTTCCTCTGTGAGGCGGGTGAGCATTTCCCGCAGGTCCAGGGCGGCCTGGGTGGAGCGCACCACGTCCACGGTGAAGCCCATGGTCAGCGCCAGGGCCAGAGGGTCCACCAGGAAGGAGGGGACGTCTCCCAGGAGCCGGGCCACGGGAGGATGGATCACCCGCACCAGCAAGATGGAGAAAAAGCCCCAGGCGATAGAACTGGACAGGCAGATGTAGCCATTGAGATTACAGGGCTGCTTAGAGTAGTCCCAGTAGCGCACCTGAAAGACGGCCTCCATCCCCCAGCCCACCACGTATTCCAAAACAGTGGCTGCCAGAGTGCCCAGAATATAGATGAGAGAAATGCTCTGGGATACCGGCAGCGTCACGAACAGGATCAAGATGGCACCGAAGCCATAGATGGGCAGCAGCGGCCCATGAAGGAAGCCCCGGTTTACCCACCGCCGCTGCCGGAGGGAGACATAGCACGACTCCCACACCCAGCCGCAAAAGCAATAGAAGAAGAACAGCAGGACCCACTGGCCTGTGGTATAGATGTACATGTGAGCGGTTCCTTTCCGGACCTGAAGAGAGGGGGGTTAAACACAGGCGGTGTCGGTGACCTCGCAATGGGGGCGGACCCGGATCTCTGCCACCCGCCGCTGCTCCACCCGGGTCACCTGTACCTCCAGCCCATCGGCAACGAATTGGTCCCCCACCTTGGGAAGGCGGCCCAGCTGGTCGATGACCCACCCGGAGACAGTGCTGGCCTCGCAGTCGCCCTTGATAGAGAAGAGGTCATACAAATCTGAAAGATCAGCGGAGCAGGCAATGATGTAACTGCCGTCATCCTGGCGGCGGAAGGACTCCACCACCTCGTCGTGCTCATCCCAGATCTCGCCCACCAGTTCTTCAATGATGTCCTCCATGGTGACAAGACCCTCGGTTCCGCCGTATTCGTCCACCACCACCGCAAGATGGGTCTTCTCCCGCTGCAGAGAGCGCAGAAGCTCATCCACCTGGGTATTGGCCGTGACATACTGCACCGGGCAGATGCAGGGGGTGAAGGTATCCTGCCCGCGATAGCGGGCGGCGTGGAAGTCCTTTTCGTGAATGACGCCTACGATGTCATCCACCGTCTCGTGGTATACCGGCAGGCGGGAAAATCCGCTCTCGGCAAACAGGGCCGCGACTTCGTCCATGGTGGCATCGTCCGCCAGGGCCACGATATCCACCCGGGGAGTGAAAATATCCCGGGCGGTGAGATCCCCAAAGGCGATGGCAGAGCGGATGAGCTCGCTTTCGTGGGCATCCAGTCCGCCCTCGTTTTCCGCCTCGGAGACCATGGTCATCAGCTCCTCCTCTGTGATGCCGGGGTCCTCAGAGGCCCGGAACAGGCGGTTCAAAAGGCGCTTCCACTGAGAGAAGAGGAAATTCAGGGGGCTGAGAATGATCAAAAAGATCCGCAGCAAAGGCGCGGAGAACATGGCAAAGGACTCCGCATTTTCCTTGGCGATGCTCTTGGGGGAGATCTCGCCGAAAATCAGTACCACAATGGTCAAAACCACCGTTGCCACAGTGGGGCCGTAAGCCCCCAGCAACCGGGTAAAGAGCACGGTGCCCAGGGTGGAGGCGGTGATATTTACGATATTATTGCCGATGAGAATGGTGGAGAGCATCCGGTCATAGTCCTCCGCCAAGCGCAGAGCCAAAGCGGCCTTTTGATTCCCACTTTCGGCTTTGTTCTTGATTCGGATGCGGTTGAGGCTGGAAAAAGCCGTTTCCGTGGCGGAGAAGTAGGCCGACATGACCACACAAAATGCAATGCCGACGATCATACCGATACTGGTACTGTCCATAAGGGAAAAATCACTCCTTTAAAAATTGACGGACTTGCAAAAAAGGACAGTCTGCCCCCTTAGGGGGTAGACTGTCCATATAGACGATATGAGTGGGTGGGCAACGGAGGTTCGTCCACAGATCTTCACAGGTCCTTTCCGGCCAATGGGCCAGGTACTAATGGGAGAATCATACCATACATCCCGGAAAGTTGCAATAGTTTTTTCCCTTACCCCAGGACCACACGAAAATCCCCCCGGGCGGCTGCCTCCGCCCGGGATCGCTTTTCCTCCGCCAGCAGCTCCAGCATCCGGCCGATGATCTGGTTGGACAGGAGGAATCCCTGGGGCGTGAGGTGCCAGCGGCCACCCTCCTCCACCGCATAGCCTGCCTGGCGGCACTGTTCCAGGAAGGGCACGAGGCAGGAAAAACGCCGGCGGAAGGTGGATTCATACACCCGGGGGTCCAGCCCCTGAACCGTCCGCAGACCCAGCATGATCCACTCTGTATCCCGGTCTCTGGGGGGGATGCGGGTATTCTCCGAGAGCAGGAAGGTCCCCCCTTTGGCACCCCGGATATAGGCCTCCAGGTCTTTTTCATAGGCATAGCGCACGCCGCCGAAGTCAGAGTGGGCGCCGGGGCCGAAGCCGGCATATTCCTGCAGCGTCCAGTATTTCATGTTGTGCCGGGAGGAAAAACCCGGGCGGCAGAAATTGGAGATCTCATATTGCGCATATCCCAGCCGGGCAAGGCTGTCTACGGTATATAGGTACATGTCTGCCTGCAGCTCGTCCCCGGGGAGGCTGACCTGGTCTTTCTGCCTGTACAGGGGGGTGCCCTCTTCCACCTTCAGCCCGTAACAGCTCAGATGTTGAGGGCCCAGGCTTACCGCAGCGGAGAGATTTTGCTGCCAGCGGTCCATGGTCTGCCCCGGCAGGCCGTAAATGAGATCCAAGGAGAGGTTTTCGATTCCTGCACTCCGGGCGGCGTCCACGGCGGCGCGGACCTGCTCCATGGTGTGGACGCGGCCGATGCGCTGCAGCTCGGCATCACATGATGACTGCATCCCCAGGGAGAGGCGGTTGACACCGGCCTTGCGCAGGGACCGGAGGAATTTGGGGTCTCCGGCGGAGTCCGGGTTTGCCTCCAGGGTGATCTCCGCATCTTTGCTGAGGTGATACCGCTTGTCCACCGTTTTTAAAATCCGCAGGAGACGCTTTTGGCCCAGATAGGAGGGGGTTCCGCCGCCAAAATACACGCTGTCCACCTGGTGTCCGGCGGCAAAAGGGGCCGTCTCCGTCAGATGGGCGCACAGGGCGGCGGTGTAGTCATCCATGCGGCTTTCCCTGCCGGCAAGGGAATAGAAGTCACAGTAGATGCACTTTTGCTTGCAAAAGGGGATATGGATGTACAGCCCCAGGGGGCGGCGCGCAGCCTTCATGTCGGATTCCTCCCAGATAATATCCCACATAGTTTACCCGCTGGAGCGTGTCATTGCAAGGGGAAAACCGGGGAAAAGGGCCGGGGAGTTTTCCTCCGGCGGGATCCGGAAGCAAAGGGCGGCGCATAACATTTGCCAGCGCAGGAAATCCTATGGGACAAAAGGAGGTGCGCTCTATGGAGATGTCTGACAAGGACTACCAGGCCTATGTCAAGCAAAAGGCGCCCAAGTCCCCCATCGTGAAGGACACGGCGCTGGCCTTTTGCGTGGGCGGCGCCATCTGCATGCTGGGGCAGTGGATTCAAAACAGCTGGATAGCCAGCAGCCTGGACCAGGAGGCGGCCGGCGCGGCCACATCCTGTTCTCTGGTGGTGCTGTCGGCCCTGCTGACGGGACTGAACCTTTATAACAAACTGGCCCGCTTCGGCGGGGCGGGCACGCTGGTGCCCATCACGGGGTTTGCCAACGCGGTGGTGTCCCCGGCCATGGACTTTCGCAGCGAGGGATTCATCACCGGCATGGCCGCCAAAATGTTCACCATTGCCGGACCGGTGATCGTCTATGGCGTGGGGGCCAGCGTGGTCTATGGCGTGTTTTGCATGCTCAGCGGGATGGGCGGATAGGCGGACAAGGACGGCGGCCCCCTGAAAGGGGGCCGCTTTTTTAAATAATGCAATGGGCGCTCTGGGAAGCAGCCCAGGAGAGGAGGTAAAAAATAATAAAAAAACAGGAAATAAATTCTAATAATATGTACAAATCCACCAGCATCTTGGAAAATGCATTGCCTTATCCGGATAAAGTGTGGTACGATACAAATGCACAAACGGCAGGGGGGAAAATCCCTTGTATTTTAGCAGATACACACGATTTTGCGGAAAAATGAGGTGAGATCAGATTATGCCCGAGAGCATCGTATCTCTGATCGACGTGGAAAAGCGGTTCGGAGACAATCTGGTGGTCCAGAAGATGAACATGGAGATCCAGGAGGGGGAGTTCCTCACGCTGCTGGGTCCCTCCGGCTGCGGAAAGACCACCACGCTTCGGATGATCGCCGGCTTTGAAGAGGCCACCTGCGGCATCATCAAGGTCCAGGGGGAGCGGGTGGAGGATAAAGAGCCCTATCAGCGGGACGTGAACACCGTGTTCCAAAACTATTCCCTGTTTCCCCATATGACGGTGTACGACAATGTGGCCTATGGCCTGACCATCAAGCGGGTGCCCAAGGAGGAGATCCGCCGCAGAGTGACGGAGATGCTGGAGCTGGTGCAGCTGTCCGGTTTCGAAAAGCGCAAGCCCGACGCCCTCTCCGGCGGGCAAAAGCAGCGGGTGGCCATTGCCCGGGCGCTGGTGAACAATCCCAAGGTGCTGCTGCTGGACGAGCCGTTGGGGGCGCTGGATCTGAAGCTGCGCAAGCAAATGCAGATTGAGCTCAAGCGCCTGCAGAAAAAGCTGGGAATCACCTTCGTCTATGTCACCCACGACCAGGAGGAGGCCCTGACCATGTCGGACCGCATCGCCGTGATGAACGGGGGCGTCATCGAGCAGGTGGGCACGCCCCGGGAGATCTATGACCGCCCCGCCACCCGCTTTGTGGCGGGCTTCATCGGGGAGTCCAACATCTTTGACGGCGTGGTCCGGGCTGTGGAGGGGGATACCTTGCGGGTGGAGACCTCCGCCGGGATGCTCACCACCTGCGCAGAGGGCTTTTCCGTGGGGGAGGAGATGCACGTTTCCATCCGGCCGGAGTACCTGCGGGCCTCCAAAGAGCCGGTGGAGGGCTTTGACCTGCCTGCCAGGGTGAAGGACTTTACCTACATGGGCACGGTGGTGAAGACGGCCTTTGACCTCAAAGACGGACAGGAGGCCAAGCTTTCCCTCTTTGAACAGGACGCCCAGTCCCATGAGGGGGACCAGGTGTACCTCCATTGGCAGCCGGAAAAATCCGTGGCCATCAAGAAGCGGATGGGGGAGGCGGTGTAATGGGTAAGAAAGACGCCTGCCGCAGCCAGGGCAAGACCCGGCGGCAGCGGGATCTAAGGCGCAGGGCACTGCCGGCCCTGGCCCAGGCGGGCCCGGTCTCTCTCTGGATGATCCTGTTTGTGACGCTGCCCATGCTCTATATCATCTATATCAGCTTCATGTGCCGGGGCGTCTGTGGAGATGTGGTGTGCGAGTTCACCACCGAGAGCTATGCCACGCTGCTGGACCCCACATACTTCAAGGTCATCCTCAAATCCATGAAGGTGGCGGCGTTCACCACGGTGGCCTGCCTGGTGCTGGGCTATCCCTTTGCCTATTATATCGCCCGCAAACCGGCGGACAAGGCCGCCCGGCTGATCATGCTCATCATGATCCCCTTCTGGACCAACTCCCTGATGCGGCTGAACAGCTGGCTTTTACTGTTTCAGACCAGCGGCCCGGTGAACAACTTTTTGCAGTGGGCGGGATTGACGGACAAGCCCATTATGTTCGTCTATACCGATCCGCTGGTGATGCTGGGCCTTGTCACCAACATGCTGCCCTTTGCGGTGCTGCCTTTGTACAGCTCCATTGAGAAACTGCAAAATTCCCTTCTGGAGGCCTCCAGCGACCTGGGGGCCACCCCCCGGGAGACGTTTTTCCGCATTACGCTGCCCCTGACCTTCCCGGGCATCTTCTCCGCTGTGATTTTGGTGTTCATCCCCTCTCTGGGGATCTACACCGTGTCCGACATGCTGGGTGGCGGCAAGGTGCTGTATATCGGCAATATCATCAAAAACCAGTTCGGCGCCATCCGCAACTGGCCGCTGGGGGCGGCGCTGTCTGTGCTTTTGCTGGTGATCACCGGTCTGCTGATCTTTCTTTATACCCGCTTTGCCAAGCTTGAGGATATGGAGGTGGTGTGAAGATGCGCGCTCGCAGCAAAACGGCCCGCCGGAAGCGGACCGTGGGATTTTTGGGGGATCTCTACGCCATTTTGATCTATACGGTGCTCTATATCCCCGTGGTGGTGATGATGGCGTTTTCCTTCAACGACCAGCGCTATAACTACTACTGGAACGGATTTACCACCAAGTGGTACGGCTACCTTTTGGAAAATGACGCCCTGATCGGGAGCCTTTGGTACTCCATCGTCATCGCCGTGCTGGCCACGGTGATCTCCGTGGTGGTGGGGACCTTGGGCGCCCTGGGACTGAAGCGGTTTGAGTTCCACGGCAAGAAAATGATCAACAGCATGCTCTATGTGCCCATTATCGTGCCGGAGATCGTGCTGGCGGTGGCCCTTTTGATCCTGTTTATGAACGTTGGGATGTCCCTGGGGATGGGAGCGATCCTCATCGGTCACTGCACCTTCTGCATCCCCTATGCGGTGGTGACCATCAAGGGCCGCATCAGCGGCGACGGCAACAGCCTGGAGGAGGCCTCTATGGATCTGGGGGCCAACCGCATCCAGACCTTTTTCCGGGTGACACTGCCCAGCATTTTCCCTGGCGTGATGTCCGCGGCCTTTTTGTCCTTCACGCTGTCCATCGACGATGTGGTGATGAGCAACATGCTGGCCGGCGCCCGCAACACCACACTGCCGGTGTTGATCCTGTCCATGAACAAGGCCGGGGTGACCCCGGATGTCAACGCCCTGACCACCATCATGATCGTGGTGCTGGTGGCTGCCATGCTGCTGAGCAACGGCGTCAAGGCCCTGCTGCGCCGGCGGGAGCGTCGGCTGGAGCGGGGGGAGTGACCCCCTTTTACCCTGTCCGCATCGCCCTGCCCCCAGGGGTGGGACGTGGGGAAGATATGACTTTTGATCAACGTCAATCAAGGAGGAATTTGAAGTGAAACGATTTCTTGCACTGTTCCTGGCCATGCTGATGGCCCTTTCTCTGGTAGCCTGCGGCGGCGGTGGAGACACCCAGGACGCCGGCGATACCGGAGATGACACCCAGGGCGCTGAGGAGACCGCCAGCACCGAACTGAACATCTACATGTGGCAGCAGTATATTTCCGATCAACTGGTGAAGGATTTTGAGGAGGCCAACAACTGCACGGTCAATATCTCCTATATGAGTGACAACGCCGATGCTGTCACCAAGCTCACCTCCGGCGGCGGAGAGGAGTATGACCTCATCATGACCTGCGACGCCTACATGGAATCCCTCATTGCCGGCGGGTATGTGGAGAAGCTGGATCTTACCCAGGTGCCCAACTCCTCCAATATCAACACCGCCTACTGGTCTGCCCCGGAGTACTCGGTGCCCTATCTTGGCAACTATATCTATGTGGTGTACAATACCGAGACCTGCCCCATTGAGATCACCTGCTACAACGATCTCATCGACCCCGCCCTCAAGGGCCAGATCAGCTCCATCGACGGTGCCCGCAACCTCTTCCCCATCGCCCTCATCGCCCTGGGCTATGATCCCAACTCCGAGGTGGAAAGCGAGATTGCCGAGGCCTATGAGTGGCTGGTGAAGTACAATGAAAACGTGGTGGCCTACGGCGCTGCGGAGCAAAACCTCACCAACGGCACCGCCAGCGTGGCCCTGACCTATGACGGCAACGCCTCCTGGGCCATGTCCGAGCTGGGGGAGAACAACACCCTGGCCGTGGCACCCTTCACCGATGACGCCGTGCAGCTGGGTTTTGACCTGTATGTGATGCCCACCGGCGCCAAGCATGCGGATCTTGCCTATAAGTTCCTGGACTATATCTGTGACCCTGAGGCCATGGCCAAGAACCTGGAGGAGTTCCCCTACTTCTGCCCCAACGATGCCGCCGTGGCCGCCGCGCCGGAGTCCTACCGGAACGACCCCTCCAAGAATTTTGACTACAAGGAAAATGTCTTCTTCCAGGAGGATGTGGGGGATGCCCTCACCATTTACAACGACTACTATCAAAAGCTGAAGGTGGGCGAGTAAGCCCGTTGCCAAGGAGTGGAAGGTATGCTGAAATTTGACGAGGAAAAGCAGATCGCCAGCGTCCAGGGGGCCCTGGCCCTCCGGGGGCAGATCGAGGCCATTGTGGATGACATCTGCAAGGCGGGCTTTCGCAATCTCTGCTGGATGGGGATCGGCGGCACCTGGGCTTCCTGCCTCCAGGCGGAGGCCCACATGAAAGAGCGCTCTGACCTGGAGCTGTTTGTGGAAAACGCCGCGGAGTATCTCACCACTGGAAACCGCCGGGTGGGGGAGGGGACCATCGTGGTCATTTCCTCCGTTACCGGCAGTACGGAAGAGATGGTGCGGGGCGTGGAAAAGGCCCGCTCCGCCGGTGCCAGGGTGCTGGGGTTCGTAGACGAAAAGGAGGCGGCCCTTGCCAAAATGGTGGACTGGGAGATCGCCTATCCCGCCAATGAGCAGCTGAAGTTTTTCATGGTGGCGGACCGGCTGATGTACAACCGGGGAGAGTTCCCGGAGTATAGCGACTATTACGCCCAGCTGGACGCCCATCTGGCCCGGGACCTGGTGGAGGTGGAGAAAGCGGCGGATGCCTTCGGCCGGGAATTTGCCCAGCGCCACCACGATGATAAGCTCCACTACTTTGTGGGCGCCGGCAATCAGTATGGCTCCACCTATTCCTACGCCATGTGCTATTGGGAAGAGCAGCACTGGATCCGCACCAAGAGCATCCACGCCGCGGAGTTTTTCCACGGCATGCTGGAGATCGTGGACCGGGACACCCCTGTCACCGTCTTCATGGGAGAGGACGCCCAGCGCCCCCTGAGCCAGCGGGTGGTGGACTTCCTGCCCCGGATCTGCGCCAACTATACCGTGATCGACTCCAAGGACTATGACCTGCCTGGTATCGATGACAAATACCGGGGGAATCTTTCCCACCTGGTGACCCATGCGGTGACCCAGCGGATTGATGCCCATATGGAGGCCATCAACTGCCACCCCATGGAGATCCGGCGCTATTACCGAAAACTCACCTATTAAGCGCAGGAGGGCCGCCCCGAGCCGGAGCGGCCCTTTTTTGCCTCAGGGGGCAAGGAGGATTTCTATGGAAGTGGGGATGTTTACCTGCGGCTATCAGCACTACCCCTTAAAGCGGGCCTTTGCCGACGCCCGGGAGATGGGCTATGACTATGTGGAACTGTGGGGCGGCCGCCCCCACGCCTTTGCCCCGGACCTGGCCCGGGGGGAGCTGAAGGAGGTGCTGGAGTGTATCCAGCGCACCGGTGTGCCGGTGCGGGTATACACCCCGGAACACAACGCCTACCCCTATAACTATATGGCAGGCAGTGAGGCGCAGTGGGAGGATGCCATGTCCTATCTGAAGCTGTGCCTGGATATGGGCAAGGCTATGGGGGCACGCTATACCCTCATCTCCGTGGGGCACGGCGGATGCACAGCCTCCCGCCGGGAGCTGTGGCAGCGGCTTCAAAAGAGCCTGCGCCTTCTTGCAGATCATGCCGAGGCCATCGGCCACACGATTTTGCTGGAGGCTCTGACGGCCATGGAGAGCAACCTTTGCACCACCGCCGCCGAGGTGTGCCAGATTTTGGAGGAGGTGAACTCCCCCTGTCTTGTGGGCATGTGCGACACCGTGGCTGCCGCGGCGGCCCGGGAGAGTCCGCTGGATTATTATGACCGCCTGGGAAGCCGTATGGCCCATCTGCATCTGGTGGATTTTGACGGCACCAGCGAGACCCATCTTCTGCCCGGGGAGGGCGTGCTGCCTCTCGGGCAGCTGCTCAGGGAATTGGAGCGGCGGGGCTATGACGGGGGCGCCACCATCGAATTGGTGACGGCCTATCTTGCCCAGCCTGCCCTCTATGCCCGGGAGGCGCTGGAACGGGTGCGGAAGATGCTGGGATAAGGCCCGGCCAAGAGAACGTACGCCCTGCGGGGCATGGAGGGATCAGCATGGAAAAACAAGTGAGGCTTGCCGCTGTGGGCGATAACTGCATTGATTTTTATGACCGCACCGGGGAGGCCTATCCCGGGGGCAACCCGGTGAATGTGGCGGTGTATACCGTGCGGATGGGAGGCTGCGCCTCCTATACCGGCGTGGTGGGCAGCGATGATTTTGGGGAGCTGATGCGCCGGGCCATCGCGGAAAAGGGGGTGGATGTCTCTCATCTGCGAACGGAGGAGGGCGCTACTGCCGTGACCCATGTGGAATTGGATGAGCGGGGCGACCGGGTCCTGGGGGACTACGACGAGGGCGTCATGGAACACTTTGCCTTGACAGAGGAGGACCTGGACTTTCTCGCTGGCCATGACCTGGTGGTCTCCGGCCTCTGGGGCCGGGTGGAGGGAGCGCTGCCCCGGCTGAAGGAACGGGGCGTGGAGATTGCCTTCGACTTTGCCGACAAGCCTCTGGGGGACATCGCCCAGGCGGCCCTGCCCTGGACGGACTATGCCTTTTTTTCCAATGACGGGGAGGATGAGGCGGCCTTGCAGGCCTTTTTGCGTAAGGTGGTGGCCCTGGGGCCCAAGGTGGCGGTGGTCACCCGGGGGGAGGCAGGGAGCCTGGCCTACGACGGGAAGGCCTTTTACCGGGGGGCCATCGTGCCCTGCCATGTGGAGGACACCATGGGTGCCGGGGACAGCTATATCGCCGGATTTCTCTTTGGGGCGATGCGGGGGGAGGATATCCCCCGGTGCATGGAGCTGGGAGCAAAGAGCAGCGCTGTGACCCTGGGATATTTCGGCGCCTGGTGAAGGCCCCTGTGTTTGATACGGCCCCAGGCGGGGATGGACCTGCCCGGGGTCGTTTTCCCGCTGTTTCCCCTGCTTGCGCCAGGGGCGGGGGTGTGCTATAATGGCCCGGGCAGCTACAGCTGCCCCATGACGGAAAAAGGATGTGAATCCATGGATAAGAGCAATTCCGCCCCCCAGCTGGATCCCCAGGCCATTCGCAGCCGGGGCACAAAGATCTATGCCTGCGGCGTGGCGGTGATTTTGATGGGGGCGCTGTATATGGCGGGCTATATCTATGATTGGCTGCCCGCCTGGCTCAACGGCGGCTTTTTTGTGACGCTGGCAGTGGCGGCAGTGCTGGTGGCTGCAGGGATCTTCCTGACGAAAAAGGGCGGGGAGCCTATGCGGCGGGGACGGCGGCTTTGCTACTATCTGACGCTGGAGACCACCCCCGGCCCCTCGGACCTGGATGAGATCGCCCTGGAGGCCCAGACGTCGGAGCCCCGGGCCACCCGGGAGATCCGAGAGCTGATGGAGGCGGGGTTCCTGCCGTCCTGCCAGCTGGACCCAGAGAACCACACCCTTACCACCCCTGTTTCTCATGAGTACGGGGAAGAGCACTATCCCACCCGGAGGGATCTCTATAAGGCCACGGATGTCTCTGTCAATCCCACGGACATCCGGGGGAAGGGGAAGTTCCTTACCCTGATGGGCTTGATCTGCCTGGGCTTCACCGGCCTTGGAATCTATGCCGCGGTGGCACTGGACTGGATGGCGGGGGACCGGTTTTGGCAGACGGTGCTGCTTCTGGCCATCGGCGTGGTGGCAGGGTTGCCGCTGCTGATTTACAGCGCGGTTTTGCGTCTGCGGGCGCAGCACTATCAAGAGTACGCGGACATTATGAAAAACGTGGACCGGATCCATGTGGGCCGGGTGGGAGAACTGATGCAGGTGGACCCGGACAAGGCCTGGGAGGAGCTGAACAAGCTTATCGAGGGGGGACTTCTGCGCAAGGTCTATATCGACGTGGCTGCCCACGAGGCTGTGAACCGGGGCCGTGGCACAGAGGATCCCAATATGTATCAGCGGACCGTGACCTGCCGCCGCTGCGGGGCGGAGAACCTGGCCGCTCCGGGAGAGCGGGTGGTGTGCCGCCGCTGCGGGGCGGATATCCCCAACGGCCCGGAATTTTGGTAAAAGAGATGCTGCCGCTCCAGCCCGGGGCCGGACCAATGTGGCCCGGCCCCGGACTTCCTTTCCCGAGGAGAAAATCCGGGTACTTTTTGCGGAAAAAAGGGGTTTACATAACGGTGTGGAAAAGTCTGTGGAAAATGTGCAAAACCCTTGCTGTGTGAAGAAATTGTAAAGGTGACACGAAAATTATGGATTTTTGAGGTTTGTAATTTTTTCGGAAAATGCCCCGCCAAGGCCCGCAGTTTAGACAGCCTTGAAACCGGCGGGGGATGTATGCTATACTAAAACAGATTGAAGTGAGATCACCGGCGGCGGCGCCGTCGGCGTGGAGGAATCGATGGCAAATAAAAAACAAGATTACGGAAATGAGAGTATTTCTTCGCTGAAAGGCGCGGACCGGGTCCGCAAGCGCCCCGGCGTTATTTTTGGCTCTGACGGGCTGGACGGCTGCGAACACGCGGTGTTTGAGATCCTCTCCAACTCCATTGACGAGGCCCGGGAGGGGCATGGCCGGACCATTCTCCTCACCCATTTTGCCGACGGATCCATTCAAGTGGAGGATGCCGGGCGGGGCTGCCCTGTGGACTGGAACGAGAAGGAGGGGCGCTACAACTGGGAGCTGGTGTATTGCGAGCTGTACGCCGGCGGCAAGTATAATAACCTCACAGGGGACAATTACGAATATTCCCTGGGTCTCAACGGCCTGGGCGCCTGCGCCACCCAGTATGCCTCCCGGTATATGGACGTCACGGTCTGGCGGGATGGCTTTGCATACCAGCTGCACTTTGAGCGGGGGGAGATCGTGGGGGAGCTTCAAAAAACGCCCCTGCCCAAATCCCAGGCTAAAAAGACCGGCACCCGCACCCACTGGCTGCCGGATCTGGACGTGTTCACCGACATCGCCATCCCGGCGGAGTATTTTACCGACGTCATGAAGCGCCAGGCGGTGGTGAACGCCGGCATTACCTTCCGCTTTTGCAATGAGACAGAGCCGGGGAAGTTTGAGACCACGGAGTTCCTCTATGAAAACGGCATCGCCGACTATGTTCAGGAACTGGCGGGGGAGGGGAGCCTCACCGCTCCGGTGTTCTGGCAGACGGAGAAGAAGGGCCGGGACCGGGCGGACAAGCCGGAGTATAAGGTGAAGCTCAGTACGGCTGTCTGCTTTTCCAACAAGGTGAGCGTCATCGAGCACTATCACAACTCCTCCTGGCTGGAGCACGGCGGCAGCCCCGAAAAGGCCACCAAGTCCGCCTTTGTCTCCGCGGTGGACAAGTACCTCAAAGACCAGGGAAAGTACCAGAAAAATGAGAGCAAGGTCACCTGGGCGGATATCGAAGACTGCCTGGTGCTGGTGTCCAACAACTTCTCCACCCAGACCAGCTATGAAAACCAGACCAAAAAGGCCATCACCAACAAGTTCATCCAGGAGGCCATGACGGAGTTTCTCCGGTCCAACCTGGAGATCTATTTCATTGAAAACCCCTTCGACGCCGAGAAGATCGGCGAGCAGGTGCTCATCAACAAGCGCAGCCGGGAGAGCGCCGAGAAGCAGCGGCTCAACATCAAAAAGAAGCTCTCCGGCAGCATCGATATCGCCAACCGGGTGCAGAAGTTCGTGGACTGCCGGTCCAAGGATCCGGACAAACGGGAGATCTATATCGTGGAGGGCGACAGCGCCCTGGGCAGCGTCAAGCTCAGCCGGGACGCGGAGTATCAGGGGATCATGCCCGTCCGGGGCAAGATCCTCAATTGCCTGAAGGCTGACTACGCCCGGATCTTCAAAAGCGAGATCATCACGGACCTCATCAAGGTCCTGGGCTGCGGCGTGGAGGTGCAGAACAAGCACGTCAAAGACATGGCCTCCTTTGACCTGGGGAACCTCCGGTGGAACAAGGTGGTCATCTGCACCGATGGCGATGTGGACGGCTTTCAGATCCGCACGCTGATTTTGACCATGCTCTACCGGCTCACCCCCACCCTCATCCGGGAAGGGTACGTCTATATCGCGGAGACCCCTCTCTTTGAGATCAACTGCGGGGAGAAGACCTGGTTTGCTTACTCCGACAAGGAGAAAAACGACATTGTCAAAGAGCTGGAGGGGAAGAGGTACAAGATCGACCGCTCCAAGGGCCTGGGCGAGAACGACCCGGACATGATGTGGCTGACCACCATGAATCCCGCCACCCGGCGGCTCATCCGGGTGATGCCGGAGGATGTGGAGCGCACGGCGCAGGTCTTTGACCTGCTTTTGGGGGACAACCTCCAGGGCCGCAAGGACCATATCGCGGAGAACGGTTACAAATATCTGGAGATGGCCGACATCTCGTAAGACCCGGAAAAGACACAGCGCCCCAGGGGGACTGCCCTGGCGGCGGAGTTTGAATAAGGAACGAACAACAAGATGGCAAAAAAGAAGCAGCCGGAGGAAAACCGGCCAAAAGTGAATAACCCCAACGTCATGGGGCTCCACGCAGCGGTGGTGGAACAGCCCATCACCGACACCCTGGAACTGAACTACATGCCCTATGCCATGAGCGTCATCGTCTCCCGGGCCATCCCGGAGATCGACGGGTTCAAGCCCTCTCACCGTAAGCTCCTCTACACCATGTATCAGATGGGGCTTTTGACCAAGCCCCGCACCAAGTCCGCCAACATCGTGGGCCAGACCATGAAGCTCAACCCCCACGGCGATGCCGCCATCTACGATACCATGGTACGCCTTTCCAGGGGCTACGGCGCCCTGCTGACCCCCTTTGTGGACTCTAAGGGAAACTTCGGAAAAAGCTACTCCCGGGACATGTCCTGCGCAGCCCCCCGGTATACAGAGGCCAAACTCACGCCCATTTGCGCCGAGCTCTTCCGGGACATTGACGCGGATACCGTGGACTTCGTGGATAACTATGACAACACCATGAAAGAGCCCGCTCTGCTGCCCACCACCTTCCCAAATATCTTAGTGAGCGCCAACAGCGGCATCGCTGTGGGCATGGCCTCTCAGTTTTGCGGGTTCAATCTCAAGGAGGTCTGCGACACTACCGTGGCGTACCTGAAAAATCCCCAGTGTGATTTGACGGAGACGCTGCTGGCGCCGGACTTTCCCACGGGAGGAGAGCTGCTGGCAGACCCCGGTGCCCTGGGGGAGATCTATGAGACGGGCCGGGGCAGTGTCCGGGTCCGGGCCAAATACCGCTATCTCAAAGAAGAGAATCTCATCGAGATCTATGAGATCCCCTATTCTACCACGGTGGAGGCCATTTTGGACAAGACCGCGGAACTCATCAAGGCGGGAAAGATCCGGGAGATCGCGGATATGCGGGATGAGACGGACCTTTCCGGATTGAAGATCGCCATTGATCTCAAGCGGGGTACGGATCCCCAGCGGCTGATGGCAAAGCTCTACAAGCTCACGCCCCTGGAGGACTCCTTTGCCTGCAACTTCAATGTCCTCATTGCCGGCAGCCCCCGGGTGTTGGGGGTGCGGCAGATCCTGGAGGAATGGACCGCCTGGCGGACGGAGTCTGTACGGCGGAGAATATATTTCGTTCTGAAGAAAAAACGGGAGAAGCTCCACCTTCTAAAGGGTCTTAAACGCATTCTGCTGGATATCGACAAGGCCATCCGCATCATCCGGGAGACGGAGGAGGAGTCCGAGGTCATCCCCAATTTAATGATCGGCTTTGGCATCGACCAGATCCAGGCGGAGTATGTGGCAGAGATCAAGCTGCGCAACATCAACAAGGAATATATCTTAAAGCGGGTACAGGAGACCGCGACCCTCCAGGATGAAATCGAAGACCTGGAGGATACGCTGAACGATCCTCATCGGGTCAAGAGGATCATCATGGATGAGCTGGAGGCCGTGGCCCAGAAGTACGCAGAGCCCCGCCGCACATCCATCCTCTATGACCATGAAGCTGAGGCGCTGGAACCGGAGGAGACGGCGGAGGAATATCCCGTCCACATCTTCTTGTCCCGGGAGGGGTATTTCAAAAAGATCACGCCCCAAAGCCTGCGGATGAGCGGGGAGCAAAAACTCAAAGATGGGGACAGCCTGGCCCAGAGCTTCGAGACCACCAGTGCCGCGGAGATCATGTTCTTTACCGACAGGTGCCAGGTGTACAAGACCCGTCTGAGTGAATTTGAAGACACTAAGGCCAGTGCCCTGGGCGAGTATCTGCCGGCAAAGCTGGGCATGGAGGCCGGGGAGAGTGTCCTCTATGCCGTGCTTCCCGGGGAGTACACCGGGTCGCTGCTGTTCTTCTTTGAAAACGGCAAGGCGGCCCGGGTGGAACTGAGTGCCTACCGCACCACCTCCAACCGCCGCCGTCTGACAGGCGCGTATTCCGATAAGGCGGCCCTGGTGAAGATGATCCGCCTGGATCAGGACGGGGAGATGGCGGTCTACTCCACAGAGGGCCGGTGCCTTATCTTCCATACGGCGCTGCTGGCACCCAAGACCACCCGCACCACCCAGGGGGTGGGGGTGATGAGCCTGAAGCCCAAATACCATCTCAGTGACGCCCGGTGGGTGGGGGATACCCCTATTTCCAACTGCGGCCGCTACCGGGTGCGGGCCGTCCCCGCCACAGGTGCGCTGCTGCGTCAGGAGGACACCGGGGTGGAACAGCTGACGCTGTAAAGAGTTATACTCATTTTGGAAAATAGCAGGAAGGAACGGGAAGATCTATGAAAAAGGCGTTTCGCAGCTATGCCATCATGACGGCAGGCTGCGTGATCTATGGGTTGGCGTTTGACTGGTTTTTTGCCTCCAACCTGGTGGCTATGGGCGGCGTCACCGGCCTTGCGCAGGTGATCCACGCAGTGGCACCGGCCCTCTCCGTGGGCGTTTTGTCCTTTTTGATAAATGTGCCGCTGTTTATTGCAGGATGGAAATTCATTGGGTTTCGCCTGCTGGCCACCTCCCTTTTCTGCATGGTGGTCTGCTCCGCCGCCATTGACGGCATCGCCCTGTTCGTCACCTTCCCGGTAATGGACCCCATGCTCTCCGCCCTGTGCGGCGGGGCGCTGATGGGGGTGGGGATCGGAATGGTCTTTTCCCAGGGGGCTACTACGGGGGGCACGGATATCGTGGCCCGGCTGCTGAAGCTGAAAATGCCCTGGCTGCCTATGGGAAAGCTGATCCTGCTTCCGGATGCCTTTGTTTTGACTCTGGCGGCCATTGTGTTTGGACAGGTGGAGGCCGCACTGTATGGCCTGGTATCCATGGTGGTCTGTGCCCGGCTGATGGACCGGGTGCTCTATGGCATGGATGCGTCCAAGGTGGCCTATATCATCTCGGACCAGTGGCGGACCATCGCCGATGAACTCCTGCTGCAGGACCGGGGCGTCACCATCTTGCAGGGGGAGGGGGCCTACACCGGCGACGGCAAGCGGATCTTGCTCATCGCCTTCCGCCAGCAGGAGATCGTCACCGTCAAGCAGATCGTCCACCAGGCGGACCCCACGGCGTTTTTGATCGTCTGCGACGCCCATGATGTCTTGGGCGAGGGATTTGGAGAATACAAGAAGGAGGAGATTTGACATGGCAGATTTGAAAGCAGCGGAGAAGAGCCTGAAGGAGCGGGGATTTGCCGTCCGGGTATTTGCAGCGGGGAAAGAGGCGGTGGAGTACCTCAACAGCGCCATCGACGGCAAGACGGTGGGCTTCGGCGGCTCCGCCACCGTGCAGGAGCTGGGCATCTATGAGGCCCTGGCCAAGCACAACGAGACCCACTGGCACTGGGTGAACGGCCCTGAAGAGCGCCCTGTGGCGGCAGGGGCCCAGATTTACATCGCCTCCGCCAATGCCGTGGCGGAGACGGGAGAGATCATCAATATCGACGGCGCGGGAAACCGGGTGGCCTCCATGCTGTACGGCCACGAGAAGGTCTATTTGGTGGTGGGGCGCAACAAGCTCGCCCCCACTTATGAAGAAGCTCTGTGGCGGGCCAGAAACACTGCCGCCCCGCTGAACGCCAAGCGGCTGGAGCGGAAGACCCCCTGTGTGGTGGACGGGCGGTGCCACGATTGCAAGAGCCCCGACCGGGTCTGCCGGGCGCTGACGGTACTGTGGGGCCCCATGACCGGTATGGAGACGGAAGTGGTGCTGATTGACCAGGACCTGGGCTTTTAATCCCCGGGGAAGGACAAGAGAGGAGGCGGAGCATGCGGCTTTGGATGGCGGCGATCTTAACGGCATTGGTGCTGCTGACGGGCTGCGCCTCTTTGTTGGAACGCACTTACAGCACCTCAGAACCCCACAGCAGTAAATTTTGGGAAAGTGAGGCCGCCAATACGCTGCGGGCTGAGAATTACCAGGACATTGTCAACGATCTGTTGCTGCTCATTGGACAGCACACGGAGACGGCCACCTTGCGCCTTTACAATTTTACCGACGATCTCACGGTGGCGGACACGCTGGAACAGGCAACGCTGGAGGTCCAGCAGGAGACGCCCATGGGAGCCTATGCCGTGGAGTATATCACCTCCTCCTCCCAGGCTCAGCGGGGCTACTATGATGTGGCCCTGAAGATCGAGTATCGCCGCAGCCTGGAGCAGGTCCGATCCATCGTCAATGCCACCAGCACCGAGGCTCTTTCCAGCCTGCTTGAAGAGGCGTTGTCCGCAGGTCAAAAAGAACTGGCGGTACGCATCGGCTATTGGGATGAGAACAGCCAGGAGAGCGTGGAGAGCACTGTGGCCCGCCTGCGGGAAAAATGGGAGATCTCCCAGGAGCAGACCTGGACAGTGAATTACTACCCCAACCCCCAGGAGGCAGGACTGGTGGAATTCCTGCTGGATTCGGCGGAGCAGGAGGTGCTTCCCTCTCAGGAGGGGGAGGACACCCTTGAACCGGATGCCGAAGGAGAAATTTTGGGATAGGACTTGACAAAGGGCAGGGGATTTGCTAAAATACTCCTTGTCCCTGCGGGCATAGCTCATCTGGTAGAGCGCCACCTTGCCAAGGTGGAGGTAGCGAGTTCGAGCCTCGTTGCCCGCTCCAAAATAAAAAGCACGCCTTTTGGCGTGCTTTTTATTTTGGAGACATGGGGGCGGCATGGCGCTGCAGGATCTCCCGCAGAGCGGATAGGGAGCTGGTGTGACAGCGCTCGATGATCAAGGAGCGGCCCCGCATTTGACGCAGTGCCCCCTGGACCATCTTATGGGACATGGTGGAGGTGAAGAAGATCATCAGATCCGGACTGCCCAGCTTGTTCCGCAGGCCTCCGGCAGGCTTTGTAAATACTTTGGCCTGGCAGTCATAGGCGGCGCACAGATCCTTGTAGCGCCGCTCCATACACTCATTTCCCCCCAGAATCACAACGCTCATGAAAACGCTCCTCTCTTTAAGTTAGTTAAAACTAACTATAGAATAAAAAAGAAATGCCGTTACCGGGCAGATTTGCATTGGCGGCGGATCTGCCGACGGCAGGCAGCGCGGATGGTTTGGGTAAATACAAATATACCAGCAGTAAAAACCGCCGCAGCGATCCAGTTCATAGATCCTCCTTTGGATATCAGGGAGCGGACCCGCTCCAGAGGTGGGGATAAGAAAGTTTGCTATAACTAACTATAGAGATCATAGCGGATTTTTTGCCGTTTGTCAAGAAAAAACCGCGCCGGTTACCCGGCGCGGTCAATGGGGCGCTCATTCATTCAGCAGGCGCACCATCTCATCTGCCGGATCGATCAGGGGCAGGGTGGTGCGGCGGGACAGGGCCTCCTTAAAATAGGGGAAATGGGTGCAGCCCAGGATCAGAGCATCCATTCCGCAATTCTGGAACCAGCTTGCCAACTGGTCCAGGTGATGGTGCTGGACCAGGGCGTCGGGGTCCATTTCTGCCTCAATGGACAGCACCAGTCCCATGCCGCTGGCACACATGAGCTTTAAATCGTGGTTGGCGTGGAGCAGCGTTCGTTCAATGCCGGACAGACCCTGGGCATTGGCGGCCACCACCGCTAAACTCTGATGCTGGCTGGCCAGGCGGGCATAGGCGTGCAGCGGAGTGACGATGTGCATACCTGTCTGCTCCGCCAGGGGGGTAAAGTCCACGGCGCCGGAGAGGGAATTGCAGTAGATAAACGCCTTCTTGCAGCCTTGGTCCATGGCGCCCCGGAGGATCCGCAGGATCTCCTGATTTTTCTCCTCCCGGGAGGAGATTTGAAAAAACATCTGTTCCTGGGGACTGGGGGAGACCGGAAGGAACATGCCCTCAAGGCCGTGGTCCCGCAGACAATCCACGCCCATCCGGGTATCGACCGGCGTGCCGGCTAAAACGGCAATGGGTTCTTTCATGGTGGGGGTACCTCGCTTTCTTATCTTTCTTTTTGAGAAATCATACCAGCTTTTTGGGGAAATTTCCGTATATCTGAACACCCTCCTCCACGGTTAAAAAAGCGTGGGGATCCATGGTGTATACCGCATGGCGCAGATCCTCGATCTCATATTTAGAAAGACATACGCACAGCACCCGTACCCCTTCCCCGGTGTAGGCGCCGGTGCCCTGCCACCAGGTGACGCCCCTGCCCAGGGTATTGGTGATATACCGGGACAGGGGCATCTCGTCCGCCCGGGTGAAGATCAGGGCCTGCACGCTGATGTTTTGCTGGTGGACCCGGTCCAGCACCAGGGCAGAGGTGAAGTTAAAAATAGCGGAGTAAATCGCCACGTCCGGCGCAAAGAGCAAGAGGAAAAGGGCATAGAGCGCCGCATTGAAAAATAGGGAAAACTGCCCCACTGTCACCCGGTATCCCCGCCGGCCAAGGCACATGGACACGATATCCAGCCCCCCGCCGCTGCCGCCGCAGGTCAAAACCAGGCCCGCGCCGCCGCCGTTGAGCATCCCCCCCAAAAGGCATGCGGTAAGGGGATCTTCCACCATAGGCGCAGCGGGAGTGGGGAGAAGGCTGTAAAACAGGGAAAAGGCGGTGGCACAGAGGATGGTCATCCATACGAACCGCCGGCCCAATGTGTTCCAGGCCAGCAGCAGGATGGGGATATTCACCAGGAAATAGAGCAGCCCGGCAATGTCATAGGTGTGGGAGGGGAGATCAAGACCCTGAACGATCAGGGTCCGGATCAGCTGGCACACGCCCATGGCTCCTCCGGCATATAATCCCAAAGGCACAATAAAGAGGTGCATGGACGCCGCGCAGAGAAACTGTCCGGCCAGGCAGGAGAAGATCCGTCCCCAGCGGCGCCTGGGAGCATGATACAGCATGGGGGCCTCCTTCAAAAGTAGTGGGGCCGCCTTGCTCTACCGCTATTATACAGGGCCAGGAAAATGATGGCAAGCAGTTTTACCAGACGGCTGAAATTATTTTGCGGATTTTTTGTGAAAATAATCAAAGGGAATACCGCAGACTGATAAAAAGCCTCCGTTTGGCCCGCCCCAGAGTGCGGGAGACCGTGGAGCGGTTTACCCCCAGGTGCATGGCGATCTGGCCGATGGTCATACCCTGGTCAAAGTAAAGGGCCACCACCTCCCGCTGCCGGGGTGTGAGGACTTCCTCCCGGGCCAGGCGCAGATTGCGCCGCATCCGGCGCAGGCGCTCGTCGTTGTCCCCGGCGATCTCCCGGACCCAAGCGGCCCGGTTGGCCAGAAATTCCCCGCTGCTGAGATCATAGCTGATGGTGCTCATGCTGGTTCCTCCTTCTTCCTTTCAGTCATAGTAGTGTGCCGTCAGGCGGCAGAGCTGCCGTGCCTCCTGCAGGATGGGCAGAAGATCCGCCATACGGCGGCGCAGCATTCGGACGGACTCCGGATCCGTCTCCTGCTGGGCCTGCTTTTGCAGGGATAGGATCCGGGCATGGATCCCTGCGGCGGTGGATTGATAGACTACAGACATCTCCATCAAGGTCATGGACAGGCCTCCTTTCCCCGGGTGTACCGGCAGAAATCAAATTCCTGCCGGGCAAAAGCGGCCAGACACCGGCCACAGACCGTACTGCCGTTGCAAAACCAGTACTCTTCACCATCGTCGATCTCTCCGCCGCACAGCGTGCAGCAAAGCGCCTGCCGCCGGCGCCGCTTGTGAAAATGGCGGTCCAAACCCTCGCCTCCTTAAAATTCCGGGAATACCGTAAAAAACATGTTGACAAATTTAAAATGCTTTGATAAAATAATCAATGCTGCTGGATCTGCTGGTGTAGCTCAGCTGGTAGAGCAGCTGATTTGTAATCAGCAGGTCGGGGGTTCGAATCCGTCCACCAGCTCCAAATTTCATATGGGGGAATTCCAGAGCGGTCAAATGGGGCAGACTGTAAA
>CALWXJ010000014.1 GCA_944385475.1 uncultured Oscillospiraceae bacterium
CGTGGATCCCGCTCAGGATCACCCGGTCTGTATCTGTGCCGTCGTTGAGGACAAACTTCAAAAGCTTTTTGGACTTGGGGACAGCCGTGCATTCCTTCACCTTCACCGCCCGGAAGTCGGACTTGGAAAAGGTTTCGAAATCCACGAAGTCCGCAAACAGGGGCTCGATCTCCACCTTGGAAAAATCGATGGGCTCACTGGCGGACACTGGAGCAGCCTGCGCGGAGCGCTCCTCCTTTTTGGCGGCGTCCTGCTTATCCAGGGGCTTCATGGTGGGGAAGAGAATGACCTCCCGGATGGTATCCGCGCCGGTGAGCAGCATGACGCAGCGGTCGATGCCCATGCCCATGCCGCCGGTGGGCGGCATGCCGTATTCCAGAGCGGTGAGGAAATCCTCATCCAGCATCTCTGTCTCCTCGTCACCCCGCTCCCGCTGCTCCACCTGCTTTTCAAAGCGCTCTCGCTGGTCGATGGGATCGTTGAGTTCAGAATAGGCGTTGGCCAACTCGCTGTGGCAGATGAACAGCTCAAACCGCTCCGTGAGGCGGGGGTCCGCAGGGCTGCGCTTGGTGAGGGGGCTCACCTCCACCGGGTACATGGTGATGAAGGTGGGCTGGATCAGCTTCTCTTCCACCTTCTGGTCAAAGCAGGCATACAGGGCGTTGCCCCAGGTCTTCTCTGCGGCGTCCGCCAGTTCCACGCCGATGGCCTTGGCGGCAGCCACGGCCTGGGCGTCATCGGTAATGGCGCCGAAGTCCACCCCGGCATACTCCTTGACAGCTTCCACCATGGTCAAACGGCGCCAGCCGGGGGTCAGATCGATGTCCTCACCCTGCCAGCGAACCTGGTAGGAGCCCAGGATCTCCTTGGCGGCGCTGGAGAGAATTCCCTCGGCAATATCCATCATCCCGTGGAAATCCGTGTAGGCCTGATAGAGCTCCACAGTGGTGAACTCCGGATTGTGCTTGGGATCCATGCCCTCATTGCGGAAGATCCGGCCGATCTCATACACCCGGTCCATACCGCCTACAATGAGCCGCTTCAGGGGCAGCTCTGTGGCGATGCGCATATACATATCGATATCCAGGGTATTGTGATGGGTGATGAAGGGACGGGCAGCAGCGCCGCCGGCGATGGTGTTGAGCACCGGGGTCTCCACCTCGATATAGCCCATCCCATCCAAATAGGACCGCATGAACTTAATGAACTGGGAGCGGATGACAAAGTTCCGCTTCACATCCGGATTCACCATGAGATCCACGTACCGCTGGCGGAAGCGCAGCTCCTTGTCCTGCAGGCCGTGGAACTTCTCCGGCAGGGGCAGCAGGGACTTGGAGAGCAGGGTGATGTTCTTGGCCCGGACGCTCATCTCGCCCCGCTGGGTGCGGAAGACCTCGCCGTCCACACCCACGATATCGCCGATATCGAACTTTTTGAACTTTTTATAGACCACCTCGTCCATCTCGTCCTGACGGGCGTAGAGCTGAATGCGGCCGTCCCGGTCCTGGAGGTCGCAGAAGCTGACCTTGCCCATGCCCCGCTTGCTCATGAGGCGGCCGGCCACCTTCACGGCGTTGCCCTCCATCTTTTCAAAATTCTCCTTGATCTGGGTAGAAGTCGTGTCCCAAGCAAAGCGAGTCTCCTGGAAGGGATCTTCCCCGGCAGCCTGCAGCGCCGCCAGCTTCTCCCGGCGCACCTTCATCTGCTGCCCCAGATCCTGCTCCGTCTCGGGCGCCATCTTTTGTTCCGCCATATTCTCTCTCCCTCTCAGCGTTCAATCTTACTGACGGTGTAGACCAGGTTGCCGAAGGGGGCCTCCACCGTGACGGTGTCCCCCTCCTTGGCGCCCAGCAGCGCCTTGCCGAAGGGAGACTCCTCGGAAATGATGCCGTGCATGGGGTCGGATTCCTGAGATCCCACGATCTTATAGGCGGGCATCTCCTTGCCGGAGGCATCCTTGACTGTCACTTTGCAGCCGATGGTCACCACATTGGTGGGGGCGTTGGACTCATCCACGATCACGACGTGCTGAATGATATCCTCCAGCTCCGCGATACGGGAGTAGAGCTTGCCCTGCTCGTTTTTGGCCTCGTCATACTCACTGTTTTCACTCAAATCGCCAAATCCCCGGGCCACTTTGATCTGCTCGGCAACCTCATCGGAGCGGGTGGTTTTGAGATAGTTCAGCTCCTCTTGCAGTTCCTGCGCCCGGGCGGCGCTCATTTTATATTCCTTTTCCATGTCGGCTTCCTTTCCTGCTTTACAGTATCTGAATTGTATCCGAAAAGAGGGATTTCTTTTCAGCGCATACTTATTCTATATTACCATAGGGTAGTATTATAATGTCTCCCTTCTGGAATGTCAAGGGTCAGCTGATCTCCGACCCCACCGTGAATTGCCCTGGCCGCAGTACTCCCATGTTCCAAAGCGCTCCCAAAAGCTGTCCCCGGTCCGCTCCCTCAGGCAGACTCTCCTCCATCACCGGCGGCAGAGAAAGCGGCGGCAGCGCCGCCTCCTTATCATACAGCCGCACCGACACGGCAGGCGCCGCTGAGCGGGGCGCAAACAGCACTGCGCCATCCGCCCGGGACATCTGCTCCTGGGTGGGACCGCTCAAAATGGCCGCCCCGTATTCCCGCTGCATCCGGCGGCACAGCTCTCCGCTGCCGTAGGGCAGATCCACCAGGACATACCGGTGCCGCAGCGCCAGCTCTGTGACCGTGCGCACTACCTCCCCTGTCAGGCGATCCGCCGCCACAAGGATCCGGGCCTCTGACAGCGGGCCGGGCCGCTCCCGCAGCAGCCAGCGCAGCCAGTCCGCCGCAATGACACAACGCAAGGGGAGGGTGGGCACCTTTTCCAGGCCGCACGCCTCCAGCCACTCCCAATGTGCAAAATCCCGGGGCACGACCACCTGTTTGACCCCCCGGGCCTTCAGTGCCTTCCCCGCCCGGAGAATCCGGCGGTGAGAAGGCTGTCCGTCCTGGCGCAGCGGGGCCACGTCCGCCCGCCAGAAAGGGGCCCCTGCCACCCGCTGCGCCGCGACTAACACACTTTTTCCCCAGCGACGGGGTTGTGCCCACATCAGCATCCCTGTCATAAAACATCATCCTCCCGTCCCAGAATATGGGGCGGGAGGATGGTTTATGTGATATTACCAGGCTTGAATATAACCTGTGAGATAGGTCAGAGGATCGATCCGCTGACCGTTTTCCGTGATCTCAAAGTGGAGGTGAGGCCCACTGGAGATCCCGGTGGAACCGGTGATGCCCAAAACGTCCCCTTGATTGACATAATCTCCCCCCGAGACGCTGCGGCTGCTCATATGGGCATAAAGAGTAGTGTTGCCGCTGCCGTGGGAAACCACCACATAGTTGCCATAGCCGCTGGATTGCTGGGAGACGATCACCGTGCCGGCCTTGGCAGCCTGGACGGGGGTCGTGTAGCCCACACCGCCGATATCCACACCCGTGTGGTTGGTGGAGGCGCCGGCGATGCCGGTATTGCGGTTTCCAAACCGGGAGGTGATCCGGCGGCTGCTGACCGGCCAGATGTATCCGCCGGCGGCAGAGCCGCTGGGGAGCCCCTGAGCCGCCTGCTGGGCTGCCAGCTCCCGGGACAGCCGGACAATCTCCTCCTGTACAGCCTCTTCCTCCGCCGCCAGGGCATCCAGCGTGCTTTGATACTCACTCTCGTTGGCCTGGATCTCTTTGACCAGGGCATCAGCGGCAGCCCGCTGGGTGTTGAGCTCTTCCTTCTGGGACACCAACTGGCTCCGAGCCTCCTCCGAGGCGGCGCGGCTGTCCTCCAACGAGGCCTTTTTATCCCTGATCTCCTCCTGCAGGGCCTGGAGGTCGTCAATGACCCGCTGATCGGCATCCATGATCTCGTTGATGATATCCAGACGGCTTAAAAGGTCTGTAAAGCTGGTAGCGTTGAACAGCACGGACCAATAACTGACCTCTCCTTGCTTTTCCATGCGCCGTACCCGGCTGCAAAACAGCTCATACTGCTCCGCCTCCTGCTCCTCCGCCTGGGCCAGTTCCTGCTCCGTCTGGGTGATCAGGGCATCGTAATTGGCGATCTGTGCCTCCACATTGCTGATTCGAGCAGAGGTGTTGGCGATCTGCTGGTCCAGAACACTCTTGTGCTCCAGCGCCCGGGATTTATCATCTTTGAGGTCCTCCAGCTGCGCCTCCAGCTCTTTTTGCTGTTGGCTGAGACTGCTGGCGTCATCTTTCAACTCGTCAATATCCGCCTGGGTGACCCCTGCCGCCATGGTGGCGTTCGCACTCAGTAAAGAAATCGTACACAGCAGGGCCAGGGCGATTGCCAGGCATCTGCGGGTCCGGTTTTGCATCTTCATAGCCCCTCCTTTATACCTGTAAAAAGCGGCGGATAGCAGAAAGGCTTCCCCCCACACCGATTAGAATTCCCGCCACACCAAAGGTGACAGCCACAGGCACCCACAGCTGCTCAAAGGGCAGCACCCGGATCAGCTGCAAAGCATCGTTGTTATCTACGCCCCTGGCCACGGCGGCATACAGTCCCCATTGCAGGAAAAAGGAGATCACCGCGCTTAAAAGTCCGATCATGAACCCCTCATATACAAAGGGCCAGCGAATAAATCCATTCGTGGCGCCCACCATGCGCATGATGGCGATCTCCTCCCGCCGGTCAAAGGTGGTGAGCTTAATGGTGTTGGAGATGATGAACACCGAAACCACAAACAAAATGGCGATCAATGTCACGCACACCACCGTGGCCACATTCCGCACGGTGATAAAGCCGCCGGCGATCTCCTCATAGGCATTGATGCCGGAGATCCCCTCGATCTTTTCCACCTGCTCTACCGTCTGGCTCTGGCGTTTGAGGTCCGTGACCTTGATGGCATACCGGTCTTCCAAAATAGCGGGATCCAGGTCCTGGAACACCTCTTCATCAGGGTATTGGGCCTTGAATTCCTCCATGGCCTCTTCCTTGGTGATGAAAGTGACAGAGGCCACGTTGGGTACCGCCTCGATCTTGCTTTGCAGAGCGCGGGCCTGAGCCCTGGTGTAGCTGTCGTCCACATAGGCCAGGATCTCATTTTCCTGCTCCAGATCGGAAAGGAGGCTGTCGGCATTGACCGCCACCAGGGTAAACGTCCCCATAATCAAGAGGCAGGCCACGGTGATCCCCACAGCGGCAAAGGACATGAAGCCGTGGCTGAACATGTTGGACAGCCCCTCGCGGAAGAAATAAACGAAATCATGTTTACGCATGGATCTTTCCTCCCACATAGCCGCCCACACCGTCGTTGATCACCTGGCCGGCATCTATGGTCACCACCCGCTTGCCGAAGTGGTCCACCAGGTCCTTTTCGTGGGTCACCACCACCACGGTGGTCCCCAGTTCATTGATTTTCACCAGAAGGCTCATCAGCTCCAAAGAGCGCTCCGGGTCCAGGTTTCCGGTGGGCTCATCGGCGATGATCGTGGAGGGATTGTTCACCAGCGCCCGGGCAATGGCCACCCGCTGCTGTTCGCCGCCGGAGAGCTCCGTGGGATAGGCGTCTGCCTTGCGCTCCAGTCCCACCAGTCCCAGCACATAGGGGATCCGCTGGCGGATCTCTTTTTGCGGAGCACCCACGGCCCGCATGGCAAACTCCAGATTCTCATATACCGTTTTTTTCTCAATGAGGCGAAAATCCTGAAAGATGATGCCCAGCGTACGGCGCATCAGGGGGATCTGCCGGTTGGAAATGTTATTTACGGAGAAGCCGTTGATCATGATCCGGCCCACTGTGGGCTCCACTTCTCCTGTCAAAAGCTTGATGATCGTGGATTTTCCGGAACCAGAGGGCCCCACCAAAAACACGAACTCTCCATCTTCAATGGTCAGCGAAACCCCCCGGATGGCACGGGTCCCATTGTCATATTCCATCTCTACATCCTTCAGGCGGATCATGCGGCACCTCACTTTGCCCCTCCCGGCATCTGCCGCTTTTACGGCAGGCCAGTCGACATAACTCAACATTTTAACCCATTATATATAATTTTTCCCCGCAATGCAATATGCTTCTTTTCCGATTTCCATCCTTCATAAAAAGCGGCGGAGGTCCTCCTCCGCCGTTTTTTGCTTACGAGTCAATCCCCCGGGAAGTGAGGTATTTTTTCACCATCAGCGCCACCTTGAACGTAATGGCATCGTCGAACTCCCGCAGGTCCAGTCCGGTGAGCTTTTTGATCTTCTCCAACCGGTATACCAGGGTATTGCGGTGGACAAAGAGCTTCCGGGCCGTCTCAGACACGTTCAGATTATTTTCGAAAAATTTATGGATGGTAAAGAGCGTCTCTTTATCCAATGCGTCAATGGGGTTTTTCTTAAAAACCTCCTGGAGGAACATCTCGCAAAGGGTGGTGGGCAGCTGATAGATCAGCCGACCGATCCCCAGGTTTTCATAGTTGATGACATACTTCTCCGTGTCAAAAACCTTCCCCACCTCAATGGCGATCTGTGCCTCTTTATAGCTTTTGGCCAGATCCCGCAGATGGGCCGCCACAGTACCGATACCAATGACTACGGTGCTCTCCCCGTCCACCCGGAGGGTCTCTTCAATGGAGGCAGCAATCTTATTGAGTTCCTTAACGCCGGACCCCTCCGGCAGCTGGCGGATCAGGACCACGTCCCCCTCTCCCACACTGAGGACAAAGTCGTTTTGCCGGTCAGGGAACATATTTTGGATGGTATCCGTGGGGACCGACTCCCCCCGGCGCAAAGAGCGAATGGCAAATACACCCCGGGGCACATCCGTGGCCACCCGCAGCTCCTTGGCCCGCATATAGATATCTCCCAGCATAATGTTGTCAGAGATGATATCCTTAACAAACGTGCCCCGGTCGTGCTTTTCCTCATAATAGGCCTTGGCGGCATTGAGCATCACCGTGGACATGGCACACACCGTCCTGCCCACTTCCCCCTCGCCAAAGGCAAAGGCAGCATAATCAAACTGGTTGCCCCATCCGCTCAGAGCTTTAAAGGTCTTGCCATCAAAGCAAACCATGCTCCCGGCAGCCTCGTTTACCACGGGCACATATTCCGCCCAGCGCTGGCCGATCAGGGAAAGCTCGCTGCAGGCAATGACGATTCCCTCACCGTCAATCACGCCAATGGTTCGGTCTGTGGTCTCCTTCAGCTGCAAGACGGCATTTTGAAAAATTCTCCCAGACATGTGCGTCCTCCTCACCGTATCACACAAATCTTTTTGTGCAATTTGTCAACGCTGCTATTATACCGTCATTGTGAACAAAAAGCAAGAGATTTTTTCTTTTTTCACCAAAAAAGTCAATTTTTTTTGGTGAACATTTGACTTTTTCCGGATGCTCAAACAAGTTTTCGAAGGTTTTCTATTTCGTTATCCGTCAAAAAGCGAAACGCTCCTTTTGGCAGATCAGGATCTAATGTCAAATTGCCCATAGCCACACGCTTCAAGTAAACTACGGGCTTTCCCCTGCAGGCAAACATGCGCTTTACCTGGTGGAACTTGCCCTCCCGCAGTGTCACCAGCCCCTCTGTGGCGGAGAGAATCTCCAGTCCCGCAGGTTGGCAGTGAAGGCCGTCCCCCAAAATCATCCCCTGGGCAAAAGCCTGGCAGTCCTCCTGACCCAGTCCTCCCTCCACACGGGCATAGTATACTTTATCCACATGCCTCTTAGGACTGAGAAGACTGTGGGCCAGCCCTCCCTCATTGGTCAAAAGCAGCAGACCCTCTGTATCCTTGTCCAGCCGCCCCACAGGGAAAAGATGCTGTCTGCGCAACTCCGGCGGCAGCAGGTCCATCACCGTGGGGCCGCCCCGGTCCTCTGTGGCGGAAAGGTATCCCCCAGGCTTATGAAGCATCACCCAGATGAATTCCCGAAATAAAAGCCGCTGGCCATGGACACAGACCTCCTGCTCCTGGGGGTCTACCTTTGTCTCCGGTGCCCGCACGGGGGTTCCCTCCACCGTCACATGTCCCTGCTGGATCAGGCATTTTCCCTCCCGCCGGGACCAGCGGCCGGTGGAGGCGATCAATTTATCAAGACGCTGCTTTTCCACAAAAGCCCTCCCCCTTCCCTCGTATGGTCTTTACAGGATATCCCCTGGGGTGCCCGGCCAAAGAAACCGGTCTCATTCCCCGGGGGAATTTGTGATTTCCGGGGTATTGTATCATAAATCTCTCCCAAAGTGAATAGGAACAGGCAGGAGGGATCACCATGAAAATTTGGACCGCCCATTTGACGCGAAAGAAAGCCGCTGGAGCCGTGATCATCGGAGGCATCCTCATTGCCGCGCTCATTCTCCTGTTAGGCAGAGGGTCGGGAGACGAGATGCCCGATACGCCCCAGCTAACCTCTACAGAGGAACAAGTGGCCTATCTGGAGTCTCTGGGATGGCAGGTAGACCCAGAGCCTGTAGAGACACTGCAGTTCCTGATGCCTGCCCAGCTCTCGGGTACGTATCTCACTTACAACGAGCTGCAGCAGGCACAGGGATTTGATCTTTCCGTGTGCTGCGGCAAGCAGGTCACCAGAAGCACATACACAGTGAACAACTACCCGGACCGCCCAGAGGGAGTGCAGCTGAATTTGTACCTGTGTGAAGACCGGCCTGTGGCCGGGGATGTCTTTTGCCCTGGCAGCGACGGATTCCAGGTGGGCCTTGCATATCCGGAAGCTGAGGGTGCCTAAGGTCAGGCCAGGGGACGATACGGGAAAGGACAATACACGAAAAAAGATCCTGCCGCGAAAGCGGCAGGATCTTCTTATAGAAGCGATTACTCAGCGATGTCGATGACAACGCCGGAGCCAACGGTACGGCCGCCCTCGCGGATAGCGAAGCGCAGGCCCTTCTCAATGGCGATGGGGGTGATCAGCTCTACGTTCATATCCACGTTATCGCCGGGCATGCACATCTCAGTGCCCTCGGGCAGAGTGATGACGCCGGTCACGTCAGTGGTACGGAAATAGAACTGAGGACGATAGTTGTTGAAGAAGGGGGTGTGACGGCCGCCCTCGTCCTTGGACAGGACGTAGACCTGGCCGGTGAACTTGGTGTGGGGATGGATGGAGCCGGGCTTGGCCAGAACCTGACCACGCTCAATGCCGGTACGGTCAATACCACGCAGCAGAGCGCCGATGTTGTCGCCGGCCTCAGCGTAGTCCAGCAGCTTGTGGAACATTTCGATACCGGTGACGACGGTCTTCTTCTTCTCGTCGCTCAGGCCGACAATCTCCACTTCCTCGCTGAGCTTCAGGACGCCACGCTCCACACGGCCGGTAGCCACAGTGCCGCGGCCGGAGATGGTGAACACGTCCTCCACGGGCATCAGGAAGGGCATATCCTCCTTGCGGTCGGGGGTGGGGATATAGTCATCAACAGCGTCCATCAGCTCCTTAATGCAGGCATACTCAGGAGCAGCGGGATCGGTGGACTCGGAGATCAGAGCGTTCAGAGCAGAACCCTTGATGATGGGCAGGTCGTCGCCGGGGAACTCGTACTTGGTCAGCAGCTCGCGGACTTCCATCTCCACCAGCTCCAGCAGCTCGGGATCGTCCACCTGATCGCACTTGTTCAGGAACACCACGATGGCGGGCACACCCACCTGACGGGCCAGCAGAATGTGCTCACGGGTCTGAGCCATGGGGCCGTCGGAGGCGGCGATGACCAGGATGGCACCATCCATCTGGGCAGCACCGGTGATCATGTTCTTGATATAGTCAGCGTGGCCCGGGCAGTCCACGTGGGCATAGTGACGCTTCTCGGTCTCATACTCCACGTGAGCGGTGTTGATGGTGATGCCGCGCTCCTTCTCCTCGGGAGCCTTGTCGATGGCGTCATAAGCCTCGA
>CALWXJ010000015.1 GCA_944385475.1 uncultured Oscillospiraceae bacterium
AATGGAAAAGAGCAACATCGCCGGCGTGGCGAAAGATATGAATCTGGCCCGGATCGCCCTGGCGGGCCTCGAGCACACCCCCGGCGTTGCCTTCAGCGTCTTCTCCCTGCTGGGCCAGGCCAAGATCAACGTGGATACCATCATCCAGTCCATCGGCCGTGAGGAGCTGAAGGACATCAGCTTCACCGTGCCCAAGGACTGTGTGGAAGAGGCGGTGAAGGTTCTGGAGGACAACCGCAGTGTGCTGAACTTTGACCACATCACCGTGGACGACAAGATCGCCAAGGTGTCCATCGTGGGCGCCGGCATCATGACCACCCCCGGCGTTGCCGCCAAGATGTTTGAGGCCCTCTACGATGCCAACATCAACATTCAGATGATCAACACCAGTGAGATCCGCGTCAGCGTCCTCATCGAGCAGGAGGATGCCAACCGTGCCGTGAAGGCGGTGCACGACCGCTTCTTCGGCGTCGAGGAGTAATCAAGAAAGCAGCAGCGCCCCCCACCGATTTGGTGGGGGGCGCTGTCGATTTCCCGGAAAGGGTTTATTGCGCGGTGCTGCCCGGGGACACAGGCGCTTTCTCCGGCTCGGCCTCCCGACCGTCTGTAGAGGCAAACCAGGTGCCCAGGGCCATCACCGGCAAAGCCAGGTAGAAGGCGGTGCCCGGCGGATCCCGGAACACCACCAGGGACAGCAGGGCGCCTACAAAGGGAGCTACCGCATAATAGGCCCCGGTCTTGGCGGCGCCCAGATCCCGCTGGGCCCGCACATAGCACAGGATGCTCAGGCCGTAGGCAAAAAAGCCCAGCAGCAGCGCCGCGGGGATGACGGCCAGGCTCTCCAGCCTCTCCCCCGCCGCCAGAGCGATGACCAGGGAGCCGGCCCCGGCGCCAAAGCCTTTCACCACCACGATCCGCAGAGGATCACCGGAGGACAGCATCCGGGTGCAGTTGTTCTCCAGGCCCCAGCACAGACAGGCCAGCAGGATCAGCGGAGAACCGGCGGAAAAGGTGAGGCTGGAGATGTCCTCAAAGGACAGGATCCCGCAGGACACCGTCACCAGGCCGATCCCCCACCACAGCCGTCCGCTGATCCGCTCCCCGAACAGGGACAGGGCGATCACCGCCGTGGCCACGATCTCAAAATTGTTCAGCAGGGCGGCATGGGCGGCGGAGCTCATGGACAGGCCGGCCATGAGGCTGATGGGGGCGATGATGTCCAGCAGGATCATCCCCACCACATATCGCCTGCCTCCCTCCAGCGGCTGGCGGGGCGCTCTCCGCAAAAGGCTCACCGCCGCCATTCCTCCCCCGGCGCCCAGGTACAGCAGCGCCGCCATCATGGCCGGCGGCACACTGTGCAGCAGCAATTTGGAAAAGGGCGCATTCAGCGCATACAGCGCCGCGGCCAGCAAGGCCAGACCCGTGGCTCTCTTCTGCCGAGCATCCATGATATCCCTCCTTTTATATCCCCCCACGGGGGATATAAACTTTATATCACTTATTTCAACAGATTGCAATATCCCATCCGCCGGGGGATAGGGAATATTTTCTTTTTGCCATGTTGCACAAAGGGGTGGCAAAAATTTTTCTGCCGGCAAAATCTTCTTTTTGCCGCCTTCGGTTGCAAACAGGGGAAAAATCCGCTATACTAAAGGTACAATCTAAGAATGGTAGCTGTAACGAAGTGCTTCGCGCACGGGCTGCAACTATCACTCCTGCTGTTGCTCGAGTGTTTCAAACCCCCCGTGGTTTGAAACATTTTTTCATATTACTATCATTTGACAGGAGGTATGCATTATGTACGTATTGGCAAACGGCAGGCTGATCACCCGGGACAGCGCCCTCCCCTACCTTCCCGACGGCGGCGTGGTCATCGATGGCACCAGGATCCGGGAAGTGGGCGCCACCGCCGACCTGAAGGCCAAGTATCCCCAGGCGGAGTTCATCGACGCCAGGGGAGGCGTCATCATGCCCGGCCTGATCAACGCCCACACCCACATCTACTCAGCCCTGGCGAGAGGCCTCTCCATCAACGGCTTCAACCCCACCAATTTCTACGAGGTGCTGGACGGCCAGTGGTGGTATATCGACCGCCACCTGACCCTGAAGGGAACCCGGGCCAGCGCCGACGCCCTGTATATGGACTGCATCAAGCAGGGCGTCACCACCATCTTCGACCACCACGCCTCCTTCTGCGAGATCCCCGGCTCCCTGATGCAGATCGCCGACAGCGCCAGGAAATTCGGCATCCGCTCCTGCCTGTGCTACGAGGTCAGCGACCGGGACGGCGAGGAGAAGAGCCTCCAGTCCATCCGGGAGAACGCCGAATTCATCACCTACTGCGAGCAGAACCCCAGCGACATGCTGAAGGCCATGTTCGGCGGCCACGCCCTCTTCACCATCTCCGACAAGACCTTTGAGCGGATGGTGGAGGCCAACAACGGCCGCACCGGCTTCCACATCCACGTGTCCGAGGGCATGAACGATGTGTACGACAGCCTGCAGAACTACGGCCGCCGCCCGGTTCAGCGGCTCCAGGACCACGGGATTCTGGGCCCCAAGACCATTCTGGGCCACTGCATCCATGTGAACACCGCCGAGATGGAGATCATTGAGGCCACCGGCACCATGACGGTGAACAACCCCGAGAGCAACATGGGCAACGCTGTGGGCTGTTCCCCCGTTCTCCAGTTGATGAAGCGGGGCATCACCGTGGGCCTCGGCACCGACGCCTACACCAACGACATGCTGGAGAGCCTGAAGGTGGCCCTGACCATCCAGCGGCACAACGCGTGCCTGCCCAACGTGGGCTGGGGCGAGGTCACCACCATGCTCTTCAAGAACAACCCCCTCATGGCCGAGAAGTACTTCGGGGTGCCTCTGGGGAAGCTGGCCCCCGGCGCCGCCGCGGACGTGATCGTCATGGACTACAAGCCCTTCACCCCCTTCTCCGACCAGAACATCGACGGCCACATGCTCTTTGGCATGACCGGCCGCCAGTGCGAGCCCACCATCTGCAACGGCAAACTCCTCATGAAGGATCGCCAGCTGGTGGGCATCGACGAGGAGGCCGAGAATGCACACATTCTGGAGGAATCCAAGAAGCTGTGGGGCGCGCTGAACCACTGCGCATATTAAACCAATAAAACCAATAAAACTGAGACGGAGGGATGCAGCATCATGCGGGAATTTGAGATTTTAATAGAGGATATCAATCCCTGCGGCGGCAGTCAATTTGCTAAGCGGGAACTCTTTGAAGCACAGGCAGAGAGCCCTGAAGATTATGTGGTCAAGCACGGCAGATTTCCCATTATGGAGCAGCGTGTAAACGCCGATGGAGATACCGTCATTATTACGGGTGACGGCCATGGGAATGTGGTCAAATACACCTTTACTGAGTAGCCCGTCAGAAAATACCACCCCCTTGGGTCCTATCGGCCCGTATCGTTTGGAAACTGATAGAGAAGGAGAATTTCTTATGTCTGAACTGATGATCCCCATTCCCTTCCGGGAACTGATGACCTGGATCACTACCGAGCACGACCGGGAGGGTTCCGTCTTTGGCGTCCACCGGCCCTATATCGCCGGGGAGAAGAAGCTGCCCATCTTTGGCGGCGAAACCATCGAGACCCCCTTCGGCCCCGCGGCCGGTCCCAATACCCAGCTGGCCCAGAACATCATCGCCTCCTATTTTGCCGGGGCCCGGTTCTTTGAGCTGAAAACCGTCCAGAAGATGGACGGCGCGGACCTGGCGGCCTGCGTCAACCGCCCCTGCATCCTGGCGGAGGACGAGTGCTATAACTGCGAGTGGAGCACCGAGCTGTATGTCCCCCAGGCTTACGAGGAGTATGTGAAGGCCTGGTGCGCCTGCAAGATCCTGGCCAAGGTCTATGGCCTGGGCGATCCCAACGGCTTCATCTTCAATATGTCCGTGGGCTACGACCTGGAGGGCATCAAGGGCCCCAAGATCGACAAGTACCTCACGGAGATGGTGGATGCCTCCAACACCCCCATTTTCCGGGAGTGCATCGCCGTCCTGAAGGAGATGTTCCCCCAGGAGAGCGCCTACATCGACGCCATCTCCCCCTGTGTCTCCGACAGCGTCACCGTCTCCACCCTCCACGGCTGCCC
>CALWXJ010000016.1 GCA_944385475.1 uncultured Oscillospiraceae bacterium
CGGCATCGGTGGTATAGCGCTGGTTGGCGCTGTACTTGATGACCACGCCGCCTCCCAGCGCAGGGGCATCTGTGGGATCGGCATATTCCGGATAGCCGGGGTGCACGGCATGGGCATTGTCCGCCGAAACCAGGAAGCTGTTGGCGGCGGCGATACCCTGCTCCTCCCGGGAAAGGCCCAGCGCCTGGCAGATGCGCCCCACCACATCTGTCAAAAAGGTGGAATCTGCCCCCTGGCGGGTGCCGCTGCCCACTTCCTCGTGGTCAAAGACGCAAAAGATGGGGGCAGACTCCCCCTCCTGGGCGGATAGAAACCCCTCCAGGCAGGCATAGACGCATTGGAGATCATCCAGCCGGGGGGAGATAATCAACTCCCCGTTGGCTCCCCCCCGGACGGCCTTCATCCGGGGATAGAGGAAAAGATCCGTGGTCAGCACATCCTCCTCCGCCGCCCCGGCGGCGGCAGATACCATGCGGCAAAAGGCACCCCGCTCCTCCCCCGCGGCAAACAGGGGCAGCAGATCCTTTTGGGGCTGCAGCGCCGTGCCGCGGTTGACCTCCCGGTCCATGTGGATGGCCAGGCTGGGAATGATCAGCAGGTCCCGCTCCACATTCACCAGCCGGGAGACAAAGCCCTCCTTGGTCCGCACCATCACCCGCCCCGCCACGGAGAGGGGCCGGTCCATCCAACTGCGCCAGATCCCGCCGCCATAGGGCTCTACCCGCAGCCGCAGGCACCCTGCACCTGCGGTTTCCGGCTCCTGGCGCACCTTGAAGGTGGGGCTGTCGCTGTGGGCGGCGGAGATCTGGAACCCCCGCAGCCCCTTCCTGGGCAGGCGGAACGCCGCCAGGGTGGCTCCGCCCCGGATCACCATGTATCTCCCTCCAGGGACAAGATGCCAGGGCTGCGCCTCCTCCAGCAGACAATACCCCTCTTTCTCCAGCCGCTGGCGCAGCTGCTCCACTGCATGGTAACAGCTGACGCTCCCATCCAAAAAGGCAAGCAGATTTTCCATAGCCAGGTCTCCTTTGTCCTTTGTTTTCTGCCTTATTATACCCGGATCCCCCGGCGGCGTAAAGCCTTCTTCTCCCTCCGGGACAAACGGTTTTCTCTCCCCTTGGAGCAAAGCCTTTTCAAAGTCTTCCCCGGAAAGTAAAGAGAATGTTGCAAAAACCATCTGTACCCTATATGTTGTTATATTATAATGCCATCTATTGAATATCTTGTTTTAAAAACCGGATCACAGGCTGAGATTTCACAGGAGGAGAACCCATGACGGTCATCAAGCGCAATGGCACCGAAGTACCTTTTGACATCAATAAAATCATCGCCGCCATCACCAAAGCCAATGGCAGCGTAGGGGAGGACAGCCGCATGACGGCCCTGCAGATCCGGCGCATCGCCGAGTCTGTGGAGCTGGCCTGCCGCAAGCGGGGCCGCGCCCCTTCTGTGGAGGAGATCCAGGATCTGGTGGAGTATCAGATCATGGCCCACGGGGCCTATGAGATCGCCAAAAATTATATCACCTACCGTTATACCCGTTCCCTGGTGCGCAAGTCCAATACCACCGACGAGAAGATCCTCAGCCTCATCGAATGCTGCAACGAGGAGGCCAAGCAGGAAAACGCCAACAAAAATCCCGTGGTGAACTCCACCCAGCGGGACTATATGGCCGGAGAAGTCTCCCGGGATATCACAGAGCGTCTGCTCCTGCCCCCGGACATCGTGGAGGCCCATAAGGAGGGCATCATCCACTTCCACGACTCCGACTACTATGCCCAGCACATGCATAACTGTGACCTTGTAAACCTGGAAGACATGCTGCAAAACGGCACCGTCATTACCGGCACCCTCATTGAGCGTCCCCACAGCTTCTCCACTGCCTGCAATATCGCCACCCAGATCATCGCCCAGGTGGCCTCCAACCAGTACGGCGGGCAGTCTATCTCCCTGGCCCATCTGGCCCCCTTCGTGGACTTGAGCCGCAAGAAGATCCGCAAGATCGTGGAACAGGAGATGGCAGCCTTGGGGATCGACCCCGGGGAGGAGAAGATACAGCAGTTGGTGGAGGACCGCCTGCGGGACGAGGTGCGCCGGGGCGTGCAGACCATCCAGTATCAGGTCCTGACGCTTCTCACCACCAACGGACAGGCCCCCTTCGTCACCGTGTTCATGTACCTGGGAGAGGCCAAAAACGACCAGGAGCGCCGGGATCTGGCCCTCATTATCGAAGAGACGCTGGAGCAGCGCTACCAGGGCGTGAAAAACGAGTCCGGCGTGTGGATCACCCCCGCCTTCCCCAAGCTCATCTATGTGCTGGAAGAGGACAACATCACAGAGGATGCCCCCTACTGGTACCTTACCAAGCTGGCGGCCAAGTGCACCGCCCGGCGGATGGTCCCCGACTACATATCCGCCAAAAAGATGAAAGAGCTCAAAGGCGATGTGTACACCTGCATGGGCTGCCGGTCCTTCCTGACCCCGGACCGCTTCACCGACGCGGGGATCGGCAATATTGCCAATGCCGGAAATTACGAGCCCGGCAAGCACAAGTACTACGGCCGGTTCAACCAGGGCGTGGTGACCATCAACCTCCCGGATGTGGCCCTCTCCTCCGGCGGGGACGTGGAGAAGTTCTGGTCCATTTTCGATGAGCGGCTGGAGCTGTGCCACCGGGCGCTGCTGTGCCGCCATGAGCGGCTCAAGGGCACCCTCTCGGACGTGGCCCCCATTTTGTGGCAGTACGGCGCCTGCGCCCGCCTGAAAAAGGGCGAGACCATCGACAAGCTCCTCTACCACGGCTATTCCACCATCTCCCTGGGGTACGCCGGCCTCTATGAGTGCGTCAAGTACATGACCGGCAAGAGCCACACCGACCCGGAGGCCACCCCCTTTGCCCTTTCCATCATGCAGCACATGAATGACGCCTGCAAGAAGTGGAAAGAGGAGAGCGACATCGACTTCTCCCTCTACGGCACGCCTTTGGAGTCCACCACCTATAAATTTGCCAAGTGCCTCCAGCGGCGCTTCGGCGTCATTCCCGGCATCACGGACAAGGGCTATATCACCAACAGCTACCACGTCCATGTCACCGAGGAGATCAACGCCTTCGACAAGCTCACGTTCGAGGCCCAGTTCCAGCACCTCTCCCCCGGCGGCGCCATCAGGTATGTGGAGGTGTCGGACATTCAGAACAACCTGGAGGCGGTACTGGAGGTGATGAAGTTCATCTATGACAACATCATCTATGCTGAACTCAACACCAAAAGCGACTACTGTCAGGTGTGCGGCTGGGA
>CALWXJ010000017.1 GCA_944385475.1 uncultured Oscillospiraceae bacterium
GTTTGTGGCTTACATCGGCACCCATCCCGGTGATGATGGCGGCGTTGGAGATTGCGATGGTGCCGATTTTGGCCTCGATGCGGGTGCCGCCGGAGATCCGGGCGGTGCCGGAGACTTTCAGCGTTCCCTCCATGGGCCAGTAGATACCAGGATTGCTGTCATCCGCGGCCAGGGTCCCGCCGGTGATGGTGGCGGTGGTCCCTGCGGAGTAGAGGTTGTTGCCGCTGATGGGATAATACGACACGTCAATCGTGCCGGAGGTCATCACAAATTCCGCGCTCTTGTTTTTCTCGTGGTCCATGTTGGCGCTTGCGCCGTCAAAGGCATAGAAGCTGTTGAACAGCGCCACGCCGAAGCCCGTTTCACTCAGGACCGTTGCGCCCTGCACGGTGACCTTGCCGCCCAGGGCGTTGACTGCCCGGTTGGTTACATGCATGGTAAGGCCGGCGTCCAGCACCACAGAGCCGAAGTAGTTGAACACGCCGCCGTTGCAGGTGATGGTGCCGTTTTTCAGGGTCAGGGTGCCGGAGTTGGTGCAGTCGCTCTCCTCCGCGCTGCTGCCCGGGGCAAAGCTGCCAAACTGGATGGCGTAGCCGCTTTCAGGGCCCACCAGGGCGTTGCCGCCCAGATCAAAGGTGAGGTTTACGTCTTTGTTGATGGAGATGGTGTCTGTGAGGATCTGTCCCTGGAGCAGGGTCAGCGTCACAGGGGAGGCGGCGCCGTTCACCGCGGCAATGGCGTCTGCCAGGTCAGCGTAGGAGGTGGTCACGCCCCCAATGGTGACGGAGGCCACGTTGCCAAGGGCAGTTTCCTCCACCACAGACAAGGAGCCGTCGGAATTCACCTGGAGGCCGGAGCCGGTGCTCAGGCACTCTCTGACGGCCGCGGGGATAGTGGAGAACGTGCCGCCGGAGATCTCGATGACCGTGTCCATATTCTCCCAGGCCTCTTCTTCCTTATTGGTGTTATTGAAAGAATACGCCTTCACAGCCGCGGAAGAACTGGAAGCGGTGTAGGTGCCGCCCTGGATCGTAACATTCCCCAGGGGGTCATAGCCGTCGCGGTTGACAACGGAGATGGCCGCGCCGTCCATGATGGGGCCATCGTCTCCCGTCTTTACCTCCGGCGTGCCGGTGGCGGTGATGGCGGTGTTCGCTCCCGTTATCACCAGATCGCCTGCGCATACCTGCACGCCGGTATGGGCGGTGATGGTGGAGTTGTCAATAGCGACCACACCGTCTCCGCTGGGCCAGTAAATGCCCACCGCATTGGGGGCATAGAGGGTCGTCCCATTGCGCAAAGTCAGGTCGTTCCCGGTGTTTGTGCCGTTGGTGACGATGCCATAGCTGACATTGGGGGAGGTCACCTCCAGGTCCACATCGTCCAGGATCAAGGTCACATCGTTATAGGTATGGCCCTCAGGGGCAATGCCCACATCGGCGCCGTCCCGTTTGGTACCTACGATCTTGCCGTTTTTGACCAGCAGGGAGATATTGGACCCGTCGAGTTTCAGGGCGGCATCCGAATGGGAAGAGGTAAAGGTATGCCCCTTCAGATCCAGTTCATAGGTGCCTGCACTGCTGATGGAAAGACTGTCAAATCCGGAATAGTCATTGAGCAGCTCGATCTTTCCGTCTGCGCTCCTGGACGCCGCCTGAGCAAGAGAGCCATAGATGTAGGCGTTCCCATCCGCCGCCGTCACCTTGAAGCCGCCGTTCCCATAGGCGTCGGCGGTGCTTTCGGAATAAGGCATCACCGCACCGGTGCCCAGGTTCACGCTCTGCCCGGTGGTGGCGTTGAGGGAGATGCTTCCTGCCAGAGCTACCTTCATTTGATAGCTGCTACTTCCGTTGGAAAAAGACAGGGGGATGGCGGCGGTGATGGTGGAGGTGGCGGCACCGCTGTTTTGGATGGTGGCGGTGCAGTCTTTGCTGTCACCGTAGGGCACGGCGATGGAAATGGCGTTGCCCTTCTCGTTTTCATTGGTGACGCTGAAGCCGTTGAGCTCCACGATGGCGTTGGGGGCAGTGATCTTCAAAAGGGAGGTGCTGGTGTTCCCCACCACGTTTGCCAAAAGAACCAGGGTCTGCCCCTCTTGAAGATCCGCTGCAGCAGATGCGGCAGAGGCATACAGCGTGCCGTCGATCTTGGCCTGGGCGTTTTCTTCGGTCAGGGGGACCACTTTATAATAGTTCCCCTCCGGCTGGCAGGCCAATCCTGCGGGAAGGATGGAGGAGATGTCGCTTTCCAAAAGGCCGTCTACCACATCGGTTGTATTGACGACGCCGCCGATTTTGCCGATGATGCCGCTGTGGAAGGTCAGCTTGGCCTCTTTATGGCCCCGGACACTGGTCAAATAGACGGCTTCATTGTCACCGCCTTCTTCCCCAATGGTGATGGAGGCTTCCCCGTAATTGTTGTCGATGGCAAAGTTCCAAGTGGAAGAAGAACTGGTGAGGATCTCTCCCCCGGTAACAGCCACCGTGCCCCGCATGGCGTTTACGGCGGTGCCGGTGGCGGAGATGGTGCCGCCGGTCATGGTAAAGCGGATTCCGTTTTGGTATGCAAGCTTGACGGCGGTGCCTCCGGATGTCTCAATGGTTCCCCCGGAGACCCGCAGGGATGCGTTTCCATTTACCGTGATCAGCTCCGATTTCGTGCCGATGAGTTTTCCGTCCTCACCACTGTCCTGAATGGTCAGAGCACCGTTTACCGTGATCTTCTTTTCCCCCATATCCAGGGTGTATCCATTCAGGTCGATGGTGACGGACTCTCCCGCCGCCACAGTATACGCATCAGGATACTCCACATTCTCCTGCAGCGTGATGACGCCGTGGTCATCAGGGGCGGGAAGGGTGTTTGATACCGCCTGTGCACGCACAGGCAGCATGGCCAGGAGCATTGCCAAGGTAAGCAAAACGCTCCCGACCCGTTTTTTAGGTCGACGCATACTTTGTTCCTCCTGTCATTTCCATTTGGTTTGTGCCGTTTAATCACGGATTCATTTTATACCGGCGGTCCCTGATTGTCAATTTTTTGAAGGCATTTTCCCATTCTTAAAATTTAACAATTTTTTCCTGCTTTTGGGTATGGAACAGCTTGAGTCATAACAAAGCGGGATGGAAAACTGGGGGTGTTTTTTGGCGCATACAGGGCGAAAAGCGGTCCAGACTATTGAAAAAGGAGGGAAGATTATGACGTTTCTCACCCTTTGCCTCACAGCCCTGGGATCCTTTGCCGCTCTGTTTTTCATTGCAAAGTTCATCGGGCATAAACAGGTTGCCCAGCTGGATTTTTTGGATTATATCACGGGGATCACCATTGGCTCCATTGCCGCGGAGATGGCCACGGAGCTGGAGCAGCCCTGGAAACCTCTGATCGCAATGGGGATCTACGGCGTTATGACGCTGCTTTTGAGCATGATCTCCGCCAGATTTCCCAGGAGCAGAAAATACCTCAACGGCACGCCGACCATCTTGATGGATCACGGGAAACTGTACCCGGAAAATTTGAAAAAGGCAAAGCTGGACCTCAGCGAATTCATGGTGATGTGCAGGCAGCAGGGCTATTTCGACCTCACAGACATCGAGACAGCTGTTTTTGAATACAACGGGAAACTCACCATCCTCCCGGTAAGCACCCAGCGGCCCGCCACCCCCAGTGATCTGAACTTAGCACCACAGCAGGAGCTCTTGTTTACCGAGCTGATCATGGATGGACGGATCCTGGAGAGCAACTTAAGACGGATGGGACTGAACCTGACTTGGCTCCAGGAGCAGCTGCGGCAGCATAAGGTCCACTCGCCCCAGGAAGTATTTCTGGCAGTATGCGACAGAAACTTAAAATTTGTTCTTTATAAGCGGGAGAGCCTGAAAGAAAGCGGGCCGGCAGGAGATCCCTAATAAAGAAGGGCGGCTGCAAAAGCAGCCGCCCTTCTTTCAGAAAATCGCAGGCGTCCCCAGCTGGGAGTCCACATAGATCCGCTTGACCCGGGGAGAGGCATAGGCGTGCAGGATGGTGGCCTCCCCATCGATGAGAGGCGCCATGTCCTCCGTGCGCAGGAAGAGGCCTGAGTGCTTGTCCCTTCCCATGATGGTGACCTCGTCACCCAATTTGCAGTCGATGCCGGTGACATCGATCATAGTCTGGTCCATGGCGATATTGATGTATTTGGCATATTGACCGTTTACCAGCAGCGGGGCTTTGCCGTGGCCCATGGGAAGATAGAGGCCGTCACAAAAGCCTGCGCTGATGGTGGCGGTGCGGCGGGGAACATCAGAGACATTGCTGCCGCCGTATCCTACAGGCTCTCCAGCGGGGATGTTATACAAAGCGGTGATAAATGCCCGCCAGCTGAAGGGCTGCTTGGTGCCAAAGCCGGGGGTATGATCACTAAGACCGTAATCGCACACCACCATACAGCCCACCCGGGCATAGTTGGAGATAGTATCGTCCATCCACACCGCAGCGCCGCTGTTGCAGGTGTGAATATACTGAGGGTCGATCCCCTTGGAGCGCAGCAGTTCCACACAGGGGACAAATCGACCATACTGCATCAAAGCAGATGGGGAGTTGCGGTAATAGGCCTGATAATAGTGGGTATAGATGCCCACGATCTCCAGATTTCCCAAGGATAAAATGCCGTCGATAAGGGCCTCCAGATCCCCGGGAGCCACACCGATGCGGTGCATGCCGGTGTCCACCTTGATCTGGATTTTGTGGGAGACTTTGCCTTGGCGGCGGACCTCATCACTGAGGATGCGGGCGGTCTCCATATTGTAGACGGGAACCTGGAGGTTATATTCCACGGCGTAGCGCAGCGCATGGAAGGGAACGCCGGACAGCAGCAGGATCTCCACGTCCTTCATACCGGCGTTGCGGATGGCAATGGCCTCACAGGCCTGGGCACAGCTGATGGTGTCAATACCCAGATCTTCCACCATGACCCGGGCCAGAGGAATGGTTCCCGTTCCCCAGGTGTTGCCCTTGATCACAGGCATCAGCTTTCTGTGGGGGGCAAGCGCTTTCATAATGGTCTGGGCGTTTTGCCGGACGATACCAAGATCCACTTCCATATAGGAAGAGTAGCATCCTAATTCATTGTCAGGAAGGGTGCGCACATCCAAAGAAACGACCTCCTTATGCCGTTAAAAGGCCAAAGTTTTTGCCTAAAGGGTAGAAAAAGGGCATGGACAACAGTGTTGTCCATGCCCTTTTGTTCTGGGATGAACCCTGAATAGGCAGTATAAAAGATCAGTCGTAAGCCTTGCTCAGAGCATTGGTGAAATCGGCGATGATATCATCGGGATTCTCGATACCAACAGAGATCCGGATCATGGTATCGGGCACACCCATCTTCAGGCGCTCTTCCTTGGGAATGCCGTGGTGAGAGGAAGAAGCGGGATGCTGATAGGTGGTGCGCAGGCCGCCCAGGGTCATGGCGTAGTGGACCAGGTTCAGGTTGCGCATGAAGGTGTTGAGCTTGGTCATGTTGTCTTCCTTCACCAGGATGCTCATCATGGCGCCATAGTGGCCGTTGAACTGCTTCTTGGCCACTTCATGCTGGGCATGGGAGACCAGAGAGGGATGGTTGACCTTGGCCACGTGGGGGTTCTTCTCCAGGGCGGCAGCCAGCTTCTCGGCGTTGGCCATGGCCTTTTCCATACGCAGGGCCAGGGTCCGCAGGCCGCGCTGGGTCATGTAGCAGGAGAAAGCGTCGGCAGTGCAGCCCAACAGCTGATACATATGACGGCACTTCATGATCATGTCAGTGGTACCGGTGATGGAGCCGCAGACAGCGTCGAAGTGGCCGTTGCCGAACTTGGTCAGGCTGTGGACGACAATGTCGGCACCCAGGACCAGGGGATTGCAGCCATAGGGGGTGAGGAAGGTGTTGTCCACGATCAGCAGGGCATTGTTGGCGTGGGCGATCTCAGCCAGGCCGGCGATGTCCGCCACACGGCAGGTGGGGTTAGAGGCAGACTCGGTATACACAACACGGGTGTTGGGCTGCATAGCAGCGCGAACCTCGTCCAGGTTGGTGATATCCACGCAGGTGTAGGTCACGCCGAACTTCTCCAGAATGTCGGAGAAGACCTCCAGGCTCTCGCCGTACAGGGTGTGGTCAGAGACGATATGGTCACCGGCCTTGAGGTTGGTGATCAGGGCGGTGGAGATGGCAGCCATGCCGGAAGAGCAGATGATGGAGAACTCGCCCTTCTCCAGGTAGGTCATGGTTTCGCCCAGCGCCACACGGTTGGGGTTGTCAGAGCGGTTGTAGCAAAAGCCCTTCTTGTCATAGCGGGCCAGCAGCTCATCCGTGTCCTCCACGTTAAAAGCGGTGGTCAGATAGATGGGGATTGCTTCGGGATGATCATGGGGACGGGTGACATAGGCGCCCCGACGGGTAACTTCGGTTTCGAATGCCAGATCGTGGTCATAGTTGGCGATGGACATTGGAATCGACCTCCTGTAGTAAATGAAATTTTGGCGATATGCTTGCAGATGGGACCTTGCGCAGGGATGGGGTGAGCCCTGTATCCAGCGCAATATGGCCATCCGTTCGCTTTTTCGATTTTATTATACCATTTAAAATCAGCATTGCAACTAAAATAAAAGAAGTAGAAACATAACAAATCGTTATAGATTTGTGATTTCGGCCAGGTGCCGGACGAAGGCCTCCGCCAGGTCGGTGAGGACATGCTTTCGCTGCACAATATAGCCGATGTTCAGCGGGATCCCGCCACCTTCAATGGGGATATCCCGGATGGGGTCATAAGAATGATAGTGAGGGTGGTGCAGGGAGATCCCAAGATCCGCCGCCTCTGTGTGCAGCAGCAGCTCTGTAAGGAGATAGTCGCTGTTGCTCTGGGCAATGGAGACCATCTGGTCAGCCTGAATGGCACCAAGATCGATCCGTTCCAGCCGGTGCTCCATGGAAAAATAGTCAGTCAACCCTGTGATGAAGCGGAGCTGGGAGAGTTCTTCCAGCTTGATGGAGGAACGGTCATGGAAGGGGTTGTATGGTCCCACATAGACGCATGCGGGTTTTACCCCCAGGGAAATGAATTCCACCCCGTTTTGGGACAGGATGTGCCGGAAGAGGGAGAGCTGCTTATGGGCCACATGCAGCACACCCAGCTCTGAGATCCCGCGGGCCACGTGAAATACGATCTCCTCCACCGTGCCCTGCCGGTACTGCAGGCGCATATCCGGAAATGTCCTGTATAGATCCGCCAGCACCATGGAGATAACGTGCCCGGGATAGGAGGAGAGATAGAGCACCTCTTGGTTGTGATCGCGGTTGATGTTACTGATAAAGCTGGCGTTTTTCAAAATCACCTCGGCGTACTGGTATACCTGCCGGCCATAGGGCGTCAGACTCAGCCCCTTGGCGCTGCGGCGAAACAGGGGGGTGCCCAGCTCTTTTTCCAAAGAAGAGATGGTCTTGCTGACATTGGGCTGGGAGGTGTACAGAAGTGCCGCTGCTTTGGTAAGGCTGCCGCAGTCGCTGGCCGTTTTAAAAAATTGTAATTGTTTGAGTTCCATGACTGTCTCCCGGTTCTATCACGGCCCGCCGAAGAGGATTTGCACCTCATGGGGGTTGTTGTTGTAAACCTTGAAGTCCTTCTCATATTCGCTGGCCAGGGTGAGAAGGGGCGGGGCCTTGTCCGCCAGCGGGATGCGCAATTGATTGGGGTCCCACTGGGGGTCGTTGATGCTGGCACGGAAGCAGTAATACTCCCCGCCGGGGATCTCCAGGATATGCTCATCCGTGTTCAGGTGATCGCACATGATGAACTCCCCCACATAGTAGCGGTGGAGCTCCTTTTTTAAAAGCGCCTGGTAATCCAGTGCCACCGTCACCTGGCGGGTGAGCTTTAAGGCGCGGTAAGCCGGCATCTGCCGGACAGGGCTGAAGAGGGAGTAGAAGTCACAGGGGCGATAGTGCTCGGGGCAGCGCACAGCCAGAAGATATCGCCGGGGGATGTAGCGGATCTCATAAGGGGCCTGAGGGGGATGATCCTTATCGGTAAAATAGTTGATATACCAGGTGATGAGATCAATGGTGTCCCGGGTCTGCTGAAGTTGTTCTTCCTTATGCTGCTTTTCCTGGGTCAAAAGCCGCACCAAAAGGTCCAGGTCATTGTTGCGCAGGATGGTGCGGATGTCTTTCAAATGCAGGCCGCAGCGCAGCAAAAAGCGGGTGCGGTCAATGGCGGAAAACTGTTGGAAGGAGAAATAGCGGTAGCCGCTGCTGGGATCGATGTATTCCGGCGTCACCAGGCCCATGTCGCAGTAATAGCGCAAAAGCTGTGCCTGGATCCCCATCATCTCTGCCGCTTTTCCGATGGGATAGAGCGTCTGCTCCATAGGTATCCCCCTTCCTTTGGATATCTCCGTCCTTTATCATAACGGGTGAAAGGCGGGTTTGTCAACCGGAGGGGACTGAAGGAGACCGGACGTGGACACGGGGGAGGAGGTCCCTCCTGGTCCAGGGGGCCATGCATGCTGCCTGAAGGCCTTTCCCTTTGGGACAGTAAAAAGGCCCGGCTGTCCAGAGGGCCGCCGGGCCTTTTAAAAACGGGGTCAGAGCAGGAGACTCTCCCGTACGAACCGGATAAAATTGGAGGTGACGGCAGTCAGGGGATGCTCCTGGTCGAAGAGCATCCACATCTCCCGGCTGAGGGGAGAGCCATCCAAAAAGCAAAGGGGCAGGGCGTATAGCTCCGGCTCGTCCTGGATATAGCGGGGGTCCGGGAAAAGGCCGTAGCCCAGGCCATGGCGGATCATGGAGATGCACGCGTCACCGTTGGGCACGGTAAAACGGATATCCGGGGGCGTGGAGAACCGCTGGTCCCACCAGCGGCGGATAGCAGAGGCAGTCTCCGGGTTTTTTGTAAATTCCACCCTGGGCATCCCGGCAAGGTCCTCAATCCGAAAGGGGTGCTTGGCGGCCACCTGGATCTGATCACGGCTGAACAGGACCCGCTCCAATGTGGGAGTGCCGGTGCCGCACCGGGCGAAGCACACATCAAGCCTGCGCTCCTTGACCCCTTGGATCAGCTGATCGCTGCGCAGCGTGACGATGTCTACCGCCACGTCAGGATACTGGCGGCTGAAGGAAAAAAGCAGAGCGGGCAGCGTATGGCGGATAAAGGAGTATGGCACCCCCAGACGCAGGACGCCCCGGGCACCCCGGCTCCAGGCGGCGGTGTCCCGGCGGATATCCTGGATGGCCTCCACGATGGCGGCGGCCTTCCGGGCGATCAGTTCCCCTTCCGGGGTGAAGACGCAGCCCCGCGCCCCCCGGCGGACCAGGGAGACGCCCAGCTCTCTTTCCATCAGCTGGATCCGCCGGGTAAGGGCCGGCTGGGAGATGGACAGCAGCTCTGCCGTACGGGTGATATTTAAAGTCTCATATAAGGTGAGAATGATTTGCCAGTCAAAATCCCGCATGGGTGTTCCTTTCTCCCGGGGGTATGGTTACAGCTGTGTGTATTTATCAGATCGGCCCCGGGCCTTTTCCACTGGATATTTTTTCTCGTTTTTCTCCACTTTTTCCTCCAGGATGGTGTCCAGGTCCAGCCCGCACACATCTGCCATGAGGACGCAGTAGCTCAATACATCCGCCAATTCCTCCCGGATCTTATCCGTTTTCCCGCGGCAGGAGGTGTCCCCTCCGCTCCACTGGAACACCTCCAGCGGTTCTGCGGCCTCCAGACAAAGGGAGACCGCCAGGTCCTTGGGGGTGTGGAACTGCCTCCAGTCCCGGTCGTCCCGGAAGCGGAGGACCCGTTGAATGGTCTCGTCTCGCAGCATAGAGCTTCCTCCTCCTCCTTCTTTTAAGCCCGGACGGCCCAGCGCAGCTTGGTGGACCGTGCCCGGGGATTTTGATGGCATTCCTGAGCCGAGGGGCGGAGGACGCCGGGGCTGATCTGGCTGTACAGTCCCTGGCGCTGGTGTTGTTGAAAGGCCTTTTTCACCAATCGGTCCTCGCCGGAGTGGAAGGTGAGGATGGCGATCCGACCGCCGGACCGCACCAGGGAAGGCAGCTTGTCCAAAAACGCATACAGGGACTCCATTTCGCTGTTCACATCGATCCGGAGGGCCTGAAATGTCCGCTGGCAGGATTTTTTTATCGCCTCTTTGCGCTGATTCGGCGGGAGGAAGGACAGCGCCCCGGCAATGATGGCGGAGAGCTGGGTGGTGGTCTCCAGGCTGCCCCCCTGGCGGAGGAAGTGGGTGATGGCCCGGGCAATGCGCTGGGCGTGGGGTTCGTCGGCGTTTTCCACCAGCATTTGGCACAGCTCCTCCTCGTCCAATTCCCGCAGGCGCTGGGCTGCAGTCACGCCGGTGGAGGGGTCCAGCCGCAGATCCAGCGGGCCGTCATATTTAAAGGTGAAGCCCCGTTCCGGGTTGTCGATCTGCATGGAGGACACGCCCAGATCTGCCAGCACAAAATCAAACAGCACCCCCGGGGCCACTTTTTCCGCCTGGGCAAAGTTCAAATGCCGCAGGGTGAGGATCTGGGGCCCGTATCCGGCGTCTTGCAGGCGCCGGCGGGTCTTCTCCAGCTCCTGGGCATCTACGTCCGTGGCATAGAGGTGGCCCTGTCCCTGCAGTTTCTCCAGCATTTTGCGGGTATGCCCGCCATAACCCAGTGTGGCGTCATATCCCACTTGCCCCGGCTGGATATCCAGCACCTGCAGGATCTCCTCCACCATGATGGGGATGTGCATTCCCGCGGGGGTCTTCCCGCTGCGCAGGATCTTTTCCACATCCTCCGGGTAGGCGTCTGGATGCAGCTCCTTGTATTTTTCCTGAAAGGTTCGGGGGTGCGTGCCCCGATAGCGGGGGCGGCGCCGGTGCTCCTGTTCCATAGACTGCTCCTTTTGGGGACATCAGATGCCCCCCTTCTTTTCCCCTATTATAGCGGATCCAAACAAAATTTCAACAAAAGACGGCTTCTGAGGCGGGATGCCGCTTGTCAAGGAGGGATTCTTTTGATACAATAAATAAACGCGCTTGCCGTTGCAGGCAGGAAGGACGTGGAAAAACCGGGAGGTGAGGCCGTGCTTTATAAAGAGTTGGGAAATCTTTTGGGCAATCATATGGTGGTCAATTCCGTGGTCGCCTGGATGCTGGCTCAGGTCATCAAGACCATCATTGACGCGGTGATCCACCATCGGGTGGATTTTAATCGCCTCTTTGGAGACGGGGGGATGCCCAGCGGGCACTCCGCCACGGTGACGGCCCTGGCGGTGACTGCCGGTCTGCAGGAGGGGCTGGGCTCTCCCATTTTCGCCATCTCCGCCGTGCTGGCCATCATCGTGATGCATGATGCCATGGGTGTGCGGCTGGAGGCGGGGAAGCATGCCAAGGCCATCAATGAGCTCTTTGACCTGATGTCCAGCAGTGCTGAGTCGGAGGAGAAGATGAAGGAATTTTTGGGTCACACGCCCCTGCAGGTGTGCAGCGGCGCGGTGCTGGGATTTTTGGTGGCCGTTTTTTTAAAATAGGGGATGAAGCCGCCGCGTCTGCGGCGCCTTTTTCTTTTTCCCGCTGCGGGCGGCGGATGCCTTTGAAAATCCAAAGGGGAGGGGCCCTTCCAAAAAGCGGCATAAAAAAGACTTGTCAAAATACGGCGTGTCTGATATAATGGGCACGATTTCCCGCAGGGGAGAGCCTCTTTTGCAGTTTTTCACTTGAAACGCGGCTTATGAGAGCCGCATGGCGGGCCGAAGCCTGCCTTTACGGGCTGCGGAGGGGAAGAAAAATACAAGGGGCGCCTTTGGGCGCCGCACTGATCGCGGATCCAAGTCCGCTGTATGTACTTAAGGTACACACAGCGGACTTTTTTTATTTGCCGGCGCAGACCGGTAGGAAGAGGATGAAGATTATGGAGACACTCAAAGAAGAGATGACGGCATATTGGACACAGCGGGTGGAGCAGTTTTCCGCCCTGCGGATGCGGGAATTTACCGGGGGGATGCACCAGCGGTGGATGGCGGAGTTTGAAAAATACCTGCCCATGGACCATCCCCTGCGGATCCTGGATCTGGGCACCGGCACCGGCTTTTTCTCGTTCCTGCTGGCGGCCCGGGGCCACCGCCTCACCGGCATCGACCTGACGGCGGACATGATCGCCGAGGCCCGCCGCACAGGCTGCCGCATGGGCCTTCCGGTGGACTTCCAGGTGATGGATGCGGAGGCGCCCCAGTTCGCCCCCGGCACATTTGACGCCCTGGTGAGCCGCAATCTCACCTGGGGCCTGCCCCACCTTCCCCGGGCCTACGCCTCCTGGCACGATCTTTTAAAGCCCGGCGGCATCCTCATCAACTTTGACGCCGACTACTGCCGGGAGCCGGAGGAGGTGGCTCTTCCGGAAAACCACGCCCATAAAAATCTGGGAGAGGGCATGAAAACAGCCTATGAAAAGATGAAGGAGGAGCTGCGGCCCACCCAGCACCCCCGCCCGGCGTGGGACGCGGAGCTCCTGCAGGCGTCCGGGTTCCACCATGTGACCGTCGACCCCACGGTGTGGCGCCGGATCTACCGGGAAAAGGACGAGTTTTACAATCCCACCCCGTTTTTTTCCATTGTGGCCTATGCCTGAGAGGAGGAGCGGGATATGCGGACATGCGCGGACTATCAAACACCTTCATGATCCGGGGGATAAAGGGGGCAGAGGACAGTGACATCGCCTGAGGGCAAGAGAAACGGGGGAGGATCCATGGCCAAGATCATTGGACGGCGTCTTGCGCAGCTTGTGCCTACGCTCTTTGTCATCACGCTGCTTTCCTTTGCCATGATGCGCCTGGCAGGCAGCGATGTGGTGGCCCAGAAGATGCAAAATACCGGAACGGTTCTCTCTGCCCAGGCAGCGGAGGCCGCCCGGGAGGAGCTGGGGCTGGACCGGCCCTTCTGGGAACAGTACGGCCTTTGGCTTGGCGGCCTTTTCCGGGGGGACATGGGGGTGAGCTATGTCTCCGGCAGGGATGTGTTTGCCGCCTTTACGGAAAAGCTTCCCGCCACACTGGTGCTGATGGCGCTCTCCCTGGGGCTGACGGTGGCGCTCTCCCTGCCCCTGGGGATCCTGGCCGCTGTGAAGAAAAACCGGGCGGCGGATGTCATCCTCCGGATTGCAAGCTTTTTGGGCAACAGCATGCCGAATTTCTTTGTGGCGCTGGTGCTGCTGTACCTTTTTGCCATCCGCTATCCGCTCTTTCCCGTTCTCTCTTCCCAGGGTGGGGCGCGGGGTGTGGTGCTGCCGGCATTGACCCTGGCCATTGCCATGTCCGCCAAATATCTGCGCCAGGTGCGCACTGCCGTGCTGGAGGAGCTGGGCCGGGACTATGTGACCGGGGCCCGGGCCCGGGGCGTGCCCTTTGGCTGGACGCTCTGGCGCAGTGTCCTGCGGGGGTGTCTGGTGCAGCTGGTGACGCTTTTGACCCTCTCCATGGGCAGTCTTCTGGGAGGCACTGCCATCGTGGAGTCCATCTTTGGGTGGGATGGGGTGGGGAAGCTGGCGGTGGATGCCATCGGCATGCGGGACTATCCCATGATCCAGGCCTATGTCATGTGGATGGCTTTGATCTATGTGGCGGTGAACCTGGCGGCGGATCTTTCCTACCGGCTGCTGGATCCCCGGATCCGCCTGGGAGAGGACGGGACGATATGAGGGGAAAGATGGACAAAATTCTCCAGAAGAGAAAAACAGTAAAGGAAATCTACTTTATAGCAATCCTGGCGCTGGCCATCTTGGTGCTGCTGGGGGCGGCGTTTGCCCAGTACCTCTGCCCCTATGACCCCAATGCCCAGGATCTTGCATTGGCCCTGCAGCCCCCGGGGGGAGAACACCTCTTGGGAACAGACCGCTATGGCCGGGACATGCTCTCACGGATCATCGTGGGGGCGAAGGTGAGCGTATTTTCCGCCCTGACGCTGGTGGCGGCGGTCTGCGCAGTGGGGACTGCGCTGGGCGTTTTGTGCGGCTTTTGCGGCGGCTGGCTGGATGAGGCGGTGATGCGCCTTTGCGATATGTGCCTGGCTTTTCCCGGCCTGGTGCTGGCTTTGGCAGTGGCCGCGCTTTTGGGGGGCGGCATAGAAAATGCCGCCATTGCCCTGGGAGTGGTGAGCTGGCCCAAATATGCCCGGCTGGCCAGGGGCCAGACCATGACGCTGAAACAGGAAGACTTCATTGCCGCTGCCCGCCTGGCGGGGGACAGCGCCGGCCAGCTGATCCGGCGCCATATCCTTCCCAATCTGGCAGGACCGGTCCTGGTGATGGCTGCCCTGGATATCGGCACCATGATGATGGAGCTGGCGGGCCTCTCCTTTTTGGGCCTGGGGGCACTGCCGCCCACGGCGGAGTGGGGCAGTATGATGAGCGACGGACGGACCCTGTTTCAGACAAAGCCCTGGGTGATGCTGGGGCCTGGAGCCGCCATCTTTTTGACGGTGGCGGTATTCAATCTCCTGGCGGACGCCCTGCGGGACCGGCTGGACATCCGCTCCATGGGGAATGAGATGTGACGGCCTGCAAGGCCGGTTCCAAAATCGATACCAAGATCAAAGGAGGAGCGTACCATGTTCAAGTACCGCCGGGGGATTCTTGCCCTCATCTTGGCCCTGTGCATCTTGCCGCTGTCCGGCTGCGGGGGGGACGCCTCCGCAGATCCCGAGCAAAGCGGGCAGGAGCCTGTGACCTTCACCCTGGGGGATGTCTCCTTCAGCGCCGAACACGATGAGACGGATGTCAATCCCCACAGGGGATATTCCGGCTGGGCCTGTATCCGCTACGGGGTGGGGGAGACGCTGTTTCGCTATTCCGATACCATGGAGATCCAGCCTTGGCTGGCCACCGGCTATACCCTGATAGACCCCTTGACGTGGGAGATCACCCTGCGCCAGGACGTCCGCTTTACCAGTGGCCGGGCGCTGGATGCCCAGGCCGTCAAAGAGTGCCTGGAGCATCTGGTGGAGGTCCATGACCGGGCCCGGGGGGATTTGATGATCGACACCATGGAGGCGGAGGGGCAGACCCTGACCATTCGTACCACGCAGCCAAGACCCGCCCTGCTGAACTACCTCAGTGATCCCTATGGCTGTATCATCGATATGGCCTGGGGGATCAGCGAGGAGGGCATCGTCAGCGGCACCGGCCCTTACCAGGCGGTTTCCCTGGTGACGGGGCAGGAGCTGCACCTGGTGAAAAATAAAGACTACTGGGGCGGGGAGCCGCAGGTGGATGAGATCACGGTTCTCACCATCTCTGACGGCAATACCCTCACTATGGCGCTGCAGTCCGGGCAGATCGACGCCGCCTACGGCATGCCGTATGCCAGCTATCCCCTGTTTGAAAACGAGGGTTATACCTTCTCCTCCACCCCCACCAGCCGGGCTTTCTTCCTGTGTATGAACTTTGAAAGCCCCCTCACCCAGGACCCGGCAGTGCGGCAGGCCATCGCCACGGCCATTGATAAGGAGGGGTTTGTAAACACCCTCCTGGAGGGCAACGGCTATGTGGCCTCCGGGGCCTTTCCGGAGGAGTTCTCCTTTGGCGGCGGCGTCACCCCCCAGGCCTACGATCCCCAGGGGGCCCGTGAGGTGCTGGAGGCGGCGGGCTGGGTGGACAGCGATGGCGACGGCATCCGGGAAAAGGACGGAAAGAATCTGGTCATCCGGTGGCTCACCTATCCCAGCCGCCAGGAACTGCCCCTTCTGGCGGAGTCCGCCCAGGCGGCCCTGGGGGAGATCGGCATTGACGTGGAGATCAATTCCACGGCGGACTGCAGCTCCTACCTCTCTGATCCCGGCAGCTGGGACGTCTATGCCAGCGCCATGATCACGGCCCCCACCGGGGACCCGGAGTATTTTTTCGCCTCCTGCTGTCTGGACAGCTCTGTGGCCAATCACGGCGGCTATCACAGCGACCGCCTGGAGCAGCTGGCCCAGGAGATGGCCGCCGCCTTTGAAAGCGGGGAGCGCAGCCGCCTGGCGGTGGAGATGCAGCAGATTTTGCTGGAGGACAACGCCTATGTGTTCTGCTCCCACCTGCGCATGAGCATGATCAGCCGCGCCGGCGTCACCGGCCTGACGGCCCACCCTTGCGACTTTTATGAGCTGACGGCGGATCTTCGGGTGGAGGAACCGTAAATTTTTGTAGGAGAGGAGGGCTTTCGTGGATGAGGTTTTGACCTGCCGGGATCTGCAGGTGCGTTACGGCTCCCAGCAGATCCTCCGGGGCGTTTCTTTTTCCGTGGCTCCGGGAGAGATCCTGGGGATCGTGGGACAGTCCGGTAGCGGAAAGAGCACCCTGCTGCGGGCGCTGATGGGGCTTTTGGAGCCCACCGCCTCCGTGACGGGGGAGGTTTTTGTGGCCGGTCGGCGCTGGACAGGCCTTGGGGAAAAGGAGCTGCGGCCTCTGCGGGGCACGGAGATGGGCCTGATTTTTCAAGATGCCGGGGCGTCCTTTTGCCCTATCCGTACCGTAGGCGCCCAGATTCTGGAGAGCGTGGCGGCCCACCGCCGGGAGGGGCGGGAGGAAGTGCGACGCCAGGCACTGGACCTTTTTCAAAAACTGCGGTTTCAGGATGGGCAGCGGGTTTGGAACAGCTATCCCTTTCAGCTCTCCGGGGGGATGAATCAGCGTCTGGCCATTGCCGCGGCCATGCTGCTGCACCCAAAGGTGCTGCTGGCGGATGAACCCACCAGCGCCCTGGATGTGATGGGGCAAAAGCAGGTGATGGAGGAGCTTGCCCAGCTGCGCAAGGCGTGCGGCAGCGCCGTTATTCTGGTGACCCATGATCTGAGGCTGGCTGCCGCGCTGGCGGAAAATATCCTGGTGCTGCGGGAGGGGGCGGTGGTGGAATACGGCCCTGCGGACCGGGTCCTCCAGGCCCCTCAGGCGGAGTATACCCGGGCCATGCTGGCGGCGGTGCCGCGGATAAGGAGGGATTGAATGGAGCCGATTCTGGAGATGCGGAACCTCTGCAAGACCTTCCGCCGCCGGGACCGGGGGGCGGTAGAGGCTGTGCGGGACGTGTCCCTCCAGCTCTTTCCCGGGGAGGTGCTGGGCATCGTAGGGGAGTCCGGCAGCGGCAAAAGCACCCTGGCCCGCATGGCCTGCGGGCTTCTTCCCCCCTCCTCAGGAAGCCTTTTGGTGGAAGGGGCGGAGGTCCACTGCGCCAGGCGGAAGGAGCGAAAGCGGCTTTATGAGACGGTGCAGATGGTCTTCCAGTCTCCCTTGGCCTCTTTTGATCCCCGCCGCACCATCGGTTATACAGTGGGGGAGGGCCTGAGAAACCGCGGCCAGACTGCCGGGGAGGCGGCGGCGCAGACCCAGGCGCTTTTGACGCAGTGCGGTCTGCCGGAGGAGCTGGCCCGGCGCTATCCCCGCCAGCTCAGCGGCGGGCAGTGCCAGCGTGCCGCCATTGCCCGGGCGCTGGCGCTGCAGCCCAAGGTCCTCATCTGCGACGAGGCCACCAGCGCTCTGGATGTGGTGGTGCAGGGGGAGATCCTGGAGCTTTTGCGCCAGATGCAGCGCACCCGGGGTCTTGCGTGTTTGTTCATCTGCCATAATCTGGCCCTGGTGCAGTCTTTTTGCCACCGGGTGGCGGTGATGCGGGAGGGTATGCTGGTGGAGGAGGGGACACCGGAATCGGTGATCCTGCATCCCCAGAACGAATATACCCGCCATCTGATCGAGGCGGTTTTATAGGGAAAAGAAAAGCGGCGGCCCTGCCTTTTGGCAGGGCCGCCGCTTTTATGGCGCTGCGGTCTCTTCAAATCAGGGAAAGGGGTGTCAGCGGATGATCAGCAGCAGCTGGCCACCCTTGACGGTATCGCCCTCTGCCACGTGGATGGACTCCACCACGCCGCCCATGCGGGCAGTGACGGCGGTTTCCATCTTCATGGCCTCAATGGTCAAAAGCGTGTCGTTTTTCTCAATGGTGTCTCCCACCTTGACGTTGATCTTGCTGACTGCGCCGGGGATGGAAGCGCCCACCTGGCTCTTGTCCTCCGGGTCAGCCATGGGCACTTTCACAATGTCCTTTTGGGCGGACTCGTCCGGCACCTGCACATCCCGGCGGATGCCATTGAGCTCAAAGCTGACGGTGCGCATGCCCTCTTTGTCCACTTCTCCCAATCCCAGGTACTTGATGATGAGGGTCTTGCCGTCGGCGATGTTGACATTATTGGTCTCACCCACCGCAAGGCCGTGGAAAAATACGTGGCTGCCCAGGCGCATGATATAGCCGTACTCCTTTTGCTGCTTGACAAAGTCCTCCACCACCTTGGGATACATGCAGTAGGAGAGGACCGCCCGCCAGGTGGGATTGGGGTCGAAGGAGGACATCTCCTTTTTCTTTTCCTCAAAGTCCACAGGGGGCAGCAAACTGCCGGGGCGGCAGGTGACGGGCTCTTTCCCCTTGAGGACTACCCGCTGGAGATCCTTGGGGAAGCCGCCGGCGGGCTGGCCCATCATGCCGGAGAAATAGCTGACAGCGCTGTCCGGGAAGGCCAGAGCCTCCCCCTTTTCCACGATGGTCTCCGGCGTGAGATTGTTTTGCGTCATGAAAATGGCCAGGTCCCCTACCATCTTGGAAGAGGGGGTCACCTTCACGATGTCGCCCAGCATCTCGTTGACCTTGCGGTAGTTCTCCTTGACCTCGGTAAAGCGATTGCCCAGGCCCAAAGACTCCACCTGAGGTTTGAGGTTGCTGTACTGCCCTCCGGGGATTTCATAGCGGTAGATATCTGTGGAGGAGGACTGGATGCCCGCCTCGAAGGAGTCATAGCGCTTGCGCACATCTTCCCAGTAATCGCTCAGCTGCTGCAGCCGTTCCAGATCCATGCCGGTGTCCCGCTCTGTGCCCTGAAGGGCAGCTACCACGGCGTTGAGGGAGGGCTGGCTGGTCATGCCTGCCATGGAGGAGATGGCGCAGTCCACCACATCCACACCGGCCTCTGCCGCCAGCAGCAGTGCCGCCACCTGGTTGCCGGAGGTGTCGTGGGTGTGGAGCTGAATGGGGATGCCGATCTCCTGCTTGAGGGTGGAGACCAGCTTCTTAGCGGCATAGGGCCGCAAAATACCGGACATATCCTTGATGGCCAGCATATGGGCCCCCCGCTTTTCCAGCTCCTTGGCAAGATTTACATAATACTGCAGGGGGTATTTATCCCGCTTGGGGTCCAGGATGTTGCCGGTATAGCAGATAGTGGCCTGGCAGATTTTGTCCTGCTTGAGGACTTCGTCCATGGCGATCTCCATGCCGGGGATCCAGTTCAAGGAGTCAAAGACCCGGAAGACATCGATGCCGCTGCGGGCCGCCTCCTTGATAAACTCCCGGATGACGTTGTCGGGGTAGTTGGTATAGCCCACGGCATTGGCGCCCCGGAGAAGCATCTGCAAAAGAAGGTTGGGGGCCTTTTGCCGGATGAGATCCAGCCGCTCCCAGGGGGATTCATGGAGGAAGCGGTAGGCCACGTCGAAGGTGGCGCCGCCCCAGCACTCCAGGGAGAAGGCGTCTGCCAGGATCTCGCTGGTACCCTCCATGCCCTTGACGATATCCCGAGTCCGGACACGGGTGGCAAGCAAGGACTGGTGGGCATCCCGACAGGTGGTGTCGCAGATGAGGAGCTTTTTCTGCGCCTTCACCCAGTCTGCCACGGCTTTGGGACCCTTGGCGTCCAGCATTTGTTTGAGGCCGTCGGGGCGGTTTCCGGTGACGGGGGGGAAGCGGGGGGCATCGTAGAATTTGTGCCCCTCCCGCTCTTTTACCACGATGCCCGCGATATATTTGAGCATCTTGGTGGCCCGGTCCTGGCTTTCATCCAGCTGGAACAGCTCCGGGGTTTCATCGATGAACTTGGTGTGGCACTGGCCCGCCACAAAGGCGGGGTGTTTTAAAATGTTGGTGATAAAGGCGATGTTGGTCTTGACGCCCCGCACATGGACTTCGTTGATGGCCCGGGCGGCCTTGCGGCGCACGCCCTCGGAGGTATTGTCCCAGGTGGTGATCTTCACCAGCAGGGAGTCGTAGTAGGGGGAGATGACAGCGCCGGTATAGGCGTTGCCGCCATCCAGACGGATCCCGAAACCGCCGGCGGAGCGATAGGCGGTGATCTTCCCTGTGTCAGGGGCAAAGTGGTTGGCGGGGTCCTCGGTGGTGACGCGGCATTGGATGGCGTAGCCATTGATCTTTAAAGAATCCTGGCTGGGAATACCGATGCGGGGGTCGCTGAGGAGACAGCCCTGGGCGATGAGGATCTGAGAGCGCACCAGGTCGATGCCGGTGACCATCTCCGTGACAGTGTGCTCCACCTGGATCCGGGGATTCATCTCAATGAAGTAGTGATGCCCCTCTTTATCCACCAGAAATTCCAGGGTGCCAGCATTGACATAGCCCACATGCTTGGCAATTTTCACTGCGTCTTCATACAGCGCTTCCCGGATCTTCTTATCCACGGAAAAGGCGGGGGCGAACTCCACCACCTTCTGATAGCGCCGCTGAAGAGAGCAGTCCCGCTCAAAAAGATGGACCACATTGCCCTCTTCGTCTCCCAGGACCTGCACCTCGATGTGCTTGGGCTCCACCAGGAACTTCTCCATGAAAATGTCGTCATTGCCGAAGGCTTTTTTGGCTTCCGCCTTCACAAGGTCAAAGTTGACGCCCACTTCCTCCACGCTGTCGCACCGACGCATGCCCCGGCCGCCGCCGCCGGCGGCGGCCTTCAAAATCACAGGAAAGCCAAACTCCACCGCCAGCTTCTGGGCGGCTTCCCGGCTTTGAAGAGGTTCTGTAGTGCCGGGAGTAGTGGGCACACCGCACTCCACTGCGATCTGTTTGGCGGAAAGTTTGTCCCCCATCAGATCCAGCACTCGGGAAGAAGGCCCGATAAACTGGATCCCTGCCTCCTCGCAGGCCCGGGCAAAATCGCCGTTTTCGCTGAGAAAGCCGTAACCAGGGTGAATGGCGTCCGCTCCGTGTTTTTTGGCCAGAGCGATGATCCGGGGGATATCCAAATAGGCACCCAGGGGGCTGAGATTCTCACCGATGAGGTAGGACTCATCGGCGGCGGTGCGGAAGAGGCTGTACATGTCTTCATTGGAATAGATAGCGACGGTTTGAAGACCCAGGTCATGACAAGCCCGGAAGATCCGCATGGCGATTTCGCCCCGGTTGGCTACAAGCACCTTCTGGAAGGTCCGCTTCATAATGTTCCTCCATTTCTCCGGCTCTTGGAAACCGGGATTCAGGGCCGCACAGCGGCCGCTTTTTCTTTATTCAGTATACCCCACGTGCAAAATCCTTGCAACGAATTTGCATTGCTTCTGTATGATTTCCCGCCTGTGGCAAAAAAAGAGAAGACATTTTTGTATATTTTCACAAAAATCAAAGAAAGCGGGCAGGGGAGAAAGCCTGTGCCTGGCGATCTGCAAGAGGCAGGACAGGATACCCTTTTCTCAGTAAGAAGGACATTGCACAAAGAGGGCTTTGGTGCTATCCTGAGCTTATCCAGAGTAAGGAAAAGGAGGAAGTCTTTGTGAAAGCAAGCATTGTGTATCACTCGGTGTCTGGAAACACGCGGAAAATGGCCCAGGTCATTGCCCAGGCCATGGAGGCGGTGGAGGGCGTAGAGGCACGGGCCTTTTCGCTGGAGGAAGTGGACGAGGCGTGGGTGAAGGAGAGCGCCTGTGTCATCGTGGGCAGCCCCACCTACTATGCCAGTGTCAGCGGAGAGACGAAGCTGTTTTTGGAAAAATTGGGGAAATACGGCGTGGCCGGGAAATTAGGCGGCGCCTTTGCCACGGCCAATTACATCCATGGCGGCGGGGAGCTGGCCATGCAGACGATCCTGGACCATATGCTGGTGTGCGGGATGCTGGTCTATTCCGCCGGCGGCTCCCAGGGAAACCCGGTGATCCATCTGGGGCCGGAGGCTATCGGCGGGCATCTGGAGGACGCGGAGGAGACATTCACCCTCTACGGCCGGCGCATGGCGCAAAAGGCGAAAGAACTGTTTAAAAAATAAATGATCGCCGGGAGGGCCCCCATTGGGGGCCCTCCCGGCATAACAGGAAAAATGAAGAGCTTGCTTACAGGTTCTTCTCGTAGGACTCGATCATCTTCTTGACCATCTGGCCGCCCACAGAGCCGGCCTGGCGGGAGGTCAGGTCGCCGTTGTAGCCTTCCTTCAGGTTGACGCCCACTTCAGCGGCAGCCTCCATCTTGAACTTATCCATAGCGGCACGAGCCTCGGGGACATTGATCTTGTTGTTGTTCTTGCTGGACATAATTGTTCTCCTTTTCTTCGGTTGTTTGAAAAATTGAGTGGGTTCTCTGGGTATCGCGAGGGTAGTTTGACTCGAATGAAGGAGAATATGCTGAAATTTGATCGGAAAAATCTGGCGCGGCTTCCATAGCCGCTGTGGGGAAAAACAGAAAAACAAGATGACAGGCGGCGGACTCCTTTATTAAAAGCCTACCGTTTTGCCTGGGGATTGCCGGATGATCTTGCGCAAAAAACAGCAGCCGTTTTTAAAATGCTTTTTTGGCGTATATGCCTCGGCGAAGTCTGGAGGGGGAAGAGGGGAGAAAGAGAGAAGATTTTCCCTTGTTGTCTTGTGCCCCATGGCAGAAACTGCTATAATAAATCGATACCGGCGTCCGGCCAGTGCGCATGAAAACGCCCTTGAGGCGGAAAACAGAAAGGGACGAGAACATGTTGAATCAAGAAGTGATTTTGCAGCAGGCCCAGACCCACGACAGTTTTTACCTCTATGATGAAACCAGAATTTTAGAAAATACCCGCCAGTTAAAAGAGGAGTTTCCCGGCGTACAGTTTTTATACTCTGTAAAGGCAAATCCCTATCCGGCAGTTCTGCGGTGCGTATTGAATCAGGGATTTGGTGTAGATGCCGCCAGCCTGGCAGAGGTGCGTATGGGACAGAAGGCCGGACTGGGAAAAGCGGAGATCCTCTATTCCGCCCCGGCCAAGACGGACCGGGACCTGCAGGAGGCTATCGGGGTTTCCACCGTGATCGCCGACAGCGTGGGAGAGGTGGACCGCCTTCAGGATGTTGCAGCGCAGTTGGGGATCCACGCCGAGATTGGCGTGCGCCTCAATCCCAACTTTACTTATACGGAAGATGTGGGCATCAGCGCCAAATTTGGTGTGGATGAAGAGCAATTCTATGAAAATCTGCCCCGGTGGAAGGCCATGGAGAACATCACCATCACCGGCATTCACGCACATCTCCACAGCCAGGAGATGGATGCCCATTTGATGGCAGCTTATTATGGGAAGATGTTTAAGCTGGCCCAGCGGGTGCAGGAGGCGTTAGGAGCGCCGCTGAAGTTCATGAATCTGGGCTCTGGCATGGGGATTAACTTTACAGAGCGGATGCAACCCTTTGATACCCCTTACCTGGGTAAGGAGGCCCGCAGGCTGATGGAGCAGTTCCGCTCTGCACTGCCTCAGACGAAGATCTATATCGAAACGGGACGCTATGCTGTGGGCAAGAGCGGCACGTACTGCACAAAGGTGCTGGATAAAAAGGTGTCCCGGGGCAAAACGTATGTACTGCTGGCCAACACCCTCAATGGCTTTATGCGGCCTTCCACCGCAGTGATGATGAGCAAGTATATGCAAGACCCCACCGCCCCCAGCTGGGAGCCCATGTTTACCGGGCTGGACACTGTGGATATCCTGCCTTTGACAGACCGGGGGGAGAAGGAGACGGTGACTTTGGCAGGCAGTCTGTGCACCGGAACAGATCTGGTGGCGGAGGATATCTGCCTTCCCCGGCTGGAGCGGGGAGATGTAGTGGCGATGCCCAACGCCGGCGCCTATGCGGCGGTGGTCTCTCCCATGCAGTTTGCCTCTTTGGTGCCTCCGGCCCAGCTGTTTTTGACGAAAGATGGCCAGGTGGTGGATGCCACACGCTGAGAAAAAAGAGAGAAGGAGCGCACCATGGAAGACTATTTTTCCCCGTCTCTGAGTGAAGAAACACTCCAGGGCCTCAGTGCCATTGCCCTGGCACATATGGGGGACGCGGTGTTTGAGGTATTGGTGCGCTCGTGGCTCTGTGCCCACGGGAAGGCCACGGGAAGGGGCCTGCACCAGGCCACAGTGGCCCTGGTGCGGGCGGAGTCCCAGGCGGAAAAAGCCCAGCGGATCCTTCCGGAACTCACAGAGCCGGAGCTGGCGGTTTTTCGCCGGGGCCGAAACGCTCAGGTCCACTCTGTTCCCGCCCATGCCAGCCGGGCCCAGTATGGGACGGCCACTGCTCTGGAGGCCCTTTTGGGCTGGCTCTATCTCCGGGGAGAGCGGGGAAGGGTGAATGAGCTGTTTATCAAAATGATGGAGGAGTGAGGGGATGTCTTTGGACGCCATCTGCCTGCAGGCGGTGATCGCCGAACTGCGGCCCCAGCTGATGGGGCTGCGGATTGAAAAAGTGCATCAGCCGGCCCGGGACCAGGTGGTGTTGGTGCTGCGGGGAAACCGGCGGCTGCTGCTCAATGCCGGTGCTCAGGCCCCCCGCCTGCAATTGACGGAACTGGCCTGGGACAACCCCGCGCAGCCCCCTATGTTCTGCATGCTGCTGTGCAAGCATCTGGTGGGAGCGAAGGTGGCGGATATCACCCAGCCGCCCCTGGAGCGGGTGGTGCGGCTGGAACTGGATGCCACGGATGAGTTCGGCCGCCCTGGCCGCAGGACATTGGTGCTGGAGGCCATGGGCCGACGGTCCAACTTGATTTTGATCGATGGAGAGGGGCGGATCATCGACTGCCTGCGCCGGGTGGATGCGGACCTCTCCGCCGACCGGCAGGTGCTGCCGGGGCTGTTTTACGAGATGCCCGCCTCCACCGGACGCCTTCCGGTTACGGAGGAGACGGAGGAAGGCTTTTTTCAAAAATTGGACGGGACCAGCCCGGAACGCTGTATCGACGCTTTTTTGCTGGATCATTACTTTGGCCTCTCCCCCCTGTTCGCAAGGGAGGTGGCCTTTCGGGCAACGAGGGAGACGGACAGCCGTCTTCTCCAACTGGATGAGGGGGGCCGGCAGCGCCTTTGGCAGGCCCTGAAGGCGTTTATCCAGTCCGTGGATCAGGGGCGTTTTACCCCTTTTTGCCTTGTGCGGGATGGGAAGATGCAGGAGTTTTGCTGCCTTCCCGTGACTCAGTACGGCAATGCTATGGAACTGGTGCAATTTCCTAATTTTTCTCAGATGCTGGACCGGTTTTACGAGCTCCGGGAACAGCAGGAGCGGGTGCGGCAGCGGGGGGCGGATCTTACCCGCGCTGCCACCACTGCCCGGGACCGGGTGCGTCGGAAGCTGGCCTTTCAAGAAAAGGAGTATGCCGCCACCCAGGACCGGGATCTCATGCGGATGCAGGGCGACCTCATCACCGCCAATCTCTATCGGATGGAGAAGGGGCAGGCCGCTCTTTCCTGTGAGAATTTTTATGAGGCGGATTGCCCCACCGTCACTATCCCCCTGGATCCTTTGCTGACGCCCCAGCAAAACGCGGCCAAATACTATAAGCGCTATACCAAAGCCAAGACGGCAGAGCGGTATCTCAAAGAGCAGATGGACTTGGCCCGTCGGGATCTTTCGTATTTGGAGAGCGTGCTGGAGGAGCTCCGCCGGGCGGAGACAGAGCAGGACTTTCTGGACATCCGCCGGGAGCTGCGGGAGACCGGCTTCCTCCACGGGAAGGGGAAAAAAGAGATCTCCCGCCCTGCGCAGCCCAGGACCTTTTATACTACCGGCGGCTTTCGGGTGCTGGTGGGGCGGAACAACCAGCAAAATGACAAGCTCACCAAGGGCGCCGGGCACCAGGATCTGTGGTTCCATACCCAGAAGATCCATGGGTCCCATGTGGTGCTGTTCACCCAGGGCCTTACGCCTGGAGAGGAGGATCTCCGCCAGGCCGCTATGCTGGCCGCATACTTTTCCCAGGCCCGGGAGAGCGCCAATGTGCCGGTGGACTATACGCCTGTCCGCAATGTGAAAAAACCCGCCGGCGCCCGGCCGGGCATGGTGATTTACAACACCTGCCGCACGCTGTATGTCACGCCGGAGGAGTCGGCAGTAAAAGCCATGGTCAAAAAATAAAACGGACGCCGAAAGGTGTCCGCTTTATTTCCCTTAAGCAGTGTGCGGGGCGTGGCCCGTTTCTTCTCCCTCCCGAAAAAGCAGGGTGATGCACCAGGCGCCGGCCAGGCCCACCAGGGTGTAGATCACCCGGGAGAGGATGGACATTTGACCGCCGCACAAAAAGGCCACCGTGTCGAAGCCAAAAAGGCCGATGCCGCCCCAGTTCAGGGCGCCCACGATAGCCAGCGTCAGGGCGATTTTATCGATCAGCATAAAAAAACCTCCAATCATGATGGGACGTGTCCATATCCTGTCCGGAAAAGCGGGAATTATGCGCAGAAGACTGAAAAGAGGAAAAGGGGATTGCTTGGCAGGGCGGTGTTTCGTATAATGATTGCCAGCGCTGTTATGTGCGTTTTTAAAAAATCAAGATCTGCCCGTGGCGAAAGAGAGAGGATACGCGTATGGAGGAAATTTTTAGAAAACTGGGGTTATCCCCGGCAGAGATTTTGCTGCCCCGGGATGTGGATATGACCCGCTGGGCGGTAGTGGCCTGCGATCAGTTCACCTCCCAGGAGGAGTATTGGCAGGCAGTAGAGCGTACGGTGGGGCAGAGCCCCTCCACGCTGCGTTTGATACTGCCGGAGGTTTGGCTGGGAGCGGCAGATGTGGATCGGCGCATCGCAGCCATCAATCAGACTATGGAGGACTATTTGTCTCAAAATCTCTTTGAGACTTATGAGGAGTCTCTTTTTTATGTGGAGCGCACCCAGTCCGACGGGAAGGTGCGCCATGGCCTGGTGGGAAAAGTGGACCTGGAGCAATACGATTATACTCCCGGCAGCGGCACGCTGATCCGGGCCACGGAGGGCACGGTCCTCTCCCGAATCCCTCCCCGGGTGAAGGTGCGGGAAAACGCAGCTTTGGAACTGCCCCATGTGATGCTGCTGGTGGACGATCCCGCCTGTACGCTCATGGGCCCTCTGGAGGCGGGCAAGGGGGAGATGCATCCGCTGTATGACTTTCCGCTCCAGCAGGGGGGCGGCCATCTTCGGGGCTGGCAGCTGAACCGGGGGCAGATGGCGGGAGTGGCCCGGGCCCTGGAGGCCCTGGCTGCCCCGGAGGAGATGGAGCGCAAATACGCAATGGGCAGCGCGGCGCCGCTGCTGTTCGCCGTGGGAGACGGGAACCACTCCCTGGCCACAGCCAAGCGGTGCTACGAGGAACTGAAAGAGAAAACGCCCCAGAGCCAGTGGGGGGACCTCCCGGGACGGTATGCCCTGGTGGAGGTGGTGAACAGCCATGATACGGCCCTTGCTTTTGAACCCATCCATCGGGTGTTGTTCCATGTGGACCAGCAGGACTTTATGGGGGCGCTGAAAAAAGCCTACCCGGATCTTGAGGAGGGGGCAGGCAAAGGCCATGTGATGGAATACGTCTGGGGGGGACATCGGGGTTTCATTACCATACCCAACCCCCGGATGCAGCTGGCGGTGGGCACGCTGCAGGGAGTGATTGACCAATATCTCCAGGCCCACCCGGAGACGGTGGTGGACTATATCCACGGGGACGATGTGGCCCGGGCCCTGGGGGAGAAAGAGGGAAACTTGGCCTTTTTGCTGCCGCCTATGGCCAAGGAGGCGCTGTTTAAAACTGTCATGGCTGACGGCGTGCTGCCCCGAAAGACCTTCTCCATGGGACACGCCCAGGACAAGCGTTATTATGTGGAGGCCCGGAAGATCCGATAAGGTCCGGGAAAATCTTTGGGGAAAAACCCGGTGCCGCCCATGGGCGGCACCGGGTTTTTCTTTCAAAAAAACAGATCAGTTTAAAAAGTCCTTCAATTTTTTGGAGCGGCTGGGATGGCGCAGCTTCCGCAGGGCCTTGGCCTCGATCTGGCGGATACGCTCCCGGGTGACGTTGAATTCTTTGCCCACCTCTTCCAGCGTGCGGGTACGGCCGTCTTCAATGCCAAAGCGCAGCTTCAGCACTTTTTCTTCCCGGGGTGTGAGGGTGGACAGCACGTCCATGAGCTGCTCTTTCAAGAGGGTGAAGGAGGCGGCCTCGCTGGGCTCGCTGGCACCCTCGTCAGGGATAAAGTCTCCCAGGTGGCTGTCCTCTTCTTCGCCGATGGGCGTTTCCAAAGAGACGGGTTCCTGGGCGATCTTCATGATCTCCCGGACCTTGTCCACCGGCATGTTCATCTCTGCGGCAATCTCCGCGGGGGAGGGGTCGTGTCCCAATTCCTGAAGAAGCTGACGGCTGACCCGGATGACCTTGTTGATGGTCTCCACCATATGGACAGGGATGCGGATGGTGCGGGCCTGGTCAGCGATGGCGCGGGTGATGGCCTGGCGGATCCACCAGGTGGCATAGGTGGAGAATTTATAGCCCTTGGTGTAATCAAACTTCTCCACGGCCTTGATCAGGCCCAGGTTTCCCTCCTGGATCAGGTCCAAAAACAGCATGCCCCGGCCCACATAGCGCTTGGCGATGGATACCACCAGACGGAGGTTGGCCTCCGCCAGTTTCTGTTTTGCCACCTCGCCGGCGTGATAATCCCGGTTCCAGGAGGCCTCTTCCTCCGCCGTGGCGGTGACCTCCTGGCCCTCCCGGCGGGCGCGGTTGAGTTCGGTGAGTTTTTCTGCGGCGGCGTTCCCCGCAGCCATGGTCTGGGCCAGCTCCACTTCCTCGTCCGGTGACAGCAGAGGGACCTTTCCGATCTCTTTGAGATACATCCGCACCGGGTCATCGATGGAGAAGTTGTTCACCAGGGTGTTGGGATCCACCAACTCCTCTTCTTCCATGTCGGCGATCTCTTCCGCTGCGGGTTCATCTTCCGGCAGCTCCGGCAGCAGATCCTCCTCTGTGCCGATCTCAATGTTCAAGGCTTCCAGAGAATCATAGAGCTGATCCATCTGATCGCTTTCCAGATTCAGATCATCTACGGCGTCCATCAGTTCACTGGAGTCCAGCTTCCCCTTTTTCCTGCCCTTGGCCAGCAGTTCCCGGAGCTTTTCCTGGCCGGCCAGCCAGCTGGCGGCAGGAAGGGAGGCCACCGTCTTATCATCCAATCGAGGGGGGGCGGATTTTTCTTCCTTGGAGGCCTTGTCCTCGCCGCCGGCATCATCAGCCGCCAGCAGCGCGTCAGCCTGGGCCTCCAGCTCCTGGGGCGTGTATTCTTTCTTTTCGTCCATGGGGATTCCTCACTTTTTTCCTTTGTATTTTTCTGTGGCCAGCAAGAGGGGATCTTGCTGAGAGTCTGCCCGCTTTTCCGCCTCCGTGTGGATGATGCGTATGTAGTCATCAAGGGCCTGAGAAGCGTTTTGCCGGGATTCCGGCTGCTGATATACTGCAGTGAGATGACTCATCTCTTCACTGCTGAAGTATGGGGTGAGCAGGGATAGGGACGGCTCCTTGCCTTCGCTGCGCTCCTGCCAGAGCAAGGAGAAGGCCCGGCCCAACAGCGGGGAGGAAAAGTCCGACGCCTGCAGGGGGATGTCCCTGGGAAAGAGCGTGCTGTCCATCAGCAGCAGGCGAAGCACCCCCTCCTCCGCCCGGGCGGAGCGGAGATTTTCATAGTGCAGAGTGCGTTCCCGGGGCTGGAGCTGAGATGCGGGATTCAAACTCCGGCGGAGTTCCGCCCTGCGCTCCCGGGCGGCGTTGCGCTTAAAAGCCCGCCGCACCTCCAGCTTCATGGCCTCCGGCGTGATGCCGGCGGTCTGGGCGGCCCGGAGGGTGTAGATCTCCTGTTCCGCCGCACTGGGCAAAGAGGCCAGAAGAGTACTGATCTCCTCACAGTAAGCCACCCGGCTTTCGTCCTGGGTAAGGTCGTATTTGCCGGCCACCTGGGCCATACGGAACTCCACTCCGTTTTCACTGCCCCGGAGCAGGCGCTCAAAGGCGTCAGGCCCTTGAAATTTGATAAAATCGTCGGCGTCCTGCTTGACATATTGCCCGTCCACCAGCCGCCGGGGCAGCTGCAGGACCTTGACGGAAAACTCCGAATGATTGAGGATCTGCAGGGCCCGGTCCGTGGCGATCTTGCCGGCGTCATCATTGTCATAGCACAAGACCAGCTCCTTGGTAAACCGGGACAAAAGCCGGGTCTGCTCCACCGTCAGTGCGGTGCCCATAGAGGCCACGGCATTGTCAAAGCCCGCCTGGTGGAGTGTGACGATGTCCAGGTTCCCCTCGCAAAGGATAATATTGGGGCGCTTGGTCTTTTTTGCAAGGTTCAGCCCATACAGGACCCGCCGCTTGGAGTAGACAGGCGTCTCTGAGGAGTTCATGTACTTGGGCTCGGACTTGTCCAGCACCCGGCTGCCGAAGGCCACCACGTCCCCCCGGGTATCGATCACCGGAAGCATCAGGCGGTTTCGGAACTTGTCGTACAGCCCGCCGTTTTTGTTTCGCACCACAAGACCTGCGTCCAGCAGCTCTGCCTTGGTGTATCCTTTTTTTGTCATGGCCAGGAGCAGTGCGTCCCAGGCGTCCGGTGAGGCGCCCATGCCGAATTTCACGGCGGTGGCCCGCAGGATCTGGCGCTTTTCCAAATAGGCCCGGACGGCGGCTCCTTCCGGCTGCTGCAAAGTCTGATAATAAAACCGCGCGGCGTCCCGGTTGAGGTCCAGCAGGCGCTGGCGGTGGCGGGCGGCCTCTCGGTTTCCCTCCTCCTCCGGCACTTCCATGCCGGCCCGCTTGGCCAAAAACCGCACGGCGTCGGGAAAGGAGAGGTTTTCGATCTCCATGATGAAGTTGATGACGCTGCCGCCCTTTTTGCAGCCGAAGCAGTAGTAGATCTGCTTGTCCGGCGAAACGGAGAAGGAGCCTGTTTTTTCACTGTGAAAAGGACAGAGGCCAAAGAGGTTGCTGCCCTTGCGGCTCAGCTGCACATAGCTGCTGACCACATCTACGATATCACTGCGGCTCATCAGCTCATCCATAAAGCTCTGGGGAAACGCCACGGCAGCACCCTCCTCCCTGGGGTTTTCCGCCCAAAGGGGGGAAAACCTGCCGTTTTCTTAGATTTTATGATTAGTTATACCCCGTTCATTTCGAATTTCCTCTTTTTTTCGTAATTTTTTAAGAAAGTTTTTTCAAGGCCTTTACAGCCCGGCTCTTCCCCGGTATCATAAAAGAAAGCAAGGACCCTGGCAAGAGGCGGCGGATCTGCGGGGCCTTGGTGCATCTGGACAGAGGGTATGCTCTGTCCCTATTCGATTTTCTCTGAGACAAAAGAGGGGTGACTTTATGTGGATTGTTGTTCTTACAATTTTGGCACTCCCGGTTTTGGTGATTTTGGAGTGTGCCAGACGTTCTTAAAAGATTTTTTTGAGGCGGGGACATCCGGTTCTTGAAAAATACATTTATACCATGGAGGGAGGGGGCGGGCATGCCTGTTTACTTGTGGGCGGCGGAGATCCAGCGGCCGCTGAGGCCGGGGGAAGAGGCGCTTTTGATGGCCCTGCTGCCCTCATACCGGCGGGAGAGGCTGCTGCGGATCAAGGAGCCGGAAAAGCGGGTGGAGCCCCTGTGCGCCTATGGGCTTTTGTATTTGGCCCTGCGGCAGATGTATGGATGGCGGCGGCTGCCGGCCATCGAGTATTCTGCCCGGGGAAAACCCTATTTCCCGGCTGCCCGGAAAGTCCATTTCAATCTCAGCCACACTCCCGGGGCAGTGCTGGTGGGCCTGTCGGACGCGCCTGTGGGCGTGGACATTGAACGAATCCGGCCGGTGAACCGGCGGACCATGGAACGGATCTGTGAAGCGGGCACGCCGGAGGATTTTTTTGAAAGCTGGGTGCGAAGGGAGGCGCGTTCCAAGCGCAGCGGCGTGGGAGTGAGCACGATGCTGCGCATCGAGCCGCCCCTGGATCAGGGGGAGTACTACTACGCTCTGCACCCCTTTCCCGGCTATGCCGCAGGGGTGTCTGCCAGCAGTCCGGATCTGCCGGAGCCGGTAAAAAAATTTACCCTCCGGGAGAGCGTTTGACGTGGGGGAAAAGCCCCGGTTATGGACCGGGGATAGAGGCTGGCTTGACTTTCCAGCGGGGAACTTGTATATTTAAATGCGGTGTGAAGGCAGCTCCCTGCAGGGCGGCTGCAAAAAATGTTTGTCTGGCCTGCGGCGCTGGCCGCCGGCCCCACAAGGAGGCATAGAGATGACCTATACCATGGAAGTGGCGGGATTGAAGCGGGAGCTTCCCATCTGCCGGGTGACAGAGGGTCTGTACATCGGTGCGTTTGTTGTTTTTGGAGATGCGGAGCTGACAGTGGCATGTGCCCGGGAGATGTTGAAGCTGGTTCCCCAGGATCAGTATGACTATCTTTTCACTGCGGAGGCCAAGAGTATCCCTCTGATCCACGAGATGGCACGGCAGTCCGGGGCCACAAAGTATTTTATCGCCCGCAAGGGGGCCAAGGTCTACATGCCGGACCCCCTTTGCGTGGAGGACCAGTCCATCACCACTGCCGGCGTGCAGCGGCTGTATCTGGGAAGGGATGACGCCGCTTTGATTAAAGGCAAGCGCATTTTGCTCATGGATGACGTGATCTCCACCGGCGGGTCCATGGCGGCTATGGAAAAGCTGGTGGAAAAGGCCGGAGGCATCGTGGTAGGCAGGGTGGCGGCCCTGGCGGAGGGAGACGCCGCTGACCGCACAGATATCCGCTTCCTGGAAAAGCTGCCCCTGTTCAACGCCGATGGTTCGGTGAAAGAAGGATGAGATGATTTCGGCGCGCTGTGTCTGCGGCGCGCCTTTTCCCTGTCGGGCCTTGGGGCTGGAGAAGAAAAGAGCGGCGGCCCTTTGGGCCGCCGCGGTTCATCTCTGGCTTTTTTTATAGGTGAGGTATCCCTCGAGGATCAAAGACGCTGCCACAGCGTCCACTGTCTTTTTGCGTTTTTTGGCGTTTTTGCCGTTGCTCAGCAGGATCTGATGGGCGTCAATGGTGGTGCGCCGCTCATCCCACAAGGCCACGGGGAGCCCTGTGACCTCCCCCAGGAGCTGCGCCATGGAAGCGGCTTTCTCTGCCCGGGGGCCCCGGGTGCCGTCCATGTTGATGGGATGACCCAAAACCAGTTCTTCCACGCCGTGCTGCTGCGCCAGCTGGGCGATCTGCTGGGCAACCGCCTCCGGACGATAGGCGTTGATGGTGGTGGAAAAGCCGGTGAGCAGGCCCGTGGGGTCGGAAATGGCGATACCGGTGTGGGCATCGCCGTAGTCAATGGCCATGATCCGCATAGAAAAACTCCTTATCCATACCTGAATAATCCCATAGTGTTTCTGCAGCCACCTGTATGGCACTCCGGGGCCAGGCGGGCCAGACGCAGCTGTCAGCTGCCCAGACGCAGCCTGGTGAGAATGTCCATCCACACGGCACTGCTTCGGATCCCATACCCTCCCTGCTGCGCACTTTCATACAGGAAGTTTACATTGCTGTCCCCGATCAAAATGTGAAACGCATCTTCGCCATAGGTGCCGTCGATCTCATAGCGCACGCTGTCCACGGCAAAGGGGGAAAAGGAGGTCTTGTATCGGTTTGTCTCCATGAGGAACAGTGTGCTCTCCAGTCCGCCGAGATCCACCTTCTCCGTAAGCGTCTCCTCTTGTCCGCCGGGTTCCCGATAGAGTACGCTGTGGACCTTTAGCTGCTTCCCGGAGTCAAAATTAAAATACCGCTGGGGCACTGCGCATAAAAAGGTGCCGATTCCCACGGCCGCCAGCAAAACCGCCGCAAAAACCCTCCGCCTCATGCACCCGGCTCCTCTCCGCTTCCCGCTGGATTTCTCTCTTCATTTTACCAAATGGGGCAGTGGTGTTCAAGAGGGTCTTTTCCGCCGGAGCGGCGCAGTGTCCGCCGGGACTCATTTCAAAAGAAACCTGGCAAATTATAAAAAAATCATTGACGGGCAGTTTGACTTATGATAAAATTTCTCTTACCTGTGAAAAAGGGCTTTTTTGTCGTGCGCGTTTTCGCTTTTCCGCCGCGGCGAAGGCGCCTTTCCAACGCAGGGAGGCAGTCGGTATCCCCGGCCAGGTGGGAATGATACCAATAATAAGGAGGTGCCGTTAGATGCGCGTAAAGGTTACTTTGAGATGCAATGAGTGCAAGCAGAGAAACTACAATACGATGAAGAACAAGAAGAATACCCCGGACAAGCTGGAACTGAACAAGTATTGCCCCTTCTGCAGAAAGCACACGCTCCACAGTGAGACCAAGTAAGGATCAGAATTTGAGAAAGGGCGTGTAAAGATGGCAGAAGAAGCGAAAAAGAAAAGCCGCGGCTCCTGGCTGCGGGAAATGAGAAGCGAACTGAAGAAGGTTGTTTGGCCCAATAGGAAGACGGTGGCGAAGAACACCGGTACGGTGCTGCTGTGCTCCCTGGCCATCGGCGCTTGCATCTGGATCTTCGACTTCGTGGCGATGTCCGCTGTGGAGATGATCCTGAGCGTCTTCGGCGCGTAAGGGGTAGAGGTATGGCTGAGACCGCAAAGTGGTATGTGATCCATACCTATTCCGGTTATGAAAATGCCGTCAAGACCAGCATTGAAAAGTTCGTCACCGGCCGCGGCATGGAGGATAAGATCCTCCGGATGGAGATCCCCATGGAGACCGTGACGGAGGTTACGGATTCCGGCGCCACCAAAGAGGTGGAGCGCAAGGTGTTCCCCGGCTATGTGCTCATCAAGATGGTCATGACGGATGATACCTGGCACTTGGTGCGCAATGTCCGCGGTGTCACCGGCTTTGTGGGCAGCGCCAACAAGGCCATTCCTCTGACAGAGGAAGAGGTGCTGGCTATGGGCATGGAAAAGCACGAGATCGTGGTCAACTACAATGTGGGAGACCATGTGAAGATCGTGGACGGTCCTCTGGCCAGCTTCACCGGCGTTGTGGAAGAGATCGAGCCGGAGAAAAACCATGTCAGCGTGATGGTATCCATGTTCGGACGGGAGACCCCCGTGGAACTGGAGCTGGATCAGGTGGAAGTCCTGAAGTAAAGATTCCCCGCCGGCGCGGCCGGCAGCAGTGGGAGGGGCCCTGTGCCCCGCCAAGGGCAGGATATGCCCGCCACCACATTTATAGATTTAGGAGGTGCTACTGAAGTGGCACAGAAGATTACTGGTTATGTGAAACTGCAGATTCCCGCAGGCAAGGCGACCCCCGCTCCCCCCGTCGGCCCCGCTCTGGGCCAGCACGGTGTCAACATTGCCGCCTTCACCAAGGAGTTTAATGAGCGCACCAAGAACGACATGGGGATGATCATCCCTGTGGTCATCACGGTGTACGCAGACCGCTCCTTTACGTTTGTCACCAAGACCCCCCCTGCGGCTGTTCTGATTAAGAAAGAGTGCAACATCGAGTCTGGTTCCGGCGTGCCTAACAAGACCAAGGTTGCCACTATCTCCAAGGCCTCCATCCAGAAGATCGCTGAGATCAAGATGAAGGACCTCAACGCCGGCAGCCTGGAGGCCGCCATGAGCATGATCGCCGGCACTGCCCGCTCCATGGGCGTTGTCGTGGGCGACTGACCGTTTTACAATACCCGAGCGGCGGTTACCGCCGCTCCATACAGTGGGAGGATTTGATTCCGAAATACCACTATGAGGAGGAAGTAACATTGTTTAGAGGCAAGAAATATCAAGAGAGCGCCAAGCAGATCGATAAGAACGTCCAGTACGAGGCTGCTGAGGGCATGGCTCTTATCTGCAAGACTGCGAGTGCGAAATTTGATGAGACCGTAGAGCTGCATGTGAAGCTGGGTGTGGACTCCCGTCACGCTGACCAGCAGGTCCGCGGCGCCATCGTGCTGCCCCACGGCACCGGCAAGACCGTTCGGGTGCTGGTGTTTGCCAAGGGCGATAAGGCGGATGCCGCCCGTGAGGCCGGCGCCGACTATGTGGGCGATATGGATATGGTGGAGAAGATCCAGAAGGAAAACTGGTTCGACTTTGATGTGGTGGTGGCCAGCCCTGATATGATGGGTCTGGTGGGCCGTCTGGGTAAAGTCCTGGGCCCCAAGGGCCTGATGCCCTCCCCCAAGGCCGGCACCGTCACCCCTGACGTGGCCAAGGCCGTACAGGAGGTCAAGGCCGGCAAGATCGAGTACCGCCTGGACAAGACCAACATCATCCACTGCCCCATCGGAAAGGTGTCCTTCGGCCCTGAGAAGCTCACGGAGAACTTCAACGCCCTCATGGGCGCCATCGTCAAGGCCAAGCCTGCCAGCTCCAAGGGCCAGTATATCAAGAGCTGTGTGGCTGCTTCCACCATGGGCCCCGGTGTGAAGATGAACACCGCCAAGATGATCTGATGCACTGGAGAGGGGGAGGGAACTCCCCCTCCCGTTTCGGCCCCGAGAAACTCCGGGACCGGAGGGGCGGGATGGAAAATCCCGTCAAAAAATGGTATTTAAGGCTTGACTTTTATAAGGGCCTTAAATATAATATGTGATGCGTTCCAAAGACAGCAGGTTGGGGATCACCCCTGTAAATCCTGCCGAGGGCGGCAAATCGTAAGATTGCTATCCGTCCTTGTGGCTGCGCCCAAGGGCGGTTTCCTTTTTTGAACGCACCGACAAATCCTATGGAGGTGAAATCAAGAATGCCCAACGCAAAGGTCTTATCTGAAAAGCAGGCTATCGTGGCCCAGCTGACTGAAAAGATCCAGAACGCTGCCGCAGGTGTCATCGTGGACTACAAGGGTATCACCGTGGAGGAGGATACCGCCCTGCGCAAGGAGTGCCGGGAGAACAACGTGGATTACGCCGTTGTGAAAAATACCCTGCTGCGCTTCGCGTTCAACAACACCGGCCTGACCGAGCTGGACGGACTGCTCAACGGCACTACGTCCCTGGCCCTGTGTGACGATCCTGTGGCTCCCGCCCGGGTCATGGCAAACTACGCCAAGAAGCTGGACGGCAAGTTTGAGATCAAGGGCGGCTTTATGGACGGCAAGCCCGTGGATCTTGGTACTATCCAGTCCCTGGCCGCGATCCCCGCTCTGCCTGTTCTGCAGGCTCAGTTCCTGGGCACCATGCTGGCGCCGATCACTGGCCTGGCCGTGGCCCTCAAGCAGATCGCCGAGAAGGACGGCGCCCCCGCAGAAGAGACTGCCGTCGAATAATGCGGCATACCAAACCATTAAAATTTACGTTTAGGAGGCAAATGCAATGTCTGAGAAACTTACCGCTATGATCGAAGAGATCAAGGGTCTGACCGTTCTGGAACTGAGCGAGCTGGTGCACGCTCTGGAAGAGGAGTTCGGCGTTTCTGCCGCTGCCATGGCCGCTCCCGCTGCCGGTGGCGCCGCTGCTCCCGCCGCGGAGGAGAAGACCTCCTTCGACGTGGTGCTGGCTGGCTTTGACGCCGCTGCCAAGATCAAGGTCATCAAGGTTGTCCGCGAGATCACCGGCCAGGGTCTGGCCGAGGCCAAGGCCACTGTGGAGGGCGCTCCTGCCACTTTGAAGGAGGGCGTTTCCAAGGAGGATGCCGAGGCTCTGAAGGCCCAGATCGAAGAGGCCGGCGGCAAGGTGGAGCTGAAGTAATCCACCCGTCCCTTACGCTTGAAAATTCTCCGCCCAATCGGGCGGGGAATTTTTTTGCCCATGGGGCAAAAACTGTTTGGGATATTTCTCCACGCTATTCCGTATTACCAGTGAAAAGCTTTTCAAGGAGAGACGCCTGATGCTGACAGAGCAGGAATTTCACCGCGCTGCGGAACAGTATTTGAGTATGGTATATCGGATCGCCCTGAATTACTTCCGCAATCCCCAGGATGCGGAGGATGCCGTCCAGGAGACGATGCTCCGCCTGTGGCAGGCACAGACAGATTTCCAAGGGGATAATCACCTGCGATACTTTTTGGCCCGGGTGACGCTGAACGTATGCCATGACTTTGCCCGCAGCCCGTGGCGGAAGCATACGGTCCCTCTGGAGTCCTGCAGGGAACCGGCCTTTTCCGCCCCGGAATATAGGGAATTGTACGCGGCGGTGATGGCACTGCCCGCCAAGTATCGGCTGCCGCTCTACCTTTATTATTATGAGGGGTACTCCGCGGGAGAGGTGGGGGAGCTGCTGGGATTGAAAGCATCCACCGTCCAGACCCGGCTGGCCCGGGCGCGGGGGAAATTAAAACAGGAATTGGAGGAGGACTGAACCGTGGAACAGCGATTTCAAAAGATGTTTGATGAGGTGCGTCCTTCCCGCCGTTTACAGGAGGAGGTTATGAACATGACGACCCGGGAGCGGAAGCGGACACGGCGCTTACCCAAGAAGGCGCTCATCGCCGCCGCCATCCTGGCGGTGCTGGCAGGAACGGCAGTTGCCACTGTGGGGGCGCCGGGGACGCTGCGGGGATGGTTTGCCCAGGAGTGGGAGGAGAGCACCGGCTCGGCTATGGGAGAAAAGCAGCTGGCCCTTATTGACCAGCTTACAAAGCCAGTTGGTGCCAGTGACACACAAAACGGCGTGAGCGTAACGGTGGACTCCGTCACAGTGGGCAACAGCGCCCTGTGGCTGCTGCTGAAAATCAGCGGGGAGTATCCGGCGCAGGAGGATGTGGGATACAACTTCCGCCGAATGGAACTGACCATTGATCCGGATCCCGATGAGGTGGATACCCCCGGAGGTGCCAGCCTGAGCTATCCGTACAGCGGGGTGGCAGAGGACGGCAGGCTCACGCTGCTGGTCCACTACTCCATGGACCTTGCGGGACAGACCTCCTTGCTGGATAAGGCCCGGCAGGTCACCTTGACCATGGAGGATCTGGTACAAAAAGACAGGACGAAGCTGGATGATGACAAGACTTTAAAAGAGGGCACCTGGAGCATCACCTTCCCTCTGGAGCCGGGGGATACCGGAACAGTGCTGACGCTGGAGGAAATCCAGGTGCCCGCCCGGAACTGGGACACCCAGGAGACCACGGTCATCACGCTGCGGGACGTGCAGCTCTCCGCAACAGACCTCTGCTTTGCCCAGGACGCGGAGGATCAGGCGTGGGAACCGGAAAAGTGCGTGCTGATTTTGGACAATGGCAATGAAGTGAACTGGTTCAGCGGTTCCAGCCGCTTCTGGGACGAAGGGGAGACCTTGTGGGGCAGCGTTTGGCAATGGCAGGTGCCGGTGGACCTCAGCCAGGCCGCGGCCCTCCGCTTTGGCGACGTAGAGATCCCCCTGCGCTGAAAGCCCCGTAGAAAAACGCCCTGCGCATAGCGCAGGGCGTTTTTTCATGGTATCCTGTGACCAATGGGGACAAGATCCTGTCTTTTAAAGTGAGAGGAGGGAGAGGCGCCGTGGAGGACCGAGAGATTTTGAAGCTGTTCCGCCAGCGCAGTGAGGAGGCCATTCCGGCGCTGGAGACGCGGTATGGTCAGCACCTGGGGGCATTGGCGCTGCGGCTTTTGGGAAATCCCCAGGATGCGGAGGAGTGCGTCAACGATACCTATCTTTCCGCCTGGAACGCCATCCCCCCGGAAGAGCCGGCCCACCTTTTTGCGTATCTCGCGGCCATCTGCCGCAACCGGGCCCTCAACTGCCTGGACCGGGCCAGGGCACAAAAACGCCGGGGAGAGGTGGTGGCCCTGACAGAGGAGTTGGAGGGGTGCATCCCGGATGGCAGACGGGAGCAGGAGGTGACCTCCCGGGAGGTGGCGCAGGCACTGAACCTCTTTTTGCAAGGCCTGGGGGAAGAGCCCCGGCGATTTTTCCTGCGGCGCTACTGGTATGCTGAGAGTGTCCGGCAGATTGCCCGGGATTGCGGCGTCTCCGAGAGCAAGGTGAAGATGTCGCTGCTGCGGAGCCGGAACAAGCTGCGGGAATTTCTGGAGAAGGAGGGCCTTTGGTCATGAATGGGCGAACACTTTATGAGGCATTGGGCTTTGTGGATCCTGAGATGGTGGAGCGGGCCTGTGCCCCTTTCACACGGCATAGGCGGTGGCGGCGGTGGTTTTTGACGGCGGCGTGTGTGGGATTGCTTTTGGCGGGGACTGCCGTGGCGGGAGAGGCTCTTCTGGGAGTCAGTATCGTGGATATTTTTACCGGGAAGACGGAATCTCGCTATCATATCCTGGCGGGGGCCCGGGAATTCGAGGCATCCGATTTTTCCTCCCCCGCCCTGGATGAGGCGCTGCAGGCTGCCCAGCAGCAATATGCGGATTTTAAGCCGTGGGACAGCCGCATTCCCGGCTGGCAGGAAACCCCTTTGGACACCTGGGAAGCGTGCGAGGACTTTTTGGGTAGGGATGTCTTCAACCCCCTGGAAGGGGCGGAGGGTCTAACAATGCTTGACAGCAATGCCTGCAGCCTGGAAGCCCCTTCTCAGGGGAGTACCTCCCATTGTGAGGCCCAGGTCTATGCCGATGAGGAGGGGAATCTGGGGTATGCCTCTTTGAGGACTGCCTATCAAAGTGAGGCGTGCAAGGTCACGCTCCAAGTGGATTTTTATTTAAAAGATGGAGCTGTGGGGCAAACGTCTGGGTATATTTACGACGGGGAGGTGGAGTTCTCCACCCAGAAGAAGACTCTTCCCAGCGGACAGGAGGCCCTGCTGGTGCAGGGGAGATGGGAAGCGTCCAAGTACAGTGCCGTGGAGGCCTACTTTGTCTGCGATGGCGCCTTCTACAGCCTTCGTGTGTGGCAGTGGGCGCCGGAGAAGCCGGAGGAGGAGCGGCTTGGGGCAGTGGAGGAGACCATGGAATCTCTGCTTGCCCTGTTTTAAATTTAAATAAAAAAAAGAGACGGCACAGCCGTCTCTTTTTTCACATCACCTGGCAGAGGATGATCGGCAGGAAAATCGCCGGCACCAGGTTCATGACCTTGATTTTTGTAATGCCCAGCATATTGAAGGACAGCGCAGTGATCAAGAGGGAGCCCATGCAGGTCATCTCCGCAATTACTACCTCGCTGAGGAGGGGGGAGAGAAAAGAGGCCAGCAGGGAGATGGCGCCTTGATAGAGGAAGACGCCCACAGCGGAAAACGTGACGCCGATGCCCAGAGAGGAGGCAAAGACGATGGAGCTGATGCCGTCCAAGACGGATTTTGCCTTCAAGGTGTCATAATTGCCGGTGAGGCCGTTTTCCAGGGCGCCCACAATGGCCATTGCTCCCACGCAAAAAAGCAGCGTAGCTGTCACGAATCCCTCGGAGACAGAGGCGCCATCCCCGCCCTTGACCAGGCGGGCGGTTTTTTTCTGCACCCATTCGCCCAGCTGCTGCATCCGGCGGTCCAGATCCAGAAGCTCACCGATGACAGCGCCCACCGCCATGGAAATAATGGTCACCAGAGTGTTGGAACCCTCCAGGCTGCCGCTGATGCCGATGTACATGACGCAAAGAGCCACGCCCTGCATAATCAGGGTCTGCAGCCGCTGGCCGATCCCGCTGCCGGCTTTTTCCGCCGGGCGCTGGGCGGCACGGCCCACGCCCCATTTGATGATCAGCCCCACCAGAGAGCCTGCCACCACAGTCAGTGTATTGATGATGGTACCTGTCAGCATGGTGATTTCCCCTTCTCTCTCTTTTGTAAATCGATCAGATCCCGCACGACAGCACTGCCCATCAGAAGACCTGCTACGGCAGGCACCCAGGGATTGCTGGCGGGAACGCTGCGCCGCCCCGGAGGCGGCGCTTCCTTTTGCAGCGGGGCAATGGGCTCTTCCGGGCTGAAGACCACCTTTTGATGAAGGATCCCCCGCTGACGCAGTTCCTTCCGCATCACCCGGGCCAGAGGACATCCGTATGTCTGGGAAAGATCGCAAAGGCGCAGCTGCGCAGGATCCAGCTTGTTCCCAGTTCCAAGAGCCATGATCAGAGGGATCCCCCGGGCCTGGGCAGTTTGGCACAGATCAATCTTGCAGGATACCAGATCGATGGCGTCCACAACATAGCTATAACGGCACCCGGAGGGGAAAAATTCCTCCCGGTGGGCGCCGTCATAGAGACCGTAAACAGGATGGAGGACGGCTGCGGGATTGATATCCCGCAGCCGTGCTGCCACCGCTTCTACTTTGGGCAGGCCCACTGTGGAGTGCAGGGCCTCCAATTGTCGGTTTAAGTTGGAGGGGGAGACCACATCGCTGTCCACCAGTGTCAGCTCTCCGATACCGGAGCGGGCCAGGCACTCAGCGGTATAGCTGCCCACGCCGCCAAGGCCGAAGATAATGACATGGGACATGGACAGGAAATGCTGTGCCTGCGCCCCCCAGAGCATCTCGTTGCGCAAAAAGATCTCGTCCATGACGCTTTTACAGCAGGGACTCATCCCACAAATTTCATGCCGAAGGCATGTGTTTCGAAGGTGGGATCGCCGGCCATCTCCTCGAACCAAGCATCAAAGTCTTCAGAGCGCAGCTCCTCCACGATCTTGGACTTCCAAACGGGGAGGTTGGTGCCCACAAAATACATCACATGGGCGCCGTAATCCGTCTCCACCACGCCGGTATCGCCGCTCTTGCGGGAGGGATCAAAGCACCAGTCGTTGAAGGCCTCCACCATGTCGCCGGGGGCCACGTTGGTGTAAAGGCCGCCGTTGGTGCTGGAGCCGCCGTCCGTAGAGTGCAGGTTGGCCAGTTCGGCGAAGGAGTCCTCTGTGGCCTCGCCGGCCTTCCATTCCTCCAAAAGCGCCTCAGCCTCCGCTACGGCATCGCTCATCAGCTGCTCCTGCTCTTCTTCGTAGCCCTCGTCGCCCTCGGAGAGTGTGCCCTCCTCAGGGGAGATGAGGATATGCCGGACATCGATAGTGCTGGTCTCATCCAGGAAGCGGTCATAGAACTCCATAATATAGAAGTTGTCATTGGCTTCCACAATATCCACGTCGCCGCTCTTGCGGGCATCGTCAAAAAGCCAGGCGTCCATGTCGGTGCCATAGTAGGAGGCGCCATCGCTTTCATAGTAGCTCAGGTCTTCGTCGGCGTCCGCCAGGGTCTCAAGATCGGCTCCGGCCTTAAACTGCTCCAGCAGCTCCTGGGCCTTTTCCTGGGCAGCGGCGTGGGCGGCTTCATTCTCCTCGTCCGTGGGCTCCACAGTATTGCCGTCTTCATCCGTGGTGCTCTCGGCGGTGCCGGGAACCATCAAGTACTGGTAGCTGACTTCCTCATAGGAGACAGGATCTTCTTCATAGGCAGCCTGGATCTGCTCATCCGTATAGGTCAGGCTGTCCTCATAGGTGGTGATATAGTTGCTGTACTGCAGCATCCGCATCATCTGGGTGCGATAGGTGTCCAGTGTCATAACGCCGCCCAGATTCTCCTGCAGATACTCCTCGGCGGACATGTTGGCCTCTGCAGCAGCGGTCTCCAGCTCTTCCATGCGCTGGTCGAACTGCACCTGAACGCTGTCGGGATAGGTATATCCCTCGTCCTCAGCCTGCTTCAAAGCCTGCTGGACAGTGGCCGCCTGATCCACGGCGGCATCCAGGAAATAGTCCCGCCAAGAGGTGCCGGCCTCCACTCCCAGCATGCTGGCGGCAGTGTCGCTGATGGTCTGGCTGGCGGGAGAAGTGGTGGTATCCAGCCCCAGCATGGAGACATAGTAAGAGAAATTGCTCAAAAAGGTATTATAGGCGTTATTGTAGAAAAAGGTCATGTCAGAGGCCGTGTACTTCTCCCCGTCGATGGTGACGGCAGTGGCGTTGCGGCCGATGAAATTGGACCGCCACAAAATGGAGGCCGCCAGGACCAGCAAAAAGACAATGCCGATAAAACCGTAGAGCAGATTGCTTCGCTTTTCCGCCTTCTGGCGTTGAGCCTCCATGGCAGTTTTGGGATCAGACATGGCAGGTTGTTTTTTACGTTCGTTCGATGCGCTCATATATGCTTCAGTCCTCTCAAGTATTAGGCGCACAGCGGCCAGAAAACGGCGACCGTACCGGCCTATTATAGCGGATTTCCACCTGTTGTGCAAGAGGAAACATCCCACAGATACGGAGATCATATTCCTTGAATCTGAAATACAGCTGAAAATAACCCCCGCCCGCTGCAGCGGGCGCAGGGGGAGGTATAAAAAGCCCCGCGCGAGCCGTGTAGACCCCGTTATAACCTGCACCTTCACGGACAGGTGGGTTGCCTCCAGCGCGCTTTACCGCTTCCAACTTCCAGCCGCAAACAGCAGCCGGGAGGCCTGCGAACCACGAACTGATCCAGCATCCCTTATAACGAAATGTGGGTTAAAAAAAGGTCTATCACGAACCCCGCAGGGCGATGGTTCTTCCTGATTATTTTATGAGCAAGCCGCTGGCAGGTTCCTTATTCTTCCTCGTCTTGGAAAAGGTCTTCCATGAAGAGATCATACACCGCATTGACCTCCTCGTCCGAGTCCAGCGTGGAGAGCATTTCCTCCCCGTTTTCCTGGATGACTTTTAAAATCACCAGGCCGTTGTCTGGATCGTCCTCATCTTCACCCTCTGTCTCTGCGGGGAAAAAGGCCTGATACAAGGTGCCGTTGTATTCCAGGGCATCCACAAACTCCAAAACCAGTTCCTTCCCGTCTTCATCTGTGACAGTAATGAAGGTGGGGCCGAATTCTTCACTCATGGGAACATCCTCCGTTCTTCCGTGGCTCTTTCCATCATTGTAACGGAAAACAGTGTCTATTGCAAGAGTGGAAGATGTGAAAAAAGACAAAAGCACGTCGCTTCGTCAGGGATATCCTCCCCGGTTTTTGAGAAAATATAAGGAAACGGGAACTTTTTTTCGAAAAAATTCGACATTTTCAGTGTTGACATGGAGTGGTACAATAATAAATATTATGGCGGATTGTGCACGTATCCGCCTGAGCTTAACGGATGAAGGCAAAATATGAAAGGAGGTGCTCTCGTTTGGAAGAAAAGAAAACGGGAACGCCAGCCCATCGCGGGGCCGAGCGCCAGAAGAGACAAAAACGGGGCATCGGCCGGAAGATCGGGTTTGTGTTGCTGACGCTGTTTTTGATCGGTGTCTGTACGACGGGCATGATCGCGGGTATTTTTCTGAAATATGTTGATACGGCCTTGGGCCCCACGCTGGAAGTCCGGGCCGAGGATTACACCATGAATCTCAGTTCCGTGGTCTACTATCAGGATAAAGACACCGGAGAGTGGGTGGAGTTTCAGAAGATCCACGGCGTTGAGAACCGAATCTGGGTGGACATTGAGGACATGCCCGATGCCCTTTGGCAGGCGGCAGTGGCCATTGAGGACGAGCGGTTTTTCCTCCATAACGGTGTGGACTGGTGGCGTACCGCTGGGGCTACGGTAAACATGTTCTTGGGGATGCGGAACACCTTCGGTGGTTCCACCATCACCCAGCAGCTGCTGAAAAACATCACGGAATATGATGACAACACCGTCAACCGCAAGGTGACAGAGATCTTCCGCGCTTTGGAATTTGAAAAGAACTACACCAAATCTCAGATCCTGGAGCTGTATCTCAACACCATTTTCCTGGGGCAGCACTGCTATGGTGTCCAGACGGCGGCGGAGTTCTACTTCGGCAAGGATGTCAGCGAGCTGGATGTGGCGGAGTGCGCCAGCCTCATTGCCATCACCAACAATCCCTCCATGTACGGCCCTATGTATGACATTGAGATTACCTTTGAGCAGGAAGACGGCACAGAGGTGGTCCGCACGCCCCGGGAGCTGAACAAACAGCGCCAGGAGAACATCTTAAAGAAGATGTCCGAGGTCTCCGGCCCTGCCACGCTGGAGGAGATGGACAGCGACCCCGATGCCTGGGAGCCGTTCCTTACCGAGGAGGAGTATGAGACCGCCAAGAGCGAGGTGCTGCAGTTCTCTGACGGCAGCACCTCCGCAGAGGATATCGTGGCCCAGGCCAACAGCGGGATGGAAGTGGACAACTGGTTTGTGGAGCAGGTGGTCACAGACGTGGCCCAGGACCTGGCGGAGGCCCGGGACATATCGGAGGAGTCTGCCCGGATCCTGCTCAACAACAGCGGCTACCAAATCTATACTACTATGGATCCCGACATCCAGGCTATTGTGGACGAGGTATATAGTGACGCGTCCAATCTGCCGGTGGTCTCCCGGAAGGGGGAACAGCTTCAGTCCGGCATCACCATCATGGATCCCTACACCGGGGATATCGTGGCCATGGCCGGCGCCGTAGGGGAAAAGGAGGGCAACCGCCTTTGGAACTATGCTGTCAGCCAGAGGCAGGTGGGCTCCTCTATCAAGCCTCTCACGGTCTATGCCCCGGCCATTGATTCCGGGGTGGTCACGCCGGCCACCACATTTGACGATTATCCCGTTCAGCTGATGAACGGCAGCCCGTGGCCCAAGAACTCCCCAAACAACTATGGCGGCTGGACCAGTGTTCAGGATGGTATTCGCAGGTCTGTCAACACGGTGGCTGTGCAGACGCTGCAGAAGCTGGGCTACGCCGAGTCCTTTGCCTTTGCCACAGAGAAGCTGGGCCTTAGCCTGGTGGCGGAGGACATGTCGGTATCTCCCCTGGGGCTGGGCGGCCTGACTTACGGATTGAATACCGTGGAGATGGCGGCGGCCTACTCCGCCTTTGCCAACAGCGGGGTGTACAATTCCCCCCGCATGTATGTAGAGGTGCGGGACTCCGATGGGAATGTGATTTTAAGTAATGAGACGGAGACCCATGTGGCCATGAAGGAGACCACGGCGGACCTGATGACCCGGATGCTGCAAAACGTGGTGTCCAGCGGCACCGGCACCGCCGCCAATTTCGGCGGCATGAGCATCGCCGGCAAGACCGGCACTACCTCGGATATGCGGGATCGCTATTTCGTGGGATATACGCCCTATTACTGCGCAGCAGTGTGGACAGGCTATAAGAGCAACGATAAGATATCCGCCAACGGCAACCCTGCCGTCAACATGTGGCGCAAGGTGATGGAACGGATCCACCAGGAGCTTCCCAATAAATCCTTCAACCGGGTCTCCAGTGGATTGGAGACGGTGTATGTCTGCGCCGACAGCGGTCTTTTGTGTACAGAGGCCTGCCATGCCGACCTGCGGGGCGATCGGCAAGTGGCCTTTACCGTGGTCTCCGGCACCGCCCCAACAGAGTATTGCACCTTGCACACTACGGTTGATTACTGCACGGAGGGCAAGTGTCTCGCCACAGAGAACTGTCCTGCGGAGAGCGTGACCCAGGTGGGCGTGCTGGACTATACCCGGGAGAATTACGGCTCCAGCATCAAAGCCGGGGACGATGCCTATCTGCTCAGCAATATGGAAAAGGCCATTGGCCTGCAGCCCACCGTCTCGGCGGATGGGACCGCCACGTACCCGGCGGTGATCGGCTGCCCGGTGCATACCGAGCCGGTGGAAATCCCGGAGGAGGAAGACCCGGAGCATCCTGATGGAGAGGAACCCCCAGAGGAGGAACCTGGGACTGATCCGCCGGAGGAGCCCACCCAGAACCCGGATGATCCTGGGGGCACCGAGGATGACGGCGGTGGCGGCAGCCTTTGGGAGGGACTTTGGAGCACCATTTCCCCCACGGGCTGACACCCTTGGTTGAAAAAATTTTTAATGAAAAATCGCGGCGGGACTTTCGTCCCGCCGCGATTTTCACAAAGAGGAGGATTACTTGCCGCTTCTCTGGCGCAGCCGCCCCAGGGCTTTAGCTCCTTCCATCACCGGTAGGGGGACCAAAGACAGGCAGGCGGAGAGAACGTATCCCCTTGCGGGCAGAGACAGGAGGCCAAAAGGCGCGGACAGTGGCGTGAGGATTACTAAAAGCATCAGTCCAGCGGAAACAGCCGTGGCCCGGTTAAGGGGGTGGTTGGAAAAGGGGCCGATTTTGAACAGGGACTCCTCACTGCGCATTTGGAAGGACTGGAGGATCTGGGAAAAAGCCAGAACCATAAAGGCCATGGTCTGGCCTCCGGCGGTCTGCCCCGTGATACGTGTCCCCAGTGAAAAAGCGATCAGGCATAAAAGACCGAACATACAGCCTTGCAAGGCGATGCGAATGCCAAAGCCATGGGCGAAGAGTCCCTCCTCCCGAGGCCTGGGAGGGCGGTCCATGATGCCTTTTTCCACGGGCTCCATACCCAGGGCAACAGCAGGCAGGGAATCCGTCACCAGATTGATCCACAGCAGGTGTATGGAGGAAAGAGGTGAAGTTTGCCACAGCAGCATGGCGAAAAATACCGCCACGATTTCCCCGATGTTGGTGCCCAGCAAATACCCCACCACCTTTTTGATGTTGGCATAGATGCCCCGTCCTTCCCGGACGGCATCCACGATGGTGGCGAAGTTGTCATCTGTCAAGGTCATGTCCGCTGCCCCCTTGGCCACATCGGTCCCGGTGATGCCCATGGCACAGCCGATATCTGCTGCCTTTAAGGCGGGGGCGTCATTCACGCCGTCGCCGGTCATGGCCACTACCTGGCCCTTTTTCTGCCAAGCTTTCACGATCCGGATCTTGTTTTCCGGGGAGACCCGGGCGTAGACGCTGATGTGGGTCACTTGCTGCTCCAACTGGGCATCCTCCATGGCGTCTAAGTCCATACCGGTGATGGCCTCCTCTCCGGGCTGCAAGATCCCAAGCTCCCGGGCGATGGCGGAGGCGGTGGAAACGTGATCGCCGGTGATCATCACCGGCCTGATGCCGGCCTTGCGGCACAGAGCCACCGCTTCTTTTGCCTCACTTCGGGGCGGGTCGATCATCCCCACCAGGCCCAAAAAACACAACTCCCGCTCCAGGGTTTCGGGGACAAGGGGATCCGGTAATGCGTCCAGTTCCCGGTAGGCGATGGCCAGCACACGCAGGGCCTGCTGGCTCATTTCATCTACCATTCGGCGGGCGGTCTCCAGGTCGCCCTGGACGCAGTGGGGGGCCATGACATCGAAGGCGCCTTTGACAATCGCGATGAGCCTGCCATCCATTTCATGGACCGTGGACATCTGCTTTCGGTCAGAATCAAAGGGGATCTCCGCCAGGCGGAGATAGGATCGCTCCAGCGTCTCTTTGGGCATGCCCATTTTATAGGCTGCCAGGACGATGGCGGTCTCTGTTGGGTCTCCGATGTGCTGTTCCTTGTCCCCGTGAAAGACTACGGTACCATCGCAGCAAAGAGCTCCATAGCGCAGAAGCGTTTCCACTGGGGGCGGGGGAGCTTCATCAGAGAGGCTCACAGCCTCTCCCATACCATCGGCATAGGCCTGAACCAGCGTCATTCGGTTTTGAGTCAGTGTCCCGGTTTTGTCAGAACAGATCACAGAGGCGCTGCCCAGCGTCTCCACAGCAGGGAGGCGGCGGATGATGGCGTTTTTCTTCACCATCCGCTGTACGCCGATGGAAAGCACGATGGTGACGATGGCGGGCAGCCCCTCAGGAATGGCGGAGACTGCCAGGGAAACGGCAGTCATGAAGATTTCCAGAAGGGGAAGGCCGCTTAGAAACCCCACTGCCAGCACTACAGCGCAGGCGGCAAGAGCAAGGATGCCCAGGGATCTTCCCAGACGGGAGAGCTTCTTTTGCAGAGGGGTTTGGGTCTCCTTTTCCCCCTCCAGAAGGTGGGCAATTTTGCCCATCTGGGTGTCCATTCCGATGGCAGTGACCACGGCGGCCGCGGTACCGCAGGTGATGGAACAGCCGGAGAAGACCATGTTGGTCCGGTCTCCCAAAGGCGCTGTTTCTGCAACGGAGACATCGGCATTTTTTTCGGCGGGCACGGACTCGCCGGTGAGGGCGGACTCTTCGCTTTTGAGACTGCTGCTGCGCAGCAGGCGGGCATCTGCGGGGACAAAATCCCCGGCTTCCAGGCGGATGAGGTCCCCGGGAACCAGCTGTGAGGCATCGATGATGGACTCCTGCCCCTCCCGGATGACCCGGGCGTGGGGCGCGGACATGCGCTTTAGAGCATCCAGGGCCTTTTCCGCCTTTTGTTCCTGGGCAACGCCCATGACGGCATTCAGCAGCACGATGAGCAGAATCAGTGCCGGCTCAAAGAATGCCCTTGGATTTCGCTCTGCAAAGGCCACCCAGAACGATACGGCGGCAGCAGAGAGCAAGATGAGGATCATGGGATCTTTCAGCTGGGAGAGGAATCGGCTCAAGAGGCTCTTCCTCCGGGCTTGCCGCAGCTGATTGGGGCCGAAGCGGGCCTGCTTTTCCGCCACCTGTTGGGCTGTCAGGCCGGAGACGGGATCTGCAGAGAGATCTGATAGGACTTTTTCAATAGGCTGCCCATGAAACATCACGGTGATATCCTCCTTTGGGACAGTGGGGGAAGGGCGGCGCTGTCCCGCCGCGGGAAAAGACGGTTCCCCCCTTGACCCAATTTTTCCCGGATGGCGGAATTTATTCCCCGGTACCCGCCAAAGGTCCAGATGAAGAACGGAATATTCCGGCCTCGGTCAATGCCTGTCCACCGGGTCCTAAAGTCTATTTTTGAGGGGGAAGATACGGAAAATACCAGGAAGATCCAAGACCATTGCGCTTTTGAAAAAAGCGTGCTATGATGTGGGGCGAACGAAATTTAGCCGTCAAGGAGGCCGATATGACCACTCGTGAATTTCAGGAAAAATCCACTTTGCAGATTTTCCTGTCCTACTTCAAACCACACCGCAAGCTTTTTGCCCTGGATATGACCTGCGCGTTTGCGGTATCGGTCATTGATCTGGCCTTCCCCTATATCTCCCGCTGGTGCATGTATGAATTGCTCCCCCAAAGCGCCTACGCCACGTTTTTTACAGTGATGGCCATCGTCTTTGCGGCCTTTGCCCTGCGGGCGGTGCTGATGTATATTGTGGCCTATTGGGGGCATACCTTCGGCATCCTGGTGGAGACGGATATCCGCCGGGACCTCTTCGGCCATATGCAGGAGCTGTCCTTTGACTATTACGATCAAAACCGCACCGGACAGCTTATGAGCCGCCTTACCGCGGATCTTTTCGACATCACGGAGCTGGCCCATCACGGGCCGGAGGATCTGTTCATCGCCGCTGTGACCATTCTGGGCTCTCTGGTGGTGATGTTCTCCATCCAGTGGCGGTTGGCCCTGGTGATTGCCATCATCCTGCCGGTGTTTTTTGTGGTCATTTGGAAATGCCGCGGATCCATGCGGCGGGCCTCCCGGGCCATGAAGGAAAAGACGGCGGTGATCAATGCCGATATCGAATCCGGCATCTCCGGCATCCGTACTGCCAAGGCCTTTGCCAATGAGCCCACGGAGTGGGCAAAGTTTGAAAAGTCCAACGGGGGCTTTCGCACCGCAAAAAAGGAATTTCATAAGGCCATGGGCATTTTCAAGGGCTTTATGGAGTTTTTCATGTGCATTTTGTCCGTGGCAGTGATTGCAGTGGGCGGCTTTTTGATCATGCGGGGGCAGATGAGCACGGTGGATCTCATTACCTTCAGCCTCTATATCACCACCTTTGTCACCCCCATCCGCAGCCTTTCCAACTTTGCCGAGATGTTGGCCAACGGCACTGCGGGGCTGCACCGTTTTGTGGAGCTGATGCGCCAGGAGCCCACCATGAAGGACGCTCCGGATGCCAAGACGCTTGACCACGTGGAGGGCCGGATCGACATCAACCATGTCAGTTTCGCTTATCAGGGGGACCTGGATGTGCTGCATGATGTGGACCTGCACATCCATCCTGGGGAGACTGTGGCGGTGGTGGGCCCCTCCGGCGGCGGAAAGTCCACCCTCTGTCAGCTGATCCCCCGGTTTTATGACGTCACGGACGGCTCTATCTGCGTGGATGGGCAGGATGTGCGCAAGGTGACGCAGGCGTCCTTGCGGAAAAATGTGGGCGTTGTGCAGCAGGATGTGTTCCTGTTCGCCGACAGCATTTTGGAAAATATCCGCTATGGCCGGCCCGACGCAACAGAGGAGGAGGTAACCCAGGCGGCAAAGATGGCGGAGATCTATGACGACATCATGGCCATGCCCCAAGGGCTTGACACCTATGTGGGAGAGCGGGGCACCCTGCTCTCCGGAGGGCAGAAACAGCGGATCTCCATCGCCCGGATCTTTTTGAAAAATCCCCCGGCGCTGATTTTGGACGAGGCCACCTCCGCCCTGGACAGCGTGACGGAGGCAAAGCTCCAGGCGACGTTCGATAAGCTTTCCCAGGGCCGTACCACCGTGATTATTGCCCATCGCCTCTCCACAGTCCGGGGCGCCGACCGGATCGCCGTGGTGGAGGAAGGACGGATCGTAGAGCTGGGCAGCCATGAAGATCTGATGGCCAAAAACGGAGCTTACGCCGCCTTGGTGCATACCCAGGAGCTGCGCCATGGATAAAAAGGCCCTGATAGACCGCCTGGGTGCCCAGGGAGAGGAGCGGGTCCTCTATGCCCGGATCCTGGACCGGGCGGAACAGGCGCGGCAGCGGGATATCCCGTCCGCCACAGATTTCCTCAGTCCCCAGCAGCAGGCTCAGGCCCGGGATCTCTTGCGCTGGGCGCAATATCCTTTGGACCGATACCTCCCCTTGGGGGGATATGAGGGGGCAGAGCGCAATCTCTTTTTCTTCCTGCCGGACTGGATGGACCCGCTTCAAATCCCGGAACAAAGCCCCATCCGCTGCCTTCGTGCTGCCTTTCGCCGGGAAGACGGCCTGAGCCACCGGGATTTTTTAGGCAGCCTCATGGCCATGGGGATCGCCCGGGAAAAAATCGGGGATCTCCTGGTGGGGGAGGAGAGCGCCGATATTGTCGTGGCGGATACCGTGGCGGAGTTCCTGCTGCAAAATTGGGACAGTGCCGGCCGGGCAAAGCTGCGCCTGCAGGCCATCGCTCCGGAGTGTATCCATATTCCCCAGGTCCAGTGTCAGCAGATCCGGGACACGGTATCCTCCCTGCGGCTGGATGCGGTGGTGGCGGCGGGGCTGCGGATGTCCCGGGGACGGGCGGCGGAGCTGATTGCCGCCGGACGGGTGCAACTGGATTGGCGCCCCTGTACCAAAAGCGACCACCCCGTGGTTCAGGGAGACACCATCTCTGCCCGGGGGTTTGGTAAATTCCAATTGGCGGAAGTGGGAGGCATGACGAAAAAAGGACGGATTGCCGTAGTGATCAGCCGGTACCTATAAAAAAGCGCCCCTGTCTGCTACCGGGGAAGTGGGGAAGGGACCCTGCAGGACCCCCTTGGTCCGCCCCGGGACGGAAGGAGAGCGCCCCATGGGAGAAAGGAGCTATCATGGACGAAAAACAGATCGCCCGGATTAATGAACTTGCCCGCAAGGCCAGGACAGAAGGACTGACGGAATGGGAGGAGGTTGAACGGACCGCGCTGCGCCGGGAGTACATCGATGCGGTGCTGGGGAACCTGCAGTCCCAGCTGGACAACACCTATGTGGTGGATGAGCAGGGGAATAAGACCAAACTGAAGAAAAAAGACCAGGAGTAAGCAACTCCCGGGAAAAGGCGCCCGCATCTCCGGGCGCTTTTTTTGCGGCCTTGGGGAAAAACCTGCCTGGAAGGAGCAAAATGTCTTATAAAAATGAGAATGTTGATCGGGCAAAACTGGGCCTTGCAAATCCACCAGGGGTGTGCTATACTCCGAAATTGAAAATAATTTTCAACTTTGGAGGAATACCTGCTGTGAAAAGATTTCTTTGCTTGCTGCTGGCGCTGTCTCTGGCGGCGCTAAGCGGCTGCGGCAGCGATGATGCCCCTTCCCAGGAGGAGAGCGGGGGAGAAGAGCCGCTGCGTGTGGTGGCCACCATTTTCCCGGGCTATGACTTTGCCCGGGCGGCAGCGGGGGACCTGGCGGAGGTCCAGCTGCTGCTGCCCCCGGGGGCGGAGAGCCATTCTTATGAGCCCACGCCGGCGGATATTCTGGCCATTGAGGCGTGCGATGTCTTTATTTACCTGGGCGGCGAGTCTGACGCCTGGGTGGACACCATCTTGGAGTCCATGGACCGTGAGGGGATCCGGCTTAGGATGGTGGACTGCGTAGAGCTTCTGGAAGAGGAGACGGTGGAGGGGATGGAAGACGAGGACCATGACCACCAGGATACCCAGGGACCGGGAGCCGTGGTGGGGATGGACGAACATGTGTGGACCTCCCCGGCAAATGCCGCCCAGATCACCCGGGCCATCGGAGAGGCCCTGGGGGAGGCGGACCCTGAAAACGCCCAGGTCTATCAGGAGAATGCCCAGGTGTACGCGGGGGAGATCGAGGCGCTGGATGAGCAGTTCCGTACGTTTTTTGAGGGCCTTTCTGATCCCACCATGGTCTTTGGGGACCGCTTCCCCCTGCGGTACTTTGCGGAGGAGTATGGGATCTCCTATTATGCGGCATTTCCGGGCTGCAGCACCCAGACGGAGCCCTCCGCCGCCACCATTGCCTTTTTGACGGAGAAAGTGCGCCAGGAGGGGCTGGGGACCGTGTGGTATATCGAGTTTTCCAACCACCTGGTGGCGGACAGCATTGCCGAGGCCACCGGTGCGCAGGCGGCGCTGTTTCACACCTGTCACAACGTCTCTCAGGAGGAGATGGACAGCGGCGCCACTTATGTGAGCCTTATGGAGAAAAACCTGCAAACACTGCAGGAACAGATGGGATAAAGAGCGATCCCGGCGCCGGACGTCAATCGTCCTGCGCCGAGATCATGTTGTATTGCTTTAGGATCCTGTGCATGTCCCATGGCACAGGTGCGGTAAAATGCAAAACCTCTTGCGTCACAGGATGGGTCATGGTCAGGGAGAAGGAGTGAAGTGCCGGGCGGGAAATCAGAGTGGGATCCTCCGTTCCGTAGAGCCAGTCCCCCGCCAGGGGGTGGCCGATGGCCGCCATGTGGAGCCGCAGCTGGTGCGTTCGGCCTGTCTGGGGCCGCAGCCGCAAAAAGGAGAAGGCGTCCGATGCGGACAAGACCTCGTAATGGGTGATGGCTTCTGCCCCGTCGGGACGGATACACCGGCGGATAGGAGATCCTTCCTCCCGGCCGATGGGAAGAGAGATCTCGCCCTGAGGCGGCTGGGGAAAGCCTACGCAGATACCCCGGTACTCCCGCTGAAAAGCAGAGGTATGCAGGCAGCGGCGCAGTCGGTCGTGGACATAGCCGCTTTTGGCAATGACCATCAGTCCGGTGGTGCCTTTATCCAGCCGGCTGACGGGGTGAAAGACGAAGTCCTCCCCCCGCTGGTAGGCCAGCGCGCCAGCCACTGTGGGGGTGTCCGGCAGAAAATTGGAGGCATGGGCCGTCATGCCTGCAGGCTTATTCACCACCAGAAGGTGACCGTCTTCGTATACCACAGGCAGCGGCCAGTTGCCGGGGACGGGCCGGACCCGGGGCGGGGCATGATCCCCGGACTCCACGGCCACCACATCCCCGGGAGAGAGGATATGGGTGGTGCGGGCATGGGCGCCGTTCACCCGGATGCCGTTTTCCGCCCGGGTCAGACGGGAGATGGCGTGGGAGGAGAAGTGGAGCTTTGCCCGCAGGATATGGCGCACAGTGGCTCCCGCCTCCTCCGGGGAGACCGTGTAGGTGAGGATTTCCAAGATCTGATGCTCCTTCCGTGGATTTGCGGGGGATGCCTGACAAGGGGCAATGACCGCTTTTTCCCTCCTTGGGGAGGGAAAAAGGCGCGCCGGCCATATGGCCGGCGCGGAGGAGGACCTCAGTCCTCAAATTCTGCCAGGACCGTCACCTGGCTGCTGTCCAGCCCCGCCAGGCGCAGCGGCGCGGCAATGACCTGCAAAAGGCGGTGATCGGTATTGAAAATAGGGCGGAAGTCCATATCCTCAATGGCGGTGAGGAACTTGCCGTTGTGGCAGCCGAAAAGGGTCTTGTGGGCCTCCCGGGAGCACTGGTTGGCCGGGGTACCCACCGACAAAAAGTCTACTCCCACCGTCCGCAAATTGGGGAAGGTCTCCACTAAGTACCGGCACACCTCGGGGGAGAGGTAGGGGCCGTGGGATTCATACAGGTCAGGCTGGCTGTCCCGCAGGAGGCAAAAGCCGGTTTTGATCAGCAGCAGATCAGCCTGCCGGATCTGATCTTCATAGGGCTTCAGATCCTCGGGGAAAATACCATCCCCCTGCTGGCGGGGCACATCCACCACCACGGGGTGGTCAAACCAGAAGTATTCCAGAGGCAGGTCCATCAAGTCAGGACCATCAGGATTGAAATGGTGGGGGCCGTCGCAATGGGTCCCGTGGTGATTGGGCAGAAGTGTTTTAAAAGAGGTATACCCGTCTTTGGGAATCGTTGTGAAAGGACGAATCTGCGCCTTGGGCTCTCCCGGCCAAACGACACTGTCATCACTGAGGAGATAGGAAAGATATGCTCTCATAGAAACGCACCTCCTTTTTATATAAATTTACAATACGCTGTGGATTCCGCTGCGTCAAGGGTTGAAAACCACAAGATCCAAACGGAAATTTGTAAAAAACCACGGGAGGGCACTTGGCGGATTCTCCCCTGTTCAAATGCCTTTGGCCGTGCTATAATAGGCTGCAGTGGCCGTCAGGCCTCAAAAATTGCCTGCACAGGAGGGCATTTATGCTGCTGTCTGCGGAACATCTCTCCATCAACTTCGGCAGCCGCCAGCTGCTGGAGGATGTCAACTTTTATCTCAACGAAGGGGACAAGACCGGCGTCATTGGGATCAACGGCACCGGAAAGTCTACATTTTTAAAGGTACTGGCTGGGGTGACGGAGCCGGATGCCGGCCGCGTTTGCCGCAATCCCAACGTCCAGGTGAGCCTGCTGCCCCAAAATCCTGATATGGAAGATGACAACAGTGTGCTGGAGCAGGTGTTTGCAAATTTTCCGCCTCAATTTCGGACACTGAATGAATATGAGGCCAAATCCATGCTCCATCGGCTGGGGATCACAGATTTTGACCAAAAGATCGGGCACCTCTCCGGCGGGCAGCGCAAACGGGTGGCTTTGGCGTCAGCCCTGATCCATCCGGCGGATGTTTTGATTTTGGACGAGCCCACCAACCACCTGGACGCGGAGATGGTGCAGTGGCTGGAGGAGTGGCTGCGCCGTTTTAAGGGCGGACTGGTGATGGTGACCCACGACCGCTATTTCCTGGAGCGGGTGGTCAACCATATCACAGAACTGAGCCGGGGAAAGCTGTATCACTATGAGGCCAACTACTCCAAATATCTGGAGCTGAAGGAGCAGCGTGCTGCCATGGCAGAGGCCGGCGAGCGCAAGCGGCAGGCGATCCTGCGGGTGGAGCGGGAATGGATCATGCGGGGCTGCAGAGCCCGCACCACCAAGAGCAAGGAGCGGGTGCAGCGCTATGAGGACCTGGTGAATCAGGATGCCCCCCAGACCCAGGACGATACCGTGCAGATGGCTGCGGCAGCCTCCCGCCTGGGGAAAAAGCTCATTGCGCTGGACGATGTCTCCAAGGGATACGGTGGCCGGGAGATCATTTCCCACTTCACCTATCATCTGCTGCGGGATGACCGCATTGGGATCGTGGGACGCAATGGGGCAGGAAAGTCCACCTTGCTGCGCCTTATGGCGGGGGAGCTTTTGCCGGATGGCGGAATGGTGGATATAGGAACAACTATAAAGATAGGACACTTTACGCAAGAGGGACGGGAATTGGACCTCCAGCGGCGGGTGTATGACTTTATTCATGACATCGCTGATGAGGTCCGCACCGATGAGGGGACTTTCACCGCCAATCAGATGATGGAGCGGTTCTTGTTTCCCGGGGAGCTGCAGTCGGTGCCCATTGGGCGGCTCTCCGGCGGTGAGCGGCGGCGGCTGTACCTGCTGTCGATCCTGATGGAGGCCCCAAACGTGCTGCTGCTGGACGAGCCTACCAACGATCTGGATATCACCACCCTCTCTATATTGGAGGACTATCTCCAGAGCTTTCCCGGCCCTGTGGTAACGGTATCCCATGACCGCTTTTTCCTTGACCGCATGGCCGCGTCTATTTTTGAAGTGCGGGGCGACGGCCAAGTGCTGCAGTATACTGGGAATTGGACGGATTGGTCCCAAAAACGGGCGGCAGAGGAGCGGCCTGCCGCTCCGGAGCGGCCAAAGGCGCCTGTGCCGGAGCGTCCCCGGGAGCGGAAGCTGAAGTTTTCCTATGAGGAACAGCGGGAAGTTGGGAGCATTGATGCCGATCGTGCCGCACTGGAGGAGGGGATCGCCCGGTGCCTTTGCCAGCAGGAGCTGTGCGGCAGCGAC
>CALWXJ010000018.1 GCA_944385475.1 uncultured Oscillospiraceae bacterium
GTGGGCGGAGATCGCGCCACTCTACACGGGGATGCGAAATTGCAGACGGAGCAAGCGGGAATTGACGGACGCTGTGCTGTATTTAGTGGATTCTGGGTGCAACTGGAGACAGTTACCCCATGATTTCCCACCATACTCAACAATGCACAGCTTTTATCGTCGTGCCCGAATCAGCGGGCTGTGGGATCGCATTTTGGAGCATTTGGTCCGGAAAATCCGGAAGGATGCTGGGCGTGAGGAGATGCCAAGTTATGCAATCATTGATTCCCAGAGTGTAAAGACCGTATCGGCCAGTGAAAACCGCGGGATTGATGGAGGGAAAAAACGAAAGGCCGAAAGCGGCATATAGTGGTGGACGTGATGGGGAATTTATTGTCTGTCGTTGTTCATGTCTCCAATATCCATGATACAAAGGCGGGCATCTCTGCTGCCAGGCAAGCATGCGAAAGATACCCGTCTATTCAAAAATTCTGCGCTGATGCTGGGTATCGGGGTACTTTTGTGTCTGATTTGCAGGAGCAGTTCCACCTTGATGTTGATATTTCTGAAAAAATCAAACCTCATGAATGGGAAAAACTTCCTTGGCGTTGGGCTGCTGAACGCGCTCTGGCATGGCTGGGCCATTCTAGACGTCTCAGTAAAGATTATGAGATACTCTCCGCTTCTGAAGAGGCGATGGTTAAAATCTCTCATTTTCACTCGCTTATCAGACGCTTATGAATACGGCTTCTCAGACAGATGTTGGCAGATATGTTTGGCGGACACATCCGGCAGGAACGCTGTCACCTCCACAGAATGCTCCGAATTGCGGTAAAAAGATGAAATACTTCAGTGATACCCACCCTGCAGCAAGAGGAAAACGTAGATTTTCCTCTTGCTTTCTGCTGGAATGCAGGTCACAGGCTGAAATTATCCGTAACAATTTTTGCTGGCACAAAATTTTGATTTTCAAAAATGTAAGAGAGACTCCATACTCAATGGACATGGGGTACTGAATGAAATGTTTCTGGGGGAACCTGCATCGTGCAACCATGGGCTGAGTCCAAACAATCAGCCGCCATCCTGCTTGAGGATGGCAGTTTCATTATATATGCTTGGAGCGCAAAAGCGCTATTGAAATTTCACGATTTGAGTCATGTTATAGGCGTGGGCTGTTTCAATATTATTAAGTGTTTGATGCCCCGGTCTCCCACTTGCTGACGGCCTTATCTGAAAGGTGCAGTTTTTGCGCCAGTTCTTTCTGGGTATATCCCCTTTCCTTTCTCAGCTGCGCCACAAAGGCCCCAAACTTTTGCTTATCAAGTTCGTACACAGCCATCACCTCGGGAAAAAGAATAGCGCCCACGGGCCGTTTTGGCAACCGAATCCCAGGAGAGTCCGGAATTTTCCCCAAAATCCCGGGGCCCTCGCTCCTTTCAAGAAGCTTTCAAGGCGTTTTCCCCAAAGCTTTGCGACGGAGCCGCAAGCCCGCCCTCAGATACCGCCTCTGGCGATCCGGATACATACCCTTTTCAAAATCGCCCGGAGTTCAGCCAGGCCCGCATGGGAAATCCCGCATCGCAGTACAGGGCGATGGTCTTTTTTACCTCCTGTATCTGCTGAGGGGTATTGCAGTTTTGCAGCAGTTCCTCCGGGCCTTTGTATTCCCAGCAAGTCCGGCCAACAGTGTCCCCCAGCGTCCGCACCTGCAGCCGGTGATTGGCCAGCAAGGCCTCCGCCACAGGGGCCGCCCCTTTGGGGTACACGCCCACCAGCGGCTCTTCCCGCCCACCGTGGCAAAGCACGGCGATGCCCTTCGTGCAGCTTCGGCACAGCTGCTGCAATGCGGATCCGGGGATCAGGGGCGTGTCCACGCTCAGTACCAGGCAATGGGAATACCTTGCCGCCTTTAGGCACGCATGGATCCCTCCCAGCGGACCTTGATGGGGGATTTCATCCCCTATCACCCGTGTTCCCAGAGCAGGGGGCGCGTTTTCTCCGGAAATGATGATATCGGCAATTCCCAGCTGCCGAAGCCGCCTCATCTGCAGCTCCAGCAAAGTATTTCCTGCCAGGTGCACCAGCGCCTTATCGGTGCCCATTCTCACGGACTTGCCGCCGGCCAGTATGATCCCGCTCATGGACTCTTTCCTGTGGGTGCCGCGGCGGGCCAGGATTTCCCGCCGCGCCGCCTGGATCTGCGGCAAAGAGAGGTGCAGGAGCGATGCCAGCAGCATCGCAGCCTGCCGCTTCACCGCCGTGTGGGCGGGGCGATACTCCAGGACCATTGCCGGCAGCATGGCGCCCCGCACTGTAAGCGGGGCGTCTTCGGAACTCTCCAGGTCCAGCCCGGTCACGGTTTTCTTCTCCCCGTCCCAGATGAAATTGCGAAGATGCATGTCCCCGGGCACCTGCCGGCAGAGCCCGTGGTACGCCTTCAGCCATTGCGCCAGCGCCATCCACGGTTCCGGCTGGAATCCCGCCTGTTCCTGACGCTCCAGCTCCTCCAGCAGCGTACTTCCCTGCTGATACTGCAAAACCAGGCTCCCGGCACATCCCGCAAGGACTTTGGGCAGCGGGATCCTTCCGCTGAGGCGGGCATACAGCTCCTCTTCCCGGCGCCAGTCCTCCAGCCGGGAAAAGTGCTTTTCCACCGCGGCCTCTCCGGCCCACACGATGGGATAGACCTGATTCCTTCTGCTGCAGAACATGTTCATGAAACTGTGATACTGACAACATCTGTCACGCTGCGCTTGCTGTTGCTGTCTCCAAAGACCAGCAGGCGGATGCCGTCATCCTGGGGCATCAGATACACCCGGTCCCCGGCATCGATCTCCTCAGCATACACCACCGCAGAATAGGCATCGTCTGCCGTGACGGTGACGGCATCATATGCCGTAACCCCCGCATCCCGGAGCAGAGAGGAAAGAAGAACGCCCGTTCCCTCAATCTGCTGCTCTTCTCCCTTTCCGTTGCGCAGGGTGCCGCTGATGGGCTCTTCCGCAAAGCTGGCAAGGACCACTTCCTTACAGGTCTTGCCTTGATAGATCCGAAGCGTGCCTGCCTGGGTTTCGGTGTGGGCTGCCAGCCGCAGCCCCGCTGCAATACCGGTGATCAGCAGCACTCCCACCACGGCCATGGTTGTCCATCTGATTTTTTTCATTCTCTTGCGCCTCCTTGTTCCCCGCAGTTTTTCCGCTCTCCTCTGACCGGCAGGACCGGCCGCAGCCGCCGGGCAATCTTGGCCCCCAGCATGCCGCAAAGCGCCCCTGAGGTGACGGAGACGCACACATAAAGCAGTAATATGACCCCCGTCAGGCGGAACACGATCCAGTTTGCCGTCATGGACGCACAGACGGACGCCGTGGCGTTGGCCAGCACAATGGCGCTTTCTTCCGAGACACCCAGACGCCTTGTCTGCCACATCAATCCATCGATCACGATCCCCGGCATGACGTAGCCGATCACGGACAAGGCGCCCATACTGCCCACCATGCCTATGGCCAGCGCGATCCCGCTTTGCACGGCGCCCATAAGGGCGGCACAGCCCAACTGGGCTGTCAGGGCCGATGCGATCACCAAAAACATCAGGGAAAAACTGGTGCCGATCCCTCCGGGGATATGTAAGGCATCGGTGATCAGGTTGGCAGCCGGGCTGATCAGCCGTTTGGAAAGCAGCCCCAGATCACAGCATAAGGTCAGAAAAAACAAAGTACGCAAATCATATTTCTTCATGGCAACTCCTTTTCATAAGGAAGGCATTGCTGTTTCCGGCAATACCCCGGCGGAGGCAAGGGGGCCCCCGCGGCCGACGTCCATACTTGCGCCCAGGCACGTTCGGCTCGGAATGTATTTTTTATAATGGAATCTTTTTCCTCTCCAGCACCGTCATAAAGACGGTCACTGCCGCTGACACTGCGGCAACACCGCAGATCATTGCGCATACCACCAGATAGGAGCCGGTGGATTCATAGAGCTTTCCCGCGATGGCCCCCCAAAGGAGGAGAAGAGCAAATTGGTTGCCACAACGGGAAAGTTGCGGGGATAATTTTGCAGGCCAAACCGCGCCCCCACATAGGCAGAGCAGGTGGTGGGCGCGCCGCCATACGCCAGCCCGCCTATCAAAAACGCCGCGGCCGTCAGGGGGAAGCATTTGATCCGCAGCGCCGCCATCAGGGCGACCCCCATCAAAAACAGCAGTGCGTTGATGGACTGCATCACCAGATTCCGTCCCTTTTTATCAAACATCCGGCCAAAGACGGCCCGGCCGATCCCCGTAAAAACGGAAATCAGCCCCACGAAGGAAACGATCGTGCCCTCAGACACGTGGACACTGCTTTCTCTGGCAATTCCCACCGCCTGGGAAATCAGTGCCAGCCCCAGGGCGCTGTCCAGAACCGCCCAGAGATAAAAAAGCCAAAACACCGGCTGGCGGACCATGCCGGAGGGCGGGACCTCCTCTCCAAACTGGCCGGTACCCTTTCCTGTGCCAAGGCGCAGCTTCTGTTCCTCACTGGGTTTTTTGATGAAAGTGCCGCAGATGCCCAGGACGATCACGCTGGCCGCCCCCAGGTACACGAAGAATTGCCGCCACGCCTCGTTGTCAGCGGCGGTCCAGACCTGGAACAACTTTCCCGCGAAAAAGCTGCTAAAGCCAAATCCCATCAGCATCACGCCTGACACCAGCCCCTGGCAGTCCGGGAACCACTGGTTGACTGCCCCCATGGTGGCACTGTAGGAAAGCCCGGAGGCAAAGCCGCAGACAACGCCGAATCCCACATAGAGGGCAGGCAGGGACTGCGCCCTCCCGCAAATGATCAGCCCCCCAGAAACAGCGCTGCGGCTGCCCAGATAAACCATCTGCTGCGGATGCCGCCCAAAAACCCGGCGGCCAAACTGGCAATACAAAAAGAGATCAGCGCAATAGTAAACACCAAAGACAGCTGGGAATTTTCCCACGCTGGGAATGTCCGGGCAATGGATGCCGAAAACACGTTCCATGCGTAAATATCCCCGGAAACCAGCATGATCAAAAAACCACTCACAGCATACAGCCAGCGTTTTCTCCTTTCATTTTTCATCATTGTGATACTCCTTTTTATAATGGAGCGGCAGGCCGGGCCTGCCGCTCCACACTTTGTCTACCGGTTGTTTTGCAGGATCTTACGGATCGATGCCGCCCGTTTATTCTCCAGGTACGACTCTTCGCTTTGACAGGTAAGCGCGCCTGTGGGACACACCCGCACACAGGCCGGCACCATTCCATTTTTTTGGCGCTGGGCGCAGCCGTCGCATTTGTACATCCTCCCGTCTTCCCGATAGGTGGGGGCGCCGTAGGGACAGGCCATGGCACAGCTGTGGCAGCCGATGCAGCGGGTGTTGTCATAGACCGTCAAATTCATCTCATCTTTAAATAGGCAGCCCACGGGACAGGCCTGGATACACGGCGCGTTGTCACAGTGCATACACCCCAGGGACAAAACGGTCAAAGCCCCTCCCTCCTGGGCAGGCAGAGGATTGACGATCCCCACATGGCGGAAGGGCGTCTGCCCTTGATTCGGCCAGATATCGTTTTGATCCATGCAGGCCACGGCGCACGCGCCGCACGCCACACACTTTTCCATGTCAAGGTCAAATATCATTTTCATTGTGCGTTCCCCTTCACCTTCCGGATATTGCAGCTTGCACTTTTGTAAGCAGGGAATCCAGAATAAGGATCCGTATCCTGCAGGCTCAGCAGTTTGCTCACGTCCGCCTCCGCATAGCCGTGATACATATACACCTGTCCTTCCTCGACCAGCCCGGTGGGATTGGCTTTTACGGTGATGCTGCCGAACTGGTTATAAAGGCAGATCTCATCTCCCAGCACGATTCCCATCCGCTTGGCGTCAGCAAGGCTGATGTCTGCCATGGCGTCGGGGCGAAGGGCTCTGGGCCAGGACGCTTTATGCAGCTGCGTATGGATGGCGTTGGGGATGCGCACGCCGGCCAGCAGCAGGAAGGGCCACTCCTTACTGGGACGGGTAAACGGCTCGTACCACTTGGGAAGAGGCTCCAGTCCCTTCTCTTTTCCGTTGACAGCAATGATTTCGGAATACAGCTCCAGTTTGCCGGAGGGGGTCTTGCAGCCTTGCTCCAGATAGGCAAGGGGGCGATACGGCTGGAGGCCCTTTGCCTTCACCGGCAGAGGGGATGCCTCCAGCTCCCCGATGTCATATCCCGTGTGCTGGAAGATGTGTTCAATGCAGCGGCGGTATCCGCCGCACAGGAGTTCATCGTCAAATTTCATGCGCTTTGCCAGATCCTGCAGAATGCGGGCATCATTTCTGGAGTCATACAGCGGCTCGATCACCGGCGTATAATATTTGGTAAACCCGCCGGGATACGTCTTAATCTCCTCCCGCTCAAAGGAGGAGCAGGCGGGAAGTACAACGTCCGCCATTTTGGCCGTATCCGTCAGGAAAAGATCAAAGTCCACAAAGAAGTCCAGTTTGCCCAGCGCCTCCCGGAAGCGATCCGAATCAGGAAAGATCCGGTGGTTCAGACCCAGGGCCATCATGCCCCGGATGGGATAGGGCTTTCCCGTGCAGATCTGGTCCGGCATGGAAAGGGCCTGCATCTGGTGTACCAGCGCCGCCCAAACGGGATAGTCCCTGGCCCCGATCCGGTCTTCATAGCCCGCCGGGGTCTTCTCCTGCTCAAATTCCTCCTCCAGGGTCTCAAATCCCCCGGACATCTCGCAGAAGCTGAAGGTCAGGGGCTGGTTGCCCCCCCACGATGTCATAGTTGCCTGTAATGGCGCACAGGGCGAAAATGCTCCGCACGGTCTGATAGCCGTTGCTCTGGTGAATGATGGAGGTGGGGTTGCACTCAAAGCTGGCGGGCTTGATGGTGGCGATCATCTCCGCCGCCTGATGGATCTGCGCCTCCGGTATGGCGGTGATACGGCTGACCTCTTTTACATCCAGCCCGCAGGCGTAATCGGCATACGCCTCATAGCCGTGGACGTATTTTTAGATATAGTCCATATCCTGCCAGCCGTTTTTGATGATGATGCCGGCGATGCAGTTGGCCAGCAGGCCATCGGTGCCGGGCTTGATCCGCAGGTGCAGCGCGGCCCGCCGGGTGGCCATGGGGGTGTTCCGGGGATCCACCACGATCAGTTTGTCTCCCCGCTCCACCAGCTCCTCCTCCGCCTTGGCGTTGAGATAGCGGGAGTGGTGGTTGCCGCCGCCCCACGCCACATGGAGATGGGAGTTTTTCATGTCTGCCTTGGCCATCTTACCCGTCATGGTCATCCATGCCATCTTGCTGGCAGTAAAGCAGCAGCTGGACTCCGTGCCGAAGTTGATGCTGCCGAAGTCGTAGGCAAAACGCTCCAGCAAAAAGCGGTACCACTTCTGATAACCGGAAAAGAACGCCACGGAATTTGCGCCGTATTTCTCCCGGATCCCCAGGAGCTTTTCCGCGATCAGATCATAGGCCTCCTCCCAGCTGATGGCCTCAAATTTCCCCTCGCCCCGCTCTCCCACACGTTTGAGGGGCGTGTGGATGCGGTCCTCCCGATAGACGAAGGAGCGGTTGCTGCACCCCTTGGTGCAAAGCAGACCGTGGTTTTGGGGGTGGGCCAGGGTCCCCTCCGTCTTGATGAGCTTCCCATCTTTGATGTAAGCGTCGACGCCGCAGTGGAACCCCGGCGCGCAGATGCTGCAAAAGCTCTGCTTGACCTCAATCCCCGTGTCCTCGCCCGGGATCTTGGCTGCGATTCTTTTCTCCAGTTCCGTCATATCAATATCCCCCTATTTTCGCGATAATCTCTGCCGGCAGACCGCTTTGCTGCAAAGCCAGCCGCGCCGCTGGGCCGATTGCCTCTCCCCCCGCTGTCAGGCAGCGGATCAGAACCGCCTTCGCCGGGCCGCTGACCTTGTGGTTGTCCAACACGTTGATGCATTTGATCACATCGCCGTCTATGGTGGCATAGAACACCCAGTCCTCTTTGGGATGGCGGTAAACGATCTGTTCTCCCGAGGCCCGGTTATCCCCCAGCCCGATAAAATCCATGCCCATGAAGTGGGTGATATTGTGGATAAAGTTTCCTTGGAACTGCGTTGGATATCCGGCAATATTCCTGCCCGCTATCTCCCCCTGGGTAAAGGCGTTGGCCCACAGATTCACCACCACGGGCTGGCCGCTGATCATCTCATACGCTTCGCAGCAATCCCCCACCGCGTAAATATGGGGCACGCTGGTCCGCATGTGCAGATCTACACAAATGCCACGTCCCATACGGAACTCCGCCGGGTCAATGATATCCACGGTAGGCCGCAGGCCAAGACAAAGGGCAATGATGTCGCTGGTCTCCTCCGTGCCGTCATGATAGAGGGAAACCAGCTGGTCTCCCTCCTGCCGGATCTCCGAAATCCCGGCGCCAAATTTCAGTCGGACTCCCATGTCCGTCAGGCGCTGGTGAATGATATCAGCCACATCCGGCATGGTGGCCGTGGGAAAGATCCTGGGAGCCATATCGGCCAGCACAATGGGCACATGATGGGCATGCAATGCCTCCACCACCTTGATGCCCACCCACGATGCTCCAATCACAACCGCCGAGCCGATCCCCTCATGGACCCGCTGCAGCAGCCGGTCGGCATCTGCCATGGTCCGCATGACATAAATGCCCTTCCGGTCTTCCGGCAGGCCCTTGATAGGCGGTACCAACGGGTGAGAGCCGGTGGCCAGCACAATATCGTCATAGGATCTCTCTGTTCCGTCCGGCAGCACAAGGACCCGCTCTTTTGCCCGCAGATGCCGCACCCGCACGCCGGAGAACAGACGGACCCCCAGTTCCTGCGCGATCTTATCCGCCGCACCATAGGGCATCTGGGTATCTCTTTCGATTCTGCCGGCCACATAATACGTCGTCAGCATGGGATTGGCCGGCGCGTCTGCCGTGTCGGTATAGACGTCGATCTGTGCATGGGGATCCGCCTTGCGCAGCGCTTTGGCCGCATGATATCCGCCGCCGCCAAATCCAATAATTGCCGTTTTACCCATGTATTCTCTCCTTGCCGCTGTGTCGTTTAGTTCTTCCGGATAAGGGATAAGGCCGCAGCTGTGCGGCCTTGTCCCCCATCTTATTCACTGTGAAGTAAATGACCGTTTCAATTACAGCAGGGTGTCCAGAACGGCCTTGAATTCTGCGATCTGGTCATCGCTGCCCTCCAGACCCACGCTGACGCGGATCATGCTCTCGCCGATGCCCACAGCTGCCAGCTCCTCTGCGCTCATGTTCTTGTGGGTCATAGTAGCG
>CALWXJ010000019.1 GCA_944385475.1 uncultured Oscillospiraceae bacterium
TGAAACTGGAATCTATCTATTTTGGCGAGCAAAAGGAGCCAGAGACCATGTCCTGAACAAAGGGGTTCAGATTGATTGTTTTCGCTGTTTTACGGCCTAATATTCAACGATTTATCAAGAATGTCCGAAAAGGAGATTGCTCCTCGAAGCCCTGAATCCCTTGTAAATCAAGGGAAACAAGAAAAACACCATTGATATCCGAACCTTGGGGGGTTCAGATGTCAATGGTGTTTTCATATGGTGGAGATGGCGGGAGTTGAACCCGCGTCCGAAAGCGCTTAAACGGGACGTTCTCCGGGCGCAGACGATTATTGCGGGAGTCTTGCTCTCCCCGTTCCCCTTCCAGACGGCAAACCGTCACGCCGTCAGGTCAGGTGAGCTTCATGATGTGTGGCGCAGGCAAAGCTTACTGCACGCACATTTACCGCTAAACGACGCCCTTCCCGGCTCGCGGTCCTTCCGGGTCGGACGGCTGCCGTTAATCAGGCAGCAATAGCAACTTTATTGTTGTTATTTAATTTATAAGTTTGCCCGTTTTATGGCGGTCAGGCGCCGCCGCCCGCTGGTCCCGCCTCCACACCCCCGTCGAAACCGGTACATCCCCATGTTCCGGTCCGCTGGGCACGCCGGCGGTCCATGGATGGAATTGTAACACACTTCTTTGGAGAAGTGTGTTACAATTCCATGAAATTTATCCCTTACACCCGGGTAAGCTTTGCCAGCAGGGTCTGGGGCATTGCCTTTGCAATCAGCCGGTAGGTCTTGTACACCAGACGGGGCGTGTAGATCGTCCGCCCTGCCCGGGCGGCCCGCAGCGCTCCTCCTGCCACCCGCACTTGGTCGCAGTAGGGCAGCATTTCAAACATCCGGGAATTTCCCGCGATGTTCCCCACCCGCAAAAACTCCGTGTTCATGGGGCCGGGACAGACCGCTGTAACGCTGACCCCCTTTCTTCGCAGCTCCTGGGCTGCCCCCACTGTGTAGGCCGTCACGTAGGCCTTGGAGGCGGAATACGCCGTCATCCCCGGAGTGGGGCAGAAAGAGGCGATGGAGGACACATTCAAAATGTGGCTGCCTGGGCCCATATAGGGCACCGTCATATTGGTGATGGCTGTCAGGGCCCGCAGGTTCAGATCCACCATTTTGGTCTGGGAGGCGGTATCCACCTCTCCAATGGCCCCCAGATACCCGCAGCCGGCGTTGTTCACCAGCAGCGTCACCTCCGGCTGCTCACAGCGCAGCTTCTCCTGGAAGGCCACAAAACTCATGGCATCGCACAAATCCAGGGTCAGGCAGGCCACCGTCTTGCCCGAGAGGGTGGCAGCGATCTGCTCCAGCCGGTCCCCCCGGCGGGCGATGAGCCAATAGGACTCCACCTCCGGAAAAACATCCCCGATCTGACGGACGATCTCCTGCCCCAGGCCGGAAGAGGCCCCGGTGATGATGGCCGTTTTCATAGGCCGTCTCCCCCTCTCAGTGGGTCTTGGGGGCGGGGTAGTCCACCCCCTGGGTATCCACCCGGACAGACTGGATCACCACGGGAGTCTTGGGCATATCGCTGCGCATATCCCGGGGCACCCGAGAGATGTCAATGGCGACCTCCTCCCCCTCAAACACCTGGCCGAAGGCCGCGTACTGCCCGTCCAGATGGGGCGCCGGCGCCACCATGATGAAAAACTGGCTGCCTGCGGAGTTGGGGGCCATGGTCCGGGCCATGGACAAAACGCCGGTGGTATGCTTGAGGTCATTTTGCCCAAATCCGTTGGCGGAGAACTCCCCATCGATCTCATAGTCGGGGCCGCCCATGCCGTTGCCGTTGGGGCAGCCGCCCTGAATCATAAAGCCGGGGATGACCCGGTGGAACACCAGCCCGTCGTAAAAGCCCTGATTGGCCAGGGAGATAAAATTGTTCACGGTGTTGGGCGCCTTGTCAGGGTACAGCTCCGCCTTCATGGTGCGGCCGTCGGCCATCGTGATCGTGGCAATGGGATTGCTCATTTCCAACCATTCCTTTCTTTCATGGTGCGGTCAATCTCCCGCTGGGCATCCCGCCGGGCGGCAGCGTCCCGCTTGTCATAATTCTTTTTGCCCTTGCAAAGGCCTACTTCCACCTTCACCCGGGCATCCTTAAAGTAGACAGACAGCGGCACCAGGGTATATCCTTCCTGCTGTACCAACGCCTGGAGCTTTCGGATCTCCCGCCGATGCATTAAAAGGCGCCGGGGGCGGACGGGGTCTTTGTTGAAGATATTGCCCTTTTCATAGGGGGAGATATGCATGCCGTGGAGGGTCAGCTGTCCGTCTTTGACGATGCAGTAGGAATCCTTCAAATTCAGTGTGCCGGCCCGGATGGACTTGACCTCCGTCCCGAAAAGTTCAATGCCGGACTCGTAGCGGTCCTCCACGAAATAGTCGTGGAAGGCCTTGCGGTTTTGCGCCGCCACCTTGATCCCCTTTTTTTCCGTAACACGCACCTCATTTCCTGGGCAGTCCTCTTGGGAAGTTTTATCAGTATACCACGCTTTCCCGATTCATTCAAGAGAAAGAACGCTCTTTCCATTCCCGGCACCCTGTGTTATAATTGCTTCGTTATATGGACGGGATTTTTTAAAATTTTACCGTTTCCGGCGGGGTTTTCCGCCGGCGAAATGTCAAAGGAGTGTTTGTCCATGCATCCCATTGAACATCTCTCAGAGCAGACCCTTAGCCGCAAGGACGTCTTTTGCGGGGAGCTCCTCCGGGTCCATGTGGACACGGTCCGCCTTCCCGACGGGACCACGGCACAGCGGGAGGTGGCAGATCATGTGGACGGTGTGGCCATCCTGGCCCTGGACGGGGAGGGCAATGTCCTGACGGTGACACAGTACCGCTATCCCCTGGGGCGGGTTCTTTTGGAAGTGCCTGCCGGCAAACTGGACCAGGGGGAGCAGCCCGCCGTGGGCGCTTTGCGGGAGCTCAAGGAGGAGACCGGCGCCGTGCCAGACATTCTGCTGCCTCTGGGGCGCCTGATACCCGCCCCGGGCTGCTTTGGGGAGACACTGCACCTGTTTTTGGCCCGGGAACTGCATTTTGAGCAGCAGCATCTGGATCCCGATGAATTTTTGAATGTGGAGCGCATCCCCTTTGAGGAGATGGTGCACCGCTGCGTAAACGGGGAGATCGAAGACGCCAAAACCGTGGCGGCCGTGTTCCGGGCCAAGGTTCTTCTGGGGCTTTAAGGGGCAGAACGTGTAAAATCCGCGCCGGCTGCGCCCCTGCCCGGCGGGGTAAAAGAATGGAGAAATCTGTATGGATACGCAAAAGACCGTTCTCATCGTGGAGGACGAAAAGAACATCGTGGATATCCTGCGCTTCAACCTCCAGCGGGAGGGATTTGGAACCTATGAGGCCTACGATGGGGAAGACGGCCTCAAACAGGCCCGGGAGAAAAAACCCGACCTTATTTTGCTGGATGTCATGCTGCCGAAAATGGTGGGATTTGACGTGTGCCGCGCCCTGCGGGATGAGGGGGACAATGTGCCTGTCATCATCCTCACCGCCCGGGAGGAAGAAACCGACAAGGTGCTGGGCCTGGAGATCGGCGCCGACGACTATATCACAAAGCCCTTTTCCATGCGGGAGCTGATCGCCCGGGTCCGTGCCAACATCCGCCGCACCTCCATGGCCACCGCCGCCACCGCCGCGGACGCTGCCATGCCGGTGGCGGGGAATCTGTCCATCAACACCGACAGCCACCAGGTCTTCCGGGGCGGCCAGGCCATTGATCTGACCCAGCGGGAATACGAGCTTTTGACCTTCCTGGCCAGCCACCCCAACAAGGTCTACTCCCGGGTGGATCTGATGGAGCAGGTTTGGAACTACGGCTATGTGGGGGACGATGTGCGTACGGTGGATGTCACGGTGCGCCGCCTGCGGGAGAAGATCGAGGAAAACCCCGCCTCTCCCGCCTATATTCTCACCCGCCGGGGCGTGGGGTACTACTTCGCCGTATAAGGTGGGAAAATTTTGAAAGGACAAAGGGGGGGTGGCCGTGTTCCGCAGTCTGCACATGAAGCTGACACTGATCCTGCTGCTGCTGATCACATCGCTGATGGCCGTGGTGGGCGCCTTTTTGACCACCAGCGTCACCAGCTTCTATATCGACACGTTCTATGAGCAGATGAACGGCACGTTCGGCGCTGACCGCCAGGAGTTCGTAGCGGATCTGCGCAGCGCCGCCGCCCAGGAGGAGGGGGCCGCCGCCGCCATCGAGGACATCCTGGAGGTAAATGCCGGCCTTTTGGGTATCGACTACCGCACCCGCAACTACTTCATCCTTGACGGGGAGACCGGTGCCTATCTCCTGGGCTCCGCCGATGCCTCTGCCCTGCCCCGGGACCCCTCCGCCAACCTCCTCACCGCCCGCAACGCCGTCGCCCAGGGGGACGAGACGGTGGTGGGGGACCAAAGTGACATCACCGCCGCCTATATGGATGTGGCGGTGCCCATCATGGGGGGCAGCAACGCCTTTATCATCTACATTCTGGACAACAAAGAAACCGTCTCCAACTTGAATGGCGAACTGTTTCAAATCATTCTCCAGGCCCTGTTTATCGGCCTGCTCATCTCCATTTTGCTCAGTTTCCTGCTCTCCAAAACCATGGTGGGCCCCATTGAAAAGCTCACCGTGGGGGCTGAGCGGGTGGCCAACGGAAATTTTGACAGCGAGCTGCCGGTGGAGTCCACAGACGAGATCGGCATCCTCACCGGCACATTCAACGAGATGGCGGGGGTGCTGCAGTCCACCCTGGCCGCAGTGGAGAACGAGCGGAACAAACTGGACACCCTCTTCCTCCACATGACAGACGGCGTGGTGGCCTTTGACCACGACGGGCTGCTGATCCACTGCAACCCTGCCGCCACAGACATGCTCCAGCGCACTGTGGGGCCGGACGCCACCTATAATGAGCTCTTCGGCTCTGTCTACCCCTTTGCGGACATGCTGGCACTCCAGCGGCCCAACTATGCCGAAGGAGAGATGGTGGTGGGAGAGCGGACGCTGGAGCTGTACCTCGCCCCCTTTTCCGACCAGGCCCAGGGCGGCGTCCTCATCGTTTTGCACGACGTGACGGAGCATCACCGCAATGAGGAGCGGCGCAAGGAGTTTGTGGCCAATGTCTCCCACGAGCTGCGCACCCCCCTGACCAACGTGCGCAGCTATGCCGAGACGCTTCGGGACGCCGGCGGCGACATCCCCCAGGAGATGAGCAACAACTTCCTGGATATCATCATCACAGAGACGGACCGCATGACCCACATCGTGCAGGACCTGCTGACCCTCAGCCGGTTGGATGCGGGCAATACGGAGCTGGTCCTCTCCCGCTTCCCCTTTGGGGAAGCCATTGAAAGCGGGGTACGGGCCACCGCCCTCAACGCCCGCCAGCGGGGCCACCAGCTCACCTATACCCCCACAGACAGCCTGCCTCTGATCGTGGGCGACCGCAGCCGCCTGGAGCAGGTGATGATGAACGTCATCGGCAACGCCATCAAATATACCCCCGACGGCGGCCATATCAAAGTTACCGCCGGCGCCGGCGAGAACACCGTCTGGATGGACGTGTGGGACGACGGCATCGGCATCCCGGAAAAAGACCGGGAGCGCATTTTCGACCGGTTCTACCGGGTGGACAAGGCCCGTTCCCGGGAGTCCGGCGGCACGGGCCTGGGGCTGTCCATCGCCAGGGAGATCGTCCAGCGGCATCATGGCTCCATCGCCCTGGTGCCCCACGACGGCCCCGGCACCACAGTCCGCCTGGTGCTTCCCATCGCCTATCACCCCGGCGGCGAGGAGAGCCGGCCCCCTTCCAAGCCGTGAGTCCCGCCATTTTCTGATCTGCAGGAGGAGGTGCCGTTATGGACGCGAAAAAGCAAAAGCGCCGGGATCGGATTCAAAACCTGGCCATCACCCTTCTGTCGGTCACAGCGCTGCTGCTGTTTTCCCGAACAGAGCTTTTCTCCTTGGGAATGCGCGCATTCGGCGGGTATATGGACCAGCTGGTGGCATATACCGCTCCCTCCAGCAATGCCGCAAGTCCTCTGGCCAGCGCGGCGGCACCGGTGCGGGTAGCCGTCACCGGGGAATATGGCCGCTATGGCAACATTACCCTTACCACCGACAACACAGAAGACTTCTCCTCCCTGCGCAGCTTGCTGCGGGAGGTGCTGGGCTCTGCCCGGAACTTCGTTGCCTGCACCTCCGGGGACTTTTTGTCATCGCTGGACAGCGTGGGAGTGTATTATGACTTTCTCACCCCCCTGCCCCTTTCCATCCTCTCAGAACTGATGGGGGCCAGCGGCGGAGAGGAGGAGATCCTTGCCCGCTATTTGGTGGTGGTGCCTTATGGCCAGGATGCGGTGCGCCTGTATCTCTGGGACGGAGAGGTGCAATATTCTGTCTGCTCCACCGCCGTCACAGTCAGCAGTCTGACAGAGGTCATCAGTCACTATGAGTTGGGCAACGCTTTTTTTGCCTTTGAGTCCTCGCTGCCCCACAGCGATGACGTGGCCCCTTGCTCTCTGCTCCCCAATACGCTGCCGGAGCTTCCCACCCTCACAGCCACCTCTGCCCTGCCGGAGGAGGATACCCTCCTCTCAGCGCTGGGGCTCAACCCCCGCAACAACTCCCGCTATACAGAAAGCGGCGGTACAGAGGTCATCGTGGAGGGAGAAAACTCCCTGCGGATTTATACCGACGGCTTCATCTCCTATGACAGCACCATGCCAGAGCTGACCATCTCTGCCGCCGGGGCGGAGCCCACCTTGTCGGAGGCAGCCTCCGGCGCTGCCGCCCTGCTTCAGACCCTGGTGGGAGAATCCAGCGGCACAGAACTTTATGTGCAGGAAATCCGGCAAAGCGCCGGGGAGACCACCATCGTATTCGGCTATCAGGTGGGGGGCGTGCCTATCGTATTTTCCGATGGGCGTCCTGCCGCAGAAGTGGTCCTCACCGGCAGCACCATCTCCAGCCTCTCCCTGCGGTTCCGGCAATATGCTCCCGGCACGGAGAGATCCCTCCTTCTGCCCCTGACCCAGGCCCTGGCAGTGGCCTCCATGAATCCCGGCAAGGAGCTGTCCATCGCCTATGTGGATAGCGCCGGCGCCTCTGTAAGTGCCAGCTGGATCTCTTCCTGACATCCTTTTCAAGAAAGGAGGGCGGCCAATGTGGAACGGTATCGTCTGAAAAACATCATCATCTTGATCCTGGCCCTGCTGAACACCTTTTTGCTCTCCGCCCTGGCCTGGCGGGGAACAGCCGCCTACTCCGCCCACCGTGTGGCCACGGAGCAGCTGGTGAGCCTTTTTGAAAGCGACGGCATCGACCTGGACGCCCCCATCATCCCCAGCGACTCCCCCCCTTCTGCCCTGGCCCTCACCCGGGACCTGAAGCTGGAGCAGCAGGTGGCCTCTTTCCTGCTGGGAAGTCCTGCCACCGGATCTGATCAGGGGGGCGGCATCTACACCTACAACGGGCAAAACGGGGCGGCGGTCTTCCGGGACACCGGCAACTTTGACGTTGCCGGTACCCTTTCCTCCGGGGACCCCCAGGCCTTCTGCGAGGATTTTTGTGACCGCTTCGGATATGAGGAGCTCACCTTCCGTCTTGATGAGAACCAATCCGGCACCGCCACCGCCGTGGGATATTTTGAGGATTGGGCAGTATTCAACTGCACCGTCACCTTCACCATCGACCGGGGAGCGGTGATGGTGATCAGCGGCTCCCTGCTGTCCTCCACTGCCGCTCAGACGGATTCCGGCGTGGAATTTCTCTCCGCCATGGGGGCTTTGTCGGCCTTCCAGCAGATGCGGCCGGAAAGCGGTGCCGCTGTGTCCGCCATTTTGGAAATCACCCCCTGCTACGAGCTGCAAAGTACCCCCACCGACCCTGTGGCCCTGGTCCCCGCCTGGCATATCGACACGGATACGGTGGATTTTTATGTAAATTGCGTCACCGGCGCCGTCCGCCGCCTCTGACAATTTTTAAATGCAAATCATCCATCGACAGGAAGGATTTGCATTTTCCCGCAGGGCATGGTATAGTATTTGTGCAAAATTTGACCTGGCGGCGGAATTCATGTCCGCCGCCATGGTATGAAGTCTTGCCGGCAGGGCAAACTGTCTTTGCAGCTGCCCGCCTTTTACAAAGGATTCAACTGTTGAAGAGAGGGTCAACATCTTGACAAAATATATTATCCATGGGGGCAAGCCCCTGTTCGGCGAAGTGGAGATCAGCGGCGCCAAAAATGCGGCCGTGGCCATCATCCCCGCCGCGCTGATGGTGAACGGCGTATGCCGCATCGAAAATATCCCCCAGATCTCCGATGTCACCATGAGCCTGAAGATCCTGGAGCAGTTAGGCGCCCGGATCCGCTCCGTCAACCGCCACACCGTGGAGATCGACAGCCGTCATATCTACTCCACCAAGACCTCCTATGAATTGGCCCGCAAGATCCGGGCCTCCTATTATCTCATCGGCGCCCTTCTGGGGCGCTTTGGCGACGCGGAAGTGGCCCTTCCCGGGGGATGCAATTTCGGCGGCGCCCGTCCCATCGACCAGCATATCAAGGGCTTTACCGCGCTGGGCGCCCGGGTGACGGTGGAGGGCGGCTTTATCCACGCCTCCGCGGAAGGCCGCAAGCTCAAGGGGGCCAATATCTATCTCGATGTGGTCTCGGTGGGCGCCACCATGAACATCATGATGGCCGCTGCCATGGCCCAGGGCAACACCGTCATCGAAAATGCCGCCAAGGAGCCCCATATCGTGGATCTGGCCAACTTCCTCAACTCCATGGGGGCCAACATCCGGGGCGCCGGTACCGACACCATCAAGATCCAGGGCGTGGACCATCTCACCGGCGGAACGTACGCCATCATCCCCGACCAGATCGAGGCCGGCACCTACATGGCCGCGGTGGCCGCCACCGGGGGACAGGTGCTGGTGAAGAATATCATCCCCAAGCATATGGACTGCATCACCGCCAAGCTGCAAGAGTGCGGCGTGGAGGTGGATGAGCACGAAGACACGCTGCTGGTACGCCGCTGCGGCCCTCTGCACAAGGCCAATATCAAGACCCTGCCCTATCCCGGCTTTCCCACGGACATGCAGCCCCAGATGACCACGGTCCTGGCCCTGGCGGAGGGCACCTCCCTGGTGACAGAGGGGGTCTGGAGCAGCCGTTACCGCTATGTGGATGAGCTCAAGCGTATGGGCGCCCGGATCCAGGTGGATGACAAGACCGCCGTGGTGGAGGGTGTGGATCATCTCACCGGCGCCCCTATCCAAGCCAGCGACCTGCGGGCAGGGGCGGCCCTTGTCATCGCCGCTCTGGCCGCTCACGGGGAAAGCGAGATCTCTCAGGTGCAATACATTGAGCGGGGCTATGAGGATATCGTAAACAAGCTCCGCTCCCTGGGGGCTGACATCCGGGCGGTGGATGTGCCGGACGAAGACCTGGACCTGACCGCCCACATCAGTTGAAAACACCTTTGCATCCGTCGGAGAAGCGGACGGCCTTCGCCGGCGCCTCTCCGGCGGATGTTTTTTCCCCTTTTGCAGGACCATCTTAAAAAGGATCGTGAGGACACTGTTTTGACCACGCTACACACCCTTGCAAGCGGCTCTTCCGGCAACGCCTTTCTCTTTTCCCATGACGGCACCCATGTATTGGTGGACGCCGGCATCTCCTGCCGCAGGATCCGCTGCAGCCTGCAGGCACTGGACCTGGATCTTGCAGATCTTTGCGGCATTTTCATCACCCATACTCACACTGACCACATCTGCGGCCTGCAGACGCTTTTGAAGAACTGTTCCGCCCCCGTGTGGGCCAGCCGTTCTGCCGCCGCCGTACTGGAAGGGCGCTTTTGGGGTCTTGCGGGACGGCTGAACCCCATGGAGATGGGGCAGCCGGAGGCGGTGGGCCCCTTTACCGTCACCCCTGTGGCCACCTCCCATGATGCCCCGGGCTCCTGCGGCTTTCGTTTGGACTCCCCCGGCGGCAGCGCGGCGGTGCTGACGGACACGGGCTACATTACCCAAGAGGCAGCGGCACTGCTCCCCGGTGTGGACGCCGCGATCCTGGAGGCCAACCACGATGTGGAAAGTCTTCTGTCCGGTCCCTATCCCGATTCCCTCAAAAGCCGGATCCTGGGACCCCGGGGCCATTTGAGCAATGAAGACTCCGCCCGGTTTGCCGTAGCTCTGGCCCAAGCGGGAGCCGGGGACATCATCCTGGCACACCTCAGCGCGGAAAACAACACCCCTGCCATGGCCCTGCGGGCTGTGGAGACGGCGCTGCGGGCTTCGGGCCTCTCTCCGGCGGTGGAAGTGGCCCCCCGGGACCGCCTTGGTCCGGCCCATGTGCTGCAAGGGAGGGCCCTATGCAGAAAGTGACGCTTATTTGCGTGGGCAAACTGAAGGAGAAATTCTATATAGACGCCGCGGCGGAATACGCCAAGCGCCTGAGCCGCTTTTGCCGCCTGGACATTGTGGAGGTGCCGGAGAGCCGCCTTCCGGAGGATCCCTCCGGCGCGGAGGTGGAACAGGCCCTGCAATCCGAGGCCGCCGCCATCGAAAGCCGGATCCCCAGGGGGGCCGCTACCATCGCCCTTTGCATTGAGGGCACGCAGCTCTCCTCCCCCCAGCTGGCCCAGAAGATCCGCTCTTGGACGGTGGAGGGGGCCTCTCATCTGGTCTTCATCATCGGCGGCAGCGTGGGGCTTGCTCCAGCGCTGAAACAGCGCTGTCAGCTGCGGCTTTCCATGTCCCCCATGACCTTCCCCCATCACCTGGCCCGGGTGATGGTGCTGGAGCAGATCTACCGGGCCTATCAAATCGGCGCCGGCACCCGCTATCACAAGTAAGGCGCCGCAAGGAGGATGCCTATGCAACACGATCCCGGCACATGGGGCCGCTCTTCCGCAGACCCCAACCCCCCCTGGCCCCAGGACAAGGAGGGGAATCCGGAGGAGGCCTGCCTTCTCACCGCCCTCTCAGACGCCGGCGGCATGGCAGAACTGACCGCGACCCAGCTGCGCTCTTACGGCATCCCGGTGCTGCACCGCTATCCCGGAGACGGGGCGGCAGGCCGGGTCATCCTGGGATTTTCCGGCTACGGCGTGGAGCTGTATGTCCCTGCCTCCCGACTGGAGGAGGCCCGGGAGCTGCTGCGCCCAGTGGAAGATCTTCCGGAAGAGGACAGCGAAGGCCCATTTTAGCCGCGTTTCCATGCTGATGAATACAGGAGGTATTTTTCATGGATTTTATGAAGGAGTATGAAAAATGGCTGCACAGCCCTGCTCTCTCCCCGGACCAGCGGCAGGAGCTGGAGGCCATCCAGCATGATCCCAAAGAGATCGAAAGCCGCTTTTTCGGCCCCCTGGAATTCGGCACCGCCGGCCTGCGGGGCGTAATGGCCGTGGGCCTGCACAATATGAATATCCACGTCATCCGCTGGGCCACCCAGGGCTTTGCCGATGTGATCGCCGCCGAGGGGGAGGCAGGACTGCGCCGGGGCGTGGCCATCTGCATGGACTGCCGCAATCACTCCATGGAATTTGCCCGGGCGGCGGCGGAGGTATGTGCCGCCAACGGCATCCATGTGCGCATTTTTGAGTCCCTGCGTCCCACGCCGGAGCTGAGCTTCGCCGTGCGCCACTACCACTGCCAGGCCGGCATCAACATCACTGCCAGCCACAACCCCAAAGAATACAATGGCTACAAAGTCTACTGGGAGGACGGGGCCCAACTGCCCCCCCACCACGCCGACGCCATTGCAAAGCGTCTGGAGCAGATCGACATCTTTGCCGGCGTACGCACCATGCCCTATGAGCAGGCGGTGGCCCAGGGCCTGGTGGAGGTGCTGGGAGAGGAGACGGACCGGGCCTTTATGTCCTGCGTCACCGCCCAGATCATCGACAAGGCCGCCGTGGAAAAGGTGGCGGACAGCTTCAAGGTGGTCTATACCCCCTTCCATGGCTGCGGATACAAGCTGGTGCCGGAGGCCCTGCGGACCCTGGGAGTAAAGCATCTTCTCTGCGAGCCCCATCAGATGGTCATTGACGGCAACTTCCCCACCGTGGTCTCCCCCAACCCGGAAAATCCCGAGGGCTTTGCCCTTTGCATCGACCTGGCCCGGCAAAACGATGTGGACTTCATCCTGGGCACCGACCCCGACAGCGACCGGGTGGGCATCCTGGTACGGGACCGGCAGGGGCAGTACCGCACCATCACCGGCAACCAGACGGGCGTTTTGCTGCTGGATTACATGATCGGCGCGCTGCGCCGGACCGGCCGCCTGCCGGAAAAGCCCGTGGCCCTCAAAACCATCGTCACCACGGAGATGGCCCGGAAAGTGGCCCAGAGCAACGGCGTGGCCTGCTATGACACCTTCACAGGCTTTAAGTTCATGGCGGAGAAGAAAAATGCCCTGGAGGAGCAGGGGCAGGGCAAGGTCATCTTCTCCTATGAGGAGTCCTATGGCTACATGGTGGGCGACTATGTCCGGGATAAGGACGCCGTCACCGCCTCCATGCTGCTCACCGAGATGGCCGCCTGGTACGCCGGGCAGGGCATGACCCTGCTGGACGCCCTGGAGGCCCTGTATGAAAAATACGGCTATTATGCCGAGAAGACCTACAATCTGGTAATGCCGGGTCTGGACGGCCTGAAGGACATGGCCGCCCTGATGCGCTCTTTGCGGCAGGCGCCCCCCGCTGCCATCTCCGGCGTGAAGGTGGTGGCCTTCAAGGACTATGCAGACGGCACCGTGGTGGACTGCGCCACGGGGGAAAAGGGCGTCATGGAGCTCTCCGGCTCCAACGTGCTGCGCTTTGAAATGGCCGACGGCACCTCTGTTATTGTCCGTCCCTCCGGCACGGAGCCCAAGATCAAAGTCTACATCCTCGCCCAGGGGAAGGACGCCCGGGACGCCCAGGACAACCTGTCCAAATACAGCCAGTGGGTCTCCTCCCTGCAAAAAGCGTAAAGATGCCGAGGACGTCGTTCTTCGGAGCAGATCTGCGCAAAAAAACACCGGCCGAAATGGCCGGTGTTTTTTCCTCGTCTCAAACGCCCAGCTTTTCCAGGGCTGCCAGCTTCACGCACACGCAGAAGATCTCCATGGCCTGCCGCAGCTCCTCCACCGGGGGCAGGGAGGGGGCAATCCGGATATTGGAGTCCTGGGGATCCTTTCCATAGGGGAAGGTGGCGCCGGCGCCGGTCATGGTGACCCCCGCTTCCTTGCAAAGGGCCAGCACCCGCTTCGCCGTGCCGGGCATGGCGTTAAAGGAGATAAAGTACCCCCCCTTGGGCCGCTGCCACTGGGCGATATCCAGGGGATCGATCTGTTCTTGCAGCATATCCAGCACGCAGCGGAACTTGGGGCCAAGAATGGCAGCATGGCGCTTCATCAGGTCCAGGGTGTGTGCCTTATCCTTCAAATACAGCACATGGCGCTGTTGATTCACCTTATCAAAGCTGATGGCCTGGACGCCGATGAGCTCCTCCATATACGCCATATTGGCCTCAGAGCAGGCAAAGCAGGACACACCCGCCCCGGGGAGGGTGATCTTGGAGGTGGAGGCAAACTCAAAGACCATGTCGGCATTGCCGTACTTGGCGCACTCGCTGAGAATGTCCGGGAAGGGCACGAAATCCCCCTCAAACTCGTGGATACAATAGGCATTATCCCACATCAGCAAAAAGTCCGGCGCCGCCGGCTTCATGGAGGCGATGCGGCGGATGGTCTCCTGGGAGTAAATGATCCCATCGGGGTTGGAGTATTTGGGCACGTTCCACATACCCTTTACCGCCGGGTCAGTGATGGCCGCCTCCACGGCGTCCATGTCCGGCCCCTCCGGGGTCATGGGAATGGTAATCAGCTCAAAGCCAAAAGACTCTGTGACTTTAAAATGACGGTCATATCCGGGGGCGGGGCACAGCCATTTCACCTTCTCCTCCCGGCACCAGGGGCGGGGACTGTGGAGCAGGCCGTGGGTATAGGCCTTGGAGATGGTATCGTACATCAGCTGCAAACTGGCGTTGCCGCCTACGAATACCTCCTGGGGGCGGCAGCCCAGGATATCCGCGAACAGGTGCTTCGCCGCCGGCAGGCCGCTGAGCTCACCATAGTTGCGCACATCCACTCCATCGGAGACATACTCCTCAGGGCTGCGCATCAGGTCAAAGAGATCACTGACCATATCCAGCTGGGTCTTGCCAGGCTTTCCCCGGGCCATATTCAGTTTCACACCCCGGCTCTTCAGGGCCTCATATTCCGCCTGCAGCCGCCGGTACTCCTCCTGACGCTCCTGGGCGCTTAATTGGGGGTAAGATGTCATCCTCATCATTCCTTTTTTCGGTTTTCATACGGATAGCATCAGTATACGCCACCGCCGACCAACTTGCAAGGCCCGCCTGCAATCCTGCTTTGCCACGGCAATATTTTAGTGCTCCTCCTCTTTTTATTTTACAAAAACCGTGCTATAATTTAACTGCTATTTTACCCCCGAGGAGGCGCCTGCATGGAAAACGCAAACGAACTGCAATCCCAAAAATTTCACCAGATGACCGAGACCCCGGTGGGGCGGCTGATTATGCGTCTGGCTCTTCCCTGCATCATCAGCATGCTGGTAACGTCCTTTTACAACATGGCCGACACCTTTTTCGTGGGCCTTTTGAAAAGCAACGCCGCCACCGGCGCGGTGGGCGTGGTATTCTCCCTCATGGCCATCATCCAGGCGGTGGGGTTCTTTTTTGGGCATGGCAGCGGCAACTTTATCTCCCGGGCCCTGGGGCATCAGGACTATGAAGAGGCCTCCAACATGGCGGCCACCGGCTTTTTCAGCGCCCTGACGGCAGGCGTGCTGATCTGCCTTCTGGGAGAGATTTTTTTGGAACCCCTGGCCTATCTCCTGGGCTCCACCGACACCATTTTGCCCTATACCAAGGCCTATTTGCAGGTGATCCTGTTGGGTGCGCCCTGGATGACGGCCTCCCTGGTGCTGAATAACCAGCTGCGCTTTCAGGGCAGCGCCGCCTATGCCATGGTGGGCATCGCCAGCGGCGCGGTGCTGAATATTGGGCTGGACCCCCTGCTGATCTTCGTTTTCCACATGGGCGTGGCCGGCGCCGCCTGGGCCACCATCATCAGCCAATTTGTCAGCTTCCTTCTGCTGCTGGTGGGCAGCACCCGGGGGGGCAACCTCCATATCCACATCTCCCGGATCCAGAAGGACCTCTATTACTACCGTATGATCATCAAGGGAGGCCTGCCCTCCCTGGCCCGGCAGGGGCTGGCCTGCGTAGCCACCATCTGCCTCAACTGGGCCGCCCGCCCCTATGGGGACGCCGCCATCGCCGCCATGGGCGTGGTGCAGCGCATCACCATGTTCGGCGGTTCGGCCATGATCGGCTTTGGCCAGGGCTTTCAGCCGGTGTGTGGCTTCAATTTCGGAGCCGGCCTCTATGCCCGGGTAAAGCAAGGCTTTTTCTTCTGTGTGAAGGTCTCTGCCATATTCTTGCTGGTGATGTCCTCCCTGGGCTTTTTCTTTGCTCCCCAGCTGATTGCCCTCTTCCGGGATGATCCGGACGTCATCGCCTGCGGTGCCGCCGCGCTGCGCTTCCAGTGTCTCACTTTTGTGTTTCAGAGCTGGATCGTCATGAGCAATATGATGCTCCAGACCATTGGCCGCACTGTCCCGGCCACATTTGTGGCCATGGCCCGGCAGGGTGTGTTCTTCATCCCTCTGGTTTGGCTGCTCTCCCTCTCTTTCGGCCTTCTGGGCGTGCAGATCTGCCAGTCCGTCTCTGACGCGATGTCCCTGATGTTCGCCATCCCCATTCAGATCCATGCTCTGCGGACCCTGGAAGAAGGCGTCCCTCACCCGTGACCTTTTTAAAAAGGAAGCCCATCCCCGTCTGGGGATGGGCTTCCTTTTTCGCTCTCCGGCACAGTTAAGCGCCCTGCTGCCGCATTGAAAAGAGAACGCCTCTGCGTTTCTCTCCAGGGCATCAGACAAGCTCCCCCTCCGGATGGTCCCCCAGGGGCAGCTCTGCCAAAATGCGCCCCTCCAGGCGCTCGTACTCCCCCGCTCCCTGGGACCTGCGCAGCTCCCGGCCCAGGCGCTCTCCCCCCGCAAAGAGGTGGATGAGATAAAACCACACCTCTTTCATCCGCTGGGCAGCAGGCTCCCGCTGGCCGTAAAAGTCCTGATAGCTTTGGTAGAGCTCCTGTAAAAACCCCGCCAGCTCCTCCCGGGTGGCGCCGGGGCCGCCCCGGAGCTTCCGGGGCAGGGCGGGATCTGCCACGGCACCGCGGCCGATCATCACCGCCTCCACTGTGGGGAAGCGAATCTCCACGGCCCGGACCTCCTCCACAGTCCGCAGGTCCCCGTTGTAGCAAAGGGGGACACCCCCTTGCTCCACCGCGCAGGCAAATTCCTGAAGATGCAGGGGGCCCCGGTACTTCTCCTTGGCCACCCGGGGATGGATGGTCAGGCAGGTGATGGGATAGCGGCGGTAGATCTCCAGCAGTGTTTCAAATTCCTCCGGCTCTTTTACGCCGATACGGGTCTTGACAGACACCGGCAGAGGCGAGGCGGCAAATACGGCGTCAAAAAAGCGGTCCAGCTCCTCCGGCCGCGCCAGGAACCCCGCCCCCTTCCCCTTGGCCGTGACCGTGCCGGAGGGGCAGCCCAGATTCAAATTGACTTCGGGATAGCCCATCTCCGCCACCACCCGGGCCCCCCAGAGGAAGTCCTCCGCCCGGCAGGTCATCACCTGGGGAACGGAGGGCAGGCCCTCCCGCCGGTCCATCTCCAGTTCCCGCCGGTCCCGGGGGGTGAGGATATGGTGAGGCGTGGGAGAGAAGAAGGGGATAAAATACCGGTCCACCCCGCCAAAGCGGCGGGCCCATACCCGGCGGAACACCCCCTTGGTGATCCCCTCCAACGGCGCCAGGTCCACCCGGCGGATCATGACAGGGCTTCCTCCCATTCCGCCTGGCGGAAGCCCACCAGCACTCGCCCTTCGTCCACCACAATGGGACGTTTGACCAGCATGCCGTCTGTTGCCAGCAAAGCCAGCTGCTCCTCCTCGCTCATGGTGGGGAGCTTGTCCTTGAGCTGCAGGGCCTTGTACTGCAGTCCGCTGGTGTTGAAAAACCGCTTCAGGGGCAGGCCGCTTTGCTGCCACCACTGGCGCAGCTCCTCCGCCGTGGGACGGTCTTCCTTGATGTCCCGCAGAGTATATGCCGTCGCATGTTGATCCAGCCAGGCCTTGGCTTTCATGCAGGTGGAGCATTTGGGATAGCAGATAAACAGCATCGTTCTTCCTCCTTGATATTTTTTATCTCAGAAAAAAGCACCCGGCCGAAGCCGGGTGCTTCCATCCTTATTCCATCGAAACAATATAATAATACACCGGCTGGCCGCCCCGCAGAACCGTCAGCTCCGCGTCAGGGCAGATGGTTTCAAATACCTCTGCAGCGGCTTGGGCCTCTTCTTCCGTCACATCTTCCCCATAATACAAGGAGATGAACTCAGCCTCCCGCTGGGCCGCCTCCCGGGCAAGCTGCTCCAAAAGGACGTTGATGTCCGTGTCAGTGCCGAAAAGCTTCCCCTCCTGCAGCGCCAGATAGTCCCCCTCATGGATCTCAAACCCATCAAAGTCAGAGTTCCGGGCAGCATAGGTCACCTGGGCGGTGGTAACGGTGGACAGCGCCTCTGTCAGCGCGGCGGCAATGGCCTCCTCGTCCTCACAGTCAGCATCCACATTCATCATGGCGGCAATCCCCTGGGGCACCGTCTTGGAGGGAATGACCACCACGTGCTTTTCCGTCAGGGCATCGCACTGCTGCGCAGCCATGATGATATTGCTGTTATTGGGCAGGACAAATACCGTCTGGGCGGGGACTTTGTCCACGCCCTCCAGAATGCTCTCCGTGGAGGGGTTCATGGTCTGCCCGCCGGAGACTACCTGGTCCACCCCCAGATCCCGGAAGACATCTGCCAGCCCCTCCCCAGCACAGATGGCCAAAAAGCCCACCGCCTTCTCCGCCGGGGCCACGGTGTGACCGGCGGGAGCGCTCTCCTCCTCAGACTGGAGGATCTGGGAGTGCTGGAGCTTCATGTTTTCGATCTTTGTGGTGCGGAAGGAGCCGTAAGTCAGTGCTTTTTCCAGCACCTCTCCAGGGTGATTGGTGTGGACGTGGACCTTGATGATCTCCTCATCGTCCACCAGAACCAGGCTGTCTCCCATTCCGGCCAGCCATGCCCGCAGCTGCTCAGGGTCTTTGTCATTCTCCCGCTGGACAATGAATTCCGTGCAGTACTGGAACTTGATATCAGCGGTGTCGAATTTATCAAAGGGGGACTCCCCGCCATCAGAGGCGGGGGTGCCGTCCTCTGCCACTTCCGGCATGGGCTCGCCCCGCATCTCCGCCAGCATCCCCTCCAGGATCAGGAGATATCCCTTGCCTCCGGCATCCACCACGCCGGCCTTTTTCAGCACGGGGTTCATCTCAATGGTCTGGGCCAGAGCGGCATACCCCTCCCGGATGGCCTCCTCCAGCACTTTTTCGATGTCATTTTCCTGGGCGGCCACTTCCACCGCCCGCTTGGCCGCCAGACGGGAGACGGTGAGGACCGTGCCCTCCGCCGGCTTCATCACGGCCTTATAGGCAGAGGAGACCCCCTCCTGCATGGCGGCGGCAAAAGCGGCGGCATCTGCGCTCTCCAAGCCCTTCAGCCCCCGGGAAAGGCCCCGGAACAGCAGCGACAAGATCACGCCGGAGTTGCCCCGGGCGCCCTGCAGCAGAGCCGAGGCCGTCACAGAGGCGGCTTTATCCACGGTGGCGGGCGTGGTGCGCCGCAGCTCTGCCACTGCGGTACCGATGGTCATGGACATATTGGTCCCGGTGTCCCCATCGGGCACCGGGAAGACGTTCAAATCGTTGATGGCCTGCTTTTGGGCCGTAATCACAGCGGCGCCGTGGAGCACCATCTGCTTAAACAGCGCCCCGCTGATCTGCTCTTTCATGGAACGGACCTCCTCAAAGGAGCATGGAGTCCACGCAGACATCCACTGCCTTGACTTCCACTCCGGTATTTTTGTTCACCACATAGCGCACCTCGTTCATAATGGAGCGGCACACCGCAGGGATATTGACCCCGTTTTCCACGATGATGTGCAGCTCGATGGAGATGGTGTTATCCTCATGGTAGGTAATGTTGACGCCTTTGCTCATCGCCTCCCGGCGCAGAAGGTGAACCAGTCCATCTGTCATGGAGCGGTAGGCCATTCCCTTGACGCCAAAGCAGTTGGTGGCGGCCATGCCGGTGATGTTGGAAAACACGGCACTGCTGACGGAAATCTCGCCCTGTTCAGATTTCATCTGGATCATGAAAACATCCTCTCTTTCTCGGGGATTGGAAAAGGGGCATCGCCGCCCCCCGATTGATATCATTGCATGGTTATTATATACGATTTACCTGGAAAGTACAAGAGAAAATCCGCCCTGGCGTGAAAACGGGCCGGGCGTCGCCGCCCGGCCCGGCCTTGTCAGAGAGCGGCCATTGCCGCATTGACGTCGTCTTCGCAGGAGGACATGGCCCGCAGCGTCAGCTCCATCAGCTTTTCCAGTTCCCATCCCAGGCGCTGTGCACCATCTGAGATCACGTCCCGGGAACAGCCCGCGGCAAACTTTTTGTCCTTGAACTTCTTTTTCAAAGAGCTGACCTCCATATCCTTGCAGCTCTTGCTGGGCCGCATCCGGACGGCGGCGCCGATCAGCCCTGTCAGCTCGTCCGCGGCAAAGAGGACCTTCTCCATCTCATGCACCGGCTCCACATCGCTGCAGATCCCGTATCCATGGCTGCACACCGCGTGGACGAACTCTTCACTGCATCCGATCTCCGCCAGCAGTTCCGGGGCCTTTTTGCAGTGCTGTTCCGGCCACTTTTCAAAGTCCACATCGTGCAAAAGGCCCACCGTGGCCCAGAAATCCGCGTCCTCCCCATATCCCAGCTCCTGGGCGAAATAGCGCATGGTTCCCTCCACCGTCAGGGCGTGCTGGATATGAAAGGGCTCGGTGTTATAGGTCTTCAACAGTGCAAGAGCGGCCTCTCTTTCAGGGCATGCTTTCATCTTTGGTTCCTTCCTTCCTGTGAATTGATTTTCCGGCGGAGTGCAGCCGCCGTCTCTGCCTGCTTTACTCCCGGGGATCCGGGTCGGCTTCCAGGGTCACAAAATAATCGTAGTAGGGCAGCAAAAAGGAAAACCCCCGCTGCAACCGCCCCACGATCTCCCGGCTGAACAGTTCCTCGCCCAGGGGCGCTTCATGGGAGATGGAAAAAGATTTAGCCTGGTACCACGGCAGCAAGATCTCCCGGGAGGGGGCGGAACGGGGCCGGCGGTAATCCTCCGTCCGGAGCTGAAACTCTGTCTGACTCTGAAGGCGCTCCGTCAGTTCCTCCATCACCCCAGGCGCCCGATCCATCCGGGCCCGGAGCTTTGCCATGGTCAGGGGCTTGGCCATGTAGTAGCCCAGGCCATAGCTCCATCCCTCCGGCATCAGCTCAAACCAAAAACAGGGGCGGGCGGTCCACTGCTGGGAGGGCTGCTCCACGGAAAACCACAATCCATCTTTATAGGGCCCCCGCCCATGGAGCCGCCGGGCGTCCCGGTAAATCCGGGTCACTTTGCAGATCAGGCCGGCTTCCGGCCGCTGCCGGGTCAAAAAATCGTGCATCTCCCCTGCCAGATCGGCCATGGGGCGGTAAAATTGAGTGAGATAGGTCTCCTTGTGGGCCTCAAACCAGCTCCGCTCGTTGTTAAAGCGGATGCCCCACATAAAATCCACGGTCTCATCCGTAAAACCGGTAAACATATGCTTGTCCATCCTCTTTTAAATTCCAAATCAGTATAGCACAAATACTGTCCCAGGGCAACGCAAAAAAGCCCGGGGAGGATATCCCCCCCGGGCAGGCAGCCTATCATGCCTGTGCTTGCGCCGCCTCAATAATGAACTTCACGCAAAGATCCTGACCCAGGGCACCGCTGTCCAGTGTCAGATGGTAGTTGCGGATATCGCCCCAGCGCTTGCCGGTATAGCGGCTATAATAGGTGCGGCGGCTGCGGTCCGTCCTCTCCATAGCCTTTTTGATGGCTGTGGCGTCTGTGGAGTGAATATAGCTGCTGATGCGCACTGCCCGGTGCACCTCGTCGGCGTGGATGAAGACGTTGAGGCTGTCCACCCCCGCCTGGCGCAGGATCTCATCTGCGCACCGGCCCAGGATCACGCAGGGCCCTTGCTTGGCAAAGTTCAAGATGATCGCCTGCTGCACATCCCGGATGGCTTTGTGGGTGTCCTGGTAAAACCCGCTGGAAACCTGACAGATGCTCTCAAAAATAGACTCTCCCCGGCCGATCTGCTCTTCTTCGCTGCGGATGAGATCCATGTCAAATCCGCTGGCCTTGGCCGTCTCCCGGAGGATGGCCTTGTCGTAAAGCTCCACGCCCAGTTCCTCCGCTACCCGCTGGGCAATCTCCCGCCCGCCGGCGCCGTATTCGCGGCTGATGGTGACGATCTTGCTCACACAACTCCCTCCCGTCGTTTTCTTTGTTCAGGTGAGGCCTTTGTGGATTCATCATACCACACTTCCGGCAAAGGTGCAATGAAAAATCAGCAGATGGCCCGCTGCAGCAGGTACAAAAGCCGATTCGCCCGCCCATAGGCATCCTGGCTCAGCTCCGTGAGCAGCTGCTGGAGACAGGGGTCCGTGGTTCCCTCCGCAGCCCGCTGGTAATTCATCCCGTTGCAGGCTTCAATATGGTATTGCTCCCGCAGCGCCGGGCACCAGGATTCCACACACACCTGCCCGCACTCCACCGCCGGGCGGTAGCAGTTCCCGGTGATGAGGTAGTAGACCGCCATCAGCCGCCGGGCCGCCGCTGCAGACTCCCCCGCCAGGTCCCGGATGGTCTGGCGTGCCATGGCCGGCGCCTGCCGCAACAGGGCGCGGTAGCTCCTCCGGGCGGAACACTCCTCTTCGATGAACCCGGAGATCACCGACGTCATCTCCGCTACCGCTGACCCCATGCAGCAGGGATCCGGAAATGCCCCGGGCAGCTGCTCCTCCTGGGCAAGCGACGGCGTCTGACCCTGGTTCGCTGCGGCAGACTGCGCGGGCGCGCTCATGCCCCCTGCCTGGTCTGACGGGGTGGCCGCCGGCTGGGAGTAGGGCTCCATCTGTGTCCCCACCCGCTTCCACACCTGATCATATTTACGGAAATCATACCCCTGGGAAGCCTGTGTACGTTCCTCCATAATGCGTCCCTCCTTTTCCTTCCACTCTATGCTCCAGATTCATTTTTCGGAACTGTTGTATTTGCAACATTTGTTTTTTGGAAATTTGGATAGAATATCCCTGTCGGCACCCTCCTCAATGAAAAAGGGCGCCCCCTGATGGAGGCGCCCTTTTGCCGGCCAGGACCGGCCGGCGTACTTTTAAATATTCTCTTCGATCCAGTCCACTGTTTCCTTGATCACCATATCCGCCATGGTCTTATCCTTTTCCAGGGCGTTGAAGGTATGGTTGGCATGGGGGATGAGGCGGACCTCTCCTGTGGTCTGGCAGGCCCCGGCGATCTCCACCGCGTGGAGCACCGGCACCATGGTGTCGTCCGTGCCGGACACGGCCAGCATGGCCCCTTCATAAGCCTGGAGCTGATCCATGGGATTGGAGTCCCGGATCTCATCGAACCACTGACGGGAGAGGATCAGATCCCCCCGCCACTCCACAGGGATGGTGGCAAAGCCCTGCTCTTTGGCCTGCTCATAGTAGCGGTGGAACCACCCCTCAAACACCCCTGCCCCATTGTGGCATTCGCCGGACCAGCTGACGGCGGCGGTAATCTCCTCCGGGTGGCGGCCCAAAAACTCCGCCATGACCCGGGCGCCCTGGCTGAATCCCAGGATACCCAGGCGTTTGGAGTCCACGTCCGGCCGCTGGCGCACATAGGAAAAGACACTTTCCGTATCCTCCACCTCGCCATAGAAGGTCATCTCCTGAGGCGGGACGGTACTCTCCCCGCAGCCGGCAAAGTCAAAGCGCAGCGAGGCAATGCCCCGTTGGTTCAGCGCAGCGGCCAGCGCCCGGAACAGCCCCCCCACTTCGTCTTTGGACGAGCCGGTGCCGTGGCATAAGATCACGGTGGGAAACGGCCCGTCCCCCTCCGGACGGCAAAATCGGGCAGGGATATCGTAGGATCGCCCCGCAATCATGAGATCTTCCCGCATGGTACGCACTCCCCCTGTCTGGAATTAGCTTTCCCATGTATTATATCAGCACGCCGGCGGGATTTTCAATATCTCCGGGGAAAGTTTTCCTCGACAGCGCCCGACAGCTCCCCGTGCCGGGGAACTTTCCCGGCGGCGGCCTTCCCCGTCTTGCATTTTTGGTTTTTTCTGCTAAAATGTATAAATTACGAGTGTTTTTCCAACAAAGGAGGTTTCCAATATGCTGGAGCTTAAGCATATCAGCTATACCGTCCAGGAGGGCGATGACAAACTTGGCATCCTCAATGACATCTCCCTCACCATTGACGACCACAAGCTGGTGGTCTTCACCGGCCCCAATGGCGGCGGCAAGACGACGCTGGCCAAGGTCATTATGGGCCTTGTCACCCCCACTTCCGGCCAGATCCTCTGGAACGGCCAGGACATCACCCCGCTGAGCATCACGGAGCGGGCCAAATTGGGCATCAGCTACGGCTTCCAGCAGCCCCCCCGATTCAAGGGGCTGACGGTGCGGGATCTATTGACCCTTGCCAGCGGCAATGAAAAGCTCTCCAAGGATCAGTGCTGTCAGTATCTGACCAAGGTGGGGCTGTGCGCCAATGACTATCTGGACCGGGAGGTGGACGTGTCCCTCTCCGGCGGCGAGGTCAAGCGCATTGAGATCGCGTCTATCCTGGCCCGCAACAGCCAGTTTATGATCTTTGACGAACCGGAGGCGGGGATCGACCTTTGGAGCTTCACCCGCCTGACCGAGACCTTTGAGCAGATCCATGCCAAGGGCAGCGCCACCATGGTCATCATCTCCCACCAGGAGCGTATCATCTCCTTGGCGGATGAAGTGATCGTGGTGGGAGACGGCGCCATCCGCCACCGGGGCTCCGCGCAGGAGATCCTGCCCCAGATCCTGGCGGATACCTTAGGCTCCTGCCCTGTTTTGAAAAAGGAGGCGAATGCGTAATGATGGACACCCAGATCGACCGGGAGCTGTTGGAGAAAATCGCCGACCTCACCGGCAAGCCCGTAGGGGCGTTCAATATCCGTAAGGACAGCGGCTGCGACGGCCGCCAGTCCACCGAGCATATCGAGATTGCCAACCGCGCTGACGGGAAAAGCGGCATCGACATCCGCATCAAGGACGGCACTGTGGGAGAGACCTGCCACATCCCGGTGATCATCACCAAACCCGGCATCGAGGAGATGGTCTACAACGACTTCTACATCGGGGACAACTGCGATGTGGACATCGTGGCCGGCTGCGGCATCCACAACTGCGGCAACCAGGACTCCCGCCATGACGGACTACACACCTTCCATGTGGGCAGGAATTCCAAGGTCCGCTATACAGAAAAGCACTATGGCGAGGGCACCGGCAAGGGCGGCCGCGTCATGAACCCCCAAACCGTGGTCTATTTGGAAGAGGGCGCCTCTATCCAGATGGAGACGGTGCAGATCCGGGGAATCGACTCCACCAAGCGGGACACCAAAATCATCTGCGGGAAGGATGCCGAGGCAGTGGTCACGGAGCGGCTTCTCACAGACGATCACCAGGTGGCGGAGAGCAATATGGAGATCGTCCTGGACGGAGAGGGCTCCCGGGGTCGGGTGATCTCCCGGTCCGTTGCCCAGGGCAACTCCACGCAGGTTTTCTACCCCAGAATGGTGGGCAACAGCCAGTGCTTCGGCCATGTCCAGTGCGACTCCATCATCATGGACAGCGCCACCGTCAAATCCATTCCCGCCATCACCGCCAACTCTACAGAGGCACAGTTGGTCCACGAGGCCGCCATCGGCAAAATCGCCGGAGAGCAGCTTTTGAAGCTGGAGACTCTGGGCCTCACTCCCGAAGAAGCCGAGGAGTGCATCCTCAACGGCTTTTTGGCCTGATTATTTTCAAAATACAAGCAGCGCCGGCGACTGCCGGCGCTGCTGTTTTTTTACTTTTCCCAGATCTGCAGCCCCGTGGCGGACCGCTTCCCGGCCCTCCTCCGGTCTTTTTAAAGCAGGCTGAAGAGCAGGGCTCTTTTTTCAATCGGAGATGCCCATATGTTCCCACTTGTGGCCCCGGTAGCGGGGCAGGAAGAAGGAGATGCGCACCACCCAGTCGCAGTACATGGCCAGCCACACCCCCAAAACGCCAAAACCCATCCGGCCCAGCAGGATGCCAAAGCCCACCCGGACAATCCACATGGAGGCACTGGAGACGATCATGGTGAAGCGCAGGTCTCCCGCCGCCCGCAGGGCTTGCGGCAGGGTAAAGGCCAACGCCCAGATCAAAATCCCCGCAGCCCCATAGGTCCACATCAGCTGCCGGGCATAGGTGCCAGCCTCTGCGGAAACATTGTAAAGCCGCAAAATCAGCGGCAGGGCCACCGTGATCAGCGTCACGGTAATAGCGATGGCTATCACAGCCATTTTCATCAGTTTGCGGGTATAATAGCGGGCTTTTTCGATCTCTCCCGCTCCTACACACTGGGATACCACCGTCACCATGCCAAGTCCGATGGCCAGACCCGGGGCAATCTCAATACCCGAGAGAGTATTGCCGATGGCGTTGGCCGCCACGGAGGCGGTACCCATGGTGGCAATGGTAGAAAGGAGCATGATCTTGCCCAGCTGGAACATGGCGCCCTCCATCCCGTTGGGCACACCGAAGCGCAGGATGTTTTTCATCATCTGCAGATCATGATGGAAGGTGGGCCGGCCCACCTTCACCGCAAGGCCCGGGCGGCCCAGCAGCGCCAGGATCACCACCGCCGCCACCATCCGGGACACCAGGGTGGGGATCGCCACCCCCTCCACACCCATATGCAGTCCGAAGATCAAAATGGCGTTGCCCGCCACGTTGATGCCGTTCATCAGCAGGGAAACCCGCATGGACACCCCGGAGTTGCCCATCACCCGGAACAGTGCTGCCCCGGTATTATACAGCGCGATAAAGGGGATGGACAGCTCCACGATCAGATAGTAGGTATTGGCATAGGCGGCCACATCCGGCTCCACCTGGCCGAATACCACATTGAGCACAAACCCCTTTCCCACATACATCAGGGCCATCACCAGCAAGGAGCACTCCGCCATCAGCAAGAGCATCTGCATCCCCGAACGCCCCGCCCGGCCTGCCTCCTGGCGGCCCAGATACTGCCCCACCACCACGGCGCCGCCGGTGGCCAGGGAGGAGAACATATTGATCAGCAGCACATTTACCGAATCCACCAGGGAAACGGCGGAGATGGCCGCCTCCCCCACCTGAGCCACCATGATGGAGTCCGCCAGGCCCACCATAATAGCCAGCAGCTGCTCGATGACCAGCGGGATCACCAGCTTTAAAAGATCCCGCTGGGAAAAATAGATTCCCCCGTCATTCTCGAATGTCCGCTTGTCCATAGTATCCTTTCCGTCCCGCGGCGGCAAAGGCCCTGGGGCTCATATGAAATGTGCTGCGGAAAGCCCGCAGAAACGTGGAATACTCCCGAAACCCCGCCTCTCCCGCCGCCTGCATCACCGGCATGCCGGAGCGGATCAGCTCCCCTGCCCGCAGCAACCGCTTTTGATTGACATACTGATGCAGGGTATAGCCTGTGACGTCCTTGAAGCGGTGCATCAGGTAATAGCGGCTGAGGAAAAAGGTCTTTGCCAGGGTGTCCACGGAGAGGTCCCCCGGCAGATTCGCCGCGATATGGCGCAAAATCTCCTCGATCTTGGGGTCGGCCCGGTAACTCTCTTCCTCCCGGCAGGGGGCGTCCCGCCCCAGGAGATCCCGGTTCACAGCGATCAGCAGCTGCTGGCAAAGCGTATCTGCCAGACGGCGGGAGCCGAACTGCACATCCCGCTGCGCCTGCTCCAGGCGCTGGAAAAGCTCCATATAGGAAAGGCGGCGGTCCGCGTCAGGCCGCAGTAGATGGAATCCCTGCTCCCGGGTGGCGTCAAAGCAGGCATCCAGAGGCTCCTCCGGATCACTGCGGCTGCGCAGCCATTCCCGGCCCAGCCACAGCACCATCCGCTCATAGGGCTGGGACGCGTCCATCACCGGCCGGTGGATGAGATTGTGCTGGACCAGCAAAATGTCCCAGGGCTTGAGAAAATAGGTCACTCCCTCCACCACATACGTCACTTTCCCCCCCAGGGGTAAAATGAGCTTATCAAACTCATGATAGTGGTATTCCAACCGGGGAGCCAGACTGTCTTTCAAATGAAACAGGCGGAAATTTTCGTTGAGATAGCCCCTTTTATCCGCCTCATTGATCTCCGGCAATCCCGTCCCTCCCCTCAATGCGATTTTTTTATATTACTCCATTTTTCCCCTGTCCACAAGGGGGCAAACAAAAACCCCCCATTTCCCCCTCCGCCCCGTGCCGCAAAGTCTTCAGCCGTCAGGGAAGCAGGGGCATCAAAATTATCCTTTCCTTTTTCTCCAAAATCCTCTATACTAAGAAAAACCATCCCCGTGCCGCCGGGTCTTGGCGGCAAGGATGAAGGAGGAGAGCCATGAGCCGCGCTGATGAGATTTTCATCCAAAACTGCCGGGACATTCTGGATCACGGCGTCTGGGACACGGATCTTCCTGTCCGTCCCCGGTGGGAGGACGGGACTCCCGCCCACACCGTGAAAAAATTTGGGATTATCAACCGCTACAATCTGCAGGAGGAATTCCCCATTCTCACCCTTCGCCGCACCTATTGGAAGACGGCAGTGGACGAACTTCTCTGGATCTGGCAGAAGAAATCCAACAATATCCACGACTTAAACGCCCACATCTGGGATCAGTGGGCCGACGAAAACGGCTCCATCGGCAAGGCCTACGGCTATCAGCTTGCCGTCAAGCACCGCTATGCCGAGGGGGAGATGGACCAGGTGGACCGGGTGCTCTACGATCTCAAGCACAACCCCGCCTCCCGGCGCATCATGACCAATCTCTACAATTTCCAGGACCTCCACGAGATGCACCTCTATCCCTGCGCCTACTCCATGACCTTCAATGTCTCCGGCAACGTCTTAAATGCCATTTTAAATCAGCGCAGCCAGGACATGCTGGCCGCCAATAACTGGAACGTGGTGCAGTATGCGGTGCTGGTATTCATGTTTGCCCAGGTCAGCGGCCTTGTTCCCGGGGAACTGGTCCATGTCATCGCCGATGCCCACATCTATGACCGGCACGTCCCCATTGTGGAAAAAATGCTCACCCAGTCCCCCTCTCCGGCGCCGAAACTCACCGTGGACCCCGCAGTCACGGATTTTTATGCCTTCACCCGGGACAGCTTCTCCCTGGAGGGCTACGCTCCCGCGCCCTTTGGGGACAAGATCCCCATCGCCATTTGAGGAGGTTCACTATGAATGCTATCGTCGTGGTGGACCGCAACTGGGCCATCGGGAGGAACAACGCCCTCCTTTTCTCCCTGCCCACAGATATGAAGCGCTTCCGCTCCCTGACCACCGGAGGCACTGTGATCTTAGGCCGCAAGACCCTGGACTCCTTCCCCGGCGGCAGGCCCCTGCCCCGCCGCCGCAACATCGTCATCACCCGCAACCCGGACTTCACCCGGGAGGGGGCCGAGGTGGTGCCCAGCATCCAAGCGGCCTTGGAGCGCTCTGCCGGTGAAGATCCGGACAAGCTGTGGGTCATCGGGGGCGGCAGCATCTATGCCGCCCTGCTTCCCCGGTGTAAGGCAGTGTTCCTTACCCAAGTGGACGCCGAAGCCCAGGGGGCCGACACCTTCTTCCCCGACTTAAACACACACCCGGACTGGGAGGTGGCGCACACCGGCGATCCCATTACAGAGAACGGATTCACTTACCGATTTGTAGAGTATATCAATCAAAACCATCAATATAATATATAAAAAGAGCCCGCCGATCTTTTCGGCGGGCTCTTTTGATCCTGGTCTTACATTTGGGGAGCAGACTTTGGCAGGCCCCGGTGCCCTCCCCGGTAGGCGGCGCTGCACGGCTCATGGCCGGAATACAGCGGTATCCACCCCCAAAATGTCCCCCCGCCGATGGCCTCAAAATCCGCCGCTTTCCCACCTCCTTTCAAGGATAAGACACACCCATCCCCTATTCGTTCCGGCGTTTTCCCGAAAAGCCGCATTGTTTTTCCACGGCAGATATTATATAATGGAACAAACGTACTGTGCAAGGAGGCGGGCCCCATGGCGGATCTTTCCACCAACATACAATTCATCCGGGGCATCGGCCCTCAGAAGGCCAAGGCCCTGGGGAAGCTGGGCATCACCACACTGCAAGACCTTATTGCCTACCTCCCCCGCCGCTATGAGGACCGCAGGGCACTGCGGCACATTGCGGACCTTCAAAATGGAGAGACCGCCTGTGTGGCGGCTATGGTGGCGTCTCCCCCCACCCTTGCCCACATCCGCAAGGGCATGGACCTCATCAAAGTCCGGGCGGTGGACGAGACCGGAGCGCTGGATGTGACCTTTTTCAACCAGACCTGGCTGAAAACCAGCCTCCGGCAAGGGGAGACCTATATCTTCTGCGGCCGGGCGGAGGGGAACCTCCTGCACCGTCAGATGGCCTCTCCCATCGTGGAATTGGCGGGCCGCCGGGAACAGACGGGCCGCATCGTCCCCATCTATCCCCTCACCGCCGGAGTCTCCCAGCTGGTGCTCTTCCGGTCCATCCGTCAGGGGCTGGATGCGTGCGCTGATATTTTGCCGGACGTGCTGCCGGACGATATCCGCCGGGCCCATCACCTGTGCCGCATCGGCTATGCCTATGAGAACATTCATTTTCCGGAAAGCGCCGAGGCCCTGGACATTGCCCGGCGGCGCCTGGCCTTTGAGGAACTGTTCCTCTTCTCCATCGGCTTAAAGCGGCTGCGCAGCCGCCGGGAGGTAGTCTCTGTCCCGCCCTGCCAGGAGGTGGACATGGGGGGCTTTTTTGGTGCCCTGCCCTTCACCCTGACGGATGCTCAGCGCCGCTGCGTGGAGGAGGCTCTGCAGGACATGCGCTCTGGCACACCCATGAACCGCCTGTGCCAGGGGGACGTGGGCTCCGGCAAGACCATGGTGGCCGCCGCATGCGTATACTTCATGGTGAAAAACGGCCGCCAGGCGGCCTTGATGGCCCCCACGGAAATCCTGGCCCGGCAGCACTATGGGGGCCTTGCCCCCCTGATGGAGCAGCTGGGCATCCGCTGCGCCCTGCTGACAGGCTCCACCAGTGCCAAAACCAAGCGCTCCGTTTTGCAGCAGCTATCCTCCGGGGAGATCGACTTTGCCATCGGCACCCATGCCCTCCTCACCGGCAGCGTGGAATTTGCCGACCTGGGATTGGTGGTCACCGACGAGCAGCACCGCTTCGGCGTTGCCCAGCGGGCGGCCCTGGCGGCGAAAGGCTCCCATCCCCACATGCTGGTGATGTCCGCCACCCCCATCCCCCGGACGTTGGCGCTGATTTTATATGGGGACCTGGACGTCTCCATCATCGACCAGCTCCCTCCGGGAAGAAAACCGGTGGAGACCTACGCCGTCCCCGGCAGCTACCGTCCCCGGATCTACGCCTTTTTGGACAAGCTCATGGCGGAGGGCCGCCAGGCCTACATCGTCTGTCCGATGGTGGAAGAGAGCGATGATGCCGCCGCCGATGACCGCAAGGCCGTCACCGCCTATGCCGAAAAGCTCCAGGAGGAGGTCTTTCCCCATCGGAGCGTGGCCTTCGTCCACGGGAAGATGAAGCCCCGGGAAAAGGAGGCAGTAATGGCCGCCTTTGCCGCTGGAAAGACGGATATTCTGGTCTCCACCACCGTCATTGAGGTGGGGGTGGACGTGCCCAACGCCGCCGTCATGGTCATCGAAAACGCCGAGCGCTTCGGCCTCAGCCAGCTCCACCAGCTGCGGGGCCGGGTGGGCCGGGGGCAGCACCAGTCTTACTGCATCCTCATCTCTGACAACCGCAACGAAGAGACCCGGGAGCGGCTGAAGGTCATGACGAAAACCACCGACGGCTTCCGCATCGCGGAGGAGGATCTGCGGCTGCGGGGTCCCGGCGACTTCTTTGGAGAGCGTCAGCACGGATTGCCGGGGCTGAAGATCGCAGACCTGGGCTGCGGCACGGATCTTCTCCGGGAGGCGCAGCAGGCGGCGGAGGAACTGCTCTCCCAGGACCCGAATCTTACCACCTGCCCCGCCACGGCGGTGCGGGTGGAGGCGCTCTTTACCCAAAATGCCAACACGCTGAACTGACAAGACGCCCAAGGTACGCCCCCGGCGTCTTGTTTTTTCTTTTTTTGTGACCGATGGCCCTTTTGAATCGTAAAAAAGGCAGAGGAGGTGAGACGATGACCAACCAAGAGCTGCTTTTTGAAAAAACATACGAGACCTATGGCCCCTCCCTGTACCGCTTCTGCCTGCTGCAGATGAAAAATCCCGCGGATGCCGAAGACGTGCTGCAGGAGGTCTTTTTCAAGCGGCTGTACCGGGCTCCCTCCTTCGCCTCGCCGGAGCATGAGCGGCGGTGGCTGTTCCGGGTGGCCCTGAATCAGTGCCGGGACGCCTGGAAGCACGCCAGCCGGCGGGAAGTCCCTCTGGAGGTGGCCAGCGGGGCGGTGACACCGGAGGAGCTGGGTCTTTTGGAACAGGTGTCCCGGCTTCCGGAGCCCCAGCGGGTGGTGCTGCACCTGCACTACTATGAGGGCTACACCCTCCGGGAGATCGCCGGGCTGCTGGGTGTAACGGTGCCCACAGTGAAGATGCGCCTGAAACGGGGGCGAGACACCCTGCGGAAAACATGGGAGGAATCACGATGAAAACGCTCTATCAAAACGCCATGGAACACTGCGCCCCACCGGAGGAGCTGAAAGAGCGCCTGCAAAAACGGGTCTTTGCCACCCAGCCTCCGGCAGAGGCCCGCCGGGTCTTTCATCCCCGGGGCTTCTTCCGCCGCGCGGCGCTGGCGGCTATTTTGGCAGCGATCCTTTGTATATCCGCCGTGGCGGCCGTGGTGGCGAATTGGGATGCCATCCTCTCCCGCCGCTTCGGAGAGGAGGCCGCTGAGACCCCCATGGGCCAGGCTGCATTCCAGGAGGTGCTGGTCACCAGCATCTGCGACGATGTGACGCTGACCGTGCGGCAGGCCCTGTGCAGCGACAAGACCGTCTATCTGGTGCTGGACTACCACTTGCCCGCAACCGTGGACCCGGCGTGGATGGAGGAGATATGCGCGGATGAGGATGCCGTTTTGTACGTCCCCAAAGTCTCTTTTTACGCCACCGGGGAGGTGGCCTGGGAGGAGCTCCAGGAGGCGGACGGAGCGCTCTGGGCGGATCTGGACTGGGGAGATACCACTTCGTACAGCTCCTACCTCTCCCGGAGCAATTTCCTCTTCCCCTACCGCTTTTTGGGGGGCGCCTCCTCCAGGGTGGAATCCCAGGGGTATGATGCCGCCTCCGGCACCCTCACCTACCTTCTGGAGTACACCGCCAAATCCACTTCCCAGTCCCTGGGAGATCAGCCCCTGACTATCCTGGTGGGACCTCCCTGCGTTGAAAAGGACGGAACCTCCACCCCGCTGGCGGATCACCCCGCCCTCCTCACCTTCCAGCCGGAGTATTCCTCTCAGACCCTGACAGGGACGTATCGGGACGAGGCAGGCTGCACCCTTACAGTGACCCTCTCCCCCTTCGCCATCAACGTGGATACCTACGGCGCCGGCCTTGAAAGTCTGGAGGACCTCTACCACAGTGTCTTCCTGATCCTCTCCGACGGCACCCGGCCGGCCCTGACGGACCTCACCCTGGGCTGCAGCGGCAGCGCCGGCGGCCCCACAGGGGCCCCGCCCACCTCTGTTTCCCTCCAAACCACCCTCTCAGAGCTTTTAGATGTCTCCCAGGTGGAGGCAGTGGAGGTGGGGTCCTTTACCGTGGAAATGGGCTGACGGACCCCTTCGCCGGGAAACATGCAGCAAAAAAGCCGCCCTTAAGGGCGGCTTTTTTATCATGCCTTTACACCGGCAAGGCGCCTTTTTCCCCGGAGAAGTTCCCCGGCAGGCTGCGGCTTTTATTTCAGTTGGTCCAGCGTCAGGGAGAAACTGTCCATAAAGGTGCCCAGGAAGTAATCCACCTCCTGAAGGCCATAGCTCTCCAGCGCCGCCCGGGTCTGGGCAGCGGCGTCCCGGAATTCGGCGTTGCCCGCCTTCAGCTCCTCCACGCACTTGATATAGGCCGAGAGCTTGTCCGCCGCTTTCACGATCTTTTCCGTCTGGGGGTCCACCTGGGTCAGCACCGGGGCATAGCACCCCTGGAGCTGCGGCGGCAGCATGCGCAGCAGCTTTTCCTGGGCCACCCGCTCCACCGCCTGATAGGCGCTGCGAATGGCAGGGTTGTCGTATTTGATGGGAGTGGGCATATCCCCGGTGAGGATCTCACTGGCGTCATGGTACAGCGCCGCCACCGCCACCGCCCCAGCGTCCACATCCCCGCCGAACATCTCATTGCGGATCACCGCCAGGGCATGGGCCAGGACGGCCACCTGATGGCTGTGCTCCTGGACATTTTCCGGGGCGGTGTTGCGCATCAGCGCCCAGCGCTGGATAAACCGCATCCGGGAAAGGTAGGCAAAAAAGTGGCTTTTCATCCCCTCACTCCTTTTCACATTCCCCATAGAGGACCTCTCCGTCGGTGCGCAGGATCCGCACAGGGCGGATGACGTTGTGCAGTCCCTCTCCCGTCACCCGCACCTCCATGTAATTGGGAGCATGTCCGGCAAAGAGCCCCTCCCGGGGCTGCTCAAACAACACCGGGTACACCCGGCCCAGACAGCCTTCCAGATAGGCCCGGTGCATCTTCCCCGCCAGGCGGGACACCTGGTGGGTGCGAAGGTCCTTCACTTCCGGGGGCACCTGGATCATGTCGGCAGCAGGGGTGCCGGGACGGATGGAATAGGGGAAGACGTGCATCTGGGCAAAGCCGCAGCGGTGAATGAAGTCCATGGTCTTTTCAAAATCCCCGTCTGTCTCTCCCGGAAAGCCCACCACCAGATCCGTGGTGATGGCGGGGCGGGGGAAAAAGCGATGCAAAAGCTCCACAGACTGCAGATACCGGGCGGTATCATATTTGCGGTTCATGGCCCGCAGGGTCTTGTCGCACCCGCTTTGCAGCGACAGGTGGAACTGGGGGCAAAGGCCCGGCAGGGCCGATGCCCGGCGGCAAAACTCCTCCGTAATGGTGCGGGGCTCCAGACTGCCCAGCCGGATCCGCACATCCCCGGCAGCCTGGGCCACCGCCTCCATCAAATCGATCAGGCTCTTCCCGTCTTTTCGCTCCATCCCCCAGGAGGAGATCTCGATGCCGGTGATGACAATCTCCCGGTACCCTTCCTCCGCCAGCTGGCGGGCCTGCTCTGCCGCCACCTCCAGGGGCACGGAGCGCACAGGTCCCCGGGCATAGGGGATGATGCAGTAGGTACAGAAGTTGACGCAGCCGTCCTCCACCTTCAGCATGGCCCGGGTGCGTCCCTCCATGCCGCCGGCAGGCAGCACCTCAAACGTCCGCCGATCAAAGGAGCGGTCCACGCAACAGCAGCGGTCCCGCTGCGCCGCCGTCTTTTCCAGAAGGTCCAAAAAGCCCATGCGATCCCCTGTGCCGCAGATAAGATCCACATCCAGCTTCTCCACGTCCTCCCGCTGGGTCTGGGGGTAGCAGCCGCACACCGCCACCACTGCGCCGGGGTGGAGCTTCCGGGCCCGGTGGATCACCTGGCGGGACTTCTGGTCACTGACAGCGGTGACAGAGCAGGTATTCACCACATAGGCCTCCGCCTCCTGGGAAAAATCCACCACCGTGTGACCCCGGCGGCGCAGCTCCTGCTCCATGGCCTGGGTCTCGTATTGATTTACTTTGCACCCAAGGGTATAAATGGCAACTTTCATGGAATCTCCTTGCGTTTTACAAAAACTACCTGTATAATGATCTGGCTGTCCCCCATTATACCGGGATTTCACCAGGAGGGCAAGCCCAAACCACGGGAGGTTTTCAAATGGTTTATCTGGATCATGCTGCCACCACGCCGGTGCCCCGGGACGTGGCCGACGCCATGTACGAAGTGCTGACAGAGCAGTTTGGCAATCCCAGCTCCCAATATGGGTTGGGTTTGGAGATGAAGCGCCGGGTTGGGCTTTGGCGCAAAACCGTGGCGGAGGCCCTGGGGTGCGAGCCCCAGCAGCTGACCTTCACCTCCTGCGGTACCGAGGGGGACAACTGGGCCATCCAGGCCGCCTGCCATCAAAACCGGCGTCTGGGACGCCATATCGTCACCACCGCCGTGGAGCACAGCGCTGTTCTGGCCTCCTGCCAGCGCATGGAGTCCCAGGGGTATGAAGTGACCTACCTTGCCCCTGACAGCCAGGGGCACATCACCGCCGCCCAGGTGCTGGACGCCGTCCGGCCGGACACGGCACTGGTTTCCGTGATGATGGTGAACAACGAGCTGGGCAGCGTCTATCCCATCGCCGAGATCGCCCAGGGGCTGAAGGAGAAAAACCCCCAAACCCTGCTGCACACCGATGCTGTGCAGGGATTTTTAAAGGTGCCCTTTGCCGCCCGGACTCTGGGGGCGGACTTGATCGCCATCTCCGGGCACAAAGTGGGCGGCCCCAAGGGCGTGGGAGCCTTGTACATCGGCCCCCGGGTCCGAAATCCCCAGCCTTTGATCGCCGGGGGCGGACAGGAAAATGGCCTGCGCTCCGGCACAGAGGCCACTGCGCAGCTATCAGGCTTTGCCAAGGCCGTGGAACTGCGGCAGGAGCACCTCTCCCAGACCCTCTCCCACATGGCGGATATCAAAGCCTACGCCGCCCGGGCCCTCCAGACGATTCCCGACCTCATTTTGATCGGAGACGGACAGTCCCCCCATATTCTGTCTGTCTCCTTAGTGGGCTGGCCCAGCCAAAACATCGTCAACGATCTGGGCGCCCAGGGGATCTGCATTTCCGCCGGCTCCGCCTGCCACAGGGGCAAGCCCAGCCACGTGGTGGCCGCCCTGCATCTGCCCAAGAAGGTAGCCGGCGGCGTCATCCGCCTGAGCTTCGGGCCGGAGACCACCCAGTCGGATATCGACGCCTGCGTGGAAGCCCTGCGCCGACACCATGACAGTCGTCTTCCGATGCTTTAATTGAAAAAAGGGGGGAGAGGAGAGATCCTTCTCCTCCTTTGTCCTTTTTGCCTTTCATGTCTGTTTTTTGTGTTATCTAGTGAGATAGGGGGATTTTATGCTGCAATATCTTCGCCGGGAGCCCGGCTTTTACAAGCGCCTTGCCTCTTTGGCCGCGCCCATCATCCTGCAAAATCTGGTGACTACCGCCCTGGGCTTTGCCGACACCTTCATGGTGGGTCTTTTGGGCAATGCAGAGATGGCCGCCGTCACCGCCGCCAATGTGCCGATTTTCATCATCCAGCTGGTGATCTTCGGATTCCAAAGCGGGCTTTCCATCCTGGTAAGCCAGTATTGGGGCCGGGGGGATATGGAGAACATCAACCGCTCCATGGGCGTCGCCCTGTACGCCATCACCATCTTCTCTACCGCCATGGCCCTGGCGACCTTTTTCTTCCCCGCTCAGGTGCTGCGCCTCATCACCCCCAATGAAGATCTGGTGCAGTTGGGGGTCTCCTACATCCAGATCGTAGGCTTTTCCTACATTTTCAACGGTATCAGCAGTGTATATGTCAGTGTGCAGCGCAGCGCGGAGAACCCGGTATTCGGCATGTCGCTGTTTGCCACATCCATGATCGTCAATACCGTTCTCAACTACATCCTGATCTTCGGCAAATTCGGCGCTCCCCAGATGGGGGTCACCGGCGCCGCTGTGGCCACCCTCACCTCCCGGGTGGTGGAACTGGTGGTGGCAGTGGTCTATGCCCTGCGTAACCGCCGCACCCCCTTGATGCCCAAGTACATCGCTCTGCCGGGGCGAGAGATGCTGGGCCGGTTTTTCAAATACTCCGCCCCTGTGGTTTTCAACGAGACTCTCTGGGGCACCGGCTCTTCCATGTTGACGGTGGTCATGGGCCACATGGCCAACAGCCAGGATATGCTGGCGGCTTACGCCCTGATGGGCAACGTGGATAAGCTCTCCACCGTAATGTGCTTTGGCGTGGCGGCCTCCGCCGCTATCATCATCGGTAAGGAGATCGGCGAGGGCCGGGACTTCTCCCATGTCTATGAGGTGGCTCGGACAGTACTGATGGTAGCTTTCATGGTGGGGCTTTGCGTTATGACGCTGCTGCTGATCCTGCGGCCCACGTTCTTCCGCCCGGTCCTGTTTCCCCTGTTTAAGCTCAGCCCCGGTGCCATGGAGGCAGCCAACGCCCTGTCGTTTTTCTATGCCCTGGTCATCCCCATGCGGGCGTTCAACAACTCCAACATCACCGGCATCCTCCGGGCGGGAGGAGACTCCCAGGCCGCCTTTGCCATCGATGTTTGCCCCCTGTGGCTGGTGACCATCCCCCTGATGGCCCTGGTGGCCCTGGTGTTGCAGGCCCCGGTGGTCCTGGTGTGCATGGCCATGCAGACAGAAAATGTGGTAAAGGCCCCTATCGGTTTCCTGCGCTTCCGCAGCCGCCGCTGGATCCACGACATCACCCGGGCCGCTTCATAAGGCTATGGAGTCCTTGTTCTGCTGCCCCCTGTGCGGCAGCCCTCTGTCCCGGGAAGCGGGGGTCTACCGCTGCCCGTCAGGTCACAGCTACGATATTGCCAGGGAGGGCTATGTCCACCTGCTGCCGGCCAACCGCAAGCACTCCGCTGTCCCCGGGGACGACAAGGGCATGGCAGGTGCCCGGCGGGACTTTTTGTCCCGGGGGTATTATGAGCCGCTGCTCCAGGCCCTGCAGACACGGATCTGCCAGACGGACCCCTCCCCCGCTCCCGTCCTTGTGGACGCAGGCTGCGGCGAGGGCTATTATACCGCCGGTATCTACCAGGCCCTGCGGGACTGCGGACGCCACCCCCGCATGGCGGGGGTGGACCTGTCTAAATTCAGTCTGCGCATCGCCGCCCGGCGGGAAAAGGCCGTGGAGTTTGCCGTGGCCTCCTCCCACCACCTGCCTCTGGCAGATGGTTGCGGAGATATTCTGCTCAACTGTTTCTCTCCCCTGTTCATTGAGGAGTTTTTTCGGGTGCTGCGTCCGGGTGGCTGGTTTTTCTATGTGGTGCCCGGGAAGAATCATCTCTGGGAGCTGAAGGAGGTCCTCTACGACCACCCCTATCCCAACGAAGAACGCCCCATCCCCTATCCAGGCTTTTCCTATGTGGATATCGGGGAGGTGGACACCCTGCTGCATCTTGAGGGGCAGGCGGCCATCCATGACCTTTTCCAGATGACCCCTTATTACTGGAAGACTCCCCGCTCCGGCGCCCAGCGGCTGGAGACCCTGGACCATCTCACAGTTCAGGCCTCCTTCCGCATCCATATCTTCCAAAAGGACATGTAAAAAGCGGCCCCGCGCCCAAAATGGTGCGGGGCCGCTTTTTCACGCTTCCGCCACGAACTGGGGAACGATCACACCCTGGGTATCCCCATCCGCCGTAAAAGACGCCCCTGGCAGGAAATGCACCTGGGGCCATTGGCGCAGGAATTCCTCCACACCCCCGATGTTGGGCAGGCCATAGGGACTATGCCGGTAGTGCATGGGCACGATCCAGCGGGGGGCAAGGGCCTCGCACACCTTCCGGGCGCCGTCGGCGTCCACGGTGTACACACCTCCCACCGGCACCAGGACCCCGTCCACCGCTCCGATGGCCTCTATCTGCTGCTGCGTCAGCTGGTGGCCCAAATCTCCCAGATGCGCCACACGCACACCCCCGGCGGAGAAAACCCGCACCATGTTGTTCCCCCGCAGCGCACCCTGCCGGTCGTCATGAAACGTGGGCACTTCCTTCACGGAAAAGGGACTTGTTCCCCCCTGCACAAGATGCACCCGTTCCACGGCATGGTGATCAAAATGGTCATGGCTGCAATAGACGGCGTTGGCCGTCACCTGCAGCTCCGGATATCCTTCCACTCCGGTGTAGGGATCCACCGCAATGCGGTACCCCGCCTCTTCCATCAAAAAGCAGGAGTGCCCCATCCAGGTCAAGCGCATAAAAACCGCCTCCTTTTTGCTTTCAGAGCACCAAATGCCCCATCTTCTCTCTATCATAACACGCTCCCGGCCCCTTGTCACCTGGAGATGGTCTTGTCTTTTTTTCCCTGCCGCAGTAAAATAAAGAAAATTTGCGCCACGGGCGCATCCGGAGGGAAAACGATATGACATATGAAGAAGCTTTGGCCAACGCCCGCACCTGTATGGGGCCGTATTGCAAGGCCTGCCCTGTGTGCAACGGCATGGCCTGCCGCAACACCATGCCAGGCCCCGGGGCCAAGGGGATCGGCACCGGCTTTATCCGCAATTATGAAAAGTGGCAGTCCCTGTGCGTCAATATGGACACCATTGGGGAGAACTGCCCCGTGGACACCACCGCCTGTCTCTTTGGGCGCAAAATGGCCCTCCCCGTGTTTGCCGCCCCGGTGGGCGCTATGAAGATGCACTATGGGGATAAGTACGATGACCTCACCTACAACGACATCCTGGTCTCCAGCTGCGCCCAGGCGGGCATTGCCGCCTTCACCGGTGACGGCACCGACCCCGCGGTGATGGAGGCCGCCGCCCAGGCCCTAAAGAAAAACGGCGGCTGCGGTGTCCCCACCATCAAGCCCTGGAACATGGATACCATTCGGGAAAAGCTCGCCCTGGTGAAGGCGGCAGACCCCTTTGCCATCGCCATGGACATCGACGCCGCCGGCCTGCCCTTTTTGAAGAACATGACACCTCCCGCCGGCAGCAAAACGGTGGAGCAGCTCCGCCAGATCGCCCAATGGGCGGAAAAACCCTTTATCCTCAAGGGCATCATGACGGTGGCCGGGGCCAAAAAGGCCCTGGAGGCAGGCGCCAGCGCCATCGTGGTGTCCAACCACGGCGGCCGGGTGCTGGATCAGTGCCCCGCCACGGCAGAGGTGCTGCCCGCCATTGTCGACGCCGTGGGAAGCCAGATGACCGTCTTGGTGGACGGAGGCATTCGCACCGGCATGGACATTTTCAAGGCCCTGGCCCTGGGGGCCCACGGGGTCCTGATCGCCCGCCCCTTTGTCACCATGGTCTACGGCGGCGGCAGCGAGGGCGTGGCGGCCTATGTGTCCAAGCTCCAGGCGGAGCTTGCCGACACCATGGCCATGTGCGGCGCCCACACCCTGGGAGACATCCGCCGGGATATGCTCTTTGGCTTTTGATCCCATGGAAAAAGAGCCGGACGGCATAGCCGTCCGGCTCTTTTTACGCATTTTCTTCTCCGAATTCACAAAGGGCCGTGAAGCATGTGCCCCGGGGGCCTATCCCCTCCATCCGGTAGGCATATTCCTCCCGGTGGCCCATCAGCTCCAGGCACTGGCCCAAAGTGGCCTCCCGGCTGTAATTGATGAAGAAGGTCTTCAGGGGCAGCGGCTGCATATCCCCGGGCAGGGCGTCCCAGACGATATCCCCGTACTTCCCGCTGAACAGATGGCCGTTGCCATCCAGGTCAGACCAGACTACCCGCCGCTGGCCCAGGGGCTCCAGCCCCTCCCGGGGCAAAGCGACCTTCATGGGCTCAGGGCAGTCCACCTCCTGGGAATATTCGCCGATGGCCTTTGCGGTAAAAGCGGTGGGCCGCAGGATCTTGCGGCTCACCGGATCCACCAGGATCCAGTCGCTGATCACGCTGATGCACCCTCGTCCCTGCCGGTCCTCCATTTCATAGATCCGCTGCATATGAGGTCCTTTGATGCCCCGCTCCCGGGTGGTGATGGTCAGCACCTCCCGGGCCCGGGGACAGCGGTGAACCCGCAGCGCAAGACGGGACAGGAGGAATACCTCTCCTTGCCGATAGAGATATTCATAGGTCAGTCCCCTGGCATCATAGTCATATCCGGCAAAGGCAGCCACCTTGCTCAAAAGTGCCCCCAGCCGCACCCGCTGGGTGCGGTCGCAGTCGGCAAAGGTCAGCTCCTCCTGCCGGCGGTATCCATTTTCCAACAGCTCCTGTTTAAAATCTTCCATGTTTTCACCTTGATCTTCCATTGGACTTTTCCTTATTCTACTCTTTTTCTCCTCAATTCTCAAGAACCTTTCCCCCCTCTCCCCTTTTAAAAAGAGGCAGAAAAATGCCGCGTTTTTCCCTTTTTTCTTGCGTTTTTGGGGCCAATATGGTACGATGGCCACGCAAATGACCCTGGAGGAGGCGTGTCATGGTACGCACAATGGAACACCCCGGCGCCCTGCTGCATTGCCTTTTGGACATGGCAGAGTCCATGCTGTCTGTGGGGGCGGAGGTCAACCGGGTGGAAGGCACCCTGTCCCGGATGGGCAGAGCTTACGGCGCCGCCCGGATGAACGTGTTTGTCATCACCTCCAGCGTGGTGGTGACCATGGTGCTGCCTGACGGGACGGATCTCACCCAGACCCGGCGCATCACAGGTCCCGGCGGGACGGACTTTACCAAACTGGAGGCCCTGAATACCCTCAGCCGCCGCTGCTGTGAGCATCCTCTTTCCGTGGAAGATCTATCCCGGGCCCTGGCTGCCCTGGATGAGCCTCCCCCCAACCCTGTTTGGATCTGCCTTGGCAGCATGCTGGCCGCCGGCAGCTTCGCGGCATTTTTTGGCGGCGGCCTATGGGACGCCCTGGTGGCGGCAGTGTTTGGCATGGTGATTTTCTTCCTGCAGCAGCGCCTGCCCTCCCTGTTCCCCAACAAGGCCATTTTCAACCTGGTCTCCTCCCTGCTCACAGGAACGGCCATCAGTCTTTGCGGGGCTATCTTTCCCATTTTGCAGCCGGATAAAATCATGATCGGGGACATCATGCTCCTCATCCCCGGCATCGCCATGACCAACTCTGTCCGGGACGTCCTGGTGGGAGACACCATCTCCGGCATCATGCGCCTCATCGAGACGCTGCTGTGGGCCGGCTCCCTGGCCATGGGCTTTATGCTGGGAATCTATCTTGTGGGGGGATAAGGATGCAGACCATCATCATTCAACTCATCACTGCCATGACCGGCTCTCTGGGTTTTTGTCTGGTGTTCCGCCTGCGGGGGCGGCTGCTGCTGCCCGCGTCCTTCGGGGGTCTCTTGTGCTGGGGGGTATACCTTCTGGGCCTGGAGGCCTGGGGGGGCATCTTTGTCCCCACGCTGGTCTCCTCCGCCTTTGCCGCGCTGTATGCAGAGCTTCTGGCAAGGCACCTGAAGGCTCCGGCCACTCTGTTTTTCATCCCTGCGGTGATCCCCCTGGTACCGGGGAGCACCCTGTATTACGCCATGTATCACGCAGAGCAGCAGCTCTGGCTCCAGGCCAAGGACTATGCTGTCCAGACGGCCTTGTTCGCCCTGGGGATCGCCGCGGGCGCCTGTCTGGTGTGGGCCGCCTTTGAGATGCGCCGTTCCTTTGTGGGCCGCCGCTGCCCATGACCTTCCTTTGGATAGCCCGCTCTTCTTTGAAATAACAAGACCGGGGGCCTTATAAGGCCCCCGGTCTTGTCTGTATTTTTCAGATCCACACTGCCGCCGCCTGCAAAAACGCCTGGTCCGCCTCATCGTGGGTCACCAGCAGAACCGGGCGGCCCTGGGCATTCCTGCGGATACACTCCAGGGCCCGGCGCCGGTTCTCCGGATCCAGCCCCGCCAGGGGCTCATCCAGGGCCAGCGCGTCAAAGGGAGACAGCAGCGCCCGGGCCAGTGCCAGGCGCCGGCACATCCCGCCGGAGAAATCCCGTACCCGCTTATCTCCCACGTCCCCCAGGCCCAATTCCTCCAGCAGCGCCCCCGCCTGGCGGGAATCGTAGTTCCTGCCCAGGACAAAACGCAGATTCCCGGCAGCGGTAAGGGATGTCAGCAGCCGGTCCTCCTGAAATACGGCAGACCAGCGCAGCCCCTCCGCCCCCACCACGCGTCCGCTGTCCGGCACTTCCAACCCCAGAAACATGCGTATGAGGGTGGTCTTTCCCCGACCGGAAGGGCCCATGATGCAGGTGATCCCCGGCCCGGCGGTGAAGGACACATGGTCCAGGACCTGCTGGCCATCAAAGCTCTTGCAGATGTTTTCCGCCCGCAGCTCCATCATCCACCCCACCTTCTCACCAGAGCGTCCACCGCCCGCAACATGACCTTTTCAAATACCACCGCCACCGCCACGATCACAGCGGTCCATGCAAACAGGTCCGGGGTTTGAAAATAGACTTTTGCTGTATACAGCCGTTCCCCGATGGTTCCGTCAGGAAGGCCGATGACTTCCGCCGCGGCGCCGGACTTCCAGCAAAGCCCCAGGGCCAGGGACATGGCGGTGCGGAAATAGGGCAGGACCGACGGCAGATAGATGTCCCGGAGCTGGCGGGAGAAGGGCACGCGAAACACCCTGGCCATCTCCAGCAGTCCCCGGTCCGTCTGGGCAATGCCCTCCGCCACATTGAGGTAAATGGGAGGGAATACCATCAGCGCAGAAATAAAGAGGGAGAGATGCTTCGTATCCAGCCACACCAGGGCCAGAATGATAAACGATACCACCGGCACCGCCTTGGCCGCGGCCACCAGGGGAGAGAGCAGCTCCCCCATCCGGCGGAAACGGGCGCACAGGGCCGCCGCAGCCACCGCCAGCAGGCAGGAGAGGAAAAAACCCGCCAGGATGTGTCCTGCGGACCGGCCCACCGTCTGCCAGAAGACGGCGGTGGGCAGCAGCTCCATCAGCCGCGCGGCGGCGGCCAGGGGCGAGGCCAGCAGCAGCCCCCCGTGGGGGTATGCCGCCTCAAGGGCCATGCTGCCCCCCTGCCAGACCAACAGCCACACCGCTACGGCCCAGGGGCGAATGGCACCGGCCTTTTTCAAAGTTCCTCCCTCCTCTCCGCAGGTGCGGCACGCCCCCGCCGTCATGGGGCGGCGGGGGTGTGCCTTCCTTTATGGGGTTTTAAGCGCCGTAATAGAAATCGTCTCCGGGCAGGCTGCCGCCGATGGCGTCAGGCGCCTGGGTCTCCAAAGTCCCCAGGTAACCAGAGAGCTTATCTTTCATCTCGCTGCCGGTGATGCACACGATGTTGCAGTAGGGCAGTGCCTTCTCCGCCACTGCGGCGGCCTCCACGATCCCATAGTCGGCGATCAGCTGGGCGGCATCGGCCACATTGGCGTTCACCCACTCCACACTGGCGGCATAATCCTGCAGGAAAGCCTCCACTGCGGCGGGATGCTCCTCCACAAAATCCTTCCGGGCCACGGTAACGCCGGTAAGCAGGGCGGAATCAAGAGCCAGGGCGTCCCACTCCTCCGTCAGGTCCAGGGCCACCCGCAACCCCTCGATCTTGGTCTGGGCCACTGTGACAAAGGGCTGGGGCAACAGGGCGATGGTGGCCGCGCCGGAGGCCAGGGCCGCCACGCACTCAGAGTGCTCGTTCTTCCAGTCAATGCTCACATCGTTGTCCGGATCGATGCCATTTTGCTCCAGGAGGTACCGCAAAGAGTACTCCGGGGTGGCGTCCTTGCCGGAGGCCACGATGGTCTTCCCCCGGAGGTCCTCTATGGAGGAGATGGTCTCTCCGTTCTCCACGATATACAAAACACCCAGGGTGTTGACGTTGAGAGCCACAATGTCTCCCTCCGTCTGGTTATAGAGCACGGCGGCCATATTGGCCGGCACACAGGCTACATCCAGATCCCCCTTCACCAAAGAGGGGGTCACCTCCGTGGCGCTGGCGGCCAGGGTGAAGGTATATTGCCCAGCAGTGGCGCCTTCCTCGCCGGAATCACTGTCGCTCATCAGCTTCACAAGTCCCATCCCCGTGGGGCCCTGAAGGGCTGCCACCCGGACGGAATAGGCCTCTTCCTCTGTGACGGTGGAGTCCTCGCCCTGGTTATCCTGGGTGGTATCCTCTACCTGGGAATCCCCCGTGGAATCCCCCTCATCCTCCCCAGAGCCGCCGCCACAGGCAGTCAGGGACAGAGCCAGCACCAATGCCAGCCACAGGGCCACGCCCTTTTTCATCAAACGCATCCTTCGTTCCTCGCTTTCTTTTCCTCATCTTGCTTACAAAGCTTCCTCCGGGGCGTAGACCGTCTTTGCCGTGATGCCCGGCAGACGTCCAATCTTCCCCGACAAGGCGGAGATGACGTCGCTTGGGGCGTCCATGGCAACACTGATGATGTTGACGTTCCGCTTCCGATACGGCAGGCCCATTCGACTGATGATGTAAGAGGCATACTGATGCAGCAGGTCATTCAGCGCTGTCACGCCAGCCCCTTCCCGCACAATAATGGCCAGCACCGCCACACGCGTTTCCATCGACCTCACTCCTTTCAAAAAAAAATTCCCTCCGCCGTTCGGCAGAGGGTCGTCCGCAAAAAGATCCCGTACCTCCATGGCACAAGGCCCTCCCGGCCTGCCGCCGCAGCGGCACCGGCCAGGGTCTTTCAGCTTTCCACATCTTTTGGCTCGGAGCAAATCCTTCCCGGCAGAACGGCAATATATAGGGGTTGTCCGCCGGTCAGAACCACTTCCCGGCAGCAGGAAAAGCATACCACATCGTTTCTAAAATGTCAATCTCTTTTCCGCCTGGGAAAGCAGGGCAGAAAGAGCAGCGTTTTTTTACGTTTTTTTAAGCGCAAACTTCGGGTATTTGGGGAAAAAGCGTCCCGCCTTCGGACCCCGCGGGGTCCGAAGGCGGGTTGTTGGGCATTCTTTCAGCGGGAGCTTTACTCCCCCATGGGAGCGCCGCACTTGGGGCAGAATTTGCTGTCAGACTCGGCGCCGCAGATGGGGCAGATCTTCTTTTTTGCCTCATCCTCCACAGGAGCCTCCTGAGAAAAGGAGACGTCCTTTTCCGCCTTTTTCGCCTCCAGCTCGGCGATCTTTTCCTTGGCGTCGGAAATGGCCTGCACCAGATCCTTCACCGCGTCAGGGATCTCCCCTTCGTATTCGTTGACAAACCACTCCCCCACCGTACGGTAGTTCTTGTCGATCTCCCGCTGCTGGCTGGCGATGGCCATGCTGATCTTGGCAGACTCTGCGGCGTCCTTGGCCTTGTCAGCGGCTACGGCGGCCACATCCTTGGCCTTGTCAGCAGCCACAGCGGCCAAATCCTTTGCCTTCTGGGTAAATTCCTCGAAAAAAGCCATAATATGAAACCCCATTTCTCTGCTGAATTTCCCGGCGGAACACCGGGCTGCACACCTGTCCTTTTAAACCTTTTTGATACTTTCAGTATACTGCAAGTTTTCCTCAAACGCAACCACGATTATACATCCCATTCCTTTATAGATCCTCTGCCGTCCAGCTCCGGGACCGCTCCACAGCCCTGCGCCAGCGCAGGTAGTCCCGGGCGCATTCCGCCTCCTGCCGCTGGGGCAGGAATATATGCTGGCTGCGGCGCAGGCCTTTCAGCTCCCCAAAGTCTGTCCATACTCCCGCGGCCAGCCCCGCCAGAGCCGCTGCGCCAAAGGCTGTGGTCTCCACCTGGGTGGGCCGGTCCACCGGCAGATGCAAAAGATCTGCCTGGATCTGCATCATCAAATCGCTGACAGAGGCCCCACCGTCTACCCGCAGCTCCGTGATGGGACAGGGCGCGTCCTCGCTCATGGCCCGCATCAGATCTGTCACCTGATAGGCAATGGCCTCCAGCACCGCCCGGGCCAAATGCGCCCGGGTGGTGTCCCGGGTGAGGCCCACGATGGTGCCTCGGGCATACATGTCCCAATAAGGGGCCCCCAGGCCGGTAAAGGCCGGTACGATAAAAACACCGCCGCTGTCCGGCACGCTTTCAGCCAATCGGTCGCACTCCGGAGCGGAGGAGATGAGCCCCAGCTCGTCCCGCAGCCACTGAATGGTGCTGCCGGCGTTGAAAACGCTGCCCTCCAGGGCATAGCTCACCTGCCCCCCCACGCACCATCCCACCGATGTCACCAGTCCCGACTGGGAACGCACGGCGCTCCCCCCCACATTCATCAGGGTAAAACAGCCTGTCCCATAGGTGTTTTTGGCCTGCCCCGGGGAAAAACACCCCTGGCCAAACAGCGCCGCCGACTGGTCGCCGGCGCTGCCGCAGATGGGGATGCCCGCCAGATCCTCCAGCCCCGGGATCCCCGGGGCCACGGTGCCATAAAGGGTGCTGTTGGGCAGGGGCTGGGGCAGCAGAGACATGGGAATCCCCAACTCCCTGCAAAGCACCTCATCCCACGTCAGGGTATGGATATTAAAGAGCATGGTGCGGCAGGCGTTGGAGTAGTCCGTCACATGGACCTTGCCCCCGGTGAGGTTCCAGATGATCCAGCTGTCCACTGTTCCGGCACACAGCTCCCCCCGCTCCGCCCGGCGGCGGGCCCCGGGGACATGGTCCAGGATCCAGCGGATCTTTGTGCCGGAGAAATACGCGTCGATCACCAGCCCCGTCCGCTCCTGGACCGGTTCTGCCCACCCCTGGTCCTTCAGCCGGTCGCACAGCGGAGCGGTGCGGCGGCACTGCCAGACGATGGCATTGTACACCGGCATACCGGTGGCACGGTCCCAGAGGATGGTGGTCTCCCGCTGATTGGTGATGCCCACGGCCGCGATCTGCTTGGGGTCGATGTGGGCGGCATCCACCGCCTCGGCCAGCGCCCGGCGTTCCGTCCCCCAGATCTCCATGGGGTCGTGCTCCACCCAGCCGGGCTGAGGATAGATCTGGCGGAAGGGATGCTGGGCCCGGGAGACGATTTCCCCCGCCCGGTTGAATAAAATCGCCCGGGAGCTGGTGGTGCCCTGGCCCAGGGCCACGACATAAGGCTCCATATGCAGCCTCCTAAGGAAGAGTTCGTCCATTTGTGGTATACTGGGAGTGAATACGGCGCGGCGGGTATGGCGGCGCCTGTGAATCTGCGGCCGTCTTCCGCAGTTTTGCATAGTATATCACAAGGGGGCAGGATTTGCCATGGTGAAAACGGAATTCTCTTTTCCCTCCGCAGATGGAAAAACGGCTATCCACGCGGTGAGCTGGCTGCCGGAGCGCCCCCCCTGGGCGGTGGTGCAGGTGGCCCACGGAGTGGCGGAGCATATTCTCCGCTATGAGCCTTTGGCCCAGTATCTGACCCAGCGGGGCGTGGCTGTGGCGGGACACGACCACCTGGGCCACGGAGCCTCTGTGGCGCCGGGAGCGCCGGCGCTGTATTTCGGCCCCCGGGGGAGCTGGGATCTGGTGGTGCAGGACCTGGAGAGGCGCCGCCGCCTCTGCCAGGAGGCCTGGCCGGGCACGCCTCATGTCCTTTTGGGGCATTCCATGGGCTCCTTCCTTGCCCGTACGCACCTCATCCGGTTCCCCGGCAGCTATAAAGGCGCCATCCTCATGGGGACCGGTTTTCTCTCCGGCGCTCAGGTGGCCGCCGGAAAGGCGGTGGCGGCGTGGGAGGTGCGCGCCAGGGGGGCCGATCAGCCCAGCCCGCTTTTGAACCGTCTGGCTTTTGGGGGTTATAACCGCTCCTTCTCTCCCGCCAGAACAGAATTTGACTGGCTGTCCTGTTCCCGGAAGAATGTGGACGCCTATCTGGCCGACCCCCTGTGCGGCGGGATCCCCACGGCGGGCCTTTTCCAGGAGCTGTTTCGGGGCATCGCCTTTATCCAGTCCCCCGGGAACCTTGCCAGGATGGATCCCTCCACTCCCGTCCTCTTTCTCTCCGGAGCAGAGGACCCGGCGGGAGATTTTGGCAGGGGCGTACGGCGGGCGGAGCGCCGCTTCCGCCGCTGCGGCGTATCTCAGGTGGACTGCCGCCTGTACCCTGGGATGCGCCACGAGATCCTCAACGAGTCCTCCTCCGGACAGGTTTTAGAGGATATCTACCGGTGGCTGTGCCGGCACCTGAAAAAATAACAGGGGCACACAGCGTCACGGGGCCATCCCATAAAATTTTCCCATCTTTGGTTGACACCTGAAACGCTTCCTGCTATGATAAAGAGAGCAAAATTGAATAGCGTGATGATCGGAAAGAGTAACAGTCCACCCAAAGAACAGAGAGGGCGCGTCACCGGCTGCAAGCGGGCCTACGGCGGGAACTGCGAAGTGCGTCCGTGAGCGCGGGGGATGCAGAAGCCCCCCGCCCGGCCCCCGTTACGGGCTTCCTTGAGTGATAAATGAGAGTGGAACCGCGAGTAATCGCCTCTCGTACTTCGGTGCGGGAGGCGCTTTTCTTTTCCTCCCGCCAACACAAGGAGAGCAACACACATGGAAAACCCCTTTACCCGTCTGGGCGGGCTGCTGTCCGCCTACCAGCGCCGCGATCCCGCGGCCCGCAGCAAACTGGAGATCTTTCTCCTCTACCCCGGTGTGCACGCTGTTTTGTACCACCGGGCGGCCCATCTGCTCTACCGCCATCACCGGTTCTTTTTGGCCCGGTGTATCTCCCAGTGGAGCCGCTTTTGGACCGGTATCGAGATCCATCCCGGCGCCACCATCGGCCACCGCCTGGTGATCGACCACGGCATGGGCATCGTCATCGGCGAAACCGCCGAGATCGGCGATGACTGCCTGCTATACCAGGGTGTGACCCTGGGAGGCACCGGGAAAGATAAAGGAAAGCGTCATCCCACCATCGGCAATAACGTCCTCATCGGCTCCGGCGCCAAAGTTTTAGGCCCCTTCACTGTGGGGGACAACAGCCGGATCGCTGCCGGCGCCGTGGTGCTCAGCCCCATTCCTGCCAACGCCACCGCCGTGGGTGTTCCCGCCCGGGTGGCCCGGGTGGACGGCAAACCAGTCCACTATGCCGATGATGTGGATCAAATTCATGTGGCCGACCCTGTCCTGGAAGAACTGCGGGCGTTGTCCCGCCGGATTTCCGATTTGGAACAGCAGCTGGCCAGGAACAACAGTACAGAGGAAAGGACTGCTTAAGCATGGAACTTTATAATTCCGCCACCCATCGAAAAGAAGAGCTGAAAACCCACACCCCTGGCCACGTGGAGATGTATACCTGCGGCCCCACCGTCTATCACTACGCCCACATCGGCAACCTGCGCTCCTATATCATGGAGGATGTATTGGAAAAGTACCTGCGCTACGCCGGGTATGATGTCAACCGGGTCATGAACATCACCGATGTGGGGCACCTGACCTCTGACGCCGACGAGGGCGAGGACAAAATGATCAAAGGCGCCAAGCGGGAGCACAAAACCGTGCTGGAGATCGCCAAGTTCTATACGGATGCGTTCTTTGAAGACTGCCGCAAGCTCAACATCAAAACGCCCGACGTAGTCCAGCCTGCCACGGGGTGCATCGACGAGTATATCAAAATCATTTCCCGCCTGATGGACACCGGCTACGCCTACTTCGCCGGGGGGAATGTCTACTTCGACACCTCCAAGCTGGAGCGCTATTATATCTTCAACGACCACGACGAGGAAAACCTGGCTGTGGGCGTCCGGGAGGGCGTGGAGGAAGACACCAACAAGCGCAACAAAAATGACTTCGTGCTTTGGTTTACCAAGTCCAAGTTTGAAGACCAGGCTTTAAAGTGGGACTCTCCCTGGGGTGTGGGCTATCCCGGCTGGCATATTGAGTGCTCCGGGATCTCCATGAAGTATAACGGAGAATACCTGGACCTCCACTGCGGCGGCATCGACAACGCCTTCCCCCACCACACCAACGAGATCGCCCAATCGGAAAGCTTCCTGGGCCACCCCTGGTGCCCCCATTGGTTCCATGTCCATCACCTCAATTCCGAGGGCGGAAAGATGTCCAAGTCCAAGGGCGAGTTCCTGACGGTGTCCCTACTGGAGCAAAAGGGATATGACCCCCTGGCCTACCGCTTCTTCTGCCTGCAAAGCCACTACCGCAAGACCCTGGTGTTCTCCTGGGAGAATCTTGACAACGCTGTGGCCGCCTATCAAAAACTCATCAGCCGTATTGCCGCTCTGGATCCCCAGGACGGGGCGGTGGATCAGGCTCAATTCGATCTTTGCAAGGAAAAGTTCCTCCAGCAGCTGGGCAATGACCTCAATACCTCCATGGCGGTCACCTCTTTATATGACGCCTTGAAGATCCCTGCCAACGACGCCACCAAACTGGCCCTCATTGCGGACTTTGACCGGGTGCTCTCTTTGTCCCTGATGGAAAAGGCCCAGGCCAAGCGGGATGAGGATTCCCGTGCCCAGAGTGCCAAAACGGCCTCCGGCTACACCATTACTGGAGAGGGAGATCCCGCTGTGGACGCCTTGGTCCTGCAGCGGTATGAGGCCAAGAAGGCCCGGAACTTTGCCGAGGCGGACCGGATTCGGGATGAACTCAAAGCCCAGGGCATTGAGATTACCGACACAAAAGACGGTGCTTCTTGGAAACGCATTTGAACCCCCACCGCATCTGATAAAACCGGGACGGCAAAGCCATCCCGGTTTTTCTTGACATTTATGGTCATATCCGCTACTATATAGGCCAAAAGAAGGAATATATTATCATTTTGAGGGGGGATTTTGCGGATGGACTTAAATCGTGCGGTGGCGGAGAATATCAAGCGCATCCGTAAAAGCAAAAAAATGAGCATGGAGCGCACAGCGGCCATCGCCGGGGTCTCCCGCAGCATGCTGGGGCAGATCGAGCGAGGCGAGGCCAATCCCTCCGTGGCCATTTTAAGCAAGATCGCCGCCGCCTTAAAAGTACCGGCGGACTCTCTGCTGGAAAATGACGACTTCACCTCCCTGCTCCTCTCCAGGGAACTGGACAACAAGCCCCAACGTCTGGACGGGGGAAAGGTGTCCCTGCGTCCCAGCTTTTCCTTCGACCCCATCACAAAAATTGAGACGTTTTTTCTGGATCTCTACATCAGCGGCCGCTATGCCCCAGAGGTCTCCGTCCCCGGCTGTGTGTGCTGGGCCACAGTCCTCTCCGGCACTGTGGATCTCACAGCGGAAGGGGGCGAGTCCTGCCGCCTTCTGGAGCGGGACGCTCTGCGCTTTGCGGCAGACCAGCCCTATTCCTTTGAAAACCAGGCCAACGCCACGGCCCGGCTGCTGCTGATCTATCAATACCGAAAGTGAGCCTTTGCCCCGTCTTACGGCCAGGGCTTCAAAGGTGGAACAAGAGGGCATGACCTATGAGGTCATGCCCTCTTTATCTTTTAAAGGTCTTTCCACTGCCCATCATGCTGCCGGCAGGCGGCTGGATGGGCACGCTCTCATTCATCTTAGCCGCGGACGCAGCCGCTGGCAAAGGGCCATGGCCAAAATCAGCTTGCAGAGGTCCGGCAGAATAAAGGGAACCACGCATTTGGCCAGGGCGGCTCCCAGGCCTATGGGGCCCACCTCCGCAGCATAGGCCCATAAAAACCAGACGGTGCCAAAGCCATAACAGGTCAAAAGCCCTGCCGCGCAGGCCCCGATCTGGGAGGGGCGGCTCTCTCCTGCCTGGGCCGTTACCGCCCAATATACCAGGGCCTGGGCCAAAAAGCCCACGATATATCCTCCTGTCACCCCCAGGAGTACCCCCAGTCCCCCCTGAAAGTTGGAAAATACCGGCAGACCCACGGCCCCCAGCAGCAAATACACCCCTACGGCTCCCGCACCCCGGCGTCCCCCCAAAAGCAGCAGCGTCAAAAAGATGCCGAAGGTCTGCATGGTGAAGGGCACCGGCGCGGGGACGCAGATCCACGCGCAAACAGCGATTACCCCCGCCAGCAGGGCCATATACATCCAATCCAGAGTCCGAAGATGAGATCTTGCCAACTGTGCCATGACGCCCCTCTCTTTCACCAATCGCGTTTTAGTTCCGTGCGGGTGCAGATCTCCTGCACCTTGGCTTGAATGGATTTGAGATCCACAAAGGTCTCCGGCCGCTTTGCTGGATCCCGCAGCAGTGCCGCAGGGTGGTAGATGGCCGTCATCTGCACGCCGCTGCGGGTAAACCACTGGCCGTGTTCGGCGGTGATGCGGAAATCCGCCTTGATGATGGCCTTGGCGGCAATGCGGCCAAGACACACAATGATCCGGGGCCGAAGCAGCGCCGTCTGCCGCCGCAAAAACCCCATGCAGGCATCCTGCTCCACATTCAGCGGATCCCGGTTCTGGGGCGGGCGGCACTTCACCACATTGGCGATATAGACCTTTGTCCGGTCCAGGCCGATCATCTCCAGCATATCATCCAGCAGCTCCCCCGCCCGGCCCACAAAGGGCACGCCCTGTTCATCTTCGTGCTGACCCGGACCTTCTCCAATCAGCAGGATCTCCGCGTTTTCCCAGCCGGTGCCGAACACCACATGGGTTCTGGTCTCCCACAGGGCACAGCCGCGGCACTGCTGGCACTCCTTCTTCAATTCCGCCCAGCTATCCGCCATGACCTTACCTCCTACGCGTTTTGGGGGCTTCCCGTCCGTTTCAAAACCGCTTTCCAAAACATCCCGTTTTCCCATTATTTTTTATGATTATAGCATGCCGACTCTCCCGGCGCAACGGAATACCCGCATATCACCCCGGACATACTGTAAACCATCCATGCAGCGGGGGTGTCTATGGGAAAGTTCCTTTGGTATTTCTGGATTTATAGTTTTTTAGGCTGGATGGTGGAGCGGCTGTTCGCCCTTGCCGTGCAGGCTCCCTCCCGCCGGCGGCGCTGCCTGCTTTTCCTGCCTCTTTGCCCTGTATATGGGTTGGCCATGACAGCCCTGACCGCCCTCCCCGCCCCCCAAACTCCTTGGCTCCTGCCTTTTTGGGGAGGGATCGTGGCTACATTGGTGGAGTACGTCTATCACTGGGCGGGGCAGCAGTTCCTGGGGGTCTTGTTTTGGGATTACCGCCGGATCCGGGGCAGTATCCGCGGCCGGGTATGTCCCCCGTTTTCCCTGGCGTGGGGCGGGCTGACCGCCCTGTCCCTGTGGTGGATCCAGCCTGGGTTGGCCGCTGTGGTTGCCCACATCCCCCCGGAGGTGACCTATGGGTGCTTGCTGGTATTCACAGCAGACTGTGTCTTTACCATCCACTTCCTCCGGCACACCCATGACTTGGCGTACCTGCGCTCATTTTCCCTCCTGCCCAAGCGGAAATCTTCCCGCAGATCCGGCCCGGCGGCACCTTGAACGTCCCGGTGCCGCTCCATTGAGCTTTTCAATGATTCCGGCAGAAAACGAAAAAAGGCCGCCCTGCTGATTTTGGCAAGGCGGCCTTTCTCTTAGGCAGAGGTGATCACATCTTTGTTTTTCCAGAAGTACTCCACCCCCGAATACAGAGTGGTCACGGTAATGATCCCCACACATGCGCCGTTCCACACCGCAGGCAGGTGGAAAAACATCAGCACCAGGCACACCATGGTAGAGGCGGTCTTTACTTTCCCGGACCAGCCGGCCGCAATGACCCGCCCCTTATCCGCAGCGATCATCCGCAGACCACTGACGGCAAATTCCCGGCAGATGACGATCAGCAGCGCCCAGGCAGGCATCTGCCCCACCTCCACAAACCACAGCATAGCCGCCGTCACCAGCATCTTATCCGCCAGAGGATCAGCAAATTTGCCAAAGTCTGTCACCAGGTTGTACTTTCGGGCGATCTTGCCGTCCAAAAGGTCTGTAAGACTGGCCAGAATAAAAATAGCCAGCGCCACATACTGGGCATTGGGAAACCCCCAATACAGGACCCCCATAAAAATAGGAATCAAAATAATGCGCAAAAGTGTTAATTTATTAGGCAAATTCACAGCTTATGCTCCTTTTCCCGGGGCGGATGGGCTTTATCCTTCCATGCCCCCAGCTTAATTTTTCCGCCTCTTAACAGGTGTAGTCAGTATCCTACATGGCAGTGCTCCAAACACGCGGGGCGCTGCAATCCCCTGTAAAGCCTCCGGGCTGACACCCACGGCGGCACGATGCCTTCCGAATCTGTCCCGTCAGATCTGGCGCCTGATGGGTGTGCTCAGCGCCTCCATCACAGCGGCCATCCGGGGCCCTGCACCGAAGATCGCTTCCAAGGGGCTTTTTCACTCCACCATCTGCCCTGTCAGCTCACCGTCCATAGTGCCGGTGAAGCGGACGGTGACAAAGGTCCCCGGCTCCACCTCGTCCTGGGCGGTAAAGTAGATGCGCCCGTCAATATCCGGGCTCTCTGCATAACTGCGGCCAAAGAACATCTGGGCCTGGGGGTCAAATCCCTCGCACAAAACCTCCCCCTCTGTGCCCAGGAGGGATTCGTTATAGGCGTCGATGATGTCTGACTGGATATCCACTGCCAGCTCCGCCCGGCGGTTGGCCTCCTGGGCATCCACATGGTCCATCTGTGCCGCCCGGGTCCCCTCTTCCGGGGAGAAGGGGAACACCCCGGCCCGCTGGATCTTCATCTCCCGCAGGAATTGGCAAAGCTCTTCAAACTCCGCCTCCCCCTCTCCCGGAAGGCCGGTGATCAGGCTGGTACGCAGTACCAACCCGGGAATGCGCCGGCGCAGCGTGCCGATGAGTTCCACCAGCTCTGCCTTGGTGTCCCTGCGGTTCATGGCCTTTAAAATGGCATCGTTGCAGTGCTGCATGGGGATATCCAGATAGGGCAGCACCTTGGGCTCCGTGGCGACCACGTCGATAAGCTCTTCCGTGATCTCGTCCGGGTAGAGGTAATGCAGACGGATCCAGTGAAAGTCCAGGCCGCACAGCTTCCGGGTGAGCTCCGCCAGCTGCCGCCGGCCAGTCAGGTCCGTGCCATAGCGGGTGATATCCTGGGCAATGACAATGAGCTCTTTCACGCCGGCACTGGCAAGCTCTGCCGCCTCCTGCAAAAGCTCTTCCATGGGGCGGCTGCGGTATCTTCCCCGCAGGGAGGGAATGACGCAATACGCGCAGTGGTTGTCACACCCCTCGGCAATGCGCAGATACGCATACCAAGGCGGCGTGGACAGGATCCGCGCCCCTCCCTGGGGGGCCGTGTGGATGTTGCCCATGTGGCAAGGGCGCAGCCCCTGCTCCATGATCTCCCGGATGGCCGGCACCACATCTCCATAACTGCCGGTGCCCAGGATCCCGTCCACTTCCGGCATCTCCTTGAGGACCTCCTGCTGGTAGCGCTGGGTCATGCAGCCGCTCACCAGGATCTTTTTGATCTTTCCCGCTTTTTTCAGCTCCGCCATTTCCAAAATGGTGTCAATGGCCTCCTCACAGGCAGAGCCCAAAAACCCGCAGGTGTTCACCACCACCACGTCAGATCCCTCAGGCTGTGCCTGGACAGTGTGCCCCGCCCCGGCTACTGCGGCCATCATCTGCTCACAGTTGACCTGATTTTTGGCGCAGCCAAGGGAAATGAAGGATACGGTATAACCCACTTGCCCTCTCCTCCGTTCTTCGTTTTGATTTAGAAAATAGAGGCGTCATCCTCCAGGGACGCGCCCAGACGGCTCCATGCAGCGCGGACATCCCCCCAGGAAAATCCCCGGCGCACCAGTCCCCGGCTCAGGCGCTGCTTTTCCGCTTCTTCCGGCATCCGGCCATGCAGCCGGGCGGTGAGAAAGGCCAGCGCCTGCTCCTCACCGGAGGGGGCCGTTTCCAGGGCCTCGTCCCACAGCTCCCGGGGAACGCCCTTTTCCCGGAGCTTCTCCCGCAGCCGGGCAGGGCCATAGCCCATGCGGCTGTAATGGCGCACCAGCAGCGCGGCATATTCCCGGTCGTCCAGGATGCCAAGCTCCTCCAGGCGCTGCCCGGCGCAGGCGGCCTGCTCTTCACTGGCCCCTTTTTCCACCAGTTTCCGCTCCAGGTCCCGCCGGCTCATGGGGCGGCGGGACACCAGATCCGCTGCGGCCGCCTGTACCTGCGAGGCCGCAGCCGCAGCCTGCAGCCGCACCTGCTGTGCCTCATCCAGCACGTCGCCGGCCCGCAGGCCGAAGTCCAAAAGCTCCTGCTCTGTGATCTTCAGGCAGGTGCCATCCTCCAAAAAGGCCAAAAAGCGGCCGCTTTTATGTTGTGAGGGGACGATCCGCTCAATCCGCATCATCAAAATCGTCGGCGTTGACATCCACGGCGCGGCCGGCTGCCCGGGCAGCTGCCACCCGGGACTGGTTGCTCATCAGCTTATCAAAATTGGCCCGGATATCCGCCTCCAGCTGCTGAGCCACCTCCGGGTTATCCTGAAGGTATTTTTTGGCGGCGTCCCGCCCCTGGCCGATGCGGGTCTCCCCCATGGAAAACCAGGAGCCGGCCTTCTGCACAAATCCCAGTTTCACACCCAGGTCCAAAAGCTCCCCTTCATGGGCGATCCCCTCGCCGTACATGATATCAAACTCCGCCTCCCGGAAAGGGGGGGCCACTTTATTCTTCACCACTTTTGCCCGGGTGCGGTTACCCACCACTTCACTGCCGTTTTTCAAGGCCTCGATGCGGCGCACATCGATCCGGACAGAGGCGTAGAACTTCAGCGCCCGGCCTCCTGTGGTCACCTCTGGATTGCCGTACATGACCCCCACTTTTTCCCGCAGCTGCTTGATAAAGATCACGATGGTGTTGGTCTTGCCGATGGCGCCGGTGAGCTTGCGCAGGGCCTGGCTCATCAGCCGGGCGTGGAGGCCCACATAGCTGTCCCCCATTTCCCCTTCGATCTCCGCCCGGGGCACCAGGGCCGCCACGGAGTCCACCACAATGACGTCAATGGCGCCGGAGCGCACCAGGGCCTCGGTGATCTCCAGGGCCTGTTCACCGGTATCCGGCTGGGAGATGAGCATGTCCTCCACCCGTACGCCCAAAGCCCTGGCGTATGTGGGGTCCAATGCGTGCTCAGCATCCACGAAGGCCACTTCGCCTCCCCGCTTTTGCGCCTCTGCCACCACATGGAGGGCCAGGGTGGTCTTACCGGAGGACTCCGGTCCATAGATCTCCACGATCCGTCCCCGGGGGAGTCCCCCGATGCCCAGCGCCACATCCAGGGCCAGTGAGCCGGTGGGAATGTAGTCCACATGCAGATCTGTCTGATCTCCCAGGCGCATGATGGAGCCCTTTCCGTACATTTTTTCGATCTGGGCCATGGCCGAGTCAATGGCCCGCTTTTTATCCTCCGCCGGTGCCGCAGCAGGCACGGGGGCTTTGTCCTTCGCCATAATCTCTTCCTCCTCTATGTTCTTTCAGCCGGGGAGCGTTTGTCCCTCCCCGCCGGTCCTTCCCCCTGCCGGGCGGGGGCAGCTCCCGCTGCTCCTCTGCCCTCCAGGGCCTATACCGCTTTGCACAATGTACCGTATACCACCCGGGGGATCTCCCGGTGATCGGGGATGATCTGGAGGTCCCCAAATCCCTCCTGCCGCATGATCCGCAGCACGCTGTCCGCCTGGCCCGCGCCCACTTCAAAGTAGAGCCGCCCCCCAGGTGCCAGGGCATCTTTCCACTTCTGGGAGATGGCCCGGTAGAAATCCAGCCCGTCCTCCCCGCCGTCCAGCGCCAAATGGGGCTCATAGTCCTTCACAGACACATCCAGACCTGAAATGTCTTCCCTGGGGATGTAAGGGGGATTGGAGAGGATGCACTGGAATTCCCCCAGGGTCTTGTCCGGTTTTTCCCGGGCGTCTGTATGCATGGCCACCACCCGTGCGGTAAGGCCGTTGCGGCGGATGTTCTGCCGGCAGATCCGCAGCGCACCGTCAGACCACTCCCCCAGCACCACCCGCAGTCCCGGTGCCTGGGAGGCCACCGCAAGGCCGATACAGCCGCTGCCGGCACACAGGTCCAGCACCCGGCACGCCCCCAGGTCTTTCAAATACAAAAGGGCCTGATCCACCAGCACCTCTGTGTCCGGGCGGGGGATCAGCACCTCCGGAGAGATGTCCAGCGGAAGGCCGTAAAACTCCCACTCTCCGATGAGATAGGCCACCGGCTCTCCCGCCAGGCGCCGCTCCACCAGAGCCCCCACCTGCCGCTCCGTCTCCGGCGAGACATACAGTCCCCCGTCACGCTGCAGCTCTTCCCGGGTCTTTCCCGTGCCGAAGCAGACGATCTCCCGGGCCTCCAGTGTGGCGGCCTCCACGCCGCTTTTCCGCAGCCTCTGGCGGATATCCAAATACAAGTTGTTATATGTCGTGGCCATGGCACGCTCCCATTCCGGTGGGTCTCAGACCGCACCGGCGCCCCGCAGGGCGCCGGCACAGTCTCACCATTCGTCTTTTCCCTTCTCCTCCGGCAGCACCAGCTCCAGCGCCCGAATGGCGCACTCCATCATGCCCTCATCCGGTTCATTGGTGGTGAAATTCTGCATCCAGAGGCCCGGTTTTGTCAGCAGGCGGGCCAGAGCATTGTCCTGGACGTGGCGGCCTACCCAGCGGTTGAACTCATAGGTGATCCCCACCACCACCGGCAGCAGCAGAAGATGCACCGCCGCCCGCAGCCACGGATTTGTAATGGGCCAGACCCCGAAAAACACGCTGGACACCAGGACCGACACAATGATCACCACAAACAAGAAGCTGGTGCCGCAGCGGGGATGATGCCGGGGCTGGACCCGGACGTTTTCCACCGTCAGCGGCAGCCCCGCCTCATAGCAGAAAATGGTCTTATGCTCCGCCCCGTGGTACTGGAACACCCGGTAGATATCCTTTTGCCGGGAGCAGAAGATCAGATACAGCAAAAATACCCCCACCTTCAAAAGGCCCTCGATCAGGTTCCGCCCCCAGAGGGGAAACCCGGGAAAGTAAAACAAAAGCGCCCCGGTGAGCAGGGTGGGCAGCACCATAAAGAGGAAGACGGACATGCCGATCCCCAAAATCACCGCCAGAGCCACCACCACGCTCTCCATCTTTTTGCTGGAGAGGTGCTTTTCCAGCCACAGTTCAAAACGGGAGGGCTTGGCCGCCTCCTCCTCGGGATAAAAGTCGGCAGAGTACATCAGCGCCTTCACGCCGCTGATCATAGCGGCCAAAAAATTCACCACGCCCCGGATCAGAGGGACCCCCAAAATGGGATAGCGGTCCTTGATAAAGCGCAGATTCTCCACCTTTTCCACCAGACTGCCGTCCTGGTCCCGCACCACGATGGCCTGCTTTTCCGGCCCCCGCATGAGGATGCCCTCAATCAGCGCCTGCCCGCCAATGCTGGTGCGGAAGACGCAGGAGTTGTTTTTTGCCATAAAGTTCCCTTTCTGTATGAGGATATGATATCACAAGCTTTTTTAAAAAGCAAACATTTGTTCTATTTTTATTCCAGTTTACAGTCTTTTTTCCGGCAGGCGGATGGTCACCACCGTACCGCTGCCCTCCTGGGCGTTGGCGATCTCGAATTCTCCCCCGTGGAGCTTTACGATCTCGTCGCACACCGCCAGGCCGATGCCGCTGCCCCGGGCCTTGGAAGAACCCTTGTAGAACTTCTGCTTGACAAACGGCAGCTCTGCCACAGGGATGCCGGGGCCGAAATCCCGCACCTCCACCACTTGCCAGTCCTCCTCCCGGAAGATGGCGGCATCGATGCGCTTGCCGGAGCCGCCGTGCTTTGCGGCATTGTCCAGCACGTTGCAAAAAACCTGCTTCAGCCGCTCCGGGTCGCCGGAAATGGGGGGCAATTCCTCCTCCGGGCCCTGGTAGTTCAGGGCGATCCCCTCCTGCCGGAACAGCTCCCGATAGGTAAAAATTGCGTCTTCAAACTCCGCCTGCAGGTCCATTTCCTCAATCTGGAGGGTAAAATGCCCGTCTTCCATTTTGGAAAACTCCAGCAGCTCCTCCACCATGGTGGACAGGCGCCGGGACTCGTTCAAAATAATGCGGATCCCCCGGCGCAGCTGCGTCTGGTCGCCGGTCTGGTCAGCCAGGATCGTCTCCCCCCAGCCGTTGATAGCCGTCAAAGGGGTACGCAGTTCATGGGAGACAGAGGAGATGAACTCGGACTTCATCTTCTCATTTTGTCCGATTTTCAGCGACATGGTGTTGATGTTCTCCACCAGCTCCCCCAGTTCGTTGTCATACTTGTTCTCAATGGAGAAGCCATAGCTCCCGGCGGAGATCCGTTTGGCCGCCTCTGTCACAACGCCAATGGGCTCCACCACGCTGTTGATAAACAAAAGGTTTGCCACGATCACCAGCATCATGCAGAGCACGGCGATCAAACACACCGTCATCACTGCCAGACGCACCTGCTGGTTCACCCCCCGCAAAGAGGTGATAAAGCGCATGACCCCCACCACCTGGTCATTGACCATCAAGGGATGAGAGACAGCCAGGATGTTCTCCCCCGTCCTGGGGTCACGGCCCCGGAACGCATCCATCCGCCCGCTTTCAATGGCGGTGGTGATATCCGAGGTCCCCGGCGCCGTACCCACCACCAGACCGGAGAGGGACGAGGCCTGGATCCGGCCGCTGTTGCTGACAAACTGCATTTCAATGCGGTTTTTCTCTTCGAAATCCGCCACCGCCTGATTGGCCTTCTGGAGATACCCGGCAAATCCTTCGCTCATGAAGTAGTCCATAAAGGCCCCTGCCTGGGCCTTGGCCTGCTGCTCCAGGCCATCGCGAATGCTGTTGTAATAAAAATTGGAGATCCCCACGGAAAACAGCAGCACCAGCACCACCAAAAGAAGCAGCACCGGCATGACGCTGTTGACGATCCACTGCTGGCGCAGGCCCCGCAGCCACAGGAAATTCCACTTTTTGGACTTGTCATCCCGCTTCATACCGGGCCTCCTTCCAAAAGTATTTCAAGGGCCGCCGTCCCGCCGCCGGCAGATGGCGGGAAAAGGACCCGCCGCCCTGTCATAAAACGCGGCGCCTCGTTCCCGCCGGCTTAAAATCCCCACTTATAGCCGTAGCCCCAGACGGTGGTGATATAGGTGGGATTTTGCACATTGTCTTCAATCTTCAGCCGCAGCCGGCGGATATTCACGTCCACGATCTTCAGCTCGCCGAAGTAATCCCGGCCCCAGACCCAGTCCAAAATCTCCTCCCGGGACAATGCCTTCCCCGGGTTTTCCATGAAGACCCGCATAATGGAGTACTCCACCTGGGTCAGCTTGATGCGCTGGCCATTTTTCTCCAGGGTGCGGTTGCGGGTATTGAGGAGGAAGGGGGGCTGGCTGATCTCCCCTGTCTCGACGGGTTCCTCGCCCCCTGCCCGGCGGAACAGGGCGTCCACCCGGGCCGTCAGCTCCGCGGGGGAGAAGGGCTTTGTCACATAGTCATCCGCCCCGGTCATCAATCCCGTCACCTTATCCATCTCCTGGCTGCGGGCCGTGAGCATAATGATGCCGATTTTCGTGTTGATGGCCCGGATCCGGCGGCAGACTTCAAAACCGTCGATCCCGGGCAGCATGATATCCAAAAGTGCCACTTTGGTGTCCGGATTGGCCTTGAGCAGCTCCAGGGCCTCCTCGCCGGTCTCGGCCTCAATGACCTCATAGCCCCCCCGGCGCAAGTTGATGACGATAAAGCTGCGGATGCTGGATTCGTCTTCTAAGACCAGTACTTTTTTCATGCTTGGACCGTTCCTTTCCCTGCTGTCTGTCAGCTGTTTTCCGCCGCCCACTCCGTTTCGATCTGGTGAAATGCCTCTCGGACTTCGTCTTCCGTCATGGCCAGCTCCCAGCCCTCATTGCCGCTTAAAAATTCTGCCACATAAATGGCGCTGCCCTGGCGGCCGAGGATGAACCTGCCTCCCCGTACCGCCCGCTGCTCCATGCCCGAGCCGGTGATCACGCTGACCCGCAGCACCGGCTGGGTCACCTGCCCCTGGGCATTGAGGGCGTAGAAGGTGACGCCCACCTCGTCCACACCCACCGTACGGTCCACGGTGATCTGATACTTCCACTTGTCCGGCAGGACAAAGTACCAGCCGTCCTCTGTGCTGTGATACGTATTCATGACCATCTGCGGCTGGCCGGAAAGGTCATAGCTGCGCCACTCGATCCGCTGATACGGGGCGGCAGAGCCGTCCCACGCGGGAAGGGTGACCGGCCAGGGCACCTCCATGATGCCGTCTTCGTTGATGTCTCTTGCAAAGAGGCCGCAGAACTGAGCGATCTCCGTGGAATAGCCGGTGACATTGGAAAGGACGATGTTGTTCAGTTCTCCCCCCCGCATAGCCAGCACGTCAGTGATCGCCCGGGAGGACTCGCCCACCCCGGTGACAAACAGCGCCGTGGACCCGTCCCGCAAAAAGCCAATGGCCACCTGGCCCTGCTGACTCAGTTCCGCCATGGTCATGGAGACCCGGGCGGTGGACTGGGCGGAAAGGGTGCCGCTGTCCCAGCCATAGTGCACCGCCACCCCCATTCCACTCTGATCCGAGCGCAGCACAACGATCTCCTGCGTGCCGTCGCCGCTGAAATCCGCCATGGCATAGCGGACATAGTCCGTACGGACCAGCTCTGCCGGTCCCTCCGGCGTCAGGGTGTATACCGTCAGTGCCTGCAGGTCCGTGCTGGCCCGCCAGCCCACTACCAGTTCTGTGTGCCCGTCGCCGTCCAGATCGTTATAGGAAATACTGTAAATGGAGCTCCCGCTGCCCTCGATCAGGGCAGCGCGGCGGTATGTGTCCCCATCCGCCTGAAAAATATAGATTTTCAGCGGTTTTTCATCATCACTCCTGCGGAAAAACGCCACGGCCTCTTCCCGCCCGTCACCGTCCAGATCCACCATCTGCACCGGCTGGATATTGCTGCCGGCGGTAGGCGCGGCATATTCGGCCCCCTCTTCCAAAATGGCGTTGAGCTGGTCGTTCAGCGCCGTATATTGGACGGGAAGCTCCGGCAGACGATACAGCTCCTGGGGATCCAGAGTGACTTCTCCCACGCCGCCGCAGCCGCACAGGCAGAGGGTCATGGCCGCGGCCAGTACCGCAGCGGCCAAGCGCATGCTTTTTTTCATCGCGTTCTCCCTCCTTCACCTTGCCTCCGGCGGCATTTTCACGGATCATATAATAGCACATCCTCCTCTTTTTGTGTAGCGTTTTTCGGATTTTCCCGGTGATTTTACGCTTTATTCATCTTCTCCTCCGCCCCCCCGGCAGAGGGATTGACATTTGCGGCAAAACCGCTAAACTAAAGATTATAAACTGCCCGCCGCCTTCCCCGGCGGAGCTGAGACGAAAGAGGATGGACATATGGAATTGCTGCCCCTGACGGCCTCCCAGGCCTCCGCCCCGTCGTTTGCCCAGCAGCTGTACACCCCCTGGGGGCTCTTATTTTGCTGGCTTTGCATCATCAATGTGGTGACGTTTTTCACCTTTGGCGCGGACAAGCTCCTCTCCAAGCTCTGCCTCAAGCACCCCAAGCTGCGGCGGATCCCGGAAAAGAATCTGCTGATTTTGTCCTTTGTGGGGGGCAGCTTAGGCGCGCTTTTGGGCATGCTGGTGTGGCATCACAAAACCGCACACCGGGTGTTCCGTCTGGGCGTCCCCATCATGATGCTGGTGCAGGCGGCTCTGGTGGCCCTGGCCTATTTCCGGTAAGGGGCATCTCTTCATCAAAGAAGCGGCGCGGACTGATTGTCCGCGCCGCTGTTTCTTTTTCCCGTTTTCGCCTTTTCCTCACTTGCTGGCCAGGGTCCCGCCCTCTACGGCGGAAAGACGGTCGCCCGCCCGGTGGACCTTGATCATATTGGTGCTGCCCAGCACCCCCACCGGCACGCCGGCGGTGACCACCAGCAGATCGCCGGCCTGTACCAGGCCTGCCCGCTCCGCCGCCTCCACGGCCAGATCCACCAGTTCGTCGGTGCTTTTGGCATAGGGCATGATCAAGGGCTCCACGCCCCAGTAAAGCGCCATCTGCCGCCGCACCGGCTCCCGCAGCAGGCAGGCGATGATGGTGGTGCCGGGATGATACCGGCTCACCATCCGGGCCGTACTGCCGCTTTGGCTGACGGTGAGGATGGCCTTGGCCCCGATATCCTGGGCGGTGGTGCAGGCGGCATGGGCCGTAGCCTCCGCCACGGAAAGCCGTCCCGCCGGAGCCATGCCCAGCATCCGCTTGGGATAGTTGATGTGAGACTCCGTCTTCCGGGCGATGGCGTCCATGGTCTTCACCACTTCCACGGGGTACTTGCCCACTGCCGTTTCCCCGGAGAGCATCACGGCGCTGGTCCCGTCATAGATGGCATTGGCCACATCCGTGACTTCCGCCCGGGTGGGGCGGGGGTTTTCGATCATGGAGTCCAGCATCTGGGTGGCGGTGATGACAGGCTTGCCGCATTCCATGCACCGGGCGATGATCCGCTTTTGGATGGCGGGCACCTCGGCAAAGTCGATCTCTACCCCCATGTCGCCCCGGGCTACCATAATGCCGTCCGCCGCCTCCAGGATCTCCGAGAGATTGGCCAGGCCCTCTTCATTTTCGATCTTGGCGATGATGCGGATGTCCGATCCCGCATCCGCCAGGAAGTGGCGCAGCTCCCGCACGTCGGCGGCGCTGCGGACAAAGCTGGCCGCGAGATAGTCGAACCCCTGCTCCACGCCAAAGTGGATATCGTCTTTATCCGTCCGGCTCAAATAGGGCATGGACAGCCGGACCCCCGGCACGTTCACCCCTTTGTTGTTTTTCATCACGCCGTCGTTTTCCACCCGGCAGCGGATCTCCTCCGCCCCGGTGTCCAACACCGTCAGCCGCACCAGTCCGTCATCCAGCAAAATGGAGTCCCCGGCCTTCACGTCCCCGGGCAGGCCGGAATACGTGATGGAGCAGCGCTCCTCCGATCCCTCCACCGGGGCGGTGGTCAAAGTGAATTCCTGTCCGGTATGGAGGCTGACGCTGCCCTGGGCAAACGTCCGCAGGCGGATCTCCGGGCCCTTGGTGTCCAGCATGGCGGCCACGGGGATATCCAGTTCCTCCCGCAGGGCCTTGAGCTGATCCAGCCGGGCCTTGTGCTCGGCGTGGGACCCGTGAGAGAAATTGAATCGGGCCACATTCATCCCGCTGCGCATCATCTCCCGCAGCACCTCCGGCGGATCCGTGGCAGGGCCCAGCGTACAGACAATCTTCGTCTTTCTCATCATATTGTCTCTTCCTTTTTCCATTTCTTTCAGATGTTCGTAACCGGCCTTATTTTAGCACACATCTGTAAAATGTAAAACGAATGTGTGTGAATTTTTTGAGAAAAAAGCGGGAGGCCGCAGCCTCCCGCCCCATTTGTCCCGGATGCCCCTCCGGCGCCTCACACAGAAAGCCCGTCCGCCAGCTCCAGGCCGGGGTTGTGCTTGGTGAGAAAGCCCACGGACCACTCGCCGCCGAAGGCCACCAGCAGCCTGCCCCGGAAATCCTCCAGGATGGCAGACCCCGTGCACAAAACCAAGTCCTCCGGCTTGCAGGGGCACTGGGTGATCAGCCGCAGATGGTCATAGGGCAGGCCCGTCATATAGAGATCCACCCCGTACTCGTTTTTCATCCGGTACTCAAACACATCGAACTGCAGCGTGCCCACCACACCCACGATGACCTCCTCCAGTCCCGCTCCGGGGACCTTGAAGATCTGGATGGCGCCCTCCTGGGCGATCTGCTCCGTGCCCTTGATGAACTGCTTGCGCTTCATGGTGTCCTTGGGGGCCACCCGCATAAAGTGCTCCGGCTCAAAGGTGGGGATGCCGGAGAAGCGGAACTTCTTGCCCGGCACGGTGATGGTATCGCCGATGGAGAAAAGGCCCGGATCGAAAACGCCGATGATATCCCCGGCGTAGGCCTCATCCACGATCTCCCGCTCCGCGGCCATCATCTGCTGGGGCTGGGAGAGGCGCAGCTTCTTGCCGCTTTGTACATGGTAGTACTCCGTCTCCCGCTGGAACTTGCCCGAGCAGATCCGCATAAAGGCCAGGCGGTCCCGGTGGGCCTTGTTCATGTTGGCCTGGATCTTGAAAACAAAGGCGGAAAAATCGGGGCTGAACACGTCCACCTCCCCCTGGTCGCTCACGCGGGGCAGGGGGGGCGTGGTCATGCGCAGAAATTCCTCCAAAAACGGCTCCACGCCGAAATTGGTGAGGGCAGAGCCGAAAAATACCGGAGAGAGGGTTCCCCGGCGAACAGCCTCCAGGTCAAACTCCCGTCCGGCCCCCAAAAGCTCCACTTCCTCCCGCAGGGCATCGGCCCGGGCCTGTCCCAGCATGTCCTGCAGGGCGGGGTCGTCCAGCTCCACCTCCGTGGAGGAGGCCTTTTTCCCCTTCCCCTCGGCGGAGAAAAAGAGGATCCGGCGCTTTTCCCGGTCATAGACGCCCTGGAACTCCTTGCCGCAGCCGATGGGCCAGTTGACGGCATAGGTGTCGATGCCAAGCTCCCGCTCCACCTCCTCGCACAGCTCCAGAGGGTCCCGGGTCTCCCGGTCCATCTTGTTGATGAAGGTGAAAATCGGGATATGCCGCAGGGCGCAGACCTTGAAGAGTTTGCGGGTCTGGGGCTCCACGCCCTTGGCCCCGTCGATGACCATCACAGCGCTGTCCGCCGCCATCAAGGTGCGGTAGGTATCCTCGGAGAAGTCCTGGTGGCCGGGGGTATCCAGAATGTTGATGCAAAAGCCGCTGTGCTGGAACTGCATCACAGAGGAGGTGACAGAGATGCCCCGCTGCTTTTCGATCTCCATCCAGTCGGACGTGGCGGCCCGGGCCCGCTTGCCCTTGACCTCACCGGCCTGGGCAATGGCCCCGCCATAGAGCAGGAACTTTTCCGTCAGAGTGGTCTTGCCGGCGTCAGGGTGGGAGATGATGGCAAACGTCCGCCGCCGGGAAATTTCAGTTTGAAGGTCAGGCATAACGCGCTCCTTTGTTTCAAAGATAAACAACAAAAAATTTTATCACACCCCACCTTGCTTTGCAAGGCTTCTATGCCGGCTTTTCCCGTGCTTTTCCCCAGGTCCTTGCACTTTTTCCTCTCCGGGATATAATGGAAACCACCAGGCGGCGTCAGCTGCCGAAAGAGAGGTGTGTTTCAAATGCGTCCTTCCGGATCCGGCCAGCGTCTCAACAGCGTGGATACCCTGCGGGGTCTGACCCTTTTGAGCATGATGGCCTATCACGCCGCCTATGACTGCGTGTGGATCTTCGGTGCCCATTGGGAGTGGTACCTCTCCCCCGGGGCCTATCTCTGGCAGCAGAGCATCTGCTGGACCTTCATCCTGCTCTCGGGATACTGCCGCCCTCTGAGCCGCCGCCCTCTGCGCCGGGGACTGATGGTGCTGGGGGGCGGAATCCTGGTCTCCGCCGCAACGATCCTGGTGATGCCGGAGAACGCCGTGCGATTTGGAGTTTTGACCTTTCTGGGGAGCGCCTCTTTGCTCTCCATCCCCCTGGAGCCGCTGCTGCGGCGGATACCCCCCAGAGTGGGGGTGGGGGCCAGCTTTCTTCTTTTTATGGTGCTGCGGGACGTCAACCGCGGCTTTTTGGGGTTTGAGGGGGCCTCCCTCCTGGCCCTGTCCCCGGCTTATTATGCCAACGGCTTTTCCGCATTTTGGGGCTTTCCCCCGGCGGACTTTTTCTCCACGGACTATTTCTCTTTTTTGCCCTGGTTCTTTTTGTTTCTCACCGGGTATTTCCTCTTTCGCCTGCGCCCGGAAGAGGCCGGCACCGGGATCCGCCTGCCGCTGTTTACCGCCATGGGGCGCCGCTCCCTGCTTCTTTACCTGCTGCACCAGCCGGTGATCTATGGCGTGCTTTTCATTTTTTACCATCTTTAAGCGCAAACCGCCGCCCCCAGGGGCGGCGGTTTTTATACCGGGATCCCGAAGGCCTTTGTCACGGGATCCTGCCAAAGCCCCAGCCGGGGCTGGAAAAAGGTACACCACACAAACAAGAACGCCAGGGCCCAAAGCCAGATCAATCCCCCGATCTGCATCCAGCCCCGGCTCAGCTTTCCCCGGCGCAGGAGATACCCGTCCAGGTAAAAGGCGGCTGCCGCTGCCACATAAAAAATTCCAATGCTCACCCAGCCCACGTCGTGTCCCACTACACCGGTAAAGGTATAAAACACCACAGGGATGGCCGCCAGACCCACCGTGACGCTGGCGGCCCGGCAGGCCAGCAAATTGGGATATGCCTTGCCCATGGACCAGATCTGTACCAGCGTCAGCAAAAACATGGGCACAAACAGTAATTTCATATGTTCCCAGGTGGACTCGTTCACGGCGCCCACCACACCTGCCAGCGCGCTGCGGCCGCTCCACTGGTATACAAAGTGCAGCAGCGCCCCTGCCACCGCTGTGAAAAAAAAGCCCCCGATCTGCCAATATGTCAGCCGTCTGCCCATCTTCCACCCTCCCAACGCAAAAGGACTACGGCCTTTCGGCCGCAGTCCCATCTTATGTGGAATCTGGAAGGTTTATGCATGCCGGCTCCCTCCGTCAAGCGGGATCCGGCTTGAAGAAGGCAACGGGAGAGCTCCCCTTAGTTGCCCTCCGCTGCCGGAGGGAAGGGGCACCCCCCCCTTTACGCGAACACCGTCTGCACCAGCAGCATGTAAAGGGCAGTGCCACCGGCAATGGACAGCAGCACATTGCCCTTCCACAGGTGCAGCAGGGCCACCACCGCCACAGCCAGGATCTCCGGCGCGCCATAGGGCGCCGCAGTCCACACCACGCCCTTGAGGCAGTAGACCACCAAGAGCCCCATCATGGCGGGGGGCAGCACCTTGCCAAGATACGTCACCACCGGAGAGGGCTCCTTATGCTCCGGGAAGACCCAGAAGGGAAGCCACCGGGTCAGCTGTGTTCCCGCAGCCAGCGCCAGAATTATGGCCAAAGTCTCCACAGGCGTCAGCGTCATACCTTGCTCTCCTCCGTTCTCTCCAGCTTTTTGCGGCCGGCCATCAGCACGGCCAGAATCAGCACCATAGCCGGGATCACCACGTTATCCGCTCCGAAAATCACCAAGCTGACAATCGTGCACCCCACGCCGATCATAGCCGCGGGGCGGTTCTCCCGGTGCTTCCACTGCTCTAAAAACAGCACCACGAACAGCGCTGTCAGGGCAAAGTCCAGTCCCGTGGTGTCAAAGGTGATGAAATTGCCGGCCACAGCGCCCAAGGCGGCGCCTCCCACCCAGTAAAGATAGTCCAAAAAGGAGATCCAAAAATAGAAGGTGCCCCGCTCCATCCCCTCCGGCGGCTCCAGCGAGGAGACCAGGGAAAAGGTCTCGTCTGTCAGGCCGAAGATCAAAAAGGCCCGGATCTTCCCAAGGCCCCGGTACTTGCCCAGGACGGAAAGCCCATAAAAAATGTGGCGGGCGTTGACCATCACGGAGAGCAAAAAGGCCTGCAGCGGGTCAAACGCCGTGGTCAGCAGGGCGATGGACAAAAACTGGATGCTGCCGGCATAGACCAAAAGGCTCATCAAAATCGCCCAGAGAGGGCCATAGCCGTTGGTCTGCATCAAAACGCCAAAGGCCATGCCCAGGCAGAGATATCCCGTCAGCACGGGGATGGTGGCGGGGAAAGCGGTTTTCAGGGCAAAAAGCCTCCCGCCCTTTTTCGATGCTTCTTCCATAAAATTTTAAAACCTTCCAAAAAGACACCCCGGGCCAAAGAAGCGTCACATCTTCTCCGGCGCGTCCACGCCGATGAGCTTCAGCCCGTTTTTCAGCACGATCCGGGTCTCGTCCGCCAGCTTCAGCCGGGCAGAGCGCACCGCAGGCTCCTCCCCCTTGATGCGGCAGGCGGTATAGAAGCGGTGGAAGCAGCCCGCCAGCTCCTGCAGGTACCGGTTGATGTGGCTGGGGTCATAGTCCCGGGCCGCCAGCTTGATCGCCTCACTGAACTGGGCGATCTGCTTGGTGAGGGCCCGCTCCGTCTCCCCGGAGAGCAGGGGCATGTCCACCGTTTCCGCCCGGGGGACCCACACCCCTTCCTCCCCCAGGGTCCGCAGCAGCGAGCAGATCCGGGCATGGGCGTACTCCACATAGTAGATGGGATTTTCGGAATCCTCCCGGACCGCCAGACCCAGGTCAAACTCCATCTGGGTGTCCGGCTTGGCGTTGAAATACCACCGGGCGGCATCCACGCTCACCTCGTCCAGGAGGTCGGAAAGGGAGATGGCCTTGCCGGTGCGCTTGCTCATCCGTACCACCTCCCCGTCCCGCAGGAGCTTCACCAGCTGCATGAGGACGATGTCCAGCCGCTCCGAACCGTTGAGGCCCAGGGCGTCCAGGGCCCCCTTGAGCCGGGCCACATGGCCGTGGTGGTCGGCGCCCCAGATATTGATGACCTTGTCAAAACCCCGAACGGCAAACTTATTGCGGTGATAGGCGATATCGGCGGCAAAATAGGTGTAGAACCCGTTGGCCCGGCGCAGCACATCGTCCTTGAGGTCCAGCTTCTCGATGCCCGCTTCCTTCTTGCCGGCCTTGCGGAAATGCTCTCGGAGGATGTCAGCGGTTCTGAGCCAGAGGGCCCCGTCCTTTTCATAGGTCCAGCCCCGCTCCGTCAGGAGCTCCACCGTCTCGGCAACATACCCGCTTTCATGGAGGGTGGACTCATAGAACCAGTTGTCATAGTGGATCTTGTACCGCTCCAGGTCGGACTTCATCTTCGGCAGGTTCACGGAAAGGCCGAACTGCGCCAACTTCTCCTGGCGCTCCGCCTCCGGGGCATTCAAAAGCTCCTCCCCGTGCTGGTCATAGTAGGCCTGGGCCAGGTCCCGGATGTCACTCCCCTGGTAGCCGTCCTCCGGGAAGGGGACTGCGTCCTCCCCCTGGATGATCTGAAGGTACCGGGCCTCGATGGAGTGGGCGAACTTGTCGATCTGATGGCCGGCATCATTGACATAAAACTCCCGGGTCACGTCGGCGCCGCAGGCGGTGAGAACGCTGGCCAGGGTGTCCCCCAGGACGCCGCCCCGGGCGTTGCCCATGTGCATGGGGCCGGTGGGATTGGCGGAGACGAACTCCACCATGATCTTTTGTCCCTTGCAGACGTCGCAGGTGCCGTAATCCGCCCCCTCCCTTTCTACGGCGTCCATCACGTCGGCATACCAGCTATCGTTGAGGCGGAAGTTCAAAAAGCCAGGGCCGGCGATCTCCGCCGAGGCGAAGTAGCTGCCCTCCAGGTCCATGTGGTCCAGCAGCGCCTGGGCAATGGCCCGGGGCTGCTGACGCAGGGCCTTGGAGGCCGCCAGGGCAAAGGTGGTGGTGAAATCGCCGTTGGCAGTGTCCTTGGGGATCTCCACCGGGGCGGATTTCACCTCCGCCTGGGGAAGCGTCCCGTCAGCCACGGCGGCGGCATAGGCCTGCATGGCCAAAGAAGCAGCTTGTTCCTTTGCGTTTTGAATCATGTTGATCATGAGATTCTCCCTCTTTTTCTTCCTTGTGTAAAGGCCCCTCATCCTTTCCGTTTTACCCGGATCTGGACGCGGCTGCGGCCTGTCACCGTGTTGCCCACGGCAATGGCATAGTGGATATCCATCACGCCGCCCCGCTCTGTGAGGTTGTGGCGCAGCCGGCTGGTCTGGACGTCCACCGTCATCTCCCCATAGGGGGTGGTATAAAGGGAGGTGTGCTGCCTCCCCTCTTCAAATATCATCTGGGAGCTGACGCTGCCGGTGCGGCTGAGGATGACTCTTCCCCCCTGCACTTCAAAGGCGGTGGTGGTCCCCTCCATCCCCGTCAGCTCCGTCTCCTGGTAGCTCAGGCGCAGGCCGTCTTTTGTCCGCTGCAGCAGCCCCTCCGTCACCAGTTCGGCGGTGTCCGGGTCGATGCCGTCGTAGACCTGCTCCCCCCGGATGGTCAAAATCACCGCCAGCGCCTCCTCCGGCGCGGGGTCATGTTTTTCAATATTGCTCAATCTCCACCCTCCGCAGCTGGCGGGTTGGGTCCGTCCCCAAAAACGCGGAGGCAACCCGCTGAAAATTTTCCGGCTCCCCACTGACAAAAAACCGTGTGGTGCCCTTGCCCTCGGGATTCAGCAGATCCCGCTCCCGCAAAAGATCCCACAGCGCCCGGGCGCTGGCTCCGCCTGCGGAGATCAAACGGACCTCCGGCCCCATGGTCTGGGCGATGATGGGCTCCAAAATAGGATAGTGGGTGCAACCCAGGATCAAGGTGTCCACTCCGGCGGAGCGCAGGGGGGCAAGGTAGGTCCTCACCGCCCTCTCCACCGTTTCGTCCCCCGGGCGGAAATGCCCCTCCTCCACCAGCGCGGCCAGGAGCGGGCACGCCTGGGAGAGCATCTGCACCGCCGGGTCCATCTCCGCCATGGCGGCGGCATAGGCCCCGGTGCGGACTGTGGCCTCTGTGGCGATCAGCCCCACCTGGCCGGTGCGGGTGGCTGCCAGGGCCTCCCGGCAGGCGGGTTCCACCACGCCGCAAAGAGGCAGGTCCGGATTGGCCTGCCGCAGCACCCCCAAAGAGGTGGTGCACACCGTGCCGCAGGCGGCCAGGATGGCTTTGGGCTGGAAGGTGCGCAAAAACCGGGCGTCCTGCAGGGCATGGCGGGCAATGGTGGCCTCGGAATAGCCCCCGTAGGGCGCCCGGCCCGTGTCCCCGAAGTAAACGAGCTCCTCCCTCGGCAGCAGCCGGCGCAGCGTCCGCAGGGCGGTCAGCCCTCCCAGGCCGGAGTCAAAAATGCCGATGGGCCGCATATCCATAGCGTTCCTCCCTTTCAAAGCGGGGCCCTCCGGGGGCCGCAATACATGGATCTGAACGAGTATATTATTATACTATACCCACCATTGTCCCCGCAAGACAGATTTTAGCCTTTTTCCCCGGTTTTTTATATGGAATTTCCCTTTCCCTTCTGATATAATGCAAGGAGATTTTGATTCCCGCCTGGCAACAAGGCGCAAACCAGGGAGGTATCTGACCATGAAGATTGAACTGACAGAGCAGCAGTTTCGCTATCTGCTGGATCTGGTGTACATAGGAAACTGGGTGATCAACTCCACCCGGGAGGACGACCGTATCCGGGAATACGACCAGGTGGAAAGCCTGGTGTTCTCCCACTGCCTCCACCACCGCATGGGCAAGCTGGTGGAGCTGTACCGCGGGGACCTCATCCCCTCCCGCCGTTTTGCCGATGGCGGGATCCACGAGGCCATTGAACAGTACGAGGATATTATTTTCTATGAGATCCTGGCGGAAGAGCTTGCCCTGCGGGATATGGACGGAGAGCCCTTGACCCGGGAGAACTATGAGGAGCTGATGGAGCGCATCGACGCCTATCTCAGCGAATTTGACGCCCACGGAACGGATCATATCTCCGTTGACATGGATTGAGGGGAGCGGTACGTTCCCTTACCGCTTCGGCGGTTATATCAAGCAAAGCATCCGACATCAATATATACAAAAGGAGAATGCACCATGGCTGAAAAATCAAAGGTTTATTTTGCTGACTTTCGCTGTCCCTCCTGGCGGGAAAACCTGCCCCAGAAATTGGCCCGCCTGATGATGACCGCCGGCTTCGGCGACATCGATATGGAGGATAAATTCATCGCCATCAAGATGCACTTTGGTGAGCCGGGGAACCTGGCCTACCTGCGCCCCAACTGGGCCAAGGTGGTGGTGGACCTGGTAAAAAGCCAGGGGGGCAAGCCCTTCCTCACCGACTGCAACACCCTGTATGTGGGCGGCCGGAAAGATGCCCTGGGCCACCTGGACTCCGCCTATGTCAATGGCTTCTCCCCCTTCTCCACCGGCTGCCACGTCATCATTGCCGACGGTTTGAAGGGCAACGACGAGGTGGCAGTGCCAGTGGAAGGCGGAGAATATGTCACCTCCGCCAAGATCGGCCGTGCCATTATGGACGCCGACGTCTTCATCTCCCTGACCCACTTTAAGGGCCATGAGCAGACCGGTATGGGCGGCACGCTGAAAAACATCGGCATGGGCTGCGGCTCCCGGGCGGGCAAGATGGAGATGCACAGCGCCGGAAAGCCCTTTGTCAAGCAGGAGCTGTGCGTGGGCTGCCGGGCCTGCGCCAAGATCTGCGCCCATGACGCCCCCCAGTTCGGGCCTGACGGCAAGGCCTCCATCGACACCAACAAGTGCGTCGGCTGCGCCCGGTGCCTGGCCATCTGCCCCAAGGACGCCATCAGCTGCCTGCAGGACGAGGCCCCCGCCATCTTGAACAAAAAGATCGCCGAATACAGCAAGGCGGTGGTCCAGGGCCGTCCCTGCTTCCACGTCTCCCTGGTGATGGACGTCTCCCCCTGCTGCGACTGCCACAGCGAAAACGACACTCCCATCGTGCCCAATGTGGGCATGTTTGCCTCCTTCGATCCTGTGGCGCTGGATCAGGCCTGCGCCGAGGCGGTCCTGGCCCAGCCTCTGCTGCCCAACTCCGTCCTCTTTGACGAGCCCTGCGGCTGCCGTCCCGCCGACCCCTTTATGGCGCTGCACCCCGATACCGACTGGGAGGTGTGCCTGTCCCATGCCGAGGCCCTGGGTCTGGGCCACCGGATTTACGAGCTGGTCCGCCTTTGACCCCCCTTCCCATAGAATCCAACATTTTGAAAAATCACTGGCTTCCGTCCACAGGGCGGAAGCCAGTGATTTTTGATCCATATTTTCTCTTTGCAGACCATCACGCCTCAAACAGGGCGGAAAACGCCGCTACCACGTCATCCACACCCTCGCACACGGCCAGCATGACATAGTTGCCCTCCGAGACGATGCGGCTTTCATTCTTCCACATCTCCGTGGGACCGGGGTACCAGGCACCGCCGGGACTTTCCCCATCTCCCACCTGATAGTCGATCCGGCTCTGGAAAATGTCCTTCACCGCCTGGACATCGGCGCTGTCGCTGACTTCCACCAGGACGAACTCCGCTCCGGCCATAGTGATCATGGCCATCTGCACCACGCATTGCTTGGTATCAATGGCGGTGAGGCCGGGGTAAAACGCCTCCAGCGCCTCCCCTGTCTGGGCCCCCATGGCCGGCCACTCCCCCTGGGAGATCAGACCGTCATAGAAGGCCTGGAGATCCACATCGCCGCTGTCGGACTCCCCCTGGGAGGACTCTGGCTGCTCCGGCTGAGCGGACGTATCGGGGGGAGTGGCTCCATTATCCTCAGGCTTTTGCGTTGTGCTGCCCTCGCCGGGCTTTGATGCAGGCTTTTGCGCCGTGCTGTCCTCACTGGGCTTTGATACAGGCTTTTGCACCGGTTTTTCGCTCTGGGAGGAATCCGCCGCTCCTGCGGGAGACTGGGGCTCCTGGGCATCTGTCTCCTCCCCCGGGAGCTCCTCAGGAGAGTTTTGGTCCTCCTGCTCTGTTTCTGTCCCCACTTCATCCAGGGCATCTTCCCCATCAGAGGCATTTTTCTGGTCTCCATCCGCTCCCGCTTCCATGCTCTCTGCAGGGGTCGTCCCTTCCTTGGAATCCTCGGTGCTCTCTCCGCCGCAGGCCGCCAGGCTCAGGGTCATGGCCAGGGCCAGCAGCAGGGCAATCAGCGCGCTTTTTTTCATTTTTTCTCTCTCCTTATGACGTTGCGTTGATGATCCAACGGCCTATCGGATTTTTGTACCGCCGCCTTTTTCAGACGCAAGCAATTGGAAAAAGGTTCCCGAAAAAGCGATATTTTTCACCGGGTAATCTTTTTAAAATTTCCCATGGTCTCATTCACCTCAGAGACATAGGCAAAAGAACCTGGAAACTGGCTGAGGAGCTCTTGAAACTGCACGATCTGGTGGCGATTCACCACGCACACCAGCACCTGCTTTTCCCGGTCCGAGTACATCCCCCGGGCCGGCAGCACCGTCACACCGTGGCGCAGCTCATGGATGATGCGATCCGCCAGAACATTCGCCTGCTCCGTCACCACCTCGAATTTCAGCGCCTTTTTGCCGCCTTTGAGGATGCCGTCACTGATGCGGGAGCTAAGGAAGCAATAGATGAGGCATAAGATCACCGGCTCAAACTTCCACCCGTATACGAAAAATGACAAAACGGCCACCGACGCGTTCAGGCAGAAGATCAGCCCCATCAAGCTTGCCTCCGGATGGATCTTGCGGACCCAGGCGGCGATGATGTCCGTTCCCCCGGTGCAGCCGTTGCGGCGGATCACAAATCCGTAGATCCCGCCGCTGATAACTCCCGCCGTCGCCGGCCCCAGGATGGCGGAGCTGCCATTGTCCGTGTGGTAGGCGATCCAAGTGAGGTCCACCGTGTTCAAATACATCGTCAGAGCTGAAAACACCACCACGAATACCGCCGTCTTGCGGGCGAAGTCCCGGTCCACCCATTTCCACGCCAGCAGCAAAAGGGGGATGTTGATCAACAGGGAGGTACAGCCGATGCTGATGTGAAATACGTACTGGATCATGGTGGTCAGGCCGTTGATGCCCGCCGGGGCAAAGGCGTTGGGAAAAACGAAAAGCTCATAGTTCAGCGCCATCAAGACCGCAAACCCTGCGATCTGGATATAGCACAAAATCTGTCCGCTTGCTGTCCGGGGAGTATTCTCCATCTCTCATTCTCCTTCCACAGGCACTCCCGCCGCTGTTTCCGCAGGTGAGTATACGCCCCGGCTCCATATTTTGCAAGAAATATTTCAAGATTTTTTCTAATTTGCAAGTTTTATTTCAACTTATGCATTTTCTCCCTGGCGGCTTGCGCCGCTGCCCCCTTTTTCAGAGTAAAAGGGAGGGGGGATGGCCGCAGATATGAAAAACTTCGGCCGCCGGCATGCACGATGCCGACGGCCGAAGGCGGATCCTGCCCGGATTACAGGGCGTTGGCCCGGCCCCGGAAGCGCAGGGCCTCCCGGGCGGTGTTGGCCAGATAACGGATGGTCTCCACCGGGTAGTTCCCCACGGCAGTCTCCCCGGTGACCATTACGGAGGCGGCCCCGTCCAAGATGGCGTTGAAGATATCGCTGACCTCCGCCCGGGTGGGAATGGAGCGGTTTTCCATAGATGAGAGCATCTGGGTCACCACCATAAAGGGCTTGCCGTCCCGGCTGCAGACAGCGGCAATCTTCTTCTGCACTGCCGGCAGCTCCCAAAGGGGCATGGCGTTGCCCAGATCCCCCCGGGCGATGACGATCTCGTCGCAGGCGGAGAGGAGCTTTGGCAGCTGGTTCACCCCGTCCATATTTTCGATTTTGGCAAAGAGGCGGATCTCCTCCCCCCCATTTTCCATAAGCACCTGCCGCACTGTCTCCAGATCCCGCCGGTCCCGGACAAAGGGCTGCATGACGCCGGTGACGCCATACTGCCGGGCCAAGCGGATGTTGGCCCGATCGCTCTCCGTCATGGTGGGGGGGCGCAGATTCGCCCCCGGCAGGGCAATGCTCTTGCGGGGACGCAGCACGCCGCCCCGCTCCACCACGGCCACGGCGGATCCCGGAGCCTCTTTCACGATACGCAGCAGCAATTTCCCATCGTCCATCAGGACCGCCTGCCCCCTGTGCAGGCAGGGCAGGGTGATCACCGGCATGGGGATGCCTCCCCGTCCCAGACAGACTTCTTCTCCCTTCACCAACTCGATGGGCCGCTCCAGCGCCCCTACCCGCAGCTCCGGCCCCTGCATGTCGATCAGCAGCTTGGCTGTCAGGCCGCAGTGTTGTGCAGCCTGGTGCAGGCGCTGGATCTGCCCTTGTGCCTGCTCCAGCGTCACATGGGACAAATTCAGCCGCACGCCGGTCATCCCACTGCGGAACATGCCCTCCAGGATCTCCACGCTGTCACACGCCGGGCCCAGTGTCCCATAGATATCCAGCATTCTTCCTTCCCCTCGCTTCTATGCCGGGAGGTCTTCCCAAAAAGGGCCCCGCCTGATGGCGGGGCATGATCCTTCTCCCGTTTTTGCCCCCGGAGGCTCTCCTCCGGGGGAGTCGTGCATCCTGGTGAAATTTGCCTTTTTATCATAGCATCGCCCCCGGCAAAAATCAAGCCGGGCCTCCCAGTGAAAAATTTGCTCTCTATTGGCCCCCTCTTCCCGGGAGGTTTTTATTGGGGGTACTCATACTCGAAGGCGGCATTGGGAACCTCCAGTTCCCAGAGGGTCCGCCCGTCTTTTTTCAGGGAGTAGGCAGCCCGGCAGGACACATTTTCCCGGATGAGGCGGGTCATCCCCTCCCTGGTGGGGGCCCGGAGGGGGCGGGCGGCGTCCTCCATCCGCACTGCCTGCAGCTCCAGTCCCCTCTGGCGCACCAGGATCTTTCCGTCCCGCATGCTTACCAGCCGCGCTCCCAAGCAGGTGGCGACACGGTACTCCTTTCCCCCTAAGAGCATCACCCCCACGATCCCGGCAAACGCCCCCGGGCCCAGGGGGATCCGGGCCACCGCCAGCATCAGCGATCCGCCGGGAAAGCAGCACTGCGTCCAGGCGTAGGTGCTGGGGAAGGCATATCCCCGGTCCCCTTCGATATATCCCGTCCCGTTTTCAAAGGAATACGCTCTTCCCGCCACCACGATCCTGCCGTCCACCTGATGCGCCATGCTGAACACCCGGTGCCGGCACTCCATAAACGGCACAAGACAAAACGGCCCCATAATATCATATTGCAGCGGCTGCGGCGCCCCGAAGCGCAAAGATCCCTCCGCCCGGAGGGAGCCCGCTTTCAAGTCCAGCCGGATCCCCTCCGGGGAGAATATATTCTCCCCCAACACCGCCCAGGGCCTGTCTTTTTCTACCACCGCCCCCTCCCCGGGCAGAGCAGTCTCCCACGCCCCTTCATCTGTGATGATCTGGAGAGAGCAGCGCCTCCTCCCTCCCCGGGTGTGGACGGCGGGGATCGGGGCCAGGGTGTGGGCGGGAGACTGGCATTTGAAATACCACCCGCAAAAGCGCTCACCCATGGGGCAGGTCCTCCTGGGCCGGCCCGCTGATCCGATGCCCCTGGCAGTCAAAGCGGGATCCGTGGCAGGGACAGTCCCAGCTGCCCTCATCGGGATTCCACTCCACCTGGCAGCCAAGATGGGGGCAGCGGATCTTCACGGCATGGATGCTGCCGTCCTGATCTTTATACACGCCGGCCTTCTTTCCGTTCAGCCGGACAATCTCTCCCTGCCCGGAAGGGAGCTGCCGGGCAGTCTCCCCGGGGACCTGGAAAAAGCGCCGGAGGAGCGCCTTGGCGGCCTTTCCTCCCTCCATAGCCATGCCGGGGAGCGCCTCCAGTTCAAACCGGCCGGGGTCAAAGACCGGCGCATAGGGGTTTTGCTTTCCGCACATCAAGTCCCCCAGGATCATAGCCGACACCATAGAGGTGCTCATCCCCCATTTTTGAAAACCCGTGGCCACATACCAGTTGGGACGGCTGGCGGAAAAGCGGCCGATATAGGGCACATGGTCTACGCTGATGCAGTCCTGTGCCGACCAGCAGGCCACCTCCCTGCTCTGGGGAAACCACTGGCGGGCCTTCCGGCGAAGATGGTCATAGCACCCCTCCGGCGGATTTTCCCCCGTGCGGTGTCCCGCCCCTCCCAGCAAAAGAAGATCGCCATAATTCCGGAAGGAATAGCTGTCCGCTTCCGCCCCGATCCACATCCCGTCCACCTGGGAGGCATGCTCCAGGGCCAGGACATAGGATCGCTCCTGGTGCATCCTGGCAAAATACAATCCGGGGAAATTCACAAAGGGGAACTGGCAGGCAAACACGATCTGATTGGCCCGGACCGTCCCATGGGGTGTGTCCAGCAGATCCCCGTCCACCACATGGACCGGGGTGTGCTCATAGATAGTCAGCCCATCGGACAGGGCCCTGAGGAATTTCAGGGGATGAAACTGCGCCTGGCGCTGGAACGCCACCGCTCCGGCTGCAGGTACAGGGAGGGGCACCTCCTTTACAAAAGAGGCGGGAAGACCCAGGGACGCAGCTGCCTGGGCCTCAGCCTGAAGCACTTCCGCCTCTGTGCCGTATAAATAGGCGCTTTTTTGCTCAAAGTCGCAGCGGATCCCATAGCGGGCGATGCACCTTCGGTACTCCTCCAGGGCCGCCTCGTTGGCCTGGGCGTACTGGCGGGCCTTTTCCTCCCCCAGGGTCCGGATCAGACGGCCATAGGTCATGGCGTGCTGGGACGTGATCTTTGCCGTGGTATTTCGGGTCTGGCCGCCGGCAATCCGTCCCGCCTCCAGCACCACCACCTCCCGCCCCTGCCGCTGCAGCGCCCAGGCGATGAGGATCCCCGCCATTCCGGCCCCGATCACAGCCACGTCCGTCTTCTCGTCTCCAAGCAGGCTCTCCCGACCGGGGATCTTACAGCTCTTTTCCCACAGTGAATGCATAAACTCCTCCCCATGCTGCTTTCTCCACGGCAAATTTTACCGCTGCGGGTATTCTCCCCAGAAAAAAGCCCCTTATCCCCGGCCCCCTCTCCCCCGGGGCCAGGCAGCATCTCCCCTCCCCCGCAGTTTGGCCGGACGGGTCCCGCCGGGGGCAAAATCCTTCCTGCCCTCTTGACAGCCCAACTACCTTGCATTACAATATAGCTGCATTCTGCCTTGCACAGCAAGGTAGTGGAGGTGATGACTTGATTCCCACCCAAATGCTCAAGGGGACCCTGGAAGGGTGTGTGCTGGCGGTGCTCAGCGGGGAGGAGCGGTATGGCTATGAGATCTCCCAACGGTTGGAGGGCTATGGCTTCGGGCGGGTGCCGGAGGGCACCATTTACCCGCTGCTGCGGCGTCTGGAGAAGCGGGGCGCCATTATCGCCAGTTACCGGGCCTCGGCGGAGGGGCCGCAGCGGAAGTATTACGCTTTGACAGACCTGGGCCAAAAAGAGCTGGCGGAGTTTTTCCGCCATTACCGGGAACTGGCCCAGGCGGTGGATCGTCTCATGCAGGAGACAGGAGGGCAGAGCCATGCGGAAAAAGACACGGCTGCTTTTAAAGGAAAATAACCAGGCGGAGGAGTCCCTGAGCCAGGAGGGGCGCAGACTGCTGACGGATGTGGTGGTCTACCTGCGGGGTTCCCGCATCAGCACCTGGAACCAAGAGCAGGTGCGGCGGGACATCACCTGGATGCTTTTGGATGCAGAGGCCCGGGGCGAAGATGCCGAAACCGTCATCGGCCCGGATCCCAAGGGATTTTGCGACAGCGTGATCCAAGAGCTGCCCCCCATGCCCCGGTGGGAAAACCTGCTTTGCACCCTGCGGGACGGACTGCTGGCGGCGGTGGTCCTGCTGGTCATCTGGATGGGCTTTAGCACGGCGGAGGGCCTGCTGGGCATGGGAAGCTGGCGGGAGCTGACCTTGACCCTGGGGCAGCTCCTCTCCGGCGGGGGCATCGTACTGACAGCGTGCGGCCTGGTACAGTGGATCTGCCGGGACGCTTTTTCCCCAGAGCAGAAAAAGGGGCCGTGGGTGCTCCTCTTTTTCCTCCTCTTCGTCCTGCTCTCTCTGGGAGTCTTTCTGCGGCAGCCTCTGGCAGTACTGCCCCTCCCCGGGGCGGCGGGCGCCATCGCTGGTTTGTTTTTCATCTGTTTGAGATAAAGAAGAGCGCATAAATTTAGAGGGTTCAAAAGCGAAACAGACAGGGAAGGGGGAAGTCTGCGCATTTTCAAGGAGAAAGGCAGAAACAGACGGAGCATCTGGATATTTTCC